>NZ_JBIAYX010000001.1:0-835356 GCF_042898365.1 Streptosporangium sp. NPDC000509 | reverse complement strand
GTCAGTATTCTGACATAGATTGACCTGTGTCAGGAACCTGACACGAAGAGAAGGAGCATCGTCATGCCCGCCACCGGCCCCGACTTCATCTCGCTCCAAGCGCGCGACCTCGACGCTTCGCGGGCGTTCTACGAGCAGTACCTCGGCCTCGTCCGCTCGCAGGCCGGACCTCCGCACGCCGTCGTCTTCGAGACGAAGCCGATCGCGTTCGCACTCCGCGACGTCGTTCCCGGCACCGATCTCGCATCCGTCGCTCAGCCCGGCATCGGTGCCGCGATCTGGCTCCACGCCACAGACGTCCAGGCCATTCACGATGCTCTCGTCGCCGACGGTCACACCATCGTTTCCGCGCCGATCGACGGCCCCTTCGGCCGGACATTCACCTTCGCCGACCCCGACGGCTACCAGGTCACTCTCCACGACCGCGCCTGATAGGCCAAACGCCACCGGACGATCACCGGCCCCCGAAGGCCGCGGTTGGGCCCGAGGATCGAGAATCCGGGCGGTCGTGCGCTCACGGTAAGCGAGGTGGCCCATGCTTGATCATGCGTAACCTCGCCTATCCGTGAGTGTCCATGTTCACCTCTGGTTCGTACCGTCATCAGGTGATGATCGAGTCCCGCCCGCCCTACCCCTCATGGTCATGACAAGAGCATCCGTGACCCGCACTTACGAGGTCCGAGGTGCTCTCTGATCGTTCGGCTGTCAACGGTCGTCGGCTTTCGGTGGTTGATCGCGCCGAATGAATGCCGAAACTATCGGAACTCTGCCGAAACTTCTGAGCAGAACATAATGCACGTGACAGCGGCATTCCATGATCATATTTGAGGGTCGGTGCCCTCCATCCGGCGCGCGGTCGACCTCCTCACTGCGAAAGTTTCATCCTGTGAGGCGGGGGGTGGGCGCGAACCTTTCCCTGGCCAGCGCGCGTAAGTGCGTGCCTGGCAGGCTCGGCGTCCGAGGGCTGCGAAGCAAGTTACTTGACATCCGCAATCGGGTCGTATTTGCTCCCTTGCACTACACCCCCTACGGCGTGCAAGCGGCATACCGATGAGTTCTGGTGAACGTTAGCGCTCACAATTCGATTCCGGTTTCACAACTCCAGGAATTGGATGCCGCTGATGGAGAGGAACGCAGAACATGTCTTTATCGTCGGCCCGGTCCCTACAGCCAGAGGGAAGCGCAAATGTTGAAGCATAGGTCCATCCTCGGGGCCGTGGCGCTCGCGGCGGCTGTCGTCCTGATGACGGGGCACGCGGCGATGAGCAGCGGCAGCAGTGCAGGGAGCTCTGCGTCCGCCGCCGCATTCGCGGGAACCGCGGGATGTGGAAAGAACCCGACGCTGAGCAGTGGAACGCACACCATTCAGTCCAGCGGAAAGAATCGCAGCTTCATTCTGCGAATTCCCGCGAACTACAACAACAACACCCCCTATCGCCTGATCTTCGGCATCCACTGGCTGAACGGCACCATGAACGACGTCGACTCCGGTGGAAGCAGCGGGGCCTCCTGGTCCTACTACGGGCAGCGGCAGCTGTCGAACAACACCGCGATCTTCATCGCGCCGCAGGGCCTCAACAACGGCTGGGCCAACTCCAACGGCGAGGACGTCACCCTCTTCGACGACATCATGCGGCGGGTGGAGGCGGATCTCTGTGTCGACCCCTCGCTGCGCTTCGCCATGGGGTTCAGCTACGGCGGCGGCATGAGCTTCTCCCTCGCCTGCAGCCGCGCGAATGTCTTCCGCGCGGTCGCGGTGTTCGCCGGCGCGCAGCTCAGCGGATGCAGCGACGGCTCCCAGCCCATCGCGTACATGGGACTGCACGGCATCACCGACAGCGTCCTCAACATCTCGCAGGGGCGGGCGCTGCGGGACAGGTTCGTCCGCAACAACGGCTGTACCGCCCAGAACCCGCCTGAGCCGGGCTCGGGCAGCCGAGGGCACGTCGTCACCGCCTACTCGGGGTGCCGGGCCGGATACCCCGTCGTCTGGGCCGCGTACGACAACGGTCACACGCCCGCCCCGGTGGACGGGACCTACACCGAGAACGGCGCCCAAACCTGGACCAAGGGGGAGGTGTGGAAGTTCGTCTCCCAGTTCCAGAGCACCTCCACGCCCAACCCGACGCCCACCCCGACCGTCACCCCGACGGTGACGCCGACTCCCACCCCGACCCCCACGACCAGCTTCCGCCTGCGCAACGAGGGCGCCGGACGCTGTGTCGACTCGCCCAACAGCGCCAGCGCCAACGGCACCCAGTTGCAGATCTACGACTGCCACACCAACCCCAACCAGCTCTTCAGCCACGACTCCGGCAGACTCCAGACCCTCGGCAAGTGCCTGGACTCACCCACGAACGCCGGCTCCGGCACCCGCGTGCAACTGTGGGACTGCCACACCAACAGCAACCAGCAGTGGACCTTCAACTCCAACGGCACCGTGACCAGCGGCGCCAACAACCTCTGCCTCAACGTCACCGGCACCGGTAACACCTCCGCCGTGACCGTCGCCACGTGCAACGGCCAGGCCACCCAGAGATGGACCAGGGCATGACCACCCGCTAGCCGATGACGGACGTCGGGTCCAGGCGATTTCGCCTGGACCCGACGTGTTTTGGGTTTCCCTCCAAGCGCGGACATCTCGTCTTATGGGACGTCGCGGGCGACCCGGTCACTCCTTCCGTCCGAGGAACCGCGCGCCTCGCCGTATGTGATGTCCCTTTCCATGGCAATCACGGCATTTACCAAATGCGCCCTTGAAGGTTGTGGAATGCGATTCTTTTGACCTGTTGCAGGTTTTGCATCTCATGTATGGGTGAAATGCGCAGGAGATGAGATATCCGATGATCAGGAGGCCTGCGAGGATTATGAGGGGGTGTACGGCCGGTTCGGAGGCTGCTTCGCCGGACGGAATGGCGACGGGGAGAGTTGTGATTGGATGCACGCGATCAGATTTACATGGAAAAGAGCCTCGCATCAGGCGTTTCTGTGTGCGGGCCCTTCTGGATCGCGCATCCGGCATTGGTATGCCGATCTTTTTTGTGCGGTCGGTACCTGTTGGGGGCGATTCGGCTCGGCCGCCATAATGATCACTCCCCCAGAGACCGGTCTCGGACAGGGCGCGGTACCGGTCAGGGACGGTCGAGTGAGGGCGTGAAGGAGACGGGGCCGCCGGGGGTGCGGACGGTCACCCTTCCCTCGGAGAGGCTGATCTCCGGATCTTCGGCGCCGGGGACGATCAAGGTCAGCAGGGAGGCGGCGGGAGGAGAGAGCACCGTCACCGTGTCGGCCTTTTTGAGATAGCCGGTCGAGATCGCGCAGGGGCGCACCTCCTGGCCGCCGATCGGCCGGAGGGAGGGCATCGCGAGTTGCAGCAGCGTCACGCGCAGGCTCCCGTCGGCCAGCACCACCCTGCCGTCGCGGCTGGAGACGACCCCGAGCGAGGGACCGAGGTGCCACAGGTTGCGCAGCGCCGACCCGGCGGGGACCGTGTCCAGTACGGCCATCAGATCGGGGCCGTGGCAGACCAGGACCGAGCGCGTGCGCCGGACGCCGTACGCGTCGTCGGCGAGCGTGTAGGACTGGCGGGTGCGTTCCACGAACGAGTTCACGAGGCGGGTCGCCGTACCCTCGCGAAAGGTGGCGCCCACGACGACGGGAACGTTGTGCGCCTCGGGGGAGGTCGTCCACTCCCGGTAGGCCGTCCTCTCGTAGGAGTGGAAGCCCGCCTCCACCAGGATGTCCCGGCCGTGGGCGTGGTAGGTGACGCCCAGATGGTCCTCGTGGCCGTGCAGGCGGCGTCCGGGGCCGAACCTGATCGAGTAGTGGGCGGATCGCGGGTCGCCCCACGCCGTCCTGCCGAAAACGTAGCCGCCGTCGAACACCTTCACCGTGTCCTTCTCGTGCGGGAAACCCTTCGGGCGTGTGTCGGCGGGGCTGTCACCGATCGGCACCAGACGGCCGTCGGGCTGGGTGGCGTGGCTGACGTACGCCTCCAGCGATGTCCGCCGCGCGGCGAGGCTCGCGGGGACCGCGACCCCGCTCCTCCCGATCGCCTCCAGGGCCGCCCCCAGCCGCCGGTGAACGTAGAGGCCGTATCTCGGGGCCTGCTCGTGCAGCGCTCCCTGCGCGTCGATGGAGAGTTCCGCCGACTCGGTCATCCGCCGGACGGCCAGGTCCCTCCATCGTTCTCGCCGGAGACGGCAGCCGACCGCGAGCAGCGCGATGTCCTGGTCCAGGCCGTGGTTGTGGCCCTGACGATAGAGCGCGGGGTCGGACAGGATCCCGCCGTGCTCGGCCAGGCTGTCGAACAGCCAGGTGGCGCGTACGTGCGCGCTGAGACAGACCAGCGCCGGTGCGCGCAGTGCGACCGGATGCTCGGCCCAGGCCCAGGGACTGACCCCGGTCCCGCCGCGAGGGTTCTTCCTTACCCAGTCGCCGGCGATCTCCGTGGCGCGGGTGAGACACTCCTGCCTGCCCGACCGCTCGTACTCCCCGACCAGGCGGCCCATCCATCTCAGCGCGTGGAGGTTCAGCGCCCAGGAACGGTTGCCGTACGGGTCGGCGCGCCAGTCGATGTCCGAGCCCAGGCCGGCGGGGGGCAGGCCGACGAACGCGACCCGGCCCCGCATGACCTCGTCAACCTTGATCGCTGGGAACCACCCGGCAGGATAGACGACCGGGCCGTCCTGGGGCACGGGGGATGACGGGGCGGGACGCCTCGTGATCAGGCCGAGGGCCCTGCGGGCGCGCTGAAACACGTGATCGCTCCAAAGGGTGAGGTGCGGACGTCCTCACGAGCCCGCGAACGGTCGCACACCGGGATGGCCGGGCCGTTTCCGCGCAGCCCGAAGAGAGCCGGTGAGCTGTGGGAGGGCCGGCGCAGCCTGAAGACGGCCGGTGGGTCAAGGAGACGTGACCGGTCGGGCGAGGCCCGGGACGTCCGGTTGGTTATGGGGATGCGGAGACGGTGACCGCCCCGGGGGCGTCCGGTGGGCTGGGGAGACGGTGATCGGGCGGGTTACGGGAGTGAGGGAGGGGCGGGCTTGTCGTCCGTCCAGCCCGCCTCCAGGACCACCTCGACCTCCTCCTCTCCGGGCCCGCCCGCATCGGTCGAGGACAGCACCCGGGAGCTGGCGACATCGATGATCAGCGTCCGCTGGACGAGGGCGGGAGCGGTCGGGGAGGTCCGCACGGTGAAGGAGAACGCGGCACCCTTCCTGCCCCGCTCGTCCCGCGCCGTGCCCAGGTAGCGGACGTTCGGCAGTTCCGCCAGGGCACGATAGGCGGCCGCCCGCACCTCGGGCGACGACGGCTTGCTCCACAGCAGACCGCTGAGCGCGTCCGCCAGGACGCCGCTGTCCGAACCGCGCGGCGCACCTCGCACCATCGAGGAGATCCGGTCCTTCAGTACGGCGGGGTCGGCCGGAAGCTCCCGGATCTGCTCGAAGGTCATGTCCCGACCGGCCACGCTGAAGGCCGTCCTGCCGGTGACGGGCTTGAGCAGGCCCTCACCCGGCGACGAGGACAGGGTTTCTCCTCCCGAAGGACTCCAGGACGGGGCCACGCCCGCCCACTCGCTGGGAGACCCGTCGCGGCGCCACGCCTCGCTGTCGGCCGCGCTTCCCGGACGCGCCCCCAGCGTCCGCGAACCGGCCCAGATCCTGCCGTCCTCGGCGGCCCACTGCTCGGTGAGCCACGACTCCACCACCCGGTAGCGGTTCTGCCCCTTTCCCAGCGGCTCCGGGTGTGTCCTGCGGTGCGACTTTTTGACGCGCCAGTACGCTCCCGTCGTCGCGGGGTCCGCCTCCGCCCTGGTCGCCGCCGCGAGAAGGACCGACCGCCCGGAGATCTCAGGGGCCCGGTCCGCCGTCGTCGTCGGAACGAGCACGGCCACGATCACGGCCACGGTTATGGCGGTGGAGAGGCCGGTCAGCGCGACCGTCCACGGCAACCACCGGCGGCGCCGGGGTTCGGCCTGCAACCGCCCGAACACCCTGGCCTTGAGAAACGGGTCGGGCTGCGGCTCGCCGTACAGTTCGCGAACCTTCTCCAGCTCATCCACGATCGGTCTCCTCGGGTTCGAGCATGGGGTTGGTGCCACCCAGCGCGGCGCGCAGTTTTCTCCTCGCCCGGTTCAGGCGTGACCCGACGGTCCCGTACGGGATGTCGAGGGCACCGGAGATCTCCTCGTGGCTGAGCCCGGCCAGGGCCACCAGGAGGAGGACGTCGCGGTCTCGCCGGTGGAGCCCGGCCAGCGCCGTCGCCAGGCTCGGCCGCAGGCTCTCCGCGCTGACCCGCGCCGCGACCTGTTCCTCGTGTCCCGGCGAGTCGGGGTCCGGGCCGTGGCGCCCGAGCGCGCGTAGCGTGCGCACCTCGACGCGACGTTGTTTGCCGATGAGGTTGGTCGCGATCCCGTACAGCCAGGCCCGCACGCCGGCGCGCGACGGGTCGTAGAGCGCCCGCTTGCGGAACGCGGTGAGAAACGTCTCCGCCACGACGTCCTCCGCGCTGTCGGCGCCGAGTCGCTGCGCGACGTAGCGGTGGATCTCGTGGAAGTGGAGGTCGAAGATCGCGCTGAACCGCTCGGACTCGACGAGGGAGAGCCGGAGGACCTCGGCGTCGTCCGCTGGACGATCGGTCCAGGACATCGTGGTCACGATGGTCTTCCCGTCATGTGCAACCCTTCGGACGCGATCAGCGGTCATCCCTCATCACCCGATCCGTCGATCTGCTTTCACGTTCTCGGCCCACGTTCTCGGCCCACGGTCCCGACGCATGTTCCCGACGTATGGTCCCGGCCCACGGACACGGACAACGGTCCCGATCAACGGTCACGGTTCTTCGGTCAGGCGGTGAGGTCTCGGCGGGGCCACTGCGGCGGGGGTGTCGCGCGGCGGTGGCCTGGGTACCCCGTTCAAGGGGAAAACCCCAGCTCACAGCGGTTTGATCAGCTGGGGAAGGACGTGGACGATGCCTCTGAGGCGGCCAGGTCACACCGGGCGCGGAAGCCGGGATCTGGAGATCAATCCGATCTTCAGCCGGGAGCCCCTGCGGGTCCCGCGCCACGCCATGCCGGCAGGGGAGATGGAGCCGGAGACGGCCTACCAGCTGGTTCACGACGAGCTGATGCTGGACGGCAACGCGCGGCTGAACCTCGCGACGTTCGTGAGCACCTGGGCGGAGCCGCAGGCACTGAGGCTGATGGCCGAGTGCGTCGAGAAGAACATGATCGACAAGGACGAGTATCCACAGACCGCGGAGCTGGAGACGCGGTGCGTGGACATCCTCGCCAGGCTCTGGCACGCCGAGGACCCTCACCGCGCGACGGGCTGCTCGACGACAGGGTCGAGCGAGGCGGCCATGCTGGGGGGCCTGGCGCTCAAGCGACGCTGGCGGCAGCGGCGCCGTGCGGAGGGCCGCCCAGACGACCGGCCCAATCTCGTCATGGGCGTCAACGTACAGATCTGCTGGGACAAGTTCGCCGACTACTTCGACATCGAACCCCGCTACGTGCCGATGGAGGGCGATCGATACCACCTGAGCCCGCAGACCGCCGTCGAGCGGTGCGACGAGAACACCATCGGGGTCGTGGCCATCCTGGGGTCGACCTACGACGGCAGCTACGAGCCCGTCGCCGACATCGCCGCGGCCCTGGACGACCTGCAGGCCCGCACCGGACTCGACGTGCCGATCCACGTGGACGGCGCCTCCGGCGCGATGATCGCGCCCTTCCTCGATCCGGACCTGCACTGGGACTTCCGGGTGCCACGGGTGGCGTCGATCAACACCTCCGGACACAAGTACGGGCTGGTGATGCCGGGGGTGGGCTGGGTGCTGTGGCGCGACTCCCGGGCGCTCCCCGACGATCTGGTCTTCCGCGTCAACTACCTCGGCGGGGACATGCCGACCTTCGCGCTGAACTTCTCCCGGCCGGGCGCCCAGGTGGTCGCGCAGTACTACAACTTCCTGCGGCTGGGCTTCGACGGCTACCGCCGGGTGCAGCGGACCTGCCGGGACGTGGCGACCCGCCTGGCAAGGGAGATCGCCGGGCTGGACCACTTCGAGCTGCTCACCGACGGCGGCGAGGCTCCGGTGTTCGCCTTCCGGGTACGTGAGGGAGTCGACGGCTTCACGGTCTTCGACGTCTCCGCCGCGCTGCGCGAGCGCGGCTGGCTGGTGCCCGCCTACACCTTTCCCGAGAACCGTACGGACCTGGCGGTACTGCGCGTCGTCGTCCGCAACGGCTTCAGCCACGACCTGGCCGATCTGTTGATGGAGGACCTGCGCAGGGTCCTGCCCCGCCTGGAGGCGCAAGGCGGGCACCGCACCGCCGATGACGCCGGAGGCTTCGCGCACGGCGCCGGGAAGAGACACCGACACCACGGCTGAGGGTGTGCGCAGGCGCTCGCGTCGGCCGGGGGAGGGCGGCGTGGGCGAAGGACGAGTGAGAAGGAGACGGTGAGATGTGCCGTTTGTTCGGTCTGAGCAGCGCGCCTCGGCGTACGCGTGCCACCTTCTGGCTTTTGGACGCGCCGGACAGCCTCAGTAAGCAGAGCCACCGCGACCCCGACGGGACCGGTCTGGGGTACTTCGACGCCGACGGCACCCCGGAGGTGCACAAGGCGCCCATCGCCGCCTACCGGGACCGGTGTTTCGCCGAGGAGGCGAAGAAGGTGGAATCCACCACCTTCGTGGCCCACGTACGTTTCGCCTCCACCGGCGGCCTGGAGAGACGCAACACGCATCCCTTCCTGCAGGACGGGCGGCTCTTCGCGCACAACGGGGTGGTCGAGGGCCTGGACGACCTCGACGCGGAGCTGGGCGAGGATCGAAAGCTCGTCAAGGGGGAGACCGACTCCGAACGCTTCTTCGCGCTGATCACTCGCGAGACCAGGGCGCACGGCGGCGACGTCGCCGCCGGTATCGAGGCCGCGGCCCGCTGGGTCGCCCAGCACCTGCCCATCTACAGCCTCAACCTGGTTCTCACCACCCCGCGGGATCTGTGGGCGCTGCGTTATCCCGACACCCACCGGTTGTACGTGCTCCAACGTGCCGCGGGCGGGTGCCACGGTGGCCGGCACCTCGACCAGAGCGGCACCGACGGCCGTATCCGCGTCCGCTCCCGCGACCTCGTCGGCGCCCCCGCCTACGTGGTCGCGAGCGAGCACATGGACGACCATCCCGGATGGAGCCCGATGGAACCCGGCGAACTGCTCCACGTCGGACCGGATCTCGTCCCCACCCGCCGGATCGTCCTGCCGGAGGAGCCCGCGCACCAGCTGAGCCTCGCCGACCTGCGCCCCGAGGCCGCCACCTCGCAGGCCGTCTGATCTCCGTACGGCCTGTGCCGGGGACGGGGTTTTCCAGCACAGGCGCGTGAGAGGCCCCTGGGTGATGTCTGATAAATGATCACGGTGGATGCGGTTGGACGATCGTTCGTGATGCGACGAGGTGAGCCGACCGACAAGGCCCGGCAACGGATCGAGCCTCTGCTGCCCGCGACGGATGGCCGCTGTGAGCCGATCCGGCCGCGCCTGCCGGGCCGAAGACCCGACGGTATGAGATAATTCTGCAGGTCAGGCGGCTTTCGGCCTGCTCCCCCTGGCTGGTGACGGAGGAGCAGGCATGGACATCACGCCCAAGGCGATGGTCATCCCCAAGGAGACCGACCACCTCGAACAGGGTAAGTACGGTCCCGTCTTCCCGCGCACCCCGGCGTGTTACGGGTTCACGATCATTGCCGACGTCAAGCCGGGGCGGGCTGAGGCGATCAGGAACCACGGTCACACGCTGGCCAAGGCGCTGGAGGCCGATCCGCATCTGCTGGCACCGCTGAAGCTGCACTATCTGCGCTGGGTGCTGTTCGACGACGACAGGCGCTTCATGTATCAGGGGATCTTCGACACCGATTTCGACAAGTACACCGAGGACGCCGTCGCGCTGTTCAGCCGGTCGGGGGTCAGCACGACCTTCGAGAACCTCGTGGGCTTCCCCGAGGACTGGAAGACCAACCCGGAGGCGTTCGTCAGGTTCGTCCGCGAGCACCACTGTCCCAGCTTCATCGAGTACGGGGAGTACCCCTACGTCACCGCCGACGAGATCAAGAAGGCGTTGCGGATCAAGGGCGCCCTGTCGGAGATGCTCGACCAGATGCAGTGAGGACCGGGAGGCCGGGCCGGTGCCCGGTGTGTCCCGCTGCCGATCGGAGGCCAGATGAGCCAGCCCAGAACCGCCCGCGTCTACAACCAGAACCACGCATCGCGCCCCTACACCCCCGGAGGGCGGCGGGTGAGCATCTACGTGTCGTGGAGCTATCCGGCCGAGGCGGGCAGGAACACGGCCGAGCTCGACAACCGGTTCTCCACGATGACCGAGGTGCGGCGGGTGAACTGGCCGACGTATGAGGACCCCCGCTGGTCTGATCCGCGGTGTTTCCAGCAGGGCGTCGCCGGAGCGCTGGAGCTGTTCTTCTGGGGTTGGACCCCCTTCCAGCAGTTCGTCGAGGAGAGCACCGGCCACCCCGTGCCGGTGTACCAGCGCATCGACCAGGCCGGTTTCCGCACCGTGCTGGACGAGCGGGTACTGGCCGACACCGACACCTTGTTCGTCTTCGGCCTGGACCACATGGTCACCGGGCAGGACGCCGAGCCCGGGGAGGTCGAGGCGCTGCGGGAGTTCCTGTCCCGGGAGGGAACCTGCCTGGTGCTGGGGCCGCACCACGACGTCGGAGCCTCCGACGATCTGGCCGTGCGCGACGCCGAATACCACCATCACGGTGATGCGCTGGTGCCCCGGCAGCAGCGTTTCGCCTGCTACGTCCGCGGCCTGATGGCCGGATTGGGCGTGCCAGTGGAAAACCGCTACGGGCTGCGGCCCGCCGTACAGGAAAACAAGAAGATCGCACCGCTGTCGATCAACCGGGACCTTGACACCAAGGGGTGGCTGGAGGGGGTGAGCACCTTCAACTTCCACATGCACCTGCCGCACTACGCCGTGACGACCGATGCGCCGGACGTCGTCCACGTGCTGGGCAGGCAGCCGATCGACCCCTCCAGGCCGCCGCACCCGTTCACCGAAGCCGGCAACACCGAGTTCAACATGTTCCTGTGGATGCCTCCCGGCGGACAGCGGGCCGGCGACGTGCTGCTGGCCGACTCCACGATCTTCAGCTCGCTGTTCGGCGGCGATGAGAGCCTGCGCACCTTCTGGAAGAACATCGTCGCGGCGAGGTAACGCCCGGGAAAGCAGGTGGCGGCCGTGACCGCACAGACCCACATCGCACCCGAACTCGACCTGCACGACATCCAGCGTGGGGTGCTCAGCCCCCGGCCGAGCCCGTACGCCGCGACCTACGTCCTGTTCCGCATCGACGAGCGCGCGCACGGGCGGGAGCTGATACGGCGCCTTGCCGCGGTGGTCACCTCGGCCGCCGACACCGTCAGCCCCCTGGGCGAGACCTGGGTCAGCGTCGCGCTCACCTATCACGGCCTGGCGGCACTGGGCGTGCCGCGGCAGTCGCTGGAGACCTTCGCCTGGGAGTTCCGCCAGGGCATGGCCGCCCGCGCCGAAGCGCTGGGCGACATCGGCGAAAGCGCTCCGGAGAACTGGGAGAAGCCACTGGGCACGCCCGACGTCCACGTGGTGCTGGTGGCCCTCGCCCCCGACAGCGCCCGCCTGCGGGAGGCGATCGACCGGGCCCGCCCCGCCTACCACGCGCTGCCCGGCATCACCGCGATCTGGTGCCAGGACTGCCACGCGCTGCCCACCGAGACCGAACCGTTCGGTTACCGCGACGGCATCAGCCACCCGGCCGTCGAGGGCAGCGGCATTCCGGGCTCCAACACGCTGGAGGTCCCGCTCAAGGCGGGAGAGTTCATACTCGGCTACCCCGACGAGCTGGGCGGCGTCCAGACCCTCCGGCCCGAGGTGCTGGGACGCAACGGCAGCTACGCGGCCTTCCGTAAACTCCACCAGCGCGTCGGCGTCTTCCGCCGCTACCTGCGGGACAACGCCGCCGATCCGGCGGACGAGGAACTGCTGGCGGCGAAGATCATGGGGCGCTGGCGCAGCGGAGCGCCCCTGGCGCTCAGCCCGGAGCGCGACGATCCCACCCTCGACACCGACCCCTACCGCAACAGCTTCCTCTATCGGCAGGACGACTCGGCGGGCTTCATCACCCCCGGCGGCAGTCACATCCGCCGGGGCAACCCCCGCGACGCGGCGGTGGCGGGCGTGCCGCGGCTGCACCGGATGATCCGGCGCGGCACCGTCTACGGCCCGCCGCTGCCCGACGGCGTCCTGGAGGACGACGGGACCGACCGCGGCCTGATGTTCGCCTTCATCGGCGCGCACCTGGGACGGCAGTTCGAGTTCGTCCAGTCCGAATGGATGAACGACGGCGTCTTCTTCGGCGGGGGCGACGCGCGTGACCCCGTCATCGGCTCCGGCGACTTCACCATCCCCCGCAGGCCGCTGCGGCGACGTTTGCAGGGTCTGCCGCGGTTCGTCGTCACGCGCGGCGGCGAGTACTGCTTTCTGCCCTCGCTGAGCGCCCTGCGCTGGCTCGGCGACCTCGAAGACTGATCAAAGAACCGGCAGAACAGACGGACGGCACCGCTTCGGGCAGGTCATCCGCGAAAGCCATCGAGGCGGGAGCGTCATGGGCACGTTGCATCTGCTGCTCACCGCGATCACGGTGATCTTCATCGCGGCCACCATGTTCGCCGCAGGCCTGGGAACCACTCTGCCGGCGCTACGCGCGATCCTGACCGCCCCCCTGCTGCTGGTACTCGCACTGACGGCCAACCTGATCGCCGTCCCGTTGCTGGGCTGGGGTGTCGCCACCCTGTTCAGCCTGCCCACGGCGGCCTTCGTCGCGACGGTACTGATCGCCTCCTCCCCGGGCGGGCCGTTCGGGGCGAAGCTGGGCATGGTTCAAAAGGGAGACGTGGTCGCGGGCGCGGCGATGCAGGTGCTGCTGGCCGCCGTCGGCAGCCTCACCTTCGGTCCGACGGTCAACGTCGTCCTCACCGCGGCGAACGTCGGCGGGGGCGTCTCCCTGGACGTCGCCGCCCTGGTGCGGACCGTGGCCGTCCTGCAGCTCATCCCGTTCGCCGTCGGGCTGATCACGCGCCACTACGCGCCGGCCATGGCGCGCTCGTGGCATCCGGCCGCGGTGGCGGTGTCGAACGTGTCGTTCCTGATCGTGCTGGCGGGCATGCTGCTGGGCAACTGGCGAGACATCGCCGCGCTGACCGGTTCACGCACCCTGCTGGCGGGATTCGTCCTGGCCGTCACGGCCTTCGCCACGGGCTCGCTGCTGGCCACCGGCACACCGCAGCGCCGCAGCACCATGGGAGGCGTCACAGCGGTACGCAACGTCGGTCCGGCCCTGGCCGCCGTCGGTCTCGCCTTCGACGATTCACCGGCCGTGCTGGGGGCACTGGCCGCGTTTTTGCTCAGTGGCCTGGCCGTCTCCCTGCCGATCGCCGCGGTACTCGGCTGCCACCGGGCCGGCGACGTCGGCGGGTGAATCCTGCGCCATGCGTCGGCCCCTCAGGACTCTGGCCCCTGATAACGGCGGTTATCGCAGGTCAGAACGGCTGATTCGCAGGTGGGCGTCGACCAAAGAGCAGCCACGGAAAGTTGCTTGTCGCTTGTCCGCGGACGAGGGATCGTCGCTGGAGCGCAGGACGCGGTCGACCTCTTCGAGAGAGACCGACAGCGAGGCGCCGGTACCCGCGCTGCGCCCCAGGAGGAGTTCGACCGCGCGACGCTGCTCCGGTGAGGCCCTGCCCAGGGTGACCGTACCGGCCAGGGGCTTTCCCTGTTCGAGGCGGCGGCGGGACCGGGTGATCTGGCCGGACAGGGCGCATGACACCTGCCGGTCATGGGTCACCGACCTCCCAGATGAGCATAAATACTCATCTGGGATGAATATCGATATTTGCTGATTCCCTGTTTTGAAACAGATGATTTGCGTGGCCGGAATGCCCGTGGGCGCTGAAAACGGGGAGTCGAGAGGGGGTAGTTTTTGATGTCCTTTGCTGGAGGATGGTGTTATGGCGAAAGAGTGGGACGTCAAGGCTGATATCCGTGGAAATGTTGACCTTGCCGGGTGAGAACCAAATATTCGAGGTCATCGACTGTTCCCGCGTCCGCTGATAATGTTTCGCTCGGCCGACGTATTAGCGCGACCGGCGATTTATGACTAATGGCGTAATTCGCCTTACATCCGGCACCGCACGGCGATTCGACACCTTCGCCGAGCGGGCGGACGTCATCGAGGTCGACGGGGTCGGCATGACCTTCACCAGGATGGAGTGGTGCCATGACGGATGTGACGGTCGTCGGGACCGGCGTGACCGGCTCCGCGATCGTACGGGCCTGCGTCGACTCCGGCCTGGAGGTCTCGGTCTGGAACCGTACGCCGGAACACTCGGCGAGACTCGCGGGAAGGGACGTCCACCTCCACGCGACGGTGGCCGAGGCGATCGAGACCTCCCCGATCGTGCTGCTGTGTCTTCTCAACTACGAGATCACCCACGCGGTCCTCGACGAGGCCGGGGCCGACCTCTCCGGGAAGCTCGTCGTCCAGAGCGCCGGAGGTGTTCCCGACGACGTCGCCCCCCTGCGCGAGCGGGTGGAGGCCGCCGGAGGCAGATATCTGGAGGCCGCGATCCTCAACTACCCGGACGCCATCGGCACCGAAGACTGCTTCACCGTCTACAGCGGGGCGGCCGAGGACTTCAAGAAACTGGCGGGCGTGACCGAGGCGCTGTCCGGCAAGCAGGTGCGCCTGGGCGCCGACCCCGTCTACGCCAAGGCATACCACGTCGTCTCCAGCGCCTTCCACTACGCGTTCCTCAGCGGTTTCCTCGAATGCTCGGCCATCGCGGAGAGCATCGGCGTCCCCCTCCACGAATTCGCGGAGTCCGTGCCGCTCTACGACCCCGCTTTCCGGAACACGATCTGCGTCGGACTCGGCCTCATCGCGCGCCGCGACTACACCTTCGAGCAGGCCCCGCTCACCTCGCACCTGGACGTCCTCAACAACCTGGCGGGCATCGCGGAGCGGGCGGGGATCGACCAGTCCTACCTCGCGGTGATGCGCGAACGCGTGCTGAGGGCGATGGAGCAGGGCTACCGACGCGAGCACGTGGCGGTGCTGACCGAACAGTTCCGTAGCCGCCGAGCGGCCGTCCATAACCGCTAAGGGGAAGCATGCACGGGTTCGAACCGGTTGACGGCAGGGCGAGACGCGGTTTCCCGAGGCCGGGCGCTCCCGGCCCCGGCCTTCCCGACCCGGCCGTCCCCGGTCCTGGAATCCCGGGTCCCGGAAGTCCTGCTCCCGGAGGTCCCGGTCCTGGAATCCCCGATCCCGGAGGCCCGGGTCCCGGAATCCCCGGTCCCGCTCCGGGACTTCCCGGCCCCGGTCCAGCGGGCCCGGAGCTCGGCCCTCGAAGGCCAGGTCGTCCCCGTCCGGGAGTTCCTGATCCCAGCGCTCCCGACCTCGGTATTCCGGGCTCCGGAGCCTCGGGTTCCGTTGCCCCCGGACCCGACCTCGACGTCCCGGGTTCCGGGACGTCGGATTCCGATGTCCTCGGACCCGATCTCGGTATCCCACGTTCGGGTGTCCCCGAATCAGGCGTCCCCGAGTGGGACATGCTCGAAAAGACCCTCCCGGCGAGCTCCCGCCTGTGGTTGCGCAGGCAGTGCCCGCTCGCCGAGCCTCGCCTGCGCCTCGTCTGTTTTCCCCACGCCGGAGGTGCCCCGACCGCCTACCAGGGGTGGCAGGACCTGTTGCCCACCGACATCGAGCTCTCCGCCGTGTGTTACCCCGGCAGGCAGAATCGCGTCGGCGAGCGACCGATCGACCGCATGGAACCTCTCGCCGACCAGGTGTGCCGGGCGCTGCTCCCTCTCGCGGATCGGCCGCTCGCCCTGTTCGGGCACGGTATGGGCGCCGTGGTCGCGTACGAGGTCGCGGTCAGGCTCGCCGGACAGTACCGGATCTCCCTGGTGGCGCTGCTGGTGTCGGCGCACGCGGCGCCGCACCTGTGCGCGGACGACGCGCGAAGGATCCCCGTCGGTGACCGTCAGCTCGCCCGGCGGGCCGCCGCCGCGGACCCGACGCTCCTGCGCTTTCCTGAGCTGATGGACCTGGCGATGATCGCGTTGCGGGCCGACCACGACCTCCTGCACGCCTACCGGCCCGCGTCCACCCCGCCGGTCACCGTTCCGATCACCGGCTACCTGGGGACGGGAGACCCGCGCGTGAGTCACGGGGAGATGCGCGCCTGGAGCCGCGTCGCGGCCTCCGGGTTCGAGCTGCGTACCTTTCCCGGGGATCACCGCCATCCGGAGGACGGGGAGGCGGCACTCGTCACCGACATCGCGGAGCGCCTCGCCGGCGTCGGGGGCGCGAGCGAGACGCTCCCCGAGGACTCGCCCGCTCCTCCCCGGAACGTGTGAGGTTCCCGGCACACTTCGCGCCCTTCCGGACCTCGACCCTGAACGGAGGGGCGCGCGGCATCGTCACGGGTGGGGCGCATCCGACGCGGGCGACGTGATTCCACCGTGATTCCACGTCCGCCGGTTACGCCGAAGCGCGTTCCCCCTGAGGCACGTCGCCTCAGGCACGTCACCCTGAAAATTGTCGGTGCCCGTTGTCAGAGTCGGCAGGGTCAGCGGCAACGTTCCAACCTCGTCCCCCGGAGGTGCACGATGGCACGGCGACGGACACCCGCCAGGACGGCGCGACGGCGGGCTTCCGGCGGGCGAAGATCACGCCGGGGCAAGGACGACGGCGGCCCGTTCCTGTGGATGGTCGCGGCCATCGCCCTCGTCGTGGTCGGGATGTGGCTCGTCGACGTCGTCATCGCCAACTGGCCGCTGGTGATCGGTGGCACGATCGCGCTGATCGTGGCTCTGGCCGGGGCACTCCTGCTGCGTCATCGGGTGATCGAGGCCCGGGAGCGGGAATGGCTGGAGGTCAACGCGCGCCTCGAGATCGTCGACCGGATGACCGGTGACCGGTTCGAGGCCCTCGTCGAGGCTCTGTTGCGGCGAGAGGGCTTTCGCGGGGTGCGCAGGGTCGGCGGCAGCGGTGACGGCGGTGTCGACGTCGTCGCGACCGCGCCCGGCGGCGACCGCTTCGTCATCCAGTGCAAGCGCTGGGGCACCTCGGTCGGTTCACCCCAGATCCGTGACCTCCTCGGCGCGCTTCACGCCTACCCCGGTCATCGCGGTGTGCTCGTCACCTCCGCGACGTTCACGGCTCCTGCCAGGGAGTACGCGGCGGGCACCGACCTGACGCTGATCGACCGCGCGCTGCTCGCCGCCTGGTTCACCGGGTCCTTCACCCTCGCCCCGCCCGAGCGCCGCGTATCCGGCCGTTCCCCGCGGATTTTTCGGTCACTGTCAGACCGGTGAATCGCACTAGATTGCCGTCATGAGTGGTGGCACGTGGGCGGTGGAGGCGATCGCGAAGCTGGACGGCGAGAGGGAACGGACCCCTCCCACACCGCTGCGCCGGTTCCCGCTGCCCGCCGGATGGGAGGTGCGGCTGTGGCTGAAGGACGAGTCCGCGCAGCCGACGGGCAATCTCAAGCACCGGCTGGCGCGGGCGCTCTTCGCTCGGGCGATCACCGCGGGCCTGATCACGGAGGGCACCACCGTGGTGGAGGCCACCGGTGGCGCGATGGCCGTCGCGCAGGCGTACTTCGCCCGGCTGCTCGGCCTGCCGTATGTCGCCGTCATGCCGAAGAGGTCGTCCGGGGAGGGGGTCGAACGGCTGGGCGGGAGATGCCTGCACGTCGATCCGCCCCTCGCGATCTACGCGGAGGCCGCGAAGCTGGCCGAGCGGGTGGGCGGCCACTACCTGGACCACTACACCTCGGCGACGGACGTCGACTGGCGCGGAGGGAGCCTGGCCGAAGAGCTGTTCGGGCAGTTGGAGGAGTGCCCGCGCTGGGTCGTGGTCGGCGCGGGCACCGGCGCCACCTCCGCGGCCGTCGGCCGCCACCTGCGCACCCATGACCTGCCGGGACGGCTGGCCGTGGTCGATCCCGAGAACTCCGCCTACTTCCCCGGCTGGGCGAGCGGCGCCGCCGACTACGGCACGGGCATGCCCTCCCGGATCGAGGGGATCGGCCGGCCACGCCTGGAGCCGGGGTTCGTCCCCGACCTCGTCGACCTGGTCGTCCCCGTACCGGACGCCGCGAGTGTGGCCGCGGCCCGCCGCGTCCGCAGGGACATCGGATTCCCGGTCGGTCCTGCCACCGGAACGAACCTGTGGGGCGCGCTGGAGATGGTCACACGCATGCGCGCCCAGGGTGTCGGAGGTGACGTGGTGACCGTGCTCGGCGACGCCGATCCGCGCCATCTGCGAACGTGCCACGACGACACCTGGGCCGCGGACAGGGGGCTGGACTGGCGGTTGTATGCGGAGAGGCTGGAACGACTGCTCGACCACGGCGGGCCCTGGCGGCCGGATTCCACACCGGAGGCGACCCCGAAGTGATGAGGCTTGGCGGCGCTGGGATGGTAGAGCCGGGCGGTGCCGAGGTCGTCAGGCCAGGGCGCGGGGTGGTCAAGCCGTGATGCCGAGGTCGTCAGGCCGGGCGGCGCCGAGGTCGTCAGCTCAGGGCGCCGGGGTTGCCAGGCCGGGCGGTGCCGAGGAGGCGGGCGTGTTCGGGGTTCCGGGGATCACCGCTCCAGGAGTTCGACCGTGCCGCGCTCGCCGTCGACCCTGATCCGATCGCCGTCGCGCAGGCGCATGGTCGCATTGCCGGTGCCGACCACGGCCGGGATGCCGAGCTCGCGGGCGACGATCGAGGCGTGTGACAGCGGAGCACCCATGTCGGTCACCACGGCGGCGGCGCGGGGGAACATCGGGGTCCAGCCGATGTTGGTCAGCGTCGTCACGAGAATCTCGCCGGGCGCGAGCCTGCCACCGTCCTCGGGACCGGCGATGACGCGGGCCACGCCCTCGACGACGCCCGGCGCCCCGGGGAAGCCGGTCACGGTGTCGCTCACCGGGGTGCCACCGCCCCTGGCGTCGAAGATGTCGCCGCGCCGGTCGGGATCGGCGGCCCAGCGTTCCGGATCGAAACGGCCGATGATCAGCGTGGGGTAGGCGGGCAGGGCCGCGTACCGTTCGTACGTCGCCCGCCGGACCGCCACCTTCGCGGTCGGGGTGTCGTCGCCGCGCAGGACGGCGAGGATCTCCTGGATCGACAGGAAGAACAGGTCGTCGCCGTGGCCGGTGAGCTCACCGGCACGCAGGACGAAGGCACGCAACGCCCAGAAGGCGCGGACCACCTCCGAGCGGGCCGATTCCCGGTCACGGACGATCGCGTTCCACCGCGCCACCCGCAGGCGCGTTTTCGCGACCTCGCGAGGATGGCGTTCCCCGAAACGCCTCCAGGCCGCCTCACGCGCCTCCCGCTGGTGGTCGAGCAGCGTACCGGCGTGCCCGTCGCTCTCGGAGATGGCCGCGAGCTGCGCGTCGATCCACCGCGGGTCCTCGCCGGGCCGGGGGATGGAGACCTCGAACTCGTGCGCGCCACGGTGCCCGTAGAGGCGGGCGAAGGTCTCCCTGTCGATCTCCCGCGCGGCCAGCCTCTCCAGGCCGACGATCGTCCCGAGACTGGCGAGCTCCCCGTCGGCGTTGGCGCCGGTGAGCATGGCCTCGGCGTCGATCTCACCCACCAGCGCGCGCAGCCTGTCGCGGGTCATGACCAGGGCGGCGCCGCCCTGCCGCCCGGAGGCCTCCAGGATCTGGCAGGCCTCGACGAAGTACGGAAGCAGTTCCCTCTCCCACAGCCCGGCCAGCTCGCCGGTCGTCGCGGTGGCGGCGATCCGCTCACGCAGCGCCTCGCAGCGCCGTCGTGCCGTGGCGAGGAAACCGGGCATCCTCCTGGTGTTGACCGCGACCCGCCTGCGCACGGTGAAGGCGAGCGGCAGCACGCTTCTGATAATCCGCAGGCGCGAGGCGGGCAGCAACGGTATGTCCAGGTCGCGCGGGAGCCTGCCGAAGACCTGCTCGATCGCGCCGAGCCTTCTCCGCATGCCCAGGGCGTGCGCCACCGAGAACGCGACGCTCAGGTTCATGTAGAAGCGTCCGCCGATGTTGCCGACCACGTCGAAGCCGGGCACCTTCGACGTCGACATCGCCTCCCCGATGAAGATCTGGACGAGTGACCAGGTGCACGGCGTCATCACGTCGGGGATGGCCTCGCCGAGGTTGGCGCCGGTCCACAGGTAGTCGCCGGTCAGGCTGTCGTTCCACTCCTCGACGGGCTGCCTGAGCCGGGTGATCGGGCGGGCCTGCACGACGAGGAACGTCCCCTCGCGCCTCACCCACTCCACGTCCATGGGCGTCCCGTACAGCTCCTCGATCCGCGTCGCGAGCCGCACGAGCCGGGTGACCTCGGCGGGGGCGAGCACGGGCCGGTGGCGCAGGTTCTCGGGGACGGCCTCCTCGCGGGTGCCGCCGGGGGTGCGGACCGTCATCACGGTCTTGTCGCCGACGCGCTCCTCGACGATCTCGCCGCCCTCCTTGGAGACGACGACGGTGTCGGGGGTCACCTGCCCCCCGACGACGGCCTCGCCCAGCCCCCACGAGGCGTTGATCACGACCTGGTCCCGTGCGCCGGTGACCGGGTTCGCGGTGAACAGGATGCCCGCCGCGTCGGCGGCCACCAGTTCCTGGACCACCACCGCCAGCGCCACGTCGTCCTGGGGTACGCCGTTCGAGGCCCGGTAGGCGATGGCGCGCGCCGTCCACAGCGAGGCCCAGCAGCGTCGGACCGCGTCCAGCAGGCCGTCGCCCCGGATGTTGAGGTAGGTGTCCTGCTGCCCGGCGAACGACATGTCGGGCAGGTCCTCCGCGGTGGCCGACGAGCGTACGGCGACCGGCACGTCCGCGCCGAGCCTCGCGTGGGCCGCGCGGATCTCGGCGGCGGTCTCCGCCGGGATCTCCCGCTCGGCGAACAGCGCCGCGATCCGCCGCGACGCCTGTTCGGGGGGCATGCCCGAGACGGCCTCCATGATCTGGTCGTTCAGCCCGTCGCGGGAGACGAAGTCGCGGTAGGCGTCCGTGGTGACGTGGAAACCGTCGGGAACCGGGAGTCCCGCGCGGGCCATCCGGGCCAGCGAGGCTCCCTTGCCGCCCGCCAGCGCGAGATCGGCCGTTTCGCTGTCAAGGGGGAGGGTCTTCACCGCGCGTTCTCCTTGTTTTCCTCGTGCTCCTCGAACTGGTCGGTCTCCTCGAAGCCGAGGGAGACGCGAAGTTTCCGCCGCGCGGCCTCCAGGGCGGCGTCGACGTACTCCAGGGTGGCTCGCGTCACCGCCTGGGTGACGGCGGTGGCGGAGGCGGGATCGGTGACGGTGGCGGGGCCGGTGGCCTCCATCGCGTTGCCGCCGGCATCGGCGACCAGCTCCGCCAGCCGCTCGTCGGACGGCCGGTACCCGGCGGGCATCATCGGCGAGACGGTCAGGAACCCGTACAGGACGGAGACGAACGTGGTCACGTGTTCGGCGGGCGACAGGTCGCTCCGTAGCGCGCCGTGTTTCAGCAGCGTGCCGAGGTAGGTCTGAAAACCGCCGCCCAGTTCCGCCTCGGCCGTGCCGTCCCACTTCTGGCGGGTGAGCCTGCCCAGCACCTCCGAGTCGCCCAGGATGCTCGCGCGCATCAGGGGCCTGCCGAGGAGTTCCAGGGCGAGCAGCCTGAGCAGGTCGCGAAGCGTGGCCGGGCCGTCTGCGACATGCCGTCGCACCTCGGTGATCATCTCGACCCGCTCACGGCGCAGCAGTGCGACGAACAACTCCTCGCGCGTCTTCCAGTGCAGGTAGATCGTGCCCTTGGCGACCCCGGCCCGCTTGGCGATGTCCTCGACGGTGGTCTTGTCGTACCCCCAGCGCAGGACGAGGCAGGCGGTGGCGTCCAGGATGCGGTGCGCCCGCGCGAGCCGCTGGGAGGCGTCCTGCGGAGGTCGCCCCACCCTTCTGGTCTCCGGTTTCATGGCCCCGTCATTTCCTAAAAGTTTGACCACATATCTGTAT
This sequence comes from Streptosporangium sp. NPDC000509, assembly GCF_042898365.1. NCBI lineage: Bacteria > Bacillati > Actinomycetota > Actinomycetes > Streptosporangiales > Streptosporangiaceae > Streptosporangium > Streptosporangium sp. NPDC000509. Next base: position 813,285 of record NZ_JBIAYX010000001.1, on the reverse strand, counting down.
ACGGTCATTTAATTGATACCACGCCGCCAGGCGGGGGAGGAAGGCGGTGGGGGTCCCGGTAAGGACGGGGCCGAGCGAGGAGGAAGGCGCGGTGGCAGATTGTCGGGCAGGGAGTGAGAAGTGGTGACCGGTTGTCGGGAAGCGACCTGGTCAATGGTGGGGACGGTTCCCACGCGCTGTCGGGAAGCGACAGCCGGTCAACGTTGGGGAGGGTTCCCGCGTGCTGCCGGGAAGGCGTACCTGGTCAACGGTGGGGACGGTTTCCACAGGTTGTCGGGAAGCGACACCCGTTCAACGTTCGGGACGGTCCTCACGGGGGATACGGAGTTTGAACTCCCGACCCTCGCCTGAAGGACATCGCATGCTCAGGATCGGCAAGCTCACCCCCGCGGACCGTCCCCGCTGGGAAACCCTCTTCCGCGGCTACAACGACTTCTACGAGCGCACTCTCCCGCCCCAGCTGTACGACCGGGCCTGGGACGAGTTCCGGGAGGGTGTTCGTATGCACGCCCTCGGCGCGAAGCTCGACGGCGAGCTGGTCGGCGTCGCGCACTTCCTCATCCACTCGAGCACCACGGCACTGGACGTGTGCCATCTCCAGGACCTGTTCGTCGCGCCGCAGGCCAGGAGCGAGGGAGCGGGGCGGGCGCTGATCGGGGCGGTGACCGAGTGGGCGAGCGCCCGCGACTGCAGCCGGGTCTACTGGTCGACGAAGGAGACCGACACCGAGGCCCGGCGGCTCTACGACAAGGTCGCCGTGAACAGGGGTTTCATCCTCTACCAGATCGACCTCCAGCCGGAGGCGGGGCGACCGGGAGTCGCCCCTTGACTCGTCTGGCTCGTCTTTCCGCGCCGTGGATCGCCGGTCTCACGCCGAGCGGCGGTCCGCGCTGTCGGGCTGTTGCCGGTCACGGGCCTGCCGGAGTTCGGCGTTGATGCGCAGGGCCTCGGCGAGCTGGTCTTCCAGGATGATGATGCGGCAGGCGGCCTCCAGGGCGGTGCCCTGGTCGACCAGTTCGCGGGCGCGGCCGGCCAGGCGGAGCTGGTAGCGGGAGTAGCGGCGGTGGCCGCCCTCGGAGCGCTGCGGCTCGATCAGTCTGGCGGTGCCCAGGCTGCGCAGGAACGCCGGGGTGACGCCGAGCATCTCGGCGGCCCGGCCCATGCTGTAGGCGGGATAGTCCTCGTCGTCGAACCGGCGAGCGGAGACCTCGCCCGGTGTGGCGGGGAGCTCGTCGGCCCTGCCCGCGGTGTCGGCCTTACCGGCCGCTTCAGCCTTATCGGCGGTGTCGCGAAGTCTGGGCTCCGCGCGTACGGCCGACGTCATCGGTGTTCGATCCATACAACCTTCCTGTAACGCCAACAGGGGTCCCGGCGCCATGATGCGCCGGGACCCACGAGGTTCAACACCATCTATCGGCCCTGGGGCCAACCTGTTTCTTCCGCATTGGCCGCCCGCAGGGGGCGGGGATGCGGGGATCGCGTATGCGTGACCGTAGACCACCTTCCAATCTGTGGGACTGCGGTACCCGTGCGGCGAACATCAACCGGCGACGGGCGATCCTGATGGCGTTCAACACTCCTTTCGTTATCTGTCCTCTTCGAGCTCATGCATCACGTGTCGCAGCCGCGCGTCCACGGCCGGAACCCTTCATCTAGCGCTGGTCCCAGCACGTCCGACGCTGGTACTCCTTCGCTGCGGCGGCTGCGTGTCCACGGCCGGGACCCTTCAACTGCTCGGTCCTGGCACGTCCGACGGTGGTACTCGTTACTGCGGTGGCAGCGTGTCCACGGCCGGGACCCTTCTACCGCTCGGTCCTGGCACGTCCGACCTTCTCTGCCCGTCTTTCTTCGTCGTCCTTCGATGTCCACGCTCGTCCGGGCAGTTCGTCGTGATGCCTACGTCCTGCTCTGCCCTCGTGGAACCGTTCCTTGCGATGTCAGGAACTCTAGCCTCACTCAATGCGAATGTCTACCTCAGCCACTACAGATTTTCGGTTCCATCTGATCGAGGATTCGAGCCTCCGTGTCGAGAGCAGGGCCTCCGGGCCCTGACGTCCTCCGGGCCCTGACGGCGATGACCTCTGGACCCCGCACCGGCCGGTCACGGAGGAAACCGGTCCTTCGAGGTCAGCCGTGGAAGAAGTCACCGAGGGCGGCGGCGAGAGCGTCCGGGGCCTCTTCCGCCATGTGGTGGCCGGAGTCGATGCCATGGCCGCGTACGTCGTCGGCCCAGTCCCGCCAGATCTCCAGCGGATCGCCGTACAGGTCTTCGAGGTCGTCGCGCAGCGACCACAGGGCCAGGGCGGGGCACCGCAGTCGCACACCGGCGGCCCGGTCGGCCTCCTCGTCGCGCAGGTCGACGGTGAGACCGGCCCGGTAGTCCTCCAGCATGGCCCGCACCACGTCGGGATTCCGGGTGGCCTCACGGAACTCGTCGTGGTTCTCCCGGCCCATGCTCTCCGGATCGCCGCGGTACCAGCTGTCGGGGTCGGCGTTGATGACGCGTTCCGGGGTGCCCGGCTGCGCGAAGAAGAACCAGTGCCACCACTGCGTCGCGAACTCCACGGTGATGCGGGACAGGTGCTCGCTGATGGGCAGGCAGTCCAGGAGCGCCACCCGGGACACCGCGTCCCGGTGGTCCAGCGCGAGGCGGAACGCGACGGCACCCCCTCGGTCGTGTCCGGCGAGAGCGAACCGTTCGTGTCCCAGTGAACGCATCACCGCCACCATGTCGTTCGCGACGGCGCGCTTGGAGTGCCCGGAGTGGTCGGGGGTGGGAGCCGGACCACGCGAGCGACCGTATCCCCGCAGATCGGGACAGACGACCGTGAAACCGCGCTCGACGAGCAGCGGCGCGACGCGATGCCAGGTCGCCGAGGTCCGGGGATGACCGTGCAGCAACAGCACCGGCGGGCCCTCCCCGCCGTACCGGGTGAGAATGGACGCTTCCTCGACCTGGACCGATGTTTCCTCGAAGCCTTCGAACATCGCCCCAGTATTTCCGAGGAGGGCGATCACAACCGTCTCAGGCGATCGGACCGGGGGAGGCGCCCGGTGTCCAGGGATGATCTCCGCTGCGCCGCCGTCGGCCTCAAGGGAGGTCGCGCGCGGAGATCAGCGGATGTCTCCCTCCCACGTCGGGGCGGACCCGCCGGCGGCGACGCCGAGGCGCGGCGCCTCGACGGTCTCGACCGTCGAGGCACGCCCCCCGGTTTTCTGGGAGATCGGCCGCTCGGGCGCGAGCTGGGCGAGGGCGAGCAGCAGGAGTTCGCCGCTGGAGCAGCCGAGGCGCTCGCCGCGCCCCAGCTCCACGACACGTCGCATGACCTCGTCGGGGGTGAAGCCCATCGCGGCGGCGACGCGGCGGGCGGCTTGCAGGAGTTCGTGGTCTCGGGGCACCATGACGTTGTTCTACCCGCTGCGGCGGTATCTGCCGGGGGCGGTGCCGCAATGGCGTTTGAACGCGTTGGCGAAGGCGAACTCCGAGGTGTAGCCGACCCTGGTCGCGACGGAGTGCAGCGGGGCGTCGGATTCGCGCAGGAGCCGCGCGGCGACGGTCATCCGCCACCAGGTCAGGTAGGTCAGCGGCGGCCGGCCGACCAGGGCGGTGAAGCGGCGGGCGAACGGCGCCCGGGACAGCCCCGCCTCGGCGGCGAGCGTCGCGACGGTCCACGGCCGCGCCGGGTCGCTGTGCATGGCCTGCAGCGCGGCGGTGGTGGCCGGGTCGTTGAGCGCCGCCGCCCAGCCGGTGGTCCCGGGGACCGGCCGCTGGTCGAGCCAGGCACGCAGGATGTGCAGCAGCAGCGTGTCGAGCAACGCGGGCACGATGGCGTCCGTACCGAGGCGGGGGCCTGCCACCTCGCCCGCGAGCAGATCGACGGTGGAGCGCAGTTCGGGGTGTCGTCCGAGGTGCGCGGGAAGGTGGATGAGCTCGGGAAGATCGTTCAGCAGCGGATGGGTGCGGGCCGGGTCGAGGTGATACCCGCCGCAGAGCGTCACGGCGGCCGGAGCACCGGGGGCGCTGCCGGAGGTGCTGTCGGGGGCGCCGACGGTGTCGGTGACGTAGCGCTGGAGGAGGCGGGGATCGCCCGGGTCGCAGGCGGGCGCGACCGGCGAGGTCGACGGGCTGTCGGCCAGCGTGTGCCCGCGCCCGTGGGGCCGGAACACCACATCCCCGGCGACCAGCTGCACGGCGTCGCCGTCCGGCCCGATGAGCCAGCACGGCCCCTGAAGGATCACCTGCAGGCCGATGGCCCCGGGGATGGGGGCGAACCGCTGCGCCCACGGGGCGTGCCAGGCCACCCGGGCCGAGCGCGGCTGTCCGGTCCGCATGACCGCGATCACGTCGCTGAGCACGTCCATCCGGCGAGGATATCCTCGCGAAGACGATCGATTATGAATGAGGGATCACCGAACATGGTTCGTCTCGTCGGCTGCCCGTAGCTTCGACTACGTGAAAGCCATCCGAATCCACGAGTACGGTGACGCCTCCGTCATCCGCCACGACGACATCCCCAGGCCGGTGCCCGGCCCGGGGGAGGTGCTGATCGACGTCGCCGCGACCTCCTTCAACCCGTCCGACATCGGCCTGCGCCGGGGGCTCCTGCGCTCGGTCTTCTCGCTCGACCTGCCGTACACGCTCGGCGGGGACGTCGCCGGTACGGTCGCCGAGGTCGGCGACGGCGTGCGTACCCTCGCCGTCGGCGACCGGGTCGTCGGCCGGCTCGACGGTGGAGGCGCCGCGGCCGAGTACGTCACCGCCGCCGCGGACACCCTGGTCACGCCGCCGACCGGTGTCCCTCTCGCGCACGCCGCCGCCCTCCCCATCGCGGGTCTCACCGCGTGGCAGGCGGTGTTCGAGCACGCGGCCATCACCTCCGGGCAGCGGGTGCTCGTCAACGGCGCGGGCGGCGGCGTCGGAGGATTCGCCGTCCAGCTCGCCAAGCACGCCGGGGCGTACGTCATCGCCACGGCCGGTCCTCGCAGCGCCGAGACGGTCCGCCGCCTCGGCGCGGACCGGATCGTCGACCACACGGCCACGCCCGTCGCCGAAGCGCTGGACGAACCGGTGGACGTGGTCCTGCACATCGTCGCGGCCGGCGCGAGGCCACTGGTGCCGCTGGTCCGGCCGGGCGGTCTCGTCGTGTCCGTCACCGTTCCGCTCAGGCTCCCCGCGGACTCCCCGGTGACCGCGACGCACTTCGTGGCCCGCAACGACACGGGCGACCTCGCCGCCCTGGTCAAGCTCGTCGACGCGGGCGTCGTCCGTCTCGACATCTCCGAGACGCGCCCGCTCGCCGACTTGGCCGCGGTGCACCGCGACGCCGAGTCCGGCCGTACCCGCGGCAAGATCATCCTCGTTCCCTGAGAGAATTCCGATGACCGCGATCACCGGGTCCCGGCGGGCGGGCCGGCGACTCCGGACGTACCTCAGGCGCGGTCTCCGAGCCGGAGTCTCAGCCGCCGGCCAGGGTGCGGCCGAGAAGGGGGAGCAGGCGGTCCCAGTGGCGCCGCAGCGCGGCGGGGTCGAAGACATCGGTGTCGGACATGGTGAAGCCGTGGAGGGCACCGGGGTAGACCTCGGTGGTGTAGGTGAGCCCCGCGGCATCCATGGCCTGGTTGAGCTCGCCGATGGCCTCGGGCGACATGTCGGTTTCCGCGAGGCCGAGGTGGACCTGGGCGGTGAGTTCGGGGACGAGGAGGTGCGGGCTGTCGGGCGCGTCGGTCACCAGCGGGCTGGGGTGGAATCCGGCGAAGGCGGCGACCTGGCCGGGGTGGGCCGCCGCGGTGCGCATCGCCAGGACGGCGCCCATGCAGTAGCCGACCACGGCGACCGGTCCGGCACCGACCTCCGGCCGGGTGGTGAGGAACTCGAGGTAGGCGTCGGCGTCGCGCAGGACACATTCGGTGGTGTGCGCCTGGGCGAGAGGCAGCAGCTGGGCGAAGAGCGCGGGCCGGACCTCCTTGCTGATGTGCTCCGGAAGTTCGACCACCGGTGCCGGGCCGTGCCGGTAGTAGAGGTTGGGGACGAGCACGTAGTACCCGTGGTCGGCCAGTTCGCGGGCCATCTCTCTCAGCGCGAGCCGCACGCCGAAGATGTCCGTGTACATCAGCACGCCCGGGTGCCGTTCGCCGTCGTCGGGGAAGGCGGCCACGGCGTCGGCATGGCCGTCCGCGGTGGGAATCTGCACTGTCACGGTGGGCATGGCGGAGCTTCCTTCCTTCGGCTGATGCCGGTGCACGACCTGGTGTCAGGTCTGTCGGGAGGTGAGGTTGACCGGAGATCAATCTAGCGATGATCCGTGATCACCGAGCGAACCGGTATCAACTCCCGAAACCGTACGAAGGGGGCTGTTGTTCATCGGCCCCGGGGGCTTCGGGGCGAGGTCTCCGAACGGCATGACGAGCCGCTTCGTGACCGGGAAACCGATTCGGCGCCCGCGGATCACCGCCGGAGGGCCGTCGCGGGACGGTGAGCCGGGGCCTACCGGGCCCGGAGTTCGAGTGCGTCGTGGACCGCGTCGAGGAGGGTGGCGGCTCTGTGGTCCGGTACGCCTTCCTGGAGACGGTTCATCACGTAACCGAAGGCGAGGCCGTTCGCCGGGTCGGCGAAGCCGAGCGATCCCCCGTAGCCGGGAAACCCGAAGGCGGTCGGGCTGTACCAGAAGGCGTCCGGCGTCGGCAGGCCGAAACCGGTGCCGATCCGGACGGGCACTCGCAGGACCCGGTCGATGCCGGTGACCTGTTCCGCGGTCGCCGCGGCCAGGGTGTCGGGCGTGAGGACGCGATGTCCGTCGACCTCGCCGATGAGCGCGGCGTAGAAACGGGCGAGCGAGCGGGCCGTGCAGATGCCGTTGGTCGAGGGCATCTCGGCGGCCTGCTCGGCGGGGTCGTCGTGGTCCGGCAGCGGCGTGATGACGGACATCGCCCGCCTGGTCAGCGACGTGGGGTCCGCGTACGCAGCCATCACCTCGCGTGCGGGCCCGGGAAGGGCGTCCAGGTCGATCCGGGTGAACGCGTCCAGATCGATCGGGTCGGCGACGATCCGGCTGACCCGGTGCGACTCGGTTTCCGGCAGCCCGATCCACAGGTCCAGGCCGAGCGGTGCGGCGATCTCCTCGGCGAGGAACGTGCCGAGGCTGCGGCCGGTCACCCGGCGGACGACCTCCCCGACCAGCCAGCCGTAGGTGTGCGCGTGGTAGCCGTGCGCGGTGCCCGGCTCCCAGGAGGGGCGCTGGGCGGCCAGGGCGGTCACCATCGGATCCCAGGCGATCGCCTCGGCCGGGGTGATCGGGTGGTCGATCACGGGCAGTCCCGCCTGGTGGGTGAGCAGCCAGCGGACCGGGACGCGCTCCTTGCCGTTCGCCGCGAACTCCGGCCAGTACGCGGCGACGGGTGCGTCGAGGTCCAGTTCACCCCGCTGGGCGAGCAGGTGCGCGCAGGCGGCGGTGACGCCCTTGGTGGTGGAGAACACGACCTGCACGGTGTCGCGCTCCCAGGGGCGGCCGGTCTCGGGATCGGCGATCCCACCCCACAGGTCCACGACCTTCCTGCCGTGCAGGTAGACGCCGACCGCGGCGCCCACCTCCTGCCCACCGGCCAGGTTGGCCGCGAACGCCTCGCGCACCCCTTCGAATCCCGGTGCGGTGCTCCCGCCGATTTCGGGCATGCGTCATCGCCTCTCGTCTCGCTTGGGGTGTGTCGCCGGAAAGTGCTACCGGCGCCATTTCTCGATGAGCCAGGCACAGATCTCCGGCTCGGTCATCTCGGGAAACTCTTCGGTGAACGTGACGAGCGCGCGCATCGCCTCGTCCCGATCCAGGCCGCGTGCCGTCGCCGCCCTCAGATACTCCTGGCGTGCCGCTGAGGGGCGGCCTCCGCCCGCGCCGCGGCCCGGCAGGCCGTCACGCCACCGCGTGATCTCCTCCAGCCGGTCGGCCCGCCAGCCGGGAGCCCCGTCGACCTCGACGTCGGGCTCCGGAAAGGGGTGGCTCGAACCGCTCGGATAGCGGGAGCGCCATTTGTGCACCGCGTGTCGGCTCACCCCCAGCGCCTCGCCGATGCCGAGAACGCCGAGGAAGTGCTCGGTCATGGCGCACCAGCTTGTCTGTCCGGCCTCCTTTACGGGTCTCATTACTACCACTCGCCGCCTCGCCCGAGGCGAAGCCCCACGTCCACGGGATGCGTCGAACATCGTCTCTGGTAGAGACGATGTTATGGGGGAGCGGTGAACGTCGTCAACGATGAAGACGAGGTTCTTCCTCTCGTGGCGGACCGCCGTGAAGACGTACTGACGACCACGAAGGCGAACCGGCCCGGGACCGGAAGCCGGGGACCCTCACCTCCGGACGGTGCCGGCCGCCCTCGGAGCCCGTCTCCGAGGGCGGCCGTGGATCAGGACGCGCGCAACGCGGCGATGAACCATTCGAAGTCGGGAACCCTGGGCGGAAACGGCGGCCTGCCGTTCAGCACACCCACGAGCTGCCAGTACCGCTCCACCCGGCGGTCGGTGAACGTCTCCACCTGGTCGGCCAACCGGGCGCGGTCCGCGGCGGGCAGCCCCGGATCCACGATCAGATCCAGGATCGCCCTGCCCTCGGCCGACTCGGGGCCGATGCCGGCGGCCACCGCTCTCCCCGCGTGCTCAAAGACGAGGGCGGGGTCGTACGGCTGCGGCACCTCGTCGCCGGATGTTGTGGCACCGGCCACCGCCATCTGCCGTGCGCGCTCCTGGAATCCGGCGTCGCCCAGGAGTTCGGCGAGTTCCAGCCACGTCTCGACCTGCTCCGGGGTGGGATCGTCCGGCAGCTCCGCGGGAACCTGGCGCATCGAGGCCGCGATGTGAGCCCCCGGCGCCTGCGGGTCGATGCCGTCGAACGTACGGTCGACGAAGTCGTCGATCATTCGCTGCCGCTCCTGAGCGGACAGGCGGATCAACCTGTGCATGAGTACCATCTCCTCGGTCGTGCGCTCCTGTTGGGTGATCGACCGCAGCACCGCCCGGCGCAACCGCAGGGAGCGGATCTGGGTGTCCACCGCCCGCATGTGCGCCCGCGCGACGTCGGCCACCGTGCACTGCCTGGTCAGGACCTTCTGAACGGTGTCGAGGTCCAGCCCCAGTTCGCGCAGCGTTCGCACCAGGTCTAGCCGGGCCACCGCCTCCATGTCGTACAGACGAAAACCGCCCGCCGACCGGCGCGTCGGCGGGATGACGTCGATGTCGGACCAGAAGCGGATCGTACGCACCGACAGGCCCGTGCAGTCGGCGAGCTGTCCGATGGTGAGCAGTTGGTCGCGGTCGTTCACCACAGCAGCATCAACCCTCCAGTCACTGGAGAGTCAAACCGATTACGGCGGTCCGCCGGACGGCGGAGTGGCGATAGACCATGAGGAGGACGACGCACGCCGTGTCGTTGCCTAGCGTTCCCGTCCTCGCCCCGCCGGTCCAGGTGCGGGCCGGAACGCAAGGGAAGATCTCATGCCATCGCTCTCCAATCCACTCGGCTTCCGCAGATGGGCCGCAGGGGTGTGCCTCATCGTCGCGCCGCTCATCTACATCGCGGGCGTCATCGCCGACCCGGCCCTGCGGCAGGGCGGTGACACCACCGGCGTCTACGGCAGGTATCCGGAACAGGTCTCGGTCAGCGCCTCGCTGCTGCACTGGAGCTGGGTGCTGCTGATCCCGGGAATCATCGGGATGATCCACCTCATCCGGCACCGGGGAGTCGTCTTCGGCCATCTCGCCGGTGGTCTCGCGCTCCTCGGCGTGGTGAACTTCTCCGGGCTGATGCTCGGGGACTTCTTCTACTCCCGGCTCGAACGCGCCCTGCCGCCCGCCGAGGGCGCGAAGCTCGCCGAACAGGCGTTCTCCGACCCCGGCGCCACCTTCGGGTTCCAGATCCCGGGCTTCCTCGGGCTGCTCGGCCTGTTCCTGCTCGGCTTGGTCCTGGCCTACGCCGGTCACGGGCCGTGGTGGGCCCCCTTCGCGATCATCGCGGGTATCTTCGGTGCCCCGGTCTTCCCGATCGGCACGGCCGTGGGCGGCCTGCTCTACCTGGCCGGTTCCGGCGCGATCGGGCTGCGGATGCTGCGGATGAGCGACGCGGAGTGGGCCGGGCAGGAAACGGCTCAGCCGGTCGCCACCGAGGCGTCCAGCGGAAACCGGGCGACCACCCGGTAACCGCCACCGGGCAGGGGGCCCGCGGACAACTCGCCGCCGTGCATCGCGGTCCGCTCACGCATCCCGATCAGACCGTGCCCACCGGAGTACCGTCCGTCCGAGCGCTGTCCGTCCGAGCGCTGTCCGTCCGAGCGCTGTGCGTTCGATCGCTGTGCGTCCGAGTCGGGCACGTCGGCCGGGAAGGTGCCGTCGCCCGTGCCGTCGTCGGTGATCTCCAGATCCAGCCCGGTCGGCCCATGAGCGACGACGACCTCGGCAGCGGCGGCGGGGGAGTGCTTCAGCACGTTCGTCAGAGCCTCCTGGATCACCCGGTAGGCGGAGAGCGCGAGTCCCGGCGGCAGGGGACGCGGCTCGCCGGTGATCCGGAGGCGTACGTCCAACCCGGCCTCCCTGACCTGCGTGACCAGCTCGTCCAGCCGCTCCAGGCTCGGCTGGGAGGCGCCGGGGTTCGGATCGCCGCTCCTGCGGAGCACTCCCAGCATGAGCTGGAGCTCCTCGATCGCCTCGCGACCCGCCTTCTCGACCCCGAGCAGCATGTCACGCTCCCGCCGGTGCTCCTCGCCGAGTCGCATCCGCACCCCGCCCGTGTGCAGGGTCATCACGCTCACGTTGTGCGAGACGACGTCGTGCAGTTCCCTCGCGATCCGGGTCCGCTCCTCCGCCACCGCCTGCCGGGCCCGCTCCTCCCGTTCCACCTCAAGGCGAACGGCGCGTTCCGCCAGCCGCAACGTCCGGTCGATCTGGCGGCGCAGCAGGATGCCGCTCCCGTACGCCACCCCGATGAAGACGGCGCTGATCATGAATTCGGCGATGTCGTTGCGCTGGAACGTCTGCAGGCTCGCGTACGCCACCAGTACGCACGCCAGTCCCGCGAGCCCGCGGCGGCTGCGCAGCTCCGCGGCGCTCGCCACGGTGTGGACGAGGATGAGCGTCGAGTAGAAGTGCCAGGCGGCGTAATAGCCGTCACCCGCCACCGTCCGTATGGTGAGGCCGATCGAGATGAGCGCGATGAGCAGGGTTGTGGGGAACCTGCGTCGGAGCAGCAGCAGCGTCCCGGTGACGACCGCCCCCACCGCCAGCGGCACCGGGTCGCTGATCTGGCCGGGCTGGGAGCCCTGGCGGCCGAAGGACTCGGCGAGGCCGGTGATCACCACGGCGAGGGAGAGCAGGAGATCCAGCCAGGTAGGCCGCCAGTCGCCGAGCAGTCTCCTCAGCACGGGCGGTCCTGCTGTCCCGGCCGCACGACCCCGGCCTCGTAGGCGAACACGACGGCCTGGATCCGGTCGCGCAGGCCGAGCTTGTGCAGCACCCGGGCGACGTGGGTTCTGATGGTCGCGTCGCCGACCTGGCACTCCCGTGCGATCTCGGAGTTGGTCAGTCCTCGGGAGAGCAGGCGCAGCACCTCCAGTTCGCGCGGGGTGAGCGTGGCCAGCTCCGGCGGCGCGACCGGCTCGTGGTGCGCGGCGAACGAGGCGATGACCCGCATGGTGGCCGCCGGGTCGATGAGCGCCTCGCCGGCCGCCGCCACCCGTACCGCCTCGATGAGCTGCTCGGGGGGCGAGGACTTGAGCAGGAAGCCGTTTACTCCGGCGCGGAGCGAGGCATGCAGGTTCTCGTCGGTGTCGAAGGTGGTCAGCATGACGATCCGGGGCGGATGCGGGTCCGCGAGCAGTCGCCGGGCGGCGCTCAGGCCGTCCATTCGGGGCATCGCGATGTCCATCAGCAGCACGTCCGGTCGTAGCCGCCGGGTCACGGAGAGGGCTTCCAGCCCGTCGCCCGCCTCCCCGACGACCTCGATGTCCGTCGCGGCCTCCACGACGAACCGCAGCCCGGTGCGGATCATGGCCTGGTCGTCCGCGATGACCAGCCTGATCCTCGCGAGACCGGTCGTCGTGCCAGGCATGCACAGCATGCTACCCAGGCCGTCCACCCCCCGTCTCCGGACGGGGTACGGGCCGTCCGGCCGTCCGTCGTACGGCGGAGCGCGGATCCGTCACCTGGCGGACGGCAGCGGCTACCGCGTCTCGGCAGGGTTCGACCCGCCGGCGGAGGCGAGGCCGTGGCGGGACGGCGTGAGGCGGAGACGAGGTCAGGGCGGGACGAGGACGGGACGGGACGGTGTGAGGCTGTGGCGAGGTCGGGTCGGGCCGACGGCGTACCGCGGCCGATCGCGGAACGCGCCGAGAGCCGGGGGGGCTCCCGACACCTGGCCGCGAATGACGACCGGCCTTCATCGTGAAGTCAAATGCTGTTCATTTAGACGTTATGCCACGTTCCTTCTTATGATCATCCGCTATGAAGACTGACGGTGGGAACAATCTCCGCAACCGGCTGCTCGGCTCGACCGCGTCACTGGGCCTGGGAGCCGGGGCCGTCGCCTGGCTTTCGCCGGAGGGAACGGAAGGAACCGGTCCGGCGAAGGTCGTGGAAGGCGCCTCGGCCTCCGGCTACCGATCGGTGACCGAGGCGATGGCGAACGCGCCCACCTGGGCGAGTACGGCGATGGAGATAGCCAGCGAGGGCACCCTCGTCATCCTCGGCCTGATCCTCGTCTGGGTGTGGTGGACCGCCCTGCGCCGGGGTGACGCGCGCGGTGTCGCGGGAACCGTCATGATCGGCGTGGGCACCGTCACCGCCTACGCGATCAGCGAGACGGTGAAGCTGATGGTGGTCGAGGAACGCCCCTGCCGGGTGGTACCGGGAGCCGCGGCGGCGATCGCGGAGTGCCCCGGCGTGGGGGACTGGTCGTTTCCGAGCAACCACGCCACCCTCGCCGCCGGACTCGCGGTCGGACTGGCCCTGCTCCGTCCCCGCCTCGCCGCGGTGACCCTGCCGCTGGCCGTGGCGGCGGCGCTGCTCCGGGTGATGGTGGGGGTCCACTACCCGCACGACGTGCTCGCCGGTGTGCTCCTCGCCGCGGCCGTGGTGACGGCGGTGCTTCTCACGTTCACGCCGCCGGCGGTGCGGCTGTTGTCGCCGCTGCTGGAGCGCCTGGGCCGGAACGGCTCCGCCACCGGGGACGGGTACGCCGACCGTCCGATCGCTCCCGGGGGCGGGTACGCCGATCGGCCGGTCGCTCCCATGGACAGGTACGCCGATCGCCGGGTCGCCCCCGTGGGCAGGCACCGCGCCGGCCCGAACCCCTGAGGTTCCCGGCGACACGGGCAGCCGGCTGGAGCCGAAGCCCTCCCCGCGCCGCGTCGGCCGGGGTTCGCGGGTCAGGACACCCGGGACGGCGTGGCGGTCCAGGTGTCGCAGGCGCCGGGGGAGACAGCCCGGTAGCCGCGTTCGAACCAGCGGACCCGGTTGGCGCCGCTGCCGTGGGTGCGGTGCTCGCCCTCGTCGCCGTTGGCGCGGATCGTCTCCGACAGTGCCTTCCAGTCCTGCTCGGTACGGGGCAGGGAGTCTCGTACGCTGCCCAGGAACACTCCCGACAGGCAGTCGGCCTGGAGTTCGTAGCGGCGGCGGAGCTCGAAATGGCGGGTGCGTTCGGCGCGGACGCGCCTTTCGAAATGCGTCCTGATGCCGGTGAGGCTCTGCAGGTGGTGGCCGTACTCGTGCGCCGCCACCTTGAAGGGGTACAGGTCGGTCCTGTCCTCGATCCACAGGCCGGTGAGCGGGAACACGAGCGTGGCCCGCTCCGTGCAGTAGAAGGCGTCCGCGCCGGTGGGCCACGCTATTCCGCAGACGCGCCGCTCGGGCTCGGAGTAGATGCGGACCATGGGCGTACGGAAGCGCAGCCCGGCGCGGGCGAAATGAGCGGACCACGAGGTTCTCAGACACCTCGTGACCGCGGTGAGATACTCGCCCGGCCGCGGGATGCCCCTGTCGATGAGCGGTGGCTCCGGGCACGAGGTGGTCGCCAACCTCCCGGACTTCAGCAACGAGGGCTTGGGCGCGACAGTCCGCCCTGGAGACGAAGAGCCGGACGTGGCGGCCTGCTTCGACGGCTTCGCCGGCGTGGACTCGGGGGAGGCGGCCTGCGCGGCTCCGGCGGGCAGGACGGCAAGACACACGGCGGACAACAGGGTCACGTGTCGGAGAGGTCGCGGAGAACCGGCACGGAGCGGGAGGAAGCGCACGATCGGACAGCTTAGAACTCCCGGCTCAGAGCTCCCGCTTCAGAGCTCCCGACGTGGAATTCCCGACGCCCTTGCCGCCCACGCGGCTCAACGCGCCGGAGCACCGTCCCACCCTCGCGCCGTCAGGCTCACCTCGTCCGACGCCTGGCGGATGTTGCCCGGCGGCACACCGAAGGCCCGTTTGAACGCCCGGCAGAACGCCGCCTCGGACTGGTAACCGAAGCGGCGGGCGACCACCGAGAGCGGCTCCGACGTGCGCCGAAGGTGCATGCGGGCCAGCTGCATGCGCCAGTGGGCGAGATAGCGCATGGCGGACTCACCGACCAGGTCGGTGAACCGCGCCGAGAAGGCCGAACGCGACATGCCGACCTCCCGCGCGAGCGAGGCGACGCTCCACTGCCGTTCGGGCGCGCGGTGGAGCAACGCGAGCGCCTGTCCCACCTGCTCGTCGCGCAGGGCGGCCAGCCAGCCCCGGTTCGCCTCGGGCGCCGAGTCGAGCCAGGAGCGGATCGCCTGGACGACGAGGATGTCGGCGAGCCGGGTGATGACGGTCTCCCCGCCCGGCCGCAGGGCGAGAGCCTCACGGGAGATGAGCCGGAGCGTGCTGCTGAGCCAGTTGGCGGTGTCCTCGTCCCAGGCGTCGATGTGCAGCACCTCGGGAAGCTGCGCGACGAGGCGCTGGGCGGCCACATGGTCGAAGTGCACGACGCCGTAGGTGGTGTGCGTAAGGTCCCCGCCGCCACCGTGGCGCATGATCTCGTAGCGCTCGCTGACCTGCTCGACCGGTATGTCGAAGAGCGGTTCGACGTCGGCTCCCGGGTCGCTGCGCAACCGGTGTGGGATGCCGTGCGGGATCAGGGTGAGGCTGCCCTGCCGGAGCAGGCGCGGCTCGGCTCCGTCGACCTCCAGCAGGCAGTGGCCCGAGGTGACGACCAGCAGCGCCATCAACCCGTCGAGCGCCGGCACCTCGATCCCCCACGGCGCGGTGAGCTCGGCGCGGCAGTACAGGGTGCCGGTGAGCCGGAGCAGGTGCAGGCTCTCGCCCAGCAGGTCGGAGGGAGCGGGGAACGGGCGGGGGACATTTGGCACAGATCTCATCATGCCTCATTGACCGTCCACAAACCTGGACGAACAGCAAAGGAGAGCGGACCTTTTTCTATTGTTAGTCCACGGGTGCCGCACAAAACTGGACTTACCGACAACCAAGGGAGCATCTGGACCATGCGTGGTACCCCCGTCACCCTCGTCATCGGCTCGACCGGCAAGACCGGCCGGCGAATCGTGCAGCGGCTCGCCGAGCGCGGCCACCCGGTCAGGGGCGGCTCGCGTCACCTCGACCCACCCTTCGACTGGGAGCGGCCCGACACCTGGCGCCAGGCGCTGCGCGGCGCCGAATCCGTCTACATCTCCTACTTCCCCGACCTCGCCGCCCCCGGCGCACCGGCCGCGATCGAGAAGCTGACCGCCTGCGCGGTCGACGAGGGCGTCCGGCGGCTGGTACTGCTTTCCGGCCGGGGCGAGGCCAACGCGCAGCACTGCGAGCGGATTGTCAGTGAGTCCGGCCTGAGCCACACGCTCATCCGCACGAGCTGGTTCTCGCAGAACTTCAGCGAGGGCAACCTGCGGGACTCGGTGCTCGACGGCGTGATCGCGCTGCCGGCCGGCGAGGTCGCGGAGCCGTTCGTCGACGTCGACGACATCGCCGACGTCGCGGTCGCCGCTCTCACCGACGACCGCCACTCCGGTCGGCTCTACGAGCTCACCGGGCCGCGCGCGCTCACCTTCCACGAGGCCGCGGCCGAGATCGCGAAGGCCGCTGACCGGCCGGTCGACTACGTCGCCGTCTCACCGGAGGTGTTTCACGCCGCCGTGGCGCAGAGCGCCGGGCTCGACTACGCGGACCTGATCACGGACCTGTGCAAGGAGGTGTTCGACGGGCGCAACGCCTCGGTGGCCCACGGCGTGCGCGAGGCACTCGGCCGCGAACCCCGCGACTTCACCGACTTCTGCCGTACGGCCGCCGCCTCCGGGACGTGGAGATGACGAGCCCGCCGCACCCGCCGCAGGACGCGACGAGGATGCGGCACGCGAGACCGCTGAGAGTCGTCCTGCTCGTGTCCGGCACGGTGATGATCGGGATAGGCGCGGCCATCCTGTTCGCGCCCGCGGCCTTCCACGGCACCAACGGCATCAAGCTCGGGAGCGACGCCGGCCTGCTCAGCGAGATCAGGGCCGGGGGCGGCGCGCTGCTCGCGACCGGCGCACTGATCGCGCTCGGCGCGTTCGTCGCACGGCTGGCCTTCACCGCCACACTCGCCGGTGCCGTGACGTACCTCTCCTACGGCCTGTCCCGCCTGCTGGGCATCACCCTGGACGGGATACCGGCGAGCGGGCTGGTGCTCGCGACCGCGTTGGAACTGGTCATCGGGCTGGCCTGCGTCTTCGTTCTCGTACGGTATCGCCGTCGGGGCATCTCGGCCTGAGCCGACCGGCGCGAGACGGTCGGGGGTACGGCATGCGGGTCGATCGGTCGAGCTGGACCGTTCGTCAGGGGCCCTCGGTCTCAAGTGTCCTTTCGAAGACGCGGTAGGCGTCGGCAGTGAACAGGACGAGCCGCAGGTCGGTCACCCGGGTCGACGCGGCACGTACGGTACCGATCGCGATGCGGGCGGCGTCGTCGACGGGCCAGCGGTAGACGCCGGTGGATATCGCGGGGAAGGCGACACTGGTGGCACCCAGCTCGTCGGCGACCCGGAGGGACTCGCGGTAGCAGGAGGCGAGCAGGTGCGAGCGATTCTCGGTGGCGGAGAAGACGGGGCCGACGGTGTGGATGACCCAGCGGGCCGGCAGCTCACCCGCGACGGTGGCCACGGCCTGACCGGTCGGCAGTCCCCCGCCGTAGTGCGAGGCGCGCAACTCGCGGCAGGCGGCGAGGATCGCGGGGCCGCCGCGCCGGTGAATGGCCCCGTCGACCCCGCCACCTCCCAGCAGCGAGGAGTTGGCGGCGTTGACGACGGCGTCGACCCGCTGCGCGGTGATGTCCCCCTGGACCAGCGTGATTCTCATGCGAACGAGTCTGTCAGCAGAAGAGATGCGGCAAGCTCCTGGCCGACCTGTACGCCTGTCGCGACTCCGAGACCGCCTGACGAGCCGCGAACAGGACGAACAGGACGAACGGGACGTCGGGATGGTGCGCGACCTGAAAATTGCCGATGCATCTGAGAAAACCCCTAGCCATAAAGAGGAGATCATCTGGCGATAGCGTGGCACTCAAACCAAACCTCGGGGGCTTGGATGATCCATAGCGAACTGCCGACACTGGGCGAACCAGGATGCCTGGGCCAGTTGAACCCGTTGATCCGCCAACTGCGAGACAGCGGCCCCATCGTCCGGGTGCGTACCCCGGTCGGTGATGAAGCGTGGCTGGTGACCCGGCTCGCCGAACTCAAGCAACTCCTGCTCGACGACCGACTCGGGACCACCCACCCGGACCCGCCGAACAGAGCACGGTACCTGGACAGCCCGATGCTGGACCTGGTCGTGTCGAACCAGGATCCGGCTGAGGCGCATCGTGCGCATCAGGCCCTCCGGTCGAATCTCACCCCGTATTTCTCGGCCAAGCGCATAGCCGGCATGCGGCCGCGCGTCGGCGCCGTGGTCGACGAGTATCTCGACGCCGTACTCGCCAAGCAGCCGCCGATAGACATCCACACCGAGTTCTCGCTGCCGTTCTCCTACCAGATCCTGTGCGATCTGCTCGGCATAGCGGATCCAGCGGAATACCAGGTGGTGCTCGACCGGGTCAGCAGGGTGGGGGCGGGACTGGGCCAGGCGCAGGAGCTGTTCAGATACCTGAGCGAGGTTGCCCGGCGCAAACGCGTGCAACCAGGCGACGATCTGGCCTCGGCGCTGTGCCAGTCCGGACTCCCCAACGACTTCGTCGGTGCGTTGCTGGCTTTTGTCACCATGTCGTACCAGGTGACTCCGCACAGCATCAGCGCGGCGATCGCGCTGTTCGCCATGAACCCGGACCAGCACAAGCTGGTGCTCGATGACCCGGACCTGCTGCCCAGCGCGGTGGGGGAGGCAGTGCGGATGAGCAAATTCGCCGAATCCGCGCTGCCCCGCTACGCCAGCGAGGACATCGAGATCGGTGGGGTCACGATCCGCGCCGGCGACCTCGTGCTGTGCGACCACGGCTCGACCGCGTTCGACGACCGGGTGTTCGAGGACCCGGAACGGTTCGACGTCACCCGATCGCCCAACCCCCACCTGGTGTTCAGCCACGGAATCACCTACTGCCTCGGTGCCCCACTGGCTCGGCTGGAAATCAACGAGGTACTCGCCAGGCTTCTGCCCCGGCTGCCCACCATGCGCCTGGCGATCCCGGTCAGTGACATCCCGGTCTCCGGAGGGCTGAGCGAACGGAAGCTCGGTGGTGGCATCGCCCAGCTACCGATCACCTGGGATCCGCCGGTTCCCGTCGCGTAATGATCGCCACCGGTACCCATACCTGTCAGCCGACCCGCCGGCCCTGCCGCGCATCGTGCGGCCGGTCCGGCGCGCCGAGACGTACTGGATGATTCAGCGAGAGCGTGGTGCCCAAACCAAGCTGGTGGGCCCGCACGATCGTGGAGTCCACCCCGACCTGCCAGCCGATCAGTTCGACCCGGCGATGGATGCCCAGGCGGAGGCGTACGCGGTCTGCGGGGTGAGCCGAACCCGGTCAGCGAGGCCAGCCGGCCCGGTTCGAGCACGACTCGCGGGAGATTCCCGATCCGGTGTCAGGGAAGGTCCCATAGCGCTCGTGGTGCAGATGGGCGAAGAAGTAACACATCCTCTCGCACTCGGCATCCAGCACCGCCTTCTTCGGATCCTCGGCCACCGCGGCGTAGAAGTCGCGGCCCATCGCGACGATGAAGCCACGCGCATAGAGGAAACCATCGTCGGAACCATCGGTGACCGCCTGGATGTCCGCACGGTCGATGTCGTAGAGCTTCGCCTCCACCACCCGATCGAGATCCGTCAGCTCGTCCGCCGACAACCCCTCGCTGAGAGAGCCGAGGTTGCTCAGGAACTCCTTCAGGGCGGCATCGACCACGACAAACGGCGGCTTGCCGTGAAGGTCCTCGTCGGGGGCGGGCATCCGATGTGTCAGCTCCCATCGCGCCTGATTGACCTCCACCCCCAGCGGCGCCCAGGCCGCCTCCACCAGGCCCCAGAAACCTTCCTCGGTCTTCATGCTTGTCGCCCCTCTCGTATCGGTGCCGCTCACCCAACCAGAGAGCACCGACAGTCAGCCGCCGTCCGGGCGATGACCAGCGCGGAGGTCGTCGTGGCAACGCCGTCGGCGTCATCGCCCCAAAGGGAGGACACCCCCGCCGAGCTGTGCCTACTGTTAGCGCATGGTGCCCTTGCCGTTCTGTACGGCCATCGTGGAGTTGACCCGGGTCCAGGGGGAGTTCCTCTCAAGCCTCCCGTGCCCAGGACTTATCGTGGAGCCCTACATGCGGTGCTCTCTGGAGGCGGGACATCGCGGTCGGCACGTCACCCTGGCGCAGGGGTCGTCGGTCACGGACTGGTGGGCGACCTGGAGCACCGAGGACATCCACGGGGAGCTTCAGGTGCTTCCGAACTGTCTGGTCACCGAGCCGATCAGCGAGGACGCGTGCTCCCTGCCAGACGGGCATGTGGGCAGGCACGGCTTCGAATTCCTCTGACCGGCTCTTCTCGTCCTCCATGCAGCTCAGAAGTGACCTGACCCTGCGAACGGGGTCCGGCTACTGTTGCCTCGCATGACGCATACCGAGATCGAGATCACCGCGGAGCTGGTGCGGGATCTGCTGCGCGACCAGCACCCCGACCTGGCCGATCACCCTGTGCGGCTCGGCGCGCGTGGCTGGGACAACCAGCTGTGGCGGCTCGGCGACGACCTCGCCGTCCGGTTGCCCTGGGCGACGCAGTCCGCAGACGCGCTGCTGCGCAAGGAGCACACCTGGCTGCCCGCTCTCGCCCCTCGCCTTCCCTTGCCGGTTCCCGTACCGCAGCGCCTCGGCGAGCCCTCCGCGCGGTTTCCGCGACCCTGGATCGTCACCACCTGGCTGCCGGGCGCACCGGCCGACCGCGCCCCCGTCACCCGCGCCGCGGAGGCGGCCACCGCCCTGGCCGCCTTCCTGACCGCCCTTCACCAACCCGCCCCCGAACAGGCGCCCGCCGGCCGGTTCCGCGGAGGACCGCTGGCCGACCACTCCGAGGGGTTCGCCAAGCAACTCGCCTCGGCCACCGAGCTGGGGCTCATCCCCGACCCGGACGCCGTCCGCGCGGTCTGGGAAGACGCCGTCGCCGCACCCGGCTGGGCCGGACCGGCACTATGGCTCCACGGCGACCTGCATCCGGCCAACATCCTCACCGAAGACGGCACCATCTGCGGCGTGATCGACTTCGGCGACCTCTGCGCGGGCGACCCGGCCTGCGACCTCGCCGCCGCCTGGATTCTGCTGCCCGACGAAGCGATCGACCGCTTCCATGCCGCCTACCAGCCGACCCCGGACGCCGCGACCCTGCGCCGCGCCCGCGGATGGGCGGCGGGCCGCGCCCTGGCCGGCATCCTCATCGGAGACGCCGGCGACCACGGCCGCCCAGGCGGCAAGCCCACCTGGGGCCCACCCGCCCACGCCTCACTGCGACGCCTCATCGCAACGACCCATGGCTGATCAACCGCTTCTCACACGCTGTCGGTAGCGGCCCGGAAGAAGCGAGGACGACGTCTGGCGCCGGAAGCGGTCCAACCGTGCCAAAGTGATCCACATGATCCCCGCACGCGTCCTCGACGAGCCACCGCTCACCTACGCCGACAGCTTCGACGTGCCGGTCCTTTTCCGTGACGGTCCTGAGAAGAAGCCCTGGAGGCAGTGGCGGACGGCCAGGCACAAGCCGTGGGTGGGGTCGGGCGGGTTCCCGACGACCGACGGCTGGTATGTCTCGACCACTACTTGGCGGGAGATCATCAAGGCCGCCGTTGAGGTCGGCCGCGACGTCACTCCGCACCTGCAAAATCAGCCGCGGTATGCGCACGGGGAACTCGTCGCCCGGGTTTCCCCGCTGTACGCCTATCTTGGCGCGCACCCCGTCGTGCCTCAGTACCCCGTACGAGGCACCAAGGGCCGGCGCCTTACCCTGAACCCGGTGTACGCGTACGGCACCGAGCGCAGCGCGAAGAACGCAGCCGCCTACCGGCTGGGTATGACGATGACAGAGTGGGCCTGTCGCTCACTGCTGGGCCTCGGTCAGACCGAGCACCTCGAACTTGGTGGCCCGATCCCCGCCCTGCTCGAAATGTTCAAGGATCCGCAGCAGAAGCTGCCTGACCTATGGGGGGAGCACCAGGCAGAGGGCCTGTACTGGCTGATCGAGGCCAAGGGGGGCAACGTGGGCCTCAGCGCGCTCTGCAAGGGGTGGGCGCAACTGGCCGCCTGCAGCAGCATCCTTGGCTCGTACGCCCACCGCACTGTCTTGGTCGGAGCGTCCGTGCGGCCCGGAGACGACCTCTTCCTTACCATCGACCACGACCTGCACCCCGGACAGCCGCCGCTCACCCCAGCCGGATTCGGCATCGACGAGCCAGCGGTCGGACCAGGCAATCTCGAAGATCGTCTCGGCTACAGCGACGACGCGCTCATCGGCGCGGCTCGCGCCCAAATGCTCACCTATCTGGCGCTGAGCTCCGCTCCCACCTCGCAACTGCGCACCGTGCCCGTTCCTGCTGAGCGCGCGTCCCGTCATCGGCGCTTTGGGCTGACCACGCCCCTGGAAGGCGACGACCTCACCCTCGCCATGCGGGCCGAAGCCCGCAGAGAAGCGTCCCGCACCGAGCGGCACACCTTGCGCGCCCGTACCCGTTCTATGGGCCTCGACGACTTCCTCACCTGCCGAATCCCTGGAACCGAGGTTCACCTTGGTATGTCCCGGAAGCTGTTCGCCGCCTGCAAACGCCTCCGCGAGGAAGACCTCGCCATCGCCCAGCGCACCCCGGGGCTGCGCGCCGAGGACCAACCGGCCGATAACCAGGAACTCAGCGACAACGCTCAGGAAGAACGGCGACTCACCCAGCGGCGGATCTTCCGCGATCGGCAGGAGGAAGCCCGCCCTCGGCTGCGCCCCCTGCTCCGCAGCGCCTACGAGCGGGGAGTGACAAGCGACTGGAGCGATCTGCTGGGCCGCTCTCAGGAGCCAGAACTCGACTTGGAAAACGACGAGGGGCTCCTCGAAGCGGCGACGCCGGAGACGTATCTGGCCGTCAGCCGCTACGGCCTGCCCCCAGCACGCGCCTAGCTATTAGGGGTCGCATTCGATCAGGGGTGACCTCAGGTCAAGTGTCCGGGGGAAGGGGGGACCTCGATCAGGGCTTTTCCGGGCGGCTGGTGACCTGGGCGCGGCAGGTGCTGGGCATCGTCGTGTACGACGCCGCAAGCTCGCGGACCAGCGTGATTCGCGTGATCGGGCACGGTGAACGGTTTGCCGTATCAACCGGGTCGGAGCAATTCGACAAGGTCCGGGGCGATGCCTGGGAATTTTCGGTCTGCGGTAAGTAGGGCGTCGGCCCCCACCGTACGGGCGGTCGCGATGATGAGAGCGTCCGGGACGCGGATTGTCAGATCCGCGGCCCGAAGCAGGGCCGCGCTCTCGGCCGTCGTTTCGTCCACTTCGACAATCTGGTCTATGACAGCGAAGCGGAATGCCGCAAGTATCTTCTCGACCGCGAGGCCCTTACGGACCGCCCCTACCCGCAGTTCGCTCCAGGTGATCACGGAGATGGTGAACGAGGCCGCCTCACCCTCCCAGCGGCGAACGGCGTCACGGGCATGGCCATGCAGCGCGTCGTCGGGATCGAGCAGACCGACGATGACGTTGGTGTCGAGCATCACGGTCGGCATCTGTCACCTCCAGCTCTCGCGGCTTGCTTCGACGTCCACGGCTTCGGTGAAACCTGGGATAAGGCCGATCACCCCGTCGAGGCGGCTGTGGTGTCGCCGGATGACGATCTGCCCACCCTCTTCGGCGATGTCCACGAGGTCTCCCGGGTGAAGGCCCAGCGTGCGTAGGACTGCCGCAGGCAGGGTCACTTGGTTTTTGCTGGAGATGCGTGCCGGTCTCGTACGTCTGGCACGCGTCCGCTTGCCGTGATCCATAACCTTTACTTTAACCATCACAAGTAAAGATTAAACTCTGTCGCCCACGGTGTGCAGATGATTTCAGAAAGTCACTGCTGCTGCAAAGAGTTTCGGTCGACACTCGGCCGACCTTAAGTCCGCTTTCGCCTGAAATAGGCAGCGGTTCCGGCGACGCCCGCATAGGCTTGCGGAGTGGCGCTTTCCGAGCTTCGACGGGAGATGGTGCTCGCCGCCATCGACGAATGCGACAAGCTGGGCCGCGACGCCTTTCTCAAGGAGTACGGCTACCGGCCCGCCCTCGATTACTTCCTCGTGCACGACGGCAAGCGGTACGACTCCAGGGCGATCGCCGGAGTCGCGTACCGGGGGGTCAGCGGCACGCCCCTGCGTCCCGGTGAGTTCTCCGGTGGGAACGCCACCGTTGCCAAGGTGCTCGGCGGTTTGGGCTTTGAGGTGACGAAACCGGGGCAGGCTGCCGAAGTGTCCTCCGCCGAAGACCTCCTGCAGAAGGTCGACTCGCTCAAGCCCGCCGTTTCTCCCACGACCGGTGCACGGAAACGGCACCAGCCGTTGACCCTGCTCTGGGCGATCGGCCGCGCGGCCCAGGGCAAGCCACGTCTGCGGCGGTGGGAGAGCACCTACCGCGAACTCGGACGGCTCATCGAGGAGTTCGGTCTTGAAGAGGACCGACCCAATCCGGAGTTCCCTGTGCTGTGGCTTTATCACCACGGTCTCTGGGAGCTGCCCGGCCACGCCGATATGCCGGCTGCCAGTGGTCGGCACGCGCAGCAGTGGATGAAAGAGCACCAGCCGGACAGCGGCCTGCTGCCATGGGCGTACGAGATCGTCACCGATCGGGAGGACGTTCGTGCCCAGATCGTCGTGAGGCTGCTTGGCGCGTACTTCCACGGCGTCGACCACAACAGGCTTCTCGCGCGGGTCGGACTCGACGCGGTGTCCTCCCCGGCCAGTCGTCGCGAGATGATCGTGGAGCGCATCATCCGCGACTCCCTGCTCTCCGAGCAGATCAAGGGCGCGCACGACTTCCACTGCCAGATCTGCGGCGACCGGCTCACCCTCCACCGGGGCTTCTACGCCGAGGGCGCCCACATCCGCCCGCTCGGAAAGCCGCACAACGGTCCCGACGAGCCCGGCAATCTGCTCTGCCTCTGCCCCAACCACCACGTCCTGTTGGACCGAGGGATGATCACCATCCAGGCGGACCTCACGACGAAGGACACGGTGTCCGGCGCCTCGCTCGGCCGTCTCCGAGTCGTCCAGAACCACGAGATCAGCCAGGATCATCTCGACTACCACCGGCAGAACATCGCCAAGCAGGGCTGAGCCGGGGTTCTCCCTGGCTCAGCCGCCGCTAGCCACACGAGTCGCAGACGCTGGTCGACGGAAGCTGCACGGAGCAGCGGGGACAGATTCGGGGAGGCATCTCCGGGCGTGCGCGCCGTCGCTCTATGGCGGCCTGATACAGCGGGGCGAGGGTCGCCCAGACGGGCATGCGCTGGGCAGGTCAGTCGGTTCCTACGGGGTCGGAGAACCGTCTGCTATCACGCGCCGGGCACCGGCCACCGCCTCCTTCAGCGCCGCCCGATCCGCATCCCCTATCTCACCCATCAGCCGGATGAGGTGATGACCTCGAAGCGCCATGTACTCGTGGAGGCCCCCGCCGGTGCGATACCAGCCCACATCGTCGCGTTCGCAGCTCACCGATGCCTCCAACGGCTCGGTGGGCTTGGACGGTACGCCGACACAACGGGCGTCCTCGGAACTTCCGCGCTCGACGGTCAGCATCGCATGCCGGCCGTCAGGTCTGATGTAGACGGACATGAAGCCGCCATTGTCGCCGCCGTAACTGGGCTGCTCGTTCAGCTTGTATCCGGGTAGGTCGACCACGTAAACAAGTTCCGGGGCCACGCCCTGACTCAGAGCCTGGTCCAGTGCGGTCCGGCTGAGCGAGGTCTGTGAACTGCAGTCGGTCAGCACGGCGAGCACGAGGGTCAGGAGGGGAAGGAGACGACGAATCACGGGACTACTTTGTCCTACGTTGAAAGGAGTTTCCGCTGTACGGGGCCATTCCCCTCTGCGTCAAGGCCGACCGAAATGTGAGCGTCCGCGAAGTGACTTCTTCGCCGTGACGGTGGTCCGCAATATTCCGCACCGTAAGAGTGGGGAGCCGATCACGCGTCTAATGTCGTAGGTAGAGATCTCGGCAGTACCCCGAACGTCTGCCGGACCGACCGTGGTTGCTGAGGTGTCACCGCCCCGGAAGCCCTCGCCCAGATGGACGTTCCCGTAAGAGAGGTCGCCTGTGAGATCCCCGAGCGAATGCTTTAGTTCTTCACGCCGGCAGGCTCATGAATATCTCTGACGACGCGTTCGAGGAGTTGTTGGTCGGCTTCGAGCGCAACGCTGTTCACCTGGAGATGCGGGATGCCTACGGCACCGCGGTGGAGTTGCCCTACATGGCCAGGTGGGCGGCTGGAGAACCGGATGACCTGGAATGGTTGCAGGGCTGGTGCTCTACACTGCGCGAACACGTGAAAACCGGCAAAACGATACGAAGGGCACGTATCGTGTCGGAGCCGCTGAGTGACTATCAGCGCTGGTCGTACAGCATCGCTCATCCGATGGTCGAAGCCGGTGAGGACATTCGCTGGGTTCCACGACGTCTGGTCTCGTCGGTCCCTCTACCGGGCAACGACTTCTACCTGTTCGACGATCGTTTGGTGGTGTTCCTCCACTACGCCGGCAACGGCCTGGGAGAAGCGAAGGTGGCGTCCACCGATCCGGGCGACATAACACTATGCAAGAGCGCTTTTGAGACCGTCTGGAAATTCGCGATCCCCCACAGTGAGTACACGCCAACTTAGCCCCGCTCAGCAGGCCGCCGAAGCTCTCGGACGGCGTCTTCGCGAGATTCGTACGGGCGCCAACCTCGCCGGCTGTGCCCTGGCGGCCGAAGTGGGCTGGCGCTACCGAATAACGCGCTGGTAGAAGCTGGACCGATCAGAGGGTGGGACTCGTGAGTGTTTTGGTGAATGCTCGGTTGATGGCGGGGTCGCGACCGTTGACGTAGCGGGCGGCGGGTTGGTAGCCGATGCCGGTGTAGAGGGCGAGAGCTGCGGTGTTGCGTACGCCGGTTTCCAGGATGGAGCGCTGTGCCCCACTCTGTGCGGCGTGGTGTTCGAGGGCGGTCAGGATGCGTTCGCCCAGGCCCAGGCCGCGGAGGCGTGGGACGGTGTACATCTTCTTGATCTCGATGGTGTGGGTGGGTTCGTCGAAGGTGCGGTAGCCGCCGCAGGTCACCGGGACGGTGTTGAGATAGCCGACGAGGAACAGGCCGCGGGGCGGGGTGTAGGAGGCGGGGTCGGCTTCGAAGGGGTCGGCGTAGCCGTAACGCTGTTGTTGGTCGTCGAAGAGCGCGCGGACCAGGTGGGTGGCGTCCGGGTGATCGTAGGGACGGGGCCGGATGAGGAAACGGGTGGCGATCATGTCTGGGCCAGAGCGGTGTCGAGATGGGGGAGGAATGAAGCGACTGCCGGGGAGCGGCTGCGACGGGCGAAGGCTGGGCGCAGGCGGCGTAGGTAGGTGAGTGCGCGGATCGACTGGACCTCGTCGAGTCGAGTGAGCGCGGCCTGGCCCGCGTCGACCGCCGCTTCCACGTCCCCGCGCAGTAGGTGGGCGTGGGTGAGGAAGGTGCAGTGCAAAAGGGCGGAGCGCGGGTAGTCGGGACGGGCACCGACTGTGGAGATCGGGGAGAGCAGACCGATGGCCTCGTTGAGCAGGGGTTTGCGGTAGACGGTCATCTGCTCGCCCAGGACGACGAGGGCCTGTCCGGTCTCAGCGGCCAGTTGCTCGGGCTCCAGGTAATAGAGGTAGGTCGGGGCGATGTCGGCTGAATCCAGCACCTCCCTGGCCTTCTCTGAAGCCTTGCGGAATGCGGAGAAGTCTCCGGCGGCGGCTGCGGCGGTGGCGACGCGGCCGATGACCCGGGCTCGCGTGACGGGGTCAGCCGGGCAGCAGCGCTCGGCCGCCGAGGCGATGTGGACGGCTTCCTGGCCGTGGCCGGCGAAGGCGGAGATGTAGGCGAGCATGCCGATGGCGTTCGCGGCCCGGCCCAGCTCACCCAGCCCTCGGGCGACACGTTCGCTGAGCAGTAGATAGCGTTCGGCGGCGCCGGGGCGTTGGGCGTCGAAGTGGACCCAGCCGACCAACTGGGCGAGATCGGCGACGATGGTCAGGAGCTGCTGCCCGACTGCGGGCTCGTAATCGGCACACTGGACCAGATCCAGGACGTTGCGCAGCTCGCTGGTGATGTAGCGCAGGCTGAGCGCACCGCCGCCGTGCTGGTCGTCGAGCTTGCGCAGTGCTTCGACATGCGCACCGATCAGTCGTACCTGGGATGGCAGGACGCGGTCGCGGCCCGCGTTCCGGTGGGGCTGTGACACGGTCGCGTGCAGACCGTTGAGTACGGCGGCAGCGAGGTCGGGTCCGGAGGCGGCGGCGACATCGGTGTGTTTCCCGGTACTGAGGCTCGTCAGGTCGCTGAGCGACTGGAGGATGTCCTCGACGTTCGCCGAGGGGCCGAGAGCGGAGACGGCGGGCAGGGGTGAGGGCTGCCGGGACGGCCAGAGCTGCTCGACCCGGATCGTGTGGCCGAGGTGTTCGGAGAGCACGATGGCCGCCACCGAAGGGATGGGGTCGTAGGGCTTGTAGCCGTGCCGAACCCAGGCATAAGGGGCGGTGGGATCGATACGCCGGTTACCAAGGCCACGTCCTTGCAGCCAGGAGTTGATCGCGGCGGCGAGCTGGCGCGGGTTCATCTCGGCACGTTGCAGGATCTCGGCCAGCGCCGTGGGCGTGTGCGTCATCCGGGCCTCCCTGTCTCAGGCGAACGGTAGCCCGATGACTACGTGGTGTGAATGCCCCCGTGGTTCAGAACGGCGAACCTTCACGACCTTCACGGGATGGCCGGGAGGTTCACGACCTTCACATCGCAAACATTGTCACTCTGCGTTGCACTGCTGGTCCACTGGGTGACGGAAAGGCGGGGCGGCATCGGCCCGTCGACGAGACCCGGGAGGTACGGCGTGGCACCCTCGACCAGGCTCCACGACTACCGCGTGCTGGTGAAGACCCTGCGGCCGGGCTCCGCGGCCCATCGGGCCCGAGCTGTCGTCAGGCAGGTGCTCCAGGACGCGGGTTTCGACGGCGAGGAGCTCAGCGATGCCGAGAGCGCCGTCGCTGAACTGGCCGCCAACGCGGAGGAGCACGGCTGGCAGCCCTTCGAGCTGCGGGTCGTCTTCGTGGACGGTGAGCCGTCCTGGTGCGAGGTCATCGACGCGGACCGGGACCTCGACGGTATCCTCGCCATCCTCGATCGGTTGAATGCCTGCGGTGAGGAACCCGATCTGGGCCTGCTCGCCGAGCGCGGCCGAGGGCTGCTGCTGGTGCACGCCCTGTCCAAGGGCCGCTGCCGGGCGTACGTGACCCGGATATGCGCCACCGGTGCCCCCGGCAAGGCCGTCGGGTTCGCGCTGCCCACCAAGACCGGCCCGCGTCCGAGCTCCCCCGTGCCGGACGACGGGCCGTCCCCGAAGGCCGGTGCCCACCTTCCCACGCAACCGTGGGCACCGGCCTTCCCCGACCGCCGCCTGCCCTCCTGATCCCGGGAGCGGCGATGACCAGGACTCACGCCGCCGCTCCCGGCTCCACGGAAGGCAGGCAGTGCATTAAAAAAGGCCGCGTACCTGCCGAATGAACGTGAACCACTCGTCTGGCCGGGGGTTTTTGTATCCGCTGTGCTCCAGGGTCAGCTCCAAGGTCCTTCTGAGTGGGTGAGGCGACTGCATGATGCCCACGTTTCGCTGCGCGATTCTGAACATCTCCTGTTCCGTGGGGAGTCGGTTGCTCTTGCGGCCGTTGCACCCCGCGTGGGTGGGAGCCAGGTTCCAGATCGCGTCCAGGTCAGGTGCCGTTCCTCTGCTGCCGGAGGGAAGGAGCCTCGTGAACGAGAGGGGGAACACATGGTCGACGGCGATGTCGTCGATGCCCAGCGCGATGGGGTCCGTGCAGATCAGGCAGAGGCCGCGCTGGAAGCCGATGACCGCGTCCGTGACGCCGGCGACCGATCGGCGGCGCAGTCGATCGGTGATCTGCAGGGTACTCATGTCCACGATGACACCCTCTTTGACCAGGCTTCGGCCGATCCCGATGGCAAAAGATGCTTCCACGATGTTCCAGCGGGCCGACAGTTCGCCCCGCAGGGTCGGGGCCTGCTCTGACTGGGCGATGTCGCGGAGTTCCTTGCTCAACCGGACGACCCGTTCGTGGGAGCGGCCGGTCACCTCGTAGAAGCGATGCGGTATCTCCGCTCCTTCGCCACGCAGGTTGTGGAACTTCCGCATCACCATCTCGGGCATGGACTTGATGGCCGCCGCCAGTAGTTCTTCAGTGGGACTCCCGAGCCTGAGCGACTCCGCTGCTTCTCGCTCGGCCACCGAGAGGAAGTCCTTCTCTCCCAGTTCACCCTTCTGGGACACCTGCGGTGCCTGGCCGAGATGCCGTACCAACTCCATTGCGTACGGCACCGCCAAGTCCCGGAGCAGGATCTCCGACCGGCCTTCGGCGGCGGCCTCCAGGAGCGCGAAGCCGAGGGCGAACTTGTAGGTACGGCTGTTTGCCCCTATCAGTACGGCCATCCGCCACGAGGACCGCGCGCTCTGTTCCCAATGAGAGAGATCTAGCCCCATATAACGACCGCCACTCTTGGTGTGTATTTGCCGAAATACACGCCATTTTCGCCGCTCGTGCCGAGAAATGCGCACGACGGAGGAGCCCGGTAGTCTCTGGGCTTTCCGAAGGAGGCCGTACGTGCGCGAAGGGGTGCTCTGAGGTGGGGAAACTCGTGCGGGACCGGATTCCGGAGATCATTCGCGCACACGGCAGAGAACCGGTGGTGACCGTGCTCGGGGACGCCGACTACCGGGCGGCGCTGCTGGAGAAGCTGTTCGAGGAGGCGGCGGAGCTGCGCGAGGCACCGGCGGCCGAAGTCGCGGAGGAGATCGCCGACGTGCTCGAAGTGCTGCGGGCCGTCGCCCATATCCACGGGTACGAGTGGTGGGACATCGAGAAGGTCGCGGAGACCAAACGCGCCGAGCGGGGCGCGTTCCTTGGGCGGATCTACCTCGAAGGGTGAGGACGACCCGCCGAGGATGACACCACGAATCGCACGGCCGAGGATTGTTGTTGGAGTCCGGTCAGTCAGCGGCGATCGCGTCGAAGCGGGGTGCGTCGGCGGCGTGGCCCCAGCGGCGGCACTCCCAGGCCAGGCGCCGAGCCCGGAGCCGTAGCGCGACGGGGGTGCGGTCGGCGGGACGTGGGTGGCCCGCCGAGCGGACTCCCCTTCCGAGCGGGGCGTCGGCGCGCAGGACCTCCTCGGCGGACGAGGGGTCACCGGCCAGCACCCGAAGGAGGGCGCGGCGTACGTAGCCGAAGTCGTCGTTGGGACAGCGCGCGATGTGCTCCTCGGTCGCCGCGTGCGCGTCGTCCAGCCGATTCTGCGTCAGCAACAGCTCGACGCGCAGGCGGTGCAACCACGCCCTGTCGTACCACCAGCCGTTTCGCGGGATCGCGTGCTCCACGGTGGTCAGGGCGTCGGCGATCCTGCCTTCCTCGCGCAGGAGTACGGCCCGCGCGAGCGCGAGGCGCGCCGCTTCGTAGTCGCCCTCGGCGCCGACCGCGTGGGCCTCGGCGAGGAGGTCGCGGGCGTCGTCGGTGCGGCGTTCGTAGAGGGCGAGGTAGGCGCGGCGGACCAGTCGCGGGACCTGCGCCTCCGGCTTCTCGTCACTGCGGACGAGCGGTGGCGGGAGGAGGCCGAGCAACCGCCGGTCAACGCTCCAGCCGGTCTCGTCGCGTACGGTGGCCTCGATCCGCTCGCTCAGCACCTCGCGCAGCGAAGCCTCCAGCCAGCCGTGGTACCACGTGCCGAACGACTCGGCCTGCGGGGCGAGTGCCTCGCTGACGCATGTCCAGTCGCCCCAGACCTGGCCCGCCGCGGGACCGTTGACGACGAGGTGGGAGCGGTAGCCGCAGCCGTGTTCGGAGACCGGCAGCAGTCCCTCGAAGGCGGCCTCCATGGCCTCGTCGTAGCCCTCGTCGTCCGTGGGCGGCTCCCATTCCTCCGTGAAGGGGAACGGGCCGAACCGCGTCCAGGAGGCGTTCGGCCGCACCCCGTGGACCCCGTAGTACGGGCCGGCGCCGCCGTTGCCGAGCCGGGTCAGGAACGTGCGGTAGTCGGCGGGGAAGCGGACCCCGATCCGCGTCTCGACGTCCTCCAGTGTGGCCTCGTCGAGCGGTGGCTCGAACCGGTAGCGGTGCTCGCGGGCGCCGAAGAGGTCGAGGTCCGTGTCGTACTCGCGGAGCGCGTCGATGCCGCGCCGGATGACGTCCAGATCCACGGCGGCACCCTATCCGGCCCTCCTTCGGCGGAGGTTGCCGCCGCCGGTACGAACGGCGGCGATGGCCTTTTCCATGCGTCCCAGCAGGGCTTCGCTCTCGTTTTCCTGGAGCATCGCGAGGATCACGGGCTGAAAGTTCATGACGAGCAGGGCGGTGCGTGCGGGGTCGGGCGCGGGGGTGATGCTCATGCGAGTGTCCGCCTTTCCTGGGGAGTCTGGTCGGGTGGACGAAGGCCAGTCCCAGCGGCCAGCGCGCGCGCAGCGTCCCGGCGGTGAGCATGACCCTGTGGTGTCCGAACCGGGCGAGGAGTGGGCGGGCCAGTCGCGAGCCGATGAGGCCGCCGACGCAGGGGAGGCCGAAGGCGAGGCCGTACTGCCAGGGGGTGAAGGCGAGGTCGCCGAGCATGAGGACGGCGAGCAGCGGTGAGGCCGCCATGATCAGGCCGTGTGGGCGAGGAGCGCGGTCCGGGTTCGCGGTTGAGTGTTCCCACGCACGAGGCGGGCGAGTTTGAGCGTGTTGACCAGGAAAGCCGGACGGACGCTGGGGCAGCGTAGCGACAGCAGCCGCCAGTCCACGTTGACGTTGTGACCGACGATGGTGCCCTGTTCAGGCGGTCGGCCGGCTCCGGTTCAACGGCCGCCGGCGGCGGGGCCAAGCCGAGCACGTCGTCGGTCAGGCCAGGCGAGGACCAGGGGCGGCGTTGGATGTGCCGCCCCGGGTGCACCACCGAGTCGTGGGCGCAGGTAGGTCGGCTGAACGAATTGTGGCCGCGAATTCAATCCGATTTGTCGGTGAACAACGCACGCGTCAGGGTCTCCGTCATCACCCGGACGGCGTGCTCCTGGCTCAGCCCGAACTGCGGAACCAGCGCGGACCATGACGCGAATCCGGTGGCGCAGTAGGTCATAGCCTGCGCGTCGCGCAGCGGCACTCGTAGGAGCCCCTGTTCGGCGGCTCTGGTGAGGATGTCCGTGGCTCGGTCCAGTCGTAGCTTGCGGGCCTCGACCAGGGCTGCCGCGAAGTCCTCGGATTCGCGTATGGCCATCATCGCCTCCAGCTTGTCGGACTCCACCGCGAACAGCCCGTACCAGTCGTGGATGAATGCGCGGAACGCCGCGCGCGGCGGCGTGTCCGAGATATCGGTTGTGTCGGGCGCTAATTGGGCGAACTCCTCGGTGATGGCGGCCATGGCGGCGCCGAGCAGTTCGTCGGAGGAGGCGAAGTGGTTGTAGGCGGTGCGCACGGAGACGTTGGCGCGTTCGGCGATCTCGGCCATCTGCACCTCTATCGACCCGCGCTCGATGATCAGCGCATGGACCGCCGTGATCAGGCGGGCGCGGGTCTGCTCACGCTGGACGCTACGACGATCCATCGAGTACGCGCGGGCCACTGTGCTCCTTGTGTTGGCGGACGCTCGTCTCGGCAGGCCGGGGAACCGTCGAGACGTCGACTATTTTGCCCCGCCGCGGTCTCGCGGAGGGGGTGTTTCCTGAGTGTAACAAAATTGCCTGCATCCTTGCATGCAATGTATTGGAAGGATTACGTTCAGGTCCTGAACAGGCAACGTGACTGTCCGGAAACCACGTCACATGGCGAAGGGCACCCGCTGAGGGACGTTGCGCACGCAGGAGCTGGAGGCAGCATGCGTACCACTCGAACCCTTGCCACCCTGATGGCCGGCGTCCTCGGCCTGACCGCGCTAGCGGGGTGCGGGTCCGGCTCGGCCGTAGACGAAGGAAAATCGCTGACCTTCGTCGCCTATGGCGGAGTCAGCCAGGACGTGCTGATGCAACAGTGGCTCGAACCCTGGAGCAAGACCAACGGCGTCACGCTGACCCAGGACTCTCCGACCGACTACGCCAAGCTCGCCTCGATGGTCGAGGCGGGCAAGGTCACGTGGGACCTGGTCGACACCGAGCCGTTCTACCCCATCCAGGAGTGCGGCAAGTCGGTCGTCAAGCTGGACCTCACCGGTATCGACACCGCTAAGTTCCCGGAGGGCACCGTCAGCGACTGCGCGGTCCCCCTGTGGGGCTACTCGTTGCTGCTCGTCTACAACAAAGACAAGTACGCCGACAAGCCGCCGACCTCCTTCGCCGACTTCTTCGATCTGGAGGCGTTCCCCGGGACCCGGGCCGCCCCGGCGAACGTGACCGCAGGCCCTCTGGAGGCCGCGCTGCTGGCCGACGGGGTCGAGTCGGAGCAGCTCTATCCGCTGGACATTCCGCGGGCGCTGAGGAAGTGGGATGCGCTCAAGGGCAAGGTGAGCCTCTGGAAGACCTCTTCGGTGAGTCAGCAGCAACTGGAGGCCAAGCAGGCGGACATGTCGCTGATCTGGTCGGGCCGCATCGCGGAGGCGGTGAAGAACGGCGCGCCGTACGCGCCGGTGTGGAAGCAGAACCTGTTCGGGTGGGCGTCCGTGGTCATCCCCAAGGGCAGTGCGCACGCCGCGGAGGCCCAGTCGGCCATCCAAGACATGCTCACCGCGCAGACCCAGGCGCGTCTGGCTGAGAACATCGCCTATGCCCCGGTGAACTCCGATGCCAAGCCCAACCTGGACAAGGTCTATGCCGACTACAACGTCACCGCTCCGGCCATCGCCGAGCAGTCTGTCCGGCAGGACGCCCAGTGGTGGGCGCAGAACCAGCAGCAGGCCGTCACACAGTGGACCGCGTGGACCACGTCATGAGCGGTCCGGTGGGACTCCGCCGTCGGTCCCGGCCGGACCCCGCGTCGGCGCTGCTCCTGCCGGCGCTGCTGGCCCTGGCGGTTTTCTTCCTCTACCCGGTGATCTCGCTGATCTGGCGCAGCCTGAGCGAGCCCTCACCAGGCCTTGAGCAGTACCGGCGACTCCTGGACGACGGCGTCACGCTCGGCGTCATGGGCCGTACGCTCTGGGTCGCCGCTCTCGTCAGCGCTGTCACCCTGCTCGTCGCCTATCCCTACGCGTACCTGATGACGAAGGTCGGCGACCGGGCCAGGGCCGTGCTGGTAGCGCTCGCGCTACTGCCCTTCTGGCTCAGCCTCATGGCCAGGACCTTCGCCTGGGTGGTGCTGCTGCAGCGTGGGGGGCCGGTCAGCCAGCTGTTCGAACTGCTGGGGATGCACGACGTGACGCTGATCGGCACGCTGCCCGGAGTCGTGATCGGCATGGTGCAGGTGCTCCTGCCATTCATGGTGTTGCCGCTCTACAGCACCATGCAGGGCATCGACCGAGGGCTGGTGGTAGCCGCGCGGGGAATGGGTGCCCGTCCGGCCACCGCTTTCAGGACGGTTTTCTTGCCGATGTCGATGCCCGGGGTCGTCGCCGGGCTGACCCTCGTGTTCGTGGTTGCGCTCGGCTTCTACATCACGCCGGTTCTGCTCGGCGCCCCGCAGAACGCGTTGGCTGCCCAGATCATCGGCATCAAGGTCGAACAGCTTCGCGACTTCCCCGCCGCCGGGGCGATGGCCGTGATCATGATCGTGGCCACCGCCGTGGTGCTGGTGGTGGCGAGCCGGATGATCAAAATCGGTGATCTGTTCGGGCGGGGCCGATGAGAAGCCGGGAGATGGACCGCGGCGGACCCTGGTTGTGGACCTGGGCGGCGGCCACCGCGTTGCTGCTGCTCGCGCCGACCCTGGTGGTCATCCCACTGAGCTTCACCGGCGAGGCGTCGTTCGTGTTCCCGCCGAAAACCTGGTCGCTGCGCTGGTACGAGGAATTCTTCACCGACCCGGGCTGGCGCGACGCGCTGCTGTCGTCGCTGTGGGTCGCGCTGGCGACCACGCTCGTCGCCACGGTGCTGGGCACGGCCGCCGCATACGGGCTGGCCCGGATGCGCGGACGTGCCGCGACCATGGTCAACGGGCTGCTGCTCAGCCCGCTGATCATGCCGCAGGTCGTCACCGCTGTCGCCGTGCTCGCGGTCTACCTGCGCTGGCAGCTCAACGGCACCCTGATCGGGTTCGTCGCCGCGCACACCATGCTGGCCATGCCGTACGTCGTGGTGACCGTGCAGTCGAGCCTGCGCGGCTACGACCGCAGCCTCGACCTGGCGGCGGCCGGTTTGGGCGCGGGCGCCTGGACCCGGTTCAGGACCGTCACCCTGCCGCTGCTCGCGAGCGGCATCCTCAGCGGAGCCGTGTTCGCGTTCGTGGTCTCGCTCGACGACATCGTGATCGCCATCTATCTGCAGACGCCCGCCCTGCGGACGCTGCCGGTGGAGATGTACGACAGCGTCACCGTGGAGGTCGATCCCACGATCGCGGCGGCGGCCACGTTGATTCTCGCGGTCACCACCGCGTTGCTCCTGCTCCCCTCGTTGATCCGCCGCAAGAAGACAGACAGGTGAGGCTTCCATGACCACACCAGCAGGCCAGGGCGCCTCACTCAGGCTCGACCGGCTCGTCAAACGATTCGGCGGACCCGGCTCCGCCGCCGTGGACGAGGTGAGCCTGACCGTGGAAGCCGGGGAGTTCGTGGCATTTCTTGGCCCGAGCGGCTCGGGCAAGACGACCACGCTCAACATGATCGCCGGGTTCACTTCGATCACCTCGGGGCGGGTCCTGGTCGACGGCCGCGATGTGGCCGCACTACCTGCCCACCGGCGCGACCTCGGCTTCGTCTTCCAGCACTACGCGCTGTTCCCGCACCTCACGGCGGCGCAGAACATCGCCTACCCGCTGCGCCGGCGCAAAGTCGGCCGCCAGGACATCGCCACCCGGGTCCGGGAGGCCATGGAGCTCGTACGCCTGGACGACCTCGGCGGCCGGCTGCCCGCCCAGCTGTCCGGCGGCCAGCAGCAGCGCGTCGCACTGGCCAGGGCCCTTGTCTACCGGCCCAGGGTGCTACTCCTGGATGAGCCGCTCGGCGCCCTGGACCGGCAACTACGCGAGTGGCTGCAGCGTGAGCTCAAACGCCTGCACCGGGAGCTCGGCATCACCTTCGTCTGCGTCACACACGACCAGGACGAGGCGCTGTCGATGGCCGATCGCATCGCGATCTTCGATGGCGGTCGGCTGCGGCAGGTCGGCACACCCTCTGAGCTGTACCGCCGCCCGGATTCGCTCTTCGTAGCCCGATTCCTGGGCGAATCCACCGTGCTGCGCGGCTGCCGCCCAGGCAGCGACGGCGTACTCGGCTACGCCGGGACGCGTCTCGGTGTGCCGGAGGGCGTGAGCGGCTCCGCGGACACGGTGGCCCTGGTGCTCCGGCCCGAGTCGCTGTCGCTGGCCGCGGACGGTGGTGACGCGCCTGTTGGCGTCAACGCCGTCGGCGTCGATGTCACCGACGTCGTCTATCTCGGGCACACCCGCCGGGTCACGGTCCGGCTACCGGACGGTGCCGAAGGCTCGATCACCCAACCGGTGGACGATCCCGTCGACTGGAGGCCGGGCGAGAGCGCCTGGATGACCTGGAGCCCTCGGCATGGCGCCGTCGTACCGGATGCCGACCCCGGGGCGAGCGCCGCGTCTGCCACGACCCAGATCCCCACAATTGAACGGAGCCAAGTGTGACCGCACAGCTCAAACTCGCCAACGCCGTCCTGTGGTCGCCCGATCTGCCGGAACCGGTGGACGGCGCCGACATCCTGGTAACCGGCGGCCGGGTGGCCGAGATCGTTCCGGCAGGTACCGGAGGCTCGGCGGAGACCGTCGTCGACTGCGACGGCCGGTGGGTGCTGCCCGGACTGATCGACAGCCACATGCACTCCTGGGGGGCCCGCTCTCCCAATCCCGTGCACTGGGTCGTCGGCCAGTCGCCGCTGTCGTGGTTCCGCGCCGTCGGCGACCTGCGCCGCGTCCTGGACGCGGGATTCACCACCGTGCGCGAAGCCGGCGGCCCGCTCGGCCCGGGCCTGCGCGACGCGATCGCCGAAGGGGAGGTGGCCGGGCCGAGGGTGATACCCGCTCACCTGGGCATCTCCCGAACCGGCGGGCACGGCGACTGCCACAGTCTGCCCATCGCGTGGGTGGGCGAGCAGCCGTACATGGCCAGGATCGCCGACGGCCCCGACGAGGTCCGTACGGCGGTCCGGATGGCCGCCAGGGAAGGCGGCGAGTGGGTGAAGATTTGGGCCAGCGGCGCCATCGCGCTGTCGGATCACGACTCTCCCGAGCACCTGCACTTCAGCGTCGAAGAGCTGGAGGTCATCTGCCGCGAGGCGCATGCCCTGGGCATGACCGTCGGCGCGCACGTGGAGTTCCCGAGCGCGATCAAGGCCTGCGTGCGGGCCGGCGTCGATGTCATCGAGCACGGCTTCATCCTCGACGAGGAGACCTGCCTGCTGATGGCCGAGCGCGGTGTACCGGTGGTGAGCACCATGGCTCTGCTCCACCGCTACCTGCGCTGGGACGGCCCCGAGATCACCGAGGCACAGGTCGAGATGGCCCGCACGTTGCTGCCCTCCGTGCACGCCAGCGCGCTGCTCGCCTATCGATCGGGTGTCACGGTGGCGATCGGCTCCGACAGCTTCGCCGAGCCACTCACCCCATTCGGCGCCAACGCCGAGGAACTGCTCGCCCTGCGCGAGGCGGGACTGCCCGCCGAGGCGTGCCTCGCCGCCGCCACCATCAATGGCGCCAGGGTCGCCGGGCGAGAGAAGGACCTGGGCAGCGTCACGGTCGGCAAGATCGCCGATCTGATCGTCACCAGCCGGACCAGCCCTCTGGACGACCTGAACGCCATCGTCGGTCCCGAAAAGATCGCGCTGGTCCTGCGTGACGGCGTGCCCGTAGCCGGTACGGGCCTGCGCCGGTCCATCAGCCTGTGAGGAGCACCATGAACACCATCGACGGCATCGCCAACGTCAACGTCTGGACCGGTGACGGCACCGTCGTCCACGACACGGGGGTGAGCGTCTCCGGCGGCCGGATCGCAGCCATCGCCCCGCTCCCGGCGGACGCGCCCGACATACTCGACGGGCAGGGCGGCTGGGTCATCCCCGGCCTGATCGACTGCCACATCCACCTGTGGGGCGCCCGTACCCCGCATCCCGTGCACTGGGTGGTGGATCCGCGGCTGCCCAACGCGCTGCGCTCGGTCTCCGACGTGAGCAAGATCCTGCGCTCCGGCTTCACCACCGTGCGCGAGGCCGGTGGCACGTTGGGCCCGTCGCTACGCCAGGTCATCGACGCCGGGGACATCGAGGGACCGCGCGTGGTGCCCGCCTACCTCGGGCTGTCGCGCACCGGAGGGCACGGCGACTGCCATACGCTGCCGATGACCTGGGTGCGTGAGCAGCCGTTCATGGCGCTGATCAGTGACGGTCCCACCAACCTGCGGCGAGCCGTGCGCACGGTGGCCCGCGAGGGCGGTCGCTGGGTCAAGGTGTGGGCCAGCGGCGGCGTGCTGTCCGAGCGAGACGACCCCGAGCACGTGCACTACGGGCCTGACGAACTCGCCGCGATCGTCGAGGAGGCACACGCCATCGACCTGCCCGTCGGCGCGCACTGCGAGTCCCTGGCTGCGACCTACGCCGCCGTCGAGGCGGGCGTGGACGCGATCGAACACGGTTTCCAGCTCGACGAGGGCGTCTGTCGGGCGATGCGGGAGCGCGGCGTCACCCTGGTCAGCACCTTGTCGGTGCTCCAAAGGTACGTACGCTGGGAAGGTCCCGAGATCACCCCCGAGCAGCGTGAGACGTCCAAGCGGCTGCTGGTGATCGCGGAGGAGAGCCTCAACCTCGCGGTCGCGACCGGCGTACAGGTGGCCATGGGCTCCGATTGCTTCTCCGAGCCGATGACGCCGTTCGGTCGCAGCGCCGACGAACTGGGTTACATGCGCGACGCCGGAGTGGACGCCGAGACCTGCCTGCGCAGCGCCACCAGCGTCGCGGCACGGCTGGTCGGCATGGAGTCCAAGATCGGCATGGTCGCTGAGGGCAGGTTCGCCGACCTCGTGCTCCTGCCCGCTGACCCGCGCCAGGACCTGGACGTCGTGATCCGCCCCGAGCGGATCACAGCCGTGATCAAGGATGGCCAGCGTGTCCGCTGACGTCGGCTTCGTCAACGGGGAGGTCTCCTACTGGTACAGGGAGGAAGGGCTCCCCGACCTCAGGCCCCGCCTGGACGGCAACCTGTCGGCGGATGTGGTGATCGTGGGCGCCGGTTACACGGGCCTGTGGACCGCCTACTACCTCAAACAGGCCGATCCCTCGCTGGACGTGGTGATCCTGGAGAAAGAGTTTGCCGGGTTCGGCGCGTCCGGCCGTAACGGCGGCTGGCTCACCGCGAACCTGGCCGGTTCACACGAACGCTACGCACGCACCCACGGCCACGACGCGGTCGTGCGGCTGCAGCGGGAGATGATCACCTCCGTGGACGAGGTGATCGCGGTCTGCGCGAAGGAGGGCATCGACGCCGACATCGTCAAGGGCGGCGTGCTGAACGTCGCACGTGGTACCGCCCAGGCCGCCCGGCTGCGCGCGTCGGTGACGCGCATGCGCTCCTGGGGCTTCGAGGAGGAGGATCTGCGCCTGGTCGAGCCGGGCGAGCGGCTGCGAGTGGCCGGGGCGATGGCCGGGTCGTGGAGCCCGCACTGCGCCCGAGTCCAACCGGCCAAGCTCGTCCAAGGGCTGGCGCGGGTCGTCCGGGGTCTCGGCGTGCGGATCTTCGAGGGCACGCCGGTGACTGAACTGGCTCCACACCGCGCGATCACGCCGTACGGCACGGTCAGCGCGCCGTACGTGATCCGGGCGACAGAGGGTTTCACCGCGGGCATCTCCGGCCTGCGCCGACAGTGGCTGCCCATGAACAGCTCAATGATCGTCACAGAGCCGCTGCCCGCTGCGTTCTGGGACGAGGTCGGCTGGCAGGGCCGCGACCTGCTTGGAGACGAAGCGCACTACTACATGTACGCCCAGCGCACCGCCGACGACCGCATCGCCTTCGGCGGCCGGGGCAAGCCCTACCTGTACGGCTCACGGATCGACGCGCGCGGGCACACCCCCGCCCAGACTGTCGACGCACTGTGGTCCCTGCTCCTGGACTTCTTCCCCGGCGCGGCCACGTCCACGGTCGCGCACGCCTGGTCCGGTGTGCTCGGTGTGCCCCGAGACTGGTGCTCGACCGCGCACGTGGACCACGCCACTGGGCTCGGCTGGGCGGGCGGCTACACCGGCCACGGCGTCACCACCACCAACCTGGCCGGCCGCACGCTCCGCGACCTGATCCTGCGGAAGGAGAGCCGGCTCATCTCCCTGCCGTGGGTGGACAGGACGGTGCGGCGATGGGAACCCGAGCCGCTGCGTTGGCTTGGGGTGCACGCGATGTACGGCCTCTACCGGGCGGCCGACGCCAGAGAGCGTACCCGCTCGCGTACATCGTTCCTCGCCCGGCTCGCAGATCTCATCACCGGGCACGCCTGACAGGCAGGCCGCTGTCGTGAGAAGGAGGAGTCCGGCGATCGCGATCGCGGTGCGGGGACCGGTGAGGCCGGCCAGCAGGCCCCACGCGCCGGTCATGGCCGCGATGGTGGCCTTACTCGTGATCGACCAGGCGGCCAGGGTGCGAGCGACCCGATCCGGCGGGAGCTGTTGGAGCCGGTAGGTGGCGAAGACCGGGTTGAACACGCCCATGCAGGTGATCAGCCCGAGTTCGACGGTGATGACGAGGAGGAGGCCGGTGGGGCCGGGGTGGACGAAGGCCAGTCCCAGCGGCCAGCACGCGCGCAGCGTCCCGGCGGTGAGCATGACCCTGTGGTGTCCGAACCGGGCGAGGAGTGGGCGGGCCAGTCGCGAGCCGATGAGGCCGCCGACGCAGGGGAGGCCGAAGGCGAGGCCGTACTGCCAGGGGGTGAAGGCGAGGTCGCCGAGCATGAGGACGGCGAGCAGCGGTGAGGCCGCCATGATCAGGCCGTTGACCAGGACGGTGTTGAAGAACAACGGGCGCAGCGCCGGGCTCGCGAGGATGTGGCGCCAGCCCTCCAGCAGGTCACCGGCTCCAGGGCGGGACGAGGTGGTGGTTCGCGCGGGGCGTGGTTCCTGCCCGCCGATGGCGCGGATCCCGGCGGCCGACAGCAGGAAGCTGACCGCGTTGGCCGCGACGCTCGTCACCGGGCCCACCAGCCCGATCGCGGCGGTACCGAGCGGTGGCCCGAGCGCGGTGGCGGTCCAGGTCGTCGCCTCCAGTCGGCCGTTCGCGACGAGCAGGTCCTCGGGGCGGACGAGCGCCTTCAGACACGCTCCGCTCGCGGCGGTGAAGGCGATGTCGGCGGCACCGACGACGACGGCCACCACCAGGAGTTGGGCGAGGCTCAGCCGGTCGAGCAGGTAGGCGGCGGGAACGCTCATCAGCGCCGCGCACCGGATCAGGTCCATCGCGATCATCACCGGCCGTTTGCGCCGGAACTCCACCCACGGCCCGAGCGGCACCGCGACCACCGCTGCGACCGCGAGTCCCGTCGCGGCCAGCGCCGACACCTCGGTGGGCCCCGCGTCCAGGGCGAGAATCGCGATCAGGGCGAACGCGTCGAACGCGAGCCATGTACCGAACGTGCTCGCCGCGTACGCGGCCCAGAACCATCCGAACCGCCGGCCGGGCGACCTTCCCACCGTGCGCCTCGCCATCCCTTGAGAGCAACCATCTGTTGACCTGTGAGATGAAAGCGGGGAGCAAGAGGGCAGGTCAAACAACCGTCTGGCCGGAACCGCACAACAGCCGGTTGTTGGATATGGTCAGGCGGGTGTTGGATTTCGATGCCGTGCGCACGTTCGTCGCCGTCGTGGACACCGGCCGGTTCCAGGACGCCGCCGCGGATCTGTCGATCACCCAGCAGGCCGTCTCCAAGCGCGTCGCCGGGCTGGAGAAGGACCTCGGGGTGCGGTTGTTCACCCGCACCGCGCGCGGAGCCCGGCTCACCATCGACGGGCAGGCGTTCCTGCCCCACGCCCGGGAGCTGCTGCGCGTCACCGAGCGCGCGGTCGCCTCCGTGCGTCCCGGCGGCCGTCCACTGCGCGTCGACGTGATCGCCTCGCGCACCGCGCCTTCAGGCCTGATGCGGGCCTTCCACCGCGCGCACCCCGGGATCGAGCTCGACGTGGT
This sequence comes from Streptosporangium sp. NPDC000509, assembly GCF_042898365.1. NCBI lineage: Bacteria > Bacillati > Actinomycetota > Actinomycetes > Streptosporangiales > Streptosporangiaceae > Streptosporangium > Streptosporangium sp. NPDC000509. Next base: position 770,353 of record NZ_JBIAYX010000001.1, on the reverse strand, counting down.
GATGCTGTCCGATGTCGAGACGGCCGTCGCCGCCCTCGTCTGCGGGGCGATCGACGCGTCCTTCCGCGCCGTCGCCATGCCCGGACGGTCCCTCTCCGCGGGCATCGAGTCCGTCCGGGTGCTCGACGAGCCGCTCCAGCTCCTCACCGGGCCCGCCCACGCGCTGGCCGACGCCCGGTCGGTGACCGTCGCCCAGCTCGCCGGGCACCGGATCTGGATGCCCGGCATCGTCCCCGGGACCGAGTGGGCCGCCTACTACGACGACCTCGTCGCCGAGTTCGGCCTCACCATCGAGGCGACCGGACCCAACTTCGGCTCCGACGCGCTCCTCGACACCATCGCCGACACCCCGGCCCTGGCCACCTTCATGGGCGAACACACCCGCCTGGTCTGGCCGACCGGCCACGGCCTGCGCCGTATCCCGGTGACCGACCCGACGCCCGTCTACCCGCACTCGCTCCTGTGGCACCACATCAATCCCCACCCGGCACTGGCCGCCCTCCGCGCCCACTTCGCCGCCACCACAGCCGGCCACGACACCGCCGAGACATGGACACCCGCCTGGGTGATTTCACGCTGAGACACAGCCACGTCTGTACCCATCGAGACCAGCCACCCTCATCCCAGGCATGGAGATCATCCTCCTGTTCTCCGCCACGATTCGCCACGATTCGCCACGACGACCCGACACGCCCGCCCCGTACGGGCGCCACCCGACGGGCTATACCGCGCGTTGCGCGGCGCATCTCAGACGGAGGGAAAACGGGTGGCCGGGGAAAGCGGCCTGCTTCTACGCTCGGTGGTCATGACCTTCGAGTGGGCTCCGCTGACCAAAGACGACCTTGAGGCGTGGGCGGAGTTGCTGGCGGCGATCGACGAGGTCGATCAGGTCGGGGGGAGGGTCGACGCGGACGACCTCGCCGAGGAGCTCGCCAACCCGCTGCTCGATCCGGTCGAGGGCACGCTGGCGGCGTGGGAGTCCGGCCGACTGGTCGCGTACGGGATGACCATGAGCCGGGCCACGGCTCAACCGGTGCATCTGATGAGCCTGTGGGGCGGGGTGCGTCCGGAGTACCGGCGCCGGGGGCTGGGCAGGCACCTGCTGGAGTGGGCGATCGGCAACACGCCGGTGCTGCACGAGCGCCGATTTCCCGGGCAGCCGCTCGAACTCCATGTCGAGGTGGACAGCCGCAACGAGGGACTGCGGGCGTTGGTCGTCGGGGCCGGGATGAAGCCGGCCCGATGGTTCTACGGGATGAGCCTCGACCTGGGGGCCGAGCTGCCGGAGGTCTCGCCGCCGGACGGGCTCCGGATCGTCACCTACCGGGATGATCTGGAGGACGCGGTCCTCCAGGTGCGCAACCGCTCGTTCGTCGACCACTGGGGGAGCGTCCAGCACACGCCGGAGTCCTGGCGGAACAGCATCGTCGGGGTGAAGGTGTTCCGACCGGAGAGCTCCTTCGTCGCGCTGGACGCGGCGGGGGAGAGCGTGGGTGTGCTGCTCACCCATTATTTTGAGGCCGACACCGAGGCGACCGGGGTCCGCGAGGCATGGATTCAGATCATCGGCACCCTGCGCGAGTGGCGGGGCCGGGGGGTGGCGAGCGCGCTGCTCGCGCACGCGCTGCGCGAGTTCCGCGAGCAGGGGTACGACAAGGCCGGGCTGGGGGTGGACGCCGACAATCCGACCGGGGCCTTCGGCATCTACACCCGCGCCGGGTTCGGGATCGAACGTCGTTCGATCGAGTACGCGCTTCCCCTGGGTCCGGCGGTGACGTGATCCGCATGCGGGCCTTTGTCGGTGCCCGGGTTTCCCGCCGCGGCCGCTGGGGCGGCCCCGTGGGTCGGGTGCGGGGCTTGGCACATCCCGGCCGTCCTTTTCCGCCGGAACGGTGTGCGAGTCGGCGGTACGTCCGTGACCGGCGGACGAGGCCGCCTAGCCTGGAGGTGTGCGTACCGATCCGGTGACGTTGTTCCTCTGTGGGGACGTCATGCTCGGCCGCGGCGTCGATCAGATCCTTCCTCATCCGGGTGACCCGACGCTGCGGGAGGAGTATGTCCAGGACGCCATGACCTACGTTGATCTCGCGGAGGCGGCGAACGGCCGGATTCCCTGGCCGGTCGGCTTCTCCTGGCCGTGGGGGGATGCCCTGCGGGTGCTGGCGGAGGCCGCGCCGGAGGTCCGGGTGGTGAACCTGGAGACGAGCGTCACCCGGAGCGACGACTTCGCGGCGGGGAAGGCCGTGAACTACCGGATGAGTCCGGCCAACCTTCCCTGCCTGGCGGTCGCCCGGCCCGATGCCTGCGTGCTGGCGAACAACCACGTCATGGACTTCGGTCGACGGGGGCTGGAGGAGACGCTCGACGTCCTCGCCGGGGCGGGGCTGCGGTCGGTGGGGGCGGGCCGGGAGGTGGGCGAGGCGAGGCGACCGGCGGTCGTCCCCGTGGCGGGGGGAGGGCGGGTCCTGGTCTTCGCCTGCGGGACGGAGTCCAGCGGTGTCCCGCCGGAATGGGCGGCGGCGCCGGACCGGGCCGGGGTCGATTTCGTGCCCGAGCTGTCGGAGGCCGCCGCGGCCGAGCTGGCCGACCGGGTGCGGCGGGCCAGGCGTCCCGGTGACGTCGCGGTGGTCTCCATCCACTGGGGTTCCAACTGGGGCTACCACGTCCCTCGGAAGCAGACGCGCTTCGCGCACCGGCTGGTCGACGGCGGGGTCGACGTGGTGCACGGGCACTCCTCGCACCATCCCCGGCCCGTCGAGGTCTACCGGGATCGGCTCATCCTGTACGGCTGCGGTGACCTCGTCGACGACTACGAGGGCATCGTCGGCTACGAGGAGTACCGGGACGATCTGCGGCTGCTGTACTTCGCGTCGGTGGAGCCCGGTTCGGGCCACCTGACCGGTCTGCGGATGGTGCCCCTGCGGGCCCGCCGGATGCGGCTCCAGCACGCCTCGGAGGAGGACTCCGAATGGCTGCGGGGGGTTCTCGACCGGGTCGGCCGGAACTTCGGGTCACGCGTTGACCTCGAACCGGACGGCACGCTCGTGCTGCGGTGAACGTGAGCGCGACTTCGGGAGTGCCCCGGGTGCCTGGGGTGCCTGGGGTGCCTGGGGTGACCGTGGACGGTGTCCGGTCGTGCGGTCGGGACGGTCTCTGAGAACACGGAGGCGGGACGCCCCTGTGGGGGCGTCCCGCCGTTCACACGTGTCGGTTGTGGGGGCGGGGCGACTTGGCCGCCCCGTTCGGCCCGTTGGTGGGGCCGCCCCGCCGGTCGAGTGGGTCAGTTGTGGTTGTGCTCGTACATGCCCCTCTCGGGGATGGTGCTGGAGACCACGGCCTCGTAGGTCTTGCCGCGGGGGTTGGGGCGGGGGTCGACGAGGCCGGCGCACTGGCCGCTGCCGGTGATCTGGTTGGCCACCCCGGCGTTGGACGGCGCGGGCGTGTTACCGCTGCAGGCCAGCGCGCCGCGGACGCTGCTGCCCGCCATCACGAGCGCGTCGGCGGTGGTGTTGCCGTTCAGCACCGCCGCGCCCCTGAAATCGGCGCCGGCGATGATCAGCCGGCCGGTGGTGCCGGAGATCGAGACCGCGCCGTTGACCTGTGCCTTGAGCAGGTGCACCTCGGCGGCGCCGGTCGCGGTGAGTGCTCCGTTGATCGTGCCGCCGGTCACCACCAGGGACGCGCCCGCCGAGACGGTCACCCCGCCGTTGATCCGGGCGTCGTTCAGGCAGGTGACGCCGGAGCGGACGGGGAGCGTCCCGTTCACGGTGCCGGTGACCGTGGTGGTGCAGGCGGGCGGCGGCGCGAGGGTGGTGACCGTGAAGTTCTCGGCCGTGCCGTAGTTGCCGCTGGGGTCGATCGAGCGGTACTCGACGGTGTGCCTGCCCCGGGGCAGCTTGCCGAAGGTGAGGCTGTCGATGACGGTGCCGCTCTCGCTGAACGTCCACGGCAGGTCGGCGGAGGTCGGCCAGCCGAAGTAGTTGAACCAGCCGTCGCCGTCCACCCGGGACTCGCTGACGACGTACCCGTCCTGGTCGTCGTCGCCGGTGAGCCTCATGGTGAAGGGGCCGTTGTAGACGTAGGTGTCACCGGAGGAGACCAGGGGTTCGGAGAGCCGGTAGCCGGTGGTGGGCGGCGTGTTGTCGACGGTCCAGGTTCGGCTGTCGCCGCCGGAGGTGGCGGTGAGGGTGTGGTTGCCGGGGGTGAGCGTGAGCTCTCCCAGGTCCAGGTCCCCGTCGTTGTCGTCGAGCCGCCTGCCGTCCAGCGTCCAGGTGACGGTCGGGACGTTGTCGTCGGGGTGGGTGGTCTCGACGTAGACGACCTCGTCGTGGCCGACCGCCTGGTTGGTGGGCGTGGAGGAGAGCAGGCCGGGGCCGACCTCGGCGGGGACGGTGGTCACGGTGGTGTCCACCGTCCAGGTGCGGGTGGCGGTGAGGGCGCCGGAGCGGATGGCCGGGTCTCGTACGAAGTCGGTCGGGTCGGTGACGGTCGCCTTGACCGTGTGGGTGCCGGCCGGCAGGTTCAGCGTGCGGAGGTCGAGGGTGGTGCGATCGCCCGGCAGGTCGGTGCCGTTGACGCTCCAGACGGTGGTCAGCGAGTGGCTGTTGGGGTGCAGCGGCTCCACCCAGAGCACCCGGTCGGCGCCGACCGGCGACGTGGCCGGCGTGCCGTCCTGGATGAGGCCGGTCTTGGCGGAGATCCTCTGGGTCATGATCTCGCGGCTGACCTGGTCGTAGTAGTAGCCGAGCGTCCTCATGATGGAGTGCTCGCTGGGCCGCCAGACCCCTGTGCCGAAGTACAGGCCGCCCTCGTGGCGGCCGATGGTGCCGCCGGCCTCGCTGGGTTCGCCCAGCCAGCGCCACCACTTCCTGCGCTGGTCGGCGATCTGCTGCTCGGTGAGCAGGGTGTGGTGCGCGGAGCTGGGTTCGGCTCCGGTGTAGGCGCCGCCCTCCACGCCGCGCGTGTAGTAGGTGTACTCGTCCTGCAGGCCGCCCAGCGAGTGGCCGATCTCGTGCGGCGCGATGAGGGCCGACATCGAGTTGTGGCCGGAGGAGGTGGCGTAGGCGCCGCCCGCCCCGCCGTAGGTGCCGCTGTTGCCCAGGGCCAGGATCTGCCGGTTGGCGCTGCTGGTCCCGGTCACCAGGTTGGCGTAGGTGTTGGCGGCCGAGTTGCTCATGGTGATCAGCCGCTGGACGCTGGAGGGGTTGCAGCCGCCCCAGAAGGCCATGCTCAGCGGGGTGTTCTTCCTCCCCGCGGACAGGTCGGGGTCACAGCCGATGCCGGACTCGCCGGAGACGATGTCCACCCGGTAGACGTTGAAGTAGTTGCGGTAGGACTTGTACGGCTCGATGGACCACATCACGTTGAGCTGCTGGTCGGTGTCGGCGGCGAACGTGGACTGCTCGCTCGCGGTGTAGCCGTCACCCATGATGATCAGGTTGAACCGTTTGGCCGGGGCTCCGGTGACCTGGAGCGGCACCACGGTGGCACTGCCGACGGCGCCGTCGGAGGTGGCACCGGCGGGTACGGCGGGCACGGTGAGCAGGGCGGCGGTCATCGAGACGGCCGCGAGGGCGGTGAGTGGCCTGGTGATACGCATGGGGGGTCAGCGCTTTCCGCGAGTGGGGAGCATGTCGTCGTGGGGGAGGGACTCCGACGCGCGACCGACGAAGAACCGGTAGCCGGTCGGCCGGGTCTCCGAGACCACGGTCAGCCCGGGGATGGCGGTGAGCTTGCCGAGAAGCTCGTCCTCGACCGCCGCGGTGGAGGACGCGGGGGTGGGGTCCGCTGCCGCGGGGGCGACGCCGACCATGCCGATCGATCCGGCGGTGGGGATCGCCAGCATGAGGGCACGAGGTACTTGCACGGATATATCTCCTTCTGACACACAAAGTGTCGAAGGAGGCTATCGATCATGTTTTGTCGGCGATAGTCCTAATTTTCGTAATTCTGGTGTTGTGGAAGGGGGATGCCCCCGAAGCGGTGGCGCCGATCCCCTGAACACGGTGCTCCATAGCGGAGGCGCGGCTCTCCGGCCCCGGTCGCGTGTCGCGACCCCGTCAGGGACGCGCGGCCGGTCATGACCTCCGGCGACCGGCCGTCACCGGTGGCAGCGGCGGAGACGTCAGCGTCGGCGTTTCCCGCCGCGGCCGTTGGCACGGCCCCGTGAGCCGGGCGCCGGGCTGGGCACGAGCCGCAGCCGGGCGCTCCTGGCCAGCATCGGTTCGTACACCAGCACGCGCAGCTCCTCCAGCGCCTCCCGCGCGGGATGCCCGGAATCCAGCACCTCCGCGACGAACTCCGGCGCGTCCCTGCCCGCCGACTCGCGGAGCTGCTCCACGATGGCCTCGGGACCGCCCAGCTCCAGCAGGATGACCATCCCCTCGGCGAGGAGCAGCGAGTGCTCGCGGGCGGTGAGATCCTCGGGGCCCAGCTCTCCCTCCTCCAGGAGGGCGGTGAGGACGAGGGATCCCAGCGCCGGGTCGTGCCGGAGTCTCGCCCGCATCGACCGGCCGTCGGGGAGCGACTCGGTCAGGGCGGAGAGCATGGCGGAGGCGCGGGTGCGGAAGGGACAGGCGCGGATGGCGTCCAGGAGCGGCTCGATGTCACCTCCGTGCGCCGCGAGCCAGCCTTCGAGCTCGGCGGCCGCCGCCTCCTGGGTGTAGTGCTGGGCGATCACTCCCAGCAGCTCGCCCGCCTCGGCGTCCGCCAGCTCCCCGATCAGCGGGGCGTCCCGCCCGTCGGCGAGCAGCCGCTCGCGGACGGCTCGGGTGCCCAGCGGCGTGAGCCATACCAGCGGGCCGGGCTCCGCGAGGCGCGTCAGGAGCCGGGCGCACGCCTCGGGCGGCAACGGCAGGTCGTCCTGGGTGAGCTCGCCGATCCCCTCGACGAAGCCGGGACGCAGGTCGCTGGAGTACAGCTTGTCGGACACGCCGTGGCTCGTCTCGACGGCACCGAGGCGGGAGAGGACGTCGAACACCACGAGGAGATCCTCGTCGACCCGTCGGCGCCAGACGTCCTGGCGGGAGCCGTTCTCCGCGAAGTCGAGCAGGAAGTATTCCTGGCAGGCGAGCCACACGGTCTCCTGCAGCCGGGCGACGGGGATCGGGGCCGGCAGGCTGTACATCGTGTTCAGCACGTCGGGCAGCAGCTCGTCGAACGCCGTGACGAGCATCGAGAAGCCGACCCTCCCGGAGGTGGGCGCGCAGATCGCGGCGCCCAGCTCGAAGACGGCCTCGAACGCGCGCCGCCACAGCGCCTCCGGGTCGCGCAGCAGCGGGGCGGCCTTGGCCACCGGGACCAGGCGTCCCTTGAGCACCCGCACCAGGCCCGCCTTCTTCGCCCAGGCCAGCAGGAGGTCCAACCGGGGCGTCTCCGTGGAGCCGCGCGCCCACTGATCCCGCTCCCCGGTGCCGGGCAGGTGCGCCGGATCCCCCTCCCCGGTGCCCGGTAGCGCCTCCGGATCCCGCTTCTCCGCGTTCGGCGGCTCCGTCGCTTCGCGGGTGCCGGACGCGCGTGCCCGCTGATCCGGCTCCCCGATGTCCAGCAGCTCCGCCAGCTCGCGGGCGTCGGCCGCCCGCAGGTCTCCGGTCTTGGTGAGGGGGCGCCCGTCCTTCCCCACCCAGCCGGTCAGGGCGGTCAGCTGCCGTACGATCTCGCTCCTCGCGGCGTCGGCGGCGAGCTCGGCGGCGGTGGGGAGGGCGATGGGACACTGGGAGAAGGCCCGGTCGTCGTCGGGTCCCGCGCCGCCGAACTCGGCCTGGAGAAGCGCTTCGACCACGTCGGCGTCGAACTGTATCCGGCCGCTGCTGACCTCGTGCTGGAAGCGGGCCATGTCCTCTTCGTCGTCGAGGACGAAGCCGTTGTCGAGGGCGGTCTGCGCCCAGAGTCTCCCGATGCCCTGCCGGGCCGGGTCGGCGAGCGCCGCGGGAAACTCCGCCTCCGCCTCGGCCACGGCCGACTCCAGCTCGGCGAGGGAGGCGCCCCGGGGGTCGCGCAGGCCGGACGCGGTGAGATAACGCAGGAGGGTGAGCAGGTTCTCCGGCGCGGAGGCGAGGGTCTCGCGCTCGGCCGCGAGGTGCCTGGGGATCCATTCCAGGAGGAAACGCCGCACCTGTCTCGTGTCCCAGTAGGCGAGCCGCCCGTCACGGCTGCGGTGGCGCGCGTCCAGGACCGTGGCGAGCATCGCCTCGTCGGCCCGCGTGCCGCGCTCGTCCGCCCAGGCGAGACAGCGACGGACCAGCAGTTCCTTCGCCGACTCGAACTCCTCGGCCTCCTCCGGATCGAAATGCGTCCGCACCGTGAACCCCCTACTCCCGTTGCCGTCGGCCTCCCGCTCGTGAAAGGACCGGGCTCGCGGCTTCGCGCCGTCGATCGTGCCATTATCGCCGACAGATCGTGATCTCGATGGTACGGAGAGTAAAGGTGCGGGTTGGTGGACGTGCGCGGCGTCGTGGAAACGCAGGAGCCGTGTCGTGCCGGGGCGTGGCACAGTTGGCCGCATGCGTGTGGGCATCCTGGGTCCGCTGGAGGTGACGGCGGCCGGTGAGAGCGTCGAGATCGGGGGTGTCCGGCTCCGCGTGCTGCTGATCCGGCTGGCACTGGGAGTGGGGCGGGTCGTCACCGCCGACGAGCTGTCGGACGCGCTCTGGCCCCAGGAGCAGCCCGCCGACCGCGCGAACGCGGTACGGTCGCTCGTCGCCAGGCTGCGCCGCAGCCTGCCGGACGCCTCGGTGCTGCGGTCGGATCGTGGCGGTTACCGGCTCGACCTGCCGCCTGAGGCCGTCGACGCGCACCGGTTCGAGCGGCTGGCGCGGGCGGGGAGGCGCGCGCTGAACGGCGGGGACGCGCAGGCCGCCGGATCCCTGCTCGGTGAGGCGCTCGGGCTCTGGCGAGGTCCCGCGCTGGCGGACGCGGCCGGAGCCTCCTTCGCCACGGCGTACGCGGCCGGTCTGGAGGAGGCGCGGCTGGCCGCGATCGAGGACCGGGCGGAGGCGGACCTGGCGGCCGGGCGGCACGCTCACCTGGTGGCCGAACTCTCCGAGGCGGCGACCCGTCATCCGCTGAGAGAGCGGCTGCAGGGACTGCTGCTGCGGGCGCTGCACGCCCAGGGGCGTCAGGCCGAGGCGCTGGCCGGTTACGAGAGGATCAGGCTCCGTCTGGCGGAGGAGCTGGGGGCCGACCCGGGGCCCGAGCTGCGGGAGATTCACCTCGCGCTGCTCCAGGAGGGCGAGGCGGAGCCCGCCCGCCGGCAGAAGGGCAACCTGCGGACCGCGCTGACCAGCTTCGTCGGGCGTACGGCCGAGGTGCGGCGGGTCGGCGCGTCGCTGGCGGAGGGGCGGCTGGTCACGCTGGTCGGTCCCGGCGGGGCGGGCAAGACCCGGCTCGCGACCACCGTCGCCGGAGGGCTCGCCGAGCGGTGGCCCGGTGGTGCCTGGCTGGTGGAACTCGCGGCGGTGACCGACACGGCCGACGTGCCCCAGGCGGTGTTCGGCGCGCTCGGCACCCGGGTGCTCGATCCCCAGGGGGTGCCCAGGGACACGACGAGCCGCCTGGTCGAGGCGCTCTCGCGCGCCGAGACCCTGATCGTGCTGGACAACTGCGAGCACCTGGTCGATGCCGTGGCCCACCTGGCGGAAGACCTGCTGGGGCGCTGCCCCGGGCTACGGGTCCTCGCCACCAGCAGGGAACCCCTCGGGATACTCGGCGAGGTGCTGTGCCCGGTCACCCCGCTCGGGCTGCCCGAGCGGGACGCCTCGGTGCGGCAGGCGGTGACCAGCCCGGCGGTACGGCTGCTCGCCGAGCGGGCCGCCGCCGTACGGCCCGGCTTCGCGGTCACCGAGGAGAACGTCGCGGCCGTGGTGGAGATCTGCCGGCGGCTGGACGGGTTGCCTCTCGCGATCGAGCTGGCCGCGGCGCGGATGCGTTCCCTGACCGCGCCGCAGGTGGCCGAGCGTCTCGGCGACAGGTTCCGGCTGCTGACCGGTGGCAGCCGTACCGCGCTGCCGCGCCATCGGACGTTGCGCGCGGTCGTCGACTGGAGCTGGGACCTGCTCGGTGACGAACGCCGGTTCGCCGAGCGGCTCGCGGTGTTTCCCGGCGGGATCTCGGTGGAGGCGGCCGAGCGGGTGTGCGCGGAGCCGGGTACGGCCCTGGACCTGCTCGGCGTGCTGGTGGACAGGTCGCTGCTGCAGGTGGTCGAGGCGCCGCAGCCGCGCTACCGGATGCTGGAGACGATCCGGGAGTACGGGTTGGAGCGGCTCGCGGAGAACGGGGAGGTCGCCCGGGTGCGGGCCGCGCACGCGGCGTACTTCCTGGACCTCGCCGAGACGGCCGAACCCTTTCTGCGCGAGGAGCGGCAGCTGGTCTGGCTCGCCGTGCTGGAGACCGAGCACGACAACCTGCTCGCCGCCCTGCACTTCGCCGCCGACACGGGTGACGCGGACACGGCGGTACGGCTGGCCGCCGCGCTGAGCACCTTCTGGATGATGCGCGAAAGCCACGCAGAGGCCGTGGTCCGGCTCCGTCTCGCCCTCGACGTTCCCGGTGAGGTCTCCTCGGAGCGCCGGTCGGTCGCGACCGCCTTCCACCTGATCAACAGGATGCTCTCCGGTGAGCACGAGGGCGTGGAGGAGGTCGTCGAGCGGTTCGGGGCGCTGGCCGAGGTCGTTGCTCCCGACACCGGGGACCCGTTCCTCGCCCTGATCGAACCCATCTTCGCGATCTTCACCGACGACGTCGTCCGGGGCGTGGCCGCCGTCGAGCGACGGATGTCGCATCCCCACCCGTGGACCCGCGCGATGCTCTTCATGATCAGGTCGGCGCTCCTGGAGAACGAGGGGGACCAGGTGGGAAGGCGCCGCGACCTGCTCGCCGCCGCCGCCGGGTTCCGTGCCCTCGGGGACCGCTGGGGGCTCGCCCAGGTGCTGAGCTCGCTGGCCGAGGCACACCTGGTCTTCGGCGACTTCGACGAGGCCGTCGAGACGATGGAGGAGGCGATCCGGTTGCTGGGGGAGCTCAACCCCGACGACCACGCCGTACACCAGCGGATCACGCTCGCCGGCGCGCGGGCGCAGCAGGGCGACGTGGACCGGGCGCGTGCCGAACTCCTGGCGATGACGCGGCCAGGGGAGCGGCGGTGGTCACAGCGGAACATCGCGTTCGCCCATCTCGCGCTGGGGGACCTCGACCGCCGTGCGGGCGACCTGGTCGGGGCGAAGCGGCACTACGAGGCGGCGGCGACCGGCATCGAGGACATCGGGTTCGTCGCCCCGCAGTTCCGCGCGCTGATCCTGCGGGCGATGGCGCATCTGGCGGTGGACCGCGGTGACCTCGTGGCCGCGGAACGGTGGGTCACCGAGGCGACCGACTGGGCGGTCGAGGGGAAGGACATGCCGGTCCTGGCCCACGTCGGCGTCGCCGCGGCGGCCCTGCGTGCCCGCGAGGGCGACCTGGCGGGGGCCGCGGAGACCCTCGGCGTCGCCGAGCGGCTCCGCGGCGCCCCCGACCGGTTCAACCTGGAGATCGCCGGGCTGGTCCGGCGGCTCAGGGACGAGCTGGGCGACGCCGCCTACGACGCCGCCCACGCGCGGGGCATGGCGCTCGACCGGACCGCCGCGCTCGATCAGGTACGGCGGCGGTAGGCGCGGACCGCGAGCGGCGCGAACACCGCGAGGAAGAGCACCGAGGACAGCAGCGTCCACATCACCGGGCCCGTCGCCGGCCCGCCCAGCATCAGGGCGCGCGAGGCGTCCATCGCGTGCGCGACCGGGTTGAGCTCCACCCAGGTCTGCAGCCAGCCGGGCAGGGTCTCCTTCGGTGTGATCATGCTGGTGCCGAAGGTGAGCGGGAACAGCACCAGGAAGGCCGTCCCCTGCACCCCGCCCGGGCTGCGCATGAGCATCCCGATCAGGACGAACGCCCAGCTCAGGCTGAACGCGAAGAAGACGGTGAGCAGGCACGCGGCGAGCGCGGAGAGCGGGTCGGTCTGGATACGGAACCCCAGCAGGAGGCCGCAGGCGAGCAGGGAGACGACGGCCACCAGATAGCGCGCCAGGTCGCCGAGCACCGAGCCGATCAGCGGTGCGGACCGGCCGATCGGCAGGCTGCGGAACCGGTCGAAGACCCCCTTGTCGATGTCGGTGTTGAGGTTCACCCCGGTGGCCATCCCGGCGAACATCACCGTCTGCACCAGGATGGCGGGAAGCAGGAACTGCAGGTAGTCCTGGGTGGAGCCGGCCACCGCCCCGCCGAGCAGATAGACGTAGATCAGCACGAAGACGATCGGCTGCAGCGTCACGTCGAGCAGTTGCTCGGGGGTGCGCAGCGTCTTGGTCAGGCTCCTCCTGCCGAGCGCGAGGCTGTGCCGTACCAGCCCGAAGGGCCGCTTCCTGAGTGGCGCCGGCGCCTGCGCGCGTTCCACGGTGAGGGTCATGCCGCGTTCTCCTCTTCCTCGGCGTGACGTCCGGTGAGCGTGAAGAAGACCTCGTCCAGGCTGGGCAGCCGGAGGCTGAGCTCGGTGACCGAGATCCGCTCCTGGTCGAGCCGCCGTACGACCTCGGTGAACGCGGTGTCGCTCTCGACCGGAACGGTGATCACGCCCCGGCCCGGTGATTCCGGGGTGCGGCCGACCACCGCGCCGACGAGCGCGGCGGCGTCCGCCAGCCGGGCCGGGTCCGAGGGCCGGACGAGGATCGTCTGTCCGCCCACGACGTGTTTGAGTTCGGCCGGGGTGCCGTTCGCGATGACCCGTCCGTGGTCGATGACCGAGATGTTGTCGGCGAGGGCGTCGGCCTCCTCCAGATACTGCGTGGTGAGCAGCACGGTGACCCCGTCGGCGGCCAGCGAGCGGATGACGCTCCACATGTCGTCACGTTTGGCCGGGTCCAGACCGGTCGTCGGCTCGTCCAGATAGACGACGGAGGGGCGGCCGACGAGACCGGCGGCGAGGTCGAGGCGGCGACGCATGCCGCCCGAGTACGTCTTGGCCGCCCGCCCCGCCGCCTCGGCGAGCCCGAACTCCTTCAGCAGTTCCGCGGCCCTCGCCTTGGCCTCCCCGCGGCGCAGGTCGAGCAGTTCCCCGATGAGCACGAGGTTCTCCGTGCCGGTGAGGTCGTCGTCGACCGACGCGTACTGCCCGGTCAGGCCGATCAGGCGGCGCACCCGGGCGGCGTGCCGTACGACGTCGAGCCCGCCCACCGTGGCGTGTCCCTCGTCGGGTCTGAGCAGGGTGGCCAGCACGCGCACGGCGGTGGTCTTTCCCGCGCCGTTCGGCCCGAGTACGCCGAGGACCGTGCCCTGCGGGGCGGCCAGGTCGACCCCGGCGAGCGCGGTCGTCTTTCCGAAGCGTTTGACGAGTCCTCGCGTCTCGAAGGCGAGGGTCATGAGGTTCTTCCCGGTGGTGTCTTCACCCCACGCACACTGGAGGAGCCACGTGTCGGCGACGGCACAGATCCGTGTCGGCGAGCCGGTCGGCATGACACGCGGGAGGCGCGTTCCTCGGACGGCCCCGCGTCGGGGACCGGTTTTCCGAGGTCGTCACCGGGTAACGGGTGGACATGCGCATCGGAAACACGGAGGTCAGGATCCTGGGCGGCTGGGCAGGCTGCCTGACCATGATCCTCGTCTCCGTGCTGCTCTCGATCCTCCTCACGGTCGTGCTGAACCTGTTTCTCCGCTGACCCGCCCGGCGTCCGTGGTGGACGTCGCGCCGGGTGATCCGCCGACCGGAGTCGCCGGGACCGTTCGGATCGGTGCTCTCCGCCTCGTGTGACACCTTTCATTCCTTTATCCCCGTGTTCTATAGTTTTTTAGAATATTTGCTCATAGGACGGGGAGTGCGATGTCGTATCCGGAGGCTCGTTACCTGGACGAGGCGGGCGAGAGCAGCGGGGTGTTCAGGCCGGCGAGCGCGGGGCCGGATCTGGTGATCGGTGGCACGACGGTGCGCTATCTGGGCACCGGCGCCTCGACGAACGGGCAGTTCGGCCTGTACCGCTGGGACATGGGGCCAAAACCCTCCGGTCCGGCGCCCCACTTCCACCGGACGATCTCCGAGTCCTTCTTCGTGCTCTCGGGGACGGTACGGCTGTTCGACGGGAAGTCCTGGACCGACGCGACGGCGGGAGACTTCCTGTACGTCCCCGAGGGCGGGGTGCACAGCTTCCGCAACGAGTCCGGCGAACCGGCCTCGATGCTCCTGCTCTTCGCCCCGGGCGCGCCGCGCGAGGCGTACTTCGAGGAACTCGCCGAGATCGCGAGCAGCGGGCGCCGGCTCACCGACGAGGAGTGGACGGACGTCTACCTGCGCCACGACCAGTACATGGTCTGACGGCCATGACGGAGTTTCGCGAAGAGCCGATCTACCGGCAGCTGGCGCGGATCGGCAGGACGCTGGCCAGTCCCGTCCGGCTCAGGCTGCTCGACGTGCTCGACCAGCGGGAGCGCACCGTCGAACAGCTGTCGGAGGCGGCCGACATCCCGCTGAAGAACACCTCGGCCCAGCTGCAGCAGCTGCGCGCCGCCCACCTGGTGACGAGCCGCAGGGACGGTACGCGGATCTACTACCGGCTCGCCGACGAGCGGGTCTCCCGGTTTCTGGGCGAGCTGCAGGACTTCGCCGCCGAAAGACTCGCCGACCTGCGTGAGGCGGTCTCCGAACACCTCGGCGAGGTCGCCGTCCTGGAGGCGGTGACCGCCGAGGAACTCGCCGGACGTCTCACCGACCCCGACATCGTGATCGTCGACGTCCGTTCGGCCGCCGACCACGCCCTCGGCCATGTGCCGGGGGCGGTCTCGGTTCCGCTGGCCGAGCTGCGGGACCGTCTCGACGAGCTGCCCGGGGACGTCGAGATCGTGGCCTACTGCGGCGGCCCCTACTGCGTGGTCTCCCCGGAGGCGGTGCGGCTGCTGCGCGACCACGGCTTCCGGGCACGCCCGCTGGACGGCGGACTCGCCCGCTGGCGTCGTACGGGCAACCGGCTGCAGACCGGTTCCACCCTCTCGGGCCCGTGACGGATCCGGGGAACCGCGGGGGCGGCGATCCGAGGTCCTCACGGCGCGGGGACACCGGTCGACAGGGGGAACACGGCCTTCACGAGTGCGCCGCCGCCCGGTGCGGGGCCCATCACGCAGGTCCCGCCGAGTTCGCGGGCGCGCTCACGCATCGAGGCGAGACCGATCCCCGGACGGGGAGCCGGGGGCGGCCCGCTCCCGTCGTCGCGGACCCGGACCGTGAGGAAGGAGTCGTCACGCCGGAGCGAGATCGTCGCCGAGCGGGCCCCGGCGTGCCGGCGGACGTTGGTGAGCGCCTCCTGCGCGATGCGGTACGCGGCCACCTCGACGGCCGAGGGCAGGCCGGACAGGTCGCCCTCGGTCTCGACGATCACCGAGGGTCCGTTGTCCGCCAGTGCCCGCACGGCTCCGGCCAGGCCGAGCGTGTCCAGGGCGGGCGGGTACAGGCCGTGTACCAGCTCTCTGATCTCCTGGCCGACCGCGTCCATGCCGTCGCGCAGTTCCGCCAGCAGGCGGTCGGTCGAGGCGGGGGCGGTGCGCAGGCTGATCCTGGCCATGTTGACGACCATCGCCATCTCGGTCAGCGCGTGGCCGAGCCCGTCGTGCAGATCCCGGCACAGTCGGCGGCGCTCCTCTTCACGGACACGGGCCAGCACGGTCGTCGGCGTGCCCTCCTGATCGGTGACGGCGGTCACGGCAGCTGCCAGATGCCGGAGAGCACCGCGGTCAGGAGCAGCGTCGCGCCGATCCCGAGCCAGAACCCACGCCGGGCCGAGTCGCGCAGCATCGCCAGCGCCGCCGCTCCCAGGCTCAGCGCCAGCAGGTAGACCGCGTGCCAGAGCGCCGACCCCTCGGCCTTCTGGAACGTCCACATGGGGGAGGTCCACAGCACGAACTCCACGAGGAAGCCGAGGAAACGCTCGGAGCTCTGATAGACGATGTAGTTGAAACCGACCAGTACGGACATGACCGCGAACGGCACGCCCTGGCGGGGTGCCCAGCGGGCGGTCGCGGTCCCCAGGAGCGTGGCTCCGAGCACGCACAGCGGCGCGGCGGCCATCTCCCACACCGTGGGAGCATGTCCCAGGTCCACCTGGAACATCAGGCAGAGGCGCAGCAGCACCGCCTGGAACAGGCAGGCCGGCACGAACGGCCCGAGGGCGGCCAGGCAGGCGGCGGCCGTACGGTGCGCGCGGTCGACCGGGGCGGTGGACAGCAACTCGTCCGTGCCCGCCCGGTGTGCCGCTGTACCGGTGAGGTTCGCGGCGAAGAACGCAGGTACCCCCCATATCATCACCATCTGAGCGGTGATCATCCTGAAGGAGTCCTGCGGCCACTCCCAGGTGTGGCCGAGCAGCCCCGCCGTCATCAGCGCGGGCCCGAGCAGGGTGAGCGGGTGGCGGAGCAGCCGCCGGAGCTCGGCGTAGGCCAGCGCGGGCACCGCGTGACGCGTGGTGGCGGGCCACCGGCCGGTGAGCGACGACGAGCCTGTCATGACAGTTCTTTCCGCGGCCGGACGGCCGGTCCGCGTGTCCGTACCCGGGGCGGCGCGCCTGCCCGGGCTGGTGTCCGTGCCGTCGTCCGTCCCCGGCCCGCGGGCCGGGGAAGGGGATCGTGGTCGCAGGTCATGCCGTCGCCGCCGTCGCCTTGTCGCCGAGCAGCAGCAGGTAGCCGTCCTCCACGGTCGGTTCGGCCGGCCGGGCATCCTCGGGAGCGGGCCCGATGTTGCGGAACAGTCCTTCACCGGTACGCCAGGAGAGCACTCCCGACCTCTCCGCGGACAGCCAGACCCTGCCCTCGGCCAGGGTCCGGAGCTGCTCGGGTGTGCCCTCGAACGCGCACCGTCCCGCCTTGAGCACGACCACCCGGTTGCACAGGGCGGAAACGTCCTCGGTCTGGTGGGTGGAGAGCACGACGGTGCGGTCCTGTCCGATGTGCGAGATCAGCTCGCGGAACCGGAGCCGCTGTTCGGCGTCCAGACCGACGGTCGGCTCGTCCAGCAGGATCAGCTCGGGGTCGCCGAGCAGCGCCTGCGCGATGCCCAGCCGCCGCCGCATCCCGCCCGACAGCGTCCGGATCCGCTTGCCGCTCACGGAGGTCAGCCCGACCTCCTCGATCACCCGGCGCACCTCGTCGTGCCGTGCCCGCCGCTCCACCATCTCCTTCAGGATCGCCACGTAGTCGACGAACTCGAAGACGGTGAACCCCCGCTGGTATCCCGGCTCCTGCGGCAGGTACCCCAGCCGCCGCCGGATCTCCAGCAGGTCCCGGGCCGGGTTCCGGCCGAGCAGTCTCAGCTCGCCCCCGTCCGGTGCGAGCACCGTCGCCAGCATCCTGACGAGCGTGGTCTTGCCCGCGCCGTTCGGCCCGAGCAGGCCGGTCACCCCCTTGCCCACGGTGAAGGTGAGCCCGTCCAGGACCCGGTCGCGGCCGTAGGCCTTCACCAGGCCGACTGCCTCGATCATGAGAACTCCCTGCGGCGAAAGAAGAGAAGCGCGACGGACACGAAGGTGACGACCAGGTAGCCCGCCTGGCCGACGCCGCCGAACATCGCCAGGCTCGGCTCGCGAAGGTTGACGGAGACGACCACGACCAGCCAGGTCGCCGCCACGACGGCCCCGCAGTGGCGCGGATCGAACCTGCTGGACAGGGCGAGGGTCAGCGAGGTCAGGGCGAGCGAGGGCAGCAGCCACGCGGCCGCGGCCCAGTCGTGGTCCAGCAGGCCGAGGCCCGTCACCAACGCCAGCGCCGACGAGGATGTCAGCACCGCGGCGGCGCGGATCAGCATCAGACGGAACATCGAGTACGGAGCCGCCAGGCCGATCTCGTGGGCCGGATCACCGTCCCTGCCGAAGGCCACGGCGACCCCGGCGACCGGCAGGATCGGGGCCAGCGTGAGATAGACGAGCGTCCCCCACCGCGTCGTCTCTCCCGAGGCCAACGCGGCGAACAGGAGCGCCACGGCGCTGGCCGCGATCCACGGCAGGCGTAGCGAGTGGGCGGCGCCCAGCAGGCGGGCCGTGTGCTCGTGGACACCGATCGCCCGCAGCAGCCGCTCGAACGGTCCCGGCACGGGCGCGTCCACCGCGTCGGCCACCTCCGCCCAGACCCGGTCCAGCCGAGGGCGCGGTACCTGGGGCGCGAGCAGGCTCCGGCATTGATCGCAGGCCAGCAGGTGGGCCTCGACCGAGGCGGCCAGGGTCGGGTTCAGCTCCCCGTCGGCGTACCTGACGGCCAGGCCGTCGTCCATGTGCCAGGTGCTCATACCAGTTCCTCCCTCAGCAGTGCCTTCGCGCGCATCATCCGGGTCTTGACGGTCCCGGCGGGGATGCCGAGCAGCCGCCCGGCCTCACGGGTGGTCAGGCCGTCCAGGACCGTCGCCTGAACCACCGCGCGCAGCTCGGGGGAGAGCCGGCCCATCGCCTGGCCGAGCTCGCCGTACTCGATGCCGAGCAGCACCTGCTCCTCGGCCGAGACCATGACCTGCTCGTAGGCGGGCAGTGGCACCGCCGGACGACGGCGGAGCTGGTCCAGCAGGCGGCGGATGCCGATGCCCCAGATCCACGCGGCCACCTCTCCCTTGCCCTTCCAGGTGCGTGCCGTGCGCCAGACGGCCACGAAGGTGTCCTGGAGCGCCTCGTCCACCAGCGCCGGATCGGCGCACCGCCGGGTGAGCCGGATGACGAGCCAGGGTGCGTGCCGGGCGTAAAGGACCTCCAGGGCCCGGCGGTCCCCGTCGGCGACGGCCTCGAGCAGTCGAGCGTCCGTCCAGCTCTCGTGCTCACTCATGGGAGCCCCTTCAACGGTGTCATGCCTCTCTGTCGCATCCGGCCGCTCCGGCGGTTCACGGTTTCGTGGTGTCCGGTGCCGTACGGGTTCGCCGTGTCCGGGGATCCGGGGTTCGAGAGTTCGGCGGGCCGGGTGGTCAGGGGACCGTTGTGTTCGGCGGGCCCGGTGGTTCACCCATGGAACGAACCGAATGCGGTGTTACGCCCGACAAGTGAGGCATGAGAAGGAAAATACTATTTTCGCTGGTGGTGCTGTCCACGGTGTGCGCCACGGCGTCGTGCTCGCCGGGGGTGCCGCTCGACGGGCCGCCCGGCACCGGGAAAATCATCATCGACGCGGACATGGGCGAGCTGAACGACGACGCCCAGGCCATGTTCCTGCTGGCCGCCACCGAAGGGGTGGAGGTGCTCGGGGTCACCACCGTGGGCGGCAACACCTGGCCGGAGGAGGGCACCGCGTACGCGCTGCGCCAGCTGGAGCTCATCGGCAGGGCCGACATCCCCGTGGTGACCGGCGAGAGCAATACTCCGGAGCCGAGGGACGACTACGACGGAGCCCTGGACCGGCCGCGACCGGCGTCCCACCGCGCCCTGGCCACTCCACCGCACGGTGGCTACGCGACGACCCGGCCCGCGGCGGGCAGCGCCTCCGACTTCATCGCCGACCAGGTGCGGCGCCACCCCGGCGAGGTGACCGTCTTCGCGCTCGGCCCGGCCACCAACCTGGCACGCGCCGTACGGGAGCACCCCGACATGGTCCCCCTGGTCAGGGAGGTCGTCCATCTGGGAGCCGACACCGAGGGTGAGGAGTTCAACCGCTGGTTCGACCCCGAGGCGTCCCGGGTCGTGTTCGAGGCCCCGTTCCGGCGCGAACTGGTCGTCACACTGGAGGCGGCGCAGCGGCTCACCTTGGACAGGCGGACCTACGAGCGGGTGGTCGCGGGCGAGGAGACCCCGGTCAGGAGGCTCTTCAAGGAGCTGCAGGGGCCGCTCTTCGGCGGTGACCCGGGACATCGGGCGTTCGTCTGGGACGCCGTGGCCGCGGCGGCCTTCCTCCGTCCCGAGATCGTCTCCGATTCGGACGGCCGCACCGTGCTGGAGGTGGACCCGGACCGGTTCTGGGACCTCTACGTCACGCGGATCGGCTCGGCCACCCCGTCGAGCTGAGGGAGCCGAGCCGCCGGATCCGCGACGAGTGCGAAGTCGTCGCGCACCGCGACGGGGGCTAGCCGCGGTGCCTGCTCACCATTCCCGCCGCGAGGGGGGCGTTCGCGAAATCACCGGCCGCCACGCGAGCGGCGACGGTGCGGCGGACGAGACGGTCGGCGAGGGAGGGGGCGTGCCTGCCGACCATCATCTCCACACGTCCCCGGAGGGTGGTCGCCACGTCGCGCGGGGCGCGGCGGGCGGTGACGGCGCGGACGATCGCGTCGACCACGCCCTCGACGGGCTCCGGCCGGGACACCGCGTCCAGGGAGAGCCCGGCCTGGCGCGTACTGTCGTGGATCGGGCTGCGGACCATGCTCGGGTAGACGGTCGTCACGCCGACGTGCGTGCCGACCTCCAGCCGGAGCGCGTCGGCGTAGGCGGCGAGGGCGCGCTTGGAGACGCCGTACGCCGCCGCCAGCGGTAGGGGCAGGACCGCCATCCGTGAGGCGATGAAGACCACCTGCCCGCGCGCACGCACCAGGTGGGGCATGACCGCCGCCGTCACCCGCCAGGCACCGAGCAGGTTCAGCCGCAGCTGCGCCTCCACCTCGTCGCCCGGGGCGAGTTCGGCCGGTGCCGGCCCGCCCCGGCCGGCATTGTTGACCAGCAGGTCGATGCCGCCCAGCAGGGCCGCCGCCTCGGTCACCGCCGCGTCGACGGATTCGGAGGAGGTGATGTCGCACGCGATGATCGGGATGTCGGAGTCGTCGGGGCGGGCGATGTCCAGGCCGACCACGTGCGCGCCCTGGGCGGTGAACCGCGCGCTCATCGCCCTGCCGAAGGTGCCGGCCGCGCCGGTGACCAGGATCCGGCGCCCGGCGAGCGCGCGGGAGGGGGAGGCGCGCAGCTCGCGCCGCATGACGCGGAGATACTGGTCGACGTCGATCCGCATGTGGGGCCTGCGCTGCCCCCAACGCTCTCGGGCGGCGTCGAGTTCGGCGGAGGCGATCCTGCGCGCGGTCTCGGGGTCGGGCAGCCGGTTGGTTCCTGCCCGTACGGCGGCGAGGAGGCGGCCCTGCGCCTCGACGACGGGCAGCGCCGAACCGGTCGACTGCATCAGCCCGACGTAGCTGATCGAGTCGTCGCCGATGGGGAAGACGTGGCGGTAGAGCAGCATGCTCGCCGGGTCGGGCGCCGTGCCGGTGCCGGTGGCGGCGGAGGTGTCGAGGAACGGGGTCACGGCCCGGTAGCCGGTGCACCAGACGATGTGGTCGACCTCGTCCACCTGCCCGTCGGTGAAATGGACCCGCGAGCCGTCCAGGCGCGCGATGCCCTGGCGCGCGAGCACCCTCCCCTCCGCGACCAGGCGGGGAACGGAATCGCTCAGGGTGGGGTGGTCCTGGAGCACACCCTGGCGGGGAGCGGGCAGACGCGGCCCGGCGGGTTTCCTGTCGGCGACCCTGAGCACCGCCTGGGAGACCACCTGCCGCACCCGCCAGGGCAGGAGGGCCGCGAGGGCGCCGTTGAGCTGGTCGGAGGGCCGGCCCAGCAGCCGCTTGGGCAGCACCCAGACGCCTCGTCTCGCCGACAGCAGCACGGCGGACGCGTGGTCGGTCAGTTCGGCGGCGATGTCCATCGCGGAGTTGCCGGTGCCCACGACGAGCACGCGTTTTCCGGCCAGTTCGGCGGGGGTGACGTAGTCGTGCGCGTGCGACTCGGTGCCGGTGAACGTCCCCGGGTAGGGCGGTTCGGGCAGCCGGGGCTCGTGGTTGTGGCCGTTCGCCACCACCAGGTGCTCCACCGTCTCGCGGTACGGCCCACCGGGACCGGTCAGCTCCAGCTCCCAGCCGTCCTCGGTGCGCCGGGCCGATTCCAGCGTCGTGCCGAACCGGAAGCGCTCGCCGACCCCGAAGCGCTCGGCGTACGAGCGCAGGTATTCGAGCATCTGGGCGCGGGTCGGGTAGTCGGGCCACTCGGCGGGCATCGGGAAGTCGGAGAACTCGGTGCGCGGCCTGCTCGTGTTGAGGCGCAGGCCCTCGTAGGACGCGGTGTCGGCCTCCAGCCGCCACAGGCCGCCGAGGGAGGTGGCGCGTTCGATACCGAGGACGGGCAGACCGGCCTCGATGAGGGCCTTCGCCGCCGCTATGCCCGCCGCGCCGCCGCCGACGACGGCCGTCGTCCCCCGGCCGGGCACGCCGTCGCGGCCGGGGGACACCCCTTGACCGGGTACGTCGTCAAGGGCGGTCACTCCTCGGCCGGTGACGCCTTCGCGGTCGGCGGTCACCCTCACGTCGTGGGTGCCTTCGCGGGTGGTGGCTGTCCCAGGGGCTGTCCCAAGGGCCGTCTCAGGCGCCGTCCCAGGGGCCGCTCCGGCCTCGCCGCCGACGATCGTCTCCGTGCCCGGCATGTCGTCGGCGGTCGCTTCCCCTGCGCTCATCCGTCGCCTCCCATATTCCATCGGATGATGGAATATTAACCGTCTGAGCCGCCGGCGCCAGGGGGTGCGTAGAGCCGGTCGACGAAACGGTGGGCGTAGGCGCGGAACTCGCGCCTCTCGCGGTCGGCGGTCACGGCGTCGCCGCCGCGGGCGCTCAGGGCGGTCACGTGGCCGTGGGCCGCCCAGACCAGGCTGCGCACGGTGATGTGCGGCGTCGGCTCGACGACGAGGCCGCGGGTGGCCGCCTCCAGCAGGGCGCGCTCGATCTCCCCGTAGATCGGCAGCGAGTACGCCTCGTCCAGGGAGAGGTGGAGGGTGGGGTCCAGCCACCGCCGCAGCCACAGGAACGTGGTCTGGGGGTGGTCGTCGAGGAAGTCGACGAACGCGTCCACCAGGTCGTGTATCGCGTCCACGACGTCGCCCGGGTGTTCCGAGCGCACGGCGGCGAGGAAGGCGCGCACCGGCGGCGTGAGCGTCGCCTGCTCCAGCTCGAAGACGCGGGCGAAGCAGGCGTCGTACAGGGACGACTTCGAAGGGAAGTGGTGGTGCACGCTGGAGACGTCGATCCCGACCCGGGCGGCGATGTCGCGCATGGAGACGCCGTCGGCCCCGTGCCTGGCGAAGAGGGCGGTCGCCTCGGTGAGCACGCGGTCGCGCGTGCTGGGGGCCGAGCGGTCCCTGGGCGGGCGCCCCCTGCGGCGCGGCCGGGGCGCGGAGACGTCTTCCCCCCGCTCTCCGTCGCCTCCGTCTCCCCTGTTCTCCCCGTTCTCCGTGCTCTTCCTCATGCCGGACAGTCTGCCAGGACCGTCGGTCTTCGTAATCCATCACGAGATTGATTTCGCCGCCCGTGGGTTCAGGCCGGCGAGGACGCGGCGCCTTCCGGTATGACGGCGAGGGACCTGATCTGCTCGGGGGTGAGCGCGGTGCCGCGTTCGTGTTCCGCGGCGAAGCGCTCCTCGCCCAGCGCGTCACGGACCCGCGCGGTGATCCGGTCGACGTCGCCGCTCTCCACAGAGGTGAGGGGCATGGGGCTCGACGCGAGAGCCGCGGCGCCCGCGCCCAGGAGCCGGGCGGCCCGGTCGTGGAGTCCGGCGACGGCGAGTGCCCCGGCCAGGCCGTACACGGCGACCGTCATCTCCCTGGTCCCGTCGAACCTGGCCATCAGATCGAGGGCGAACAGGTGCATGTCGAGGGCCGCCGCCGCGTCACCGCGCCCCTCGGCGACGAAGCCGAGCTCGGTCATGATCATCGGAAGGTAGGGCGGCGGCTCCCCGGAGTCGGGAGGGGTGTGGTCCAGCACGTCGCGCAGGTGGGTCTCGGCGACGTCGAGGCGGCCGTCCCTGCGCGCGGCGAAGGCGAGACCCATCCGGGCGAAGGTCTGCCCGGCCCGGTGACCCTGCTCCAAGGTGAGCCGCAGCGACCTCTCGCTCCACTCCGCCGCCCGCGCGTAGTCGCCGCGCTGCAGTGCGATCCAGCCCAGCCAGCCCAGCCGCCCGGCGAGCTCCGTCCACAGCCCGAGCTCCTCGGCGAGGCGCATGCCGTCACGCTGCAGCCGTTCGGCCCGGTCGAGGTCGCCGGTCATCTCGGCCAGCGCGCCGAGCCAGCCGCCGGACTCCAGCTGCCCCCAGCGCTCCCCGAGCTCGTCGAAGATCCGCGCGCTGCGCTCGCCGTCGCGTCCGAGCCCGTCCAGGTCACCGCGTACGTGGGCGAGTTTGGCCCGCAGGGCGAGGGCGGCGGCCGTTCCCCAGCGGTCACCGAGCGCCTCGAAGGCGGGGAGCGCCCGGTCCAGAAGGTCCGCGGCGGCGGACAGGTCACCGAGGTCGACCCCCGCGTAGGCGAGGATCCACCACGCCCTGGCACGCCCGCCGGGATCGTCCGCCTTCTCGTACGCCTCCAGGGCGGCCCCGCGAAGCCGCTCCCGGTCGGCGGCGGCGACGTCACCTCGGAGGAGCGCGATCACGGCCTTCCAGGTGAGAGCCTTGGCCCGGAGGGCGGCGAACGAGACGGCGGGGGATCCGCAGGGGACGGCGAGCGCTGCCGCCAGGGATCGGTGGGCCTCGGTCAGCCGGCCGCGCAGGAACCAGTACCAGCCCATCGCGCCGACGAGGCGCAGCGCGCCCTCCGCGTCGCCGTTCCTGACGGCCGCGTTCAGCGCGGCGCGGAGGTTCGCGGCGTCGGAGTCGAGACGCCGCAGCCAGTGCCGCTGGTCCGCCCGGTAGAGACGCGGCTCGGCCCGTTCGACCAGGTCGGTGTAGTGGCGCAGGTGCCGCAGCCGCACCCGCTCGTACTCCCCGGTCCGCTGGAGACGCTCGACGCAGTACGCCGCCACCGACTCCAGCAGCCGGTATCTCGGCCCGTCGGCACCGTCCACCATCACCACCAGCGACCGGTTCACCAGCCGTGCCACCAGGTCGAGTACGTCCGCGGCGGGGACGTCGTCATCCGCGCAGACGGCCTCGGCGGCCTCCAGGTCGCAGCCGTCCGCGTGGACGGCGAGGCGGCGCAGGACGGCGCGCTCGGCCCCGGTCAGCAGCTCCCAGCTCCAGTCGATCATCGCCGTCAGGGTCTGCTGGCGCGGTGGGACGCCCCGATGCCCGGTGGCCAGCAACCTGAACCGGTCGTCGAGGCGGGCGACGAGACCGTGCACCCCGAGGGCAGGGACCCTCGTCGCGGCCAGTTCAAGCGCGAGCGGGATGCCGTCCAGCCTGCGGCACAGCGCCGCGACCGCCGGAGCGGTGTCCGTGTCGAGGGCGAACCCCCTGGCCGCGGCGGACGCGCGTGCCACGAACAGCCGCACGGACCCGGTTCGTTCCAGCTCGGGGATGTCGTCGAAGGCCCGGCCGGGCACCTCCAGCGGTGGGACGCTCCAGACCACCTCGCCGGGCAGGGCGAGCGACTCCTGGCTGGTCGCGAGGATCCGCAGGCCGGGGGCGGCGCGCAGCAGCGATCCGGCCAGCTCGGCGACCGGCTCGACGACGTGCTCGCAGTTGTCCAGCACCAGCAGCAGCCTCCGGGGGCGCAGCGCCTCGGTGAGCCGGTCGGCGGCGGGCACCGGCCCCGCGCCACCCGCGGCGTCCTGGACGTCCAGCACCGTCATGATCGTCTCGGCCAGCCGGTGGACCGCGTCCTCGTCGCCGGGACGGTCGAGCGCGGCGAGTTCGACCAGCCACACCCCGTCACGTACGAGGCCGGGAGCGACGGTGTCGGAGAGGGCCGTGCCGGAGGGGACGGTGCTGGAAGGGGCGTTGCCGGGAGCGACGGTTCCGGGAGCGGCGGTGACCGAGGAGGCGGTGCCGGGGGCGTGGGAGGCGGAGGCGGAGGGCGCGGTGCCGGAAGGACCCGGGGCGGTCAGATGTCTGGCGGTCTCGACCGCGAGACGGGTCTTGCCCACGCCGCCGGGGCCGGTGAGCGTCACCAGCCGTTCCGTCTCCAGCAGGGTGCGGATCTCGGCGACGGCCTCCTCCCTGCCGATCAGGTCGGTGAGCGGCGCGGGGAGATTGGTGCCCGGCCTGTCGGGGAGAGGGGCGGACGCGGCGAGCGCCGGGTCCTGGGCGAGGACGGCCCGGTGCAGGGTGACCAGGTCGGCGCCCGGATCCAGGCCCAGCTCGTCGGCGAGCAGGACCCGCAGCTCCTCGTAGCTGTCCAGCGCCTCGCTCTGCCGCCCTGAGCGGTACAGGGCACGCATGTGCGCGGCGCGCAGCCGCTCCCTGAACGGATGGGCGGCGAGCAGGTCGCCGAGCTCTCCCGCGAGCCGGACGTGCTCGCCCAGCTCCAGCCGTGTCTCCGCGTGCTCCTCCTGCGCGGTGAGCCACCGTTCCAGCAGCCTCGTGATCGCGGGGCGCGCGAACGGCTCGTCACCGAAGTCGGCGAACGCGGGGCCGCGCCACGACGCCAGCGCGTCGGCCAGCAGCGCCGCCCTGACCCGTGGATCCCCCGCGAGGGCCGCCTCGTCGAGCAGGCGCAGGAAATCGGCCACGTCGGTCTCGGCCCTCAGCACGTAGCCCGCAGGATGACGGACGACCAGATCCCGGCAGCCGGGTTCGGCGTCCTCCAGCACCCTGCGCAGCTGCGAGACCTTGGCCGAGAGGGCGCCGGTCGGGTTGCCCGGCGGATCGTCGCCCCACAGGTCGTCGACCAGCCGGTCGGCGGGCACCGGGCGTCCCTCGTGCGCGAGGAGGTCGGCGAGCAGGGTCCGGACCTTCAGCCCGGGTATCGCCACCGGCTCACCGGCGGTCGTCCACACGGCGAGCGGCCCGAGCACCCCAAAACGCATGAAGGCCACGATAACCCCGGGTGCTCATCGCTTTACCACTCGTCTTACGGCGGATTCCCGTGCTCCCCGGATCGGCCGTAAAGCGGCGGGAGCTTTTCCGTAAAGGGGGGCGGACATGCTGAGGGCACATCGAACGGAGCGGGACACGAGGGAGGTACGGAGATGCCGGAGGAGGGCAGGCTGCGACTGGCGGTCATCGTCGGGAGCACCCGCGACGGCCGGTTCGGGCCCACCGTGGCGGACTGGTTCACCTCCCGGGCCCGCAGGCGCGGAGACCTGGACGTCGACCTGATCGACCTGGCCGAGACCGGTCTGCCGCAGACCCTCACCGACCAGGAGGAGCCCGCACCCGCGGAGGTGGCCGCTCTGGCGCCGAGGCTCGCCGCCGCCGACGCCTTCGTCGTGGTCACCCCCGAGTACAACCGGAGTTTCCCCGCTCCGCTGAAGACCGCGATCGACTGGTACTACGAGGAGTGGCAGGCCAAGCCCGTCGCCTTCGTCGCCTACGGCAGGGACTCCGGTGGCCTGCACGCGGTCGACCAGCTCCGTCAGGTCTTCACCGAACTGCACGCCGTCGCCATCCGCGACGCCGTCATCCTTCCCCGCTACTGGGACCTCTTCGCGACCGACGGCACCTGGCCGAGGGCCGGCGCGGAGTGCAACAGCGCGGCGAAGAGCACGCTCGACCGGCTGACCTGGTGGGCCCGCGCGCTGCGCGACGCCCGAGCCAGGAGCCCGTACGTCCCCTGACCGTCCTCACATCCGACCTCGTCCAGCCCGGCTCCAACGGGCTTCATCCAGCGCGAACGACACGGAGAGAATCATGCGGAAGATCATTGCCATGACCCACACCACGGTCGACGGCTACATCGACAACCCCCACCTGTGGTCCATGCCGTACTCGAACGAGGAGTCGATGGCGTACGCCCTGAACCTCACGCTCGGCTGCGACACCCTGCTGCTGGGGCGGGTCACCTACGTGGGCATGGCCCAGGCATGGCCCGGTATGAGCAACCCCTACGCCGACCACGTGAACGGCACCGAGAAGTACGTGGTCTCCTCGACCCTGGAGAAGGCCGAGTGGGCGAACTCGACCATCGTCCACGGCGACGACCTCGTCCCCACGGTGACCGAACTGAAGAAGCGGCCCGGCGGGAACATCATGATCTGGGGCTGTGGCCGGCTCACCGACGCGCTCATGGAGAACGGCCTGCTCGACGAGTACCGGCTCCTGGTCTCGCCGGTCATCCTCGGCAAGGGGCAGCGGCTGTTCCGGGGGGAGGACGTCACGGCGACCCTGGAACTCGTCGACAGCACGACGTTCGACACCGGTCTTGTCGCCCTCGCCTACCGCCCGGTGAACGCGGCGGAAGGCCCGGCGAACGCGGGCTGAGCGACACGGCCGGAGTCCAGGAGTCCCGGAGGCGCACGCCGTCTCCGGGACTTCTGGGTTTTCCCGCGTTCTCCGGTTCGTTTCCGGTGCCGCCCGGATCACCGGAGGCCGGCCACGGGCCCCGTCCCGCGCCGCCGCCGAGCAGCGGAGACCCTTCTCCGGGGAGGGCGCCGCAGGCCGGGATCGCCCACGAGCCGATGAGATTCGACGGGACGAGAAGCCTCGGTTCGTCGCGGGATTTAGGACGTAGATCCATAAGTCGGAGAAGTCCCCTCATATAGTTGGGTGCCAATTGTCGGGCTCGGAATCGATGGCGAGGATCGTGAGCGTTCAGGAGGGGGCGGGGGCCGTGCTCGCCGGGCGGTACCGGCTGGACGAGCTGATCGGCCGTGGCGGTACGGGCGAGGTCTGGCGCGGGTACGACCTGCGCCCCGGCTGGGCGGTGGCGATCAAGATCCTGTCGCCGCAGGTCGCCGACGCCGCGGTGCGTGAGAGGTTCGCCGGGGAGGCGAGGACCGCCGCGCGCGTCGTCCATCCCAACGTGGTGACGGTGCTCGACATGGGTGAGCACGAGGGTCGGCCGTACCTGGTGATGGAGTCGCTGACCGGCCGGGATCTCGCCGCCGAGCTGGCCGAGCGGGGACCGCTGAGCGTGTCCGAGACGTGCCACCTGGTCAGGCAGGCCGCGCTCGGGCTGGACGCCGCGCACCGGGCCGGGGTCGTGCACCGCGACGTCAAACCCGCGAACCTGCACCTGGGCACGGGGGGCGTGCTCAAGGTCGTCGACTTCGGCACCGCCAGGGTCGCGAGCGAGGCCGCGATGCGGCTGACCTCGGCGGGAAGCGTCATCGGCACGGCCGCCTACCTGTCTCCCGAGCAGATCCTCGGCACGCCGGGGAACACGGCCTCCGACCTGTACGCGCTCGGCTGCGTCTGTTACGAGCTGCTGTGCGGACGGCCCCCGTTCGTCGGCCCCGACGCGGAGGTGATCTCCCAGCACGTCCGCGACCGGCCGGATCCGCTCAGGCGCTACCGGCCCGATGTCCCGCCGGAGCTTGAGGGGCTGGTCATGGCCCTGCTGGAGAAGGATCCCGCCGCGCGGCCGACCGGGGGAGAGGTGATCCGCCAGGTCACCGCGACGGCCCACCACACGTCAGCCGTCCGCGACAGCGTCTCCCCGGTCCCCGCGGCACCGACGGCACCGACGGCACCGACGGCACCGACGGCACCGACGGCCACGTACGACATCGGGACACCGCCACCGATGCAGGCGCCCGCGCCGACGAAGGTCACGCCGGGGCCGCCGGTCTCCGGGCCGGTGCCCGTGTCCGGTGGCATCTCCGCGCTCACGCGGGGGCGGCTGTCCGGGCGGACCCTCGCGATCGCCCTGGGCGCGGTGGCCGTGCTGGTGGCGGCGACCGTCTGGGCGCTGACGCCGTCGGAGCCGACCGGGCAGGCGAGCACGGCCGGAGTGCCGTCCGAGACGCCCTCTCCCGAGCAGCCCACGCCGCCCGCGTCGCCGTCACCCACCCCCACACCGTCGCCGTCCGTCTCGCGGAGCGCGGCGGCGCCGTCCCCGGATCCGGTCCTGTCACCGCCGGCGGGGACCGGATGGCAGGTGCAGCTGCCGATCCTCCACCGGGCGATCACCGAACAGGAGCTCCAGGGGAAGATCGACCCCAGGACGGCCCGCGAGATCCGTAAGAGGGTCACCAAAGCGGGCGAGGCCCTGTGGAAGGGCGATGAGCGTAAGGCGCGCGACGAACTGCGCAAGTTCGGCCGGGACCTGTCCGAGGCGCGCAGGAAGGGCAGGCTCGCCTCCGACGGACCGCTCTACGACTTCCTGCGCAAATCCGGGTTCGCCTTCCAGGAGGGCCGGGAGCCGGGGCCACGTCATCGCGGCGGCGACAATGACGACGAGAACGATGACGACCACGAGAACGAGGACTAGGCAGCCGGTACGTGGTCGAGATCGCCTCGGCCGCTCCTTCCCGTGTCCGGGTGAGACGGTCTCCGGCGCTACCGGCTGCCGGACCGGTGCGCCACTGTCCGGCCGGGTGCCGTGACGACGGTTCGCCGACGGGAAAGACCGGCGCGGGCGAAACCTTGTGATCTTGAATACCTACAGGTGCAGGGAGCACGGGGATGTCCGTCGTTTCCGGGTACCGCTGAGGTATGACCGCTGAATCGAAGGATCCGCTGGCGGATCTCAACCCGTTCGACATATTCGACACCGAGGCCCGTCGCCTCGACCGTTTCTTCTCCGGGCTCGACGCGGAGGACTGGCAACGCCCCTCACGGCTGCCGGGCTGGTCGGTGCGCGACGTGCTCGGGCACCTGGCGGGGGAGGAGCTGTACAACCACGCCTGTCTGGACGACGACATCGACGGGTTCGCCGCGATGCTCGGGAGCGAGGGGGTGGAGGGCGGCTTCGACGCCTTCAACGCCTGGTGCGTGGAGCGCCGCCGTGACGTTCCGGTCGAGGAGGTGCTCCAGGAGTGGCGGCGCGAGAACGGGGAGACGCGCGAGCGGATGCGCGAACTCGGCCGTGACGCCCTGCTGCCGACCCTCGCGGGGCCGTACCCGGTGGGGTCGCAGACCTTCCACTACGACTCGGAGTACGCCACCCACGCCGACGACGTCGGCGCGCCCGTGGCGGAGGGCGAGGAGGACGAGCGGGTCTGGTGGCGGGTGAGGGTGGGCGCGTTCGCGCTCGCGGAGCAGGGGGCGAAGGTCGAGGTCGAGCTGACCGCCGACGGGATCTGGGTGCACGCCTACGACGCGAGCGCGCAACTGGCGCCCGCGGCGTTCGTGGCGGCGACCGTCGGGCGCCTGCCGGACGGCCACCCCGTCGACCATCCTCTCGACCGCAGGCTCAGGGCCGCCCTGCGCTGTCTGGCCTGAGCTTTTCCGCTGTGCTTTCCGGCGCTCCTCGGTTCCGGGCGCTTTCCGGAGCGTCCGTCCGGTCGGTGATCCGCGGCCGGGACCTCAGTCGTCGGTCCTGCCCTCGCCGCCCTCGCTGCCCTTGTTGGTTCTGTCCTTGCGGCGCATCCGGTGCAGGGTGCCCGCGTGGGCGCGCTCCTCCGGGTGCGCGCGCACCCTGCGCAGGCTGGCGACGACGGTGACGAGCAGCACCAGGAAGATCACTCCGAGGGAGACCGGGGTCGGGACCTCGGGGAAGGACTTCGAGATGTCCTCGTGCAGGAACGACAGGATGAGCTTGAGGCCGATGAAGCCGAGGATGACCGCGAGGCCGATCGACAGGTAGACGAGGCGCTCCAGCAGCCCTTCGATCAGGAAGTACAGGGCACGCAGCCCCAGCAGCGCGAAGGCGTTGGCGGCGAAGACGATGAGCGGATGCCGGGTGACGCCGAAGACGGCGGGAATGGAGTCGAGCGCGAACAGCAGGTCGGTGCTTCCGATGGCGAGGAAGACCAGGAACAGCGGCGTGACCACCCGCCTGCCGTTCTCGCGGGCGACGAGCCTGCCGCCGTGCATGTCGTCGCTGACCGGCAGCACCTTGCCCGCGTGGCGGATCAGCGGGTTGTTCTCGACGTCGGGGTCCTGGTCGCGGTGCCGTACGAGCTGGATCGCCGTCCAGATCAGGAGCAGGCCGAAGATGAGGAACGTGAAGGAGAAGAGGGAGATGGCCGCCGCGCCGACCGCGATGAGGATGGCCCGCAGCACCAGCGCGGTGGCGATGCCGAAGAGCAGCACCTTCTGCTGGTGTTCCTCGGGCACCGAGAACCGCGCCATGATGATGACGAAGACGAAGAGGTTGTCGACGGAGAGGCTCTTCTCGACGATCCATCCGGCGAAGTACTCCGTCGCGAGTCCCGCCCCGGCCAGCCACAGCAGTACCAGGCCGAAGGCGATGGCGACGCCAATGTAGAAGATCGTCCAGGCGGCCGCCTCGCGCATGCCCACGACGTGCGGCCGGCGTGCCGCCACCACGAAGTCGAGGGTGAGCAGCGCCACCACCACTGCGATGACCGCGATCCACATGCCCAACGAGTCGATCGCCATCGCTGTCCCCTTTTACCGGTCGAGATCATTCGCCTTACCCAGGGCGGGGACCTCCACACCCGGTGATCATCGGCCGATACGGCCTCGGCCCGCCGGGGTGTCCGGCGGGCCGAGGCCGTATCGGGGGAGAGGGGAGGGGACGGTGGCCGGGTCAGCGGCCCGCGCCCGCGCGGCGCTTGGTCCACACGTCGAGGGCGACCGCGGCGAGCAGGACCAGGCCCTTGAAGAGCATCACCCGCTCGCTGGGCGCGCCGATGAGGGACATGCCGTTGTTGATCACGGCCATGATGAGACCGCCGGTGAGCGCGCCGACGACCTTGCCCACGCCGCCCTGGACGGCGGCCCCGCCGATGAACGCGGCGGCGATGGCGTCCAGCTCGAAGCCGTTGCCCGCCGTCGGGCCCGCCTGGTTCAGGCGGCCGGCGAAGATGATGCCGGCGAGCGCGGCGAGCACGCCCATGTTGACGAAGATCCAGAAGGTGACGGACTTGACCTTGATGCCCGACAGGCTCGCCGCGTTCAGGTTGCCGCCGATGGCGTAGATGTGGCGGCCGAAGACGGCGCGGTTGGTCAGGAGCGTGTAGCCCAGGACGAGGAGCGCGAGGAGCACCAGCACCCAGGGCAGGTTCTTGAACCTGGCCAGCTGCACGATCACGACCATCACCACCACGGAGGCGGCGCCGATCTTCAGGAGGAACAGGGGCAGCGCGTCGACCTTCTGCCGGTAGCCCAGCCGAGCCTGGCGGGCACGCCACTGCGTACCGGCGATCCCGGCCACCGCGGCCAGGCCGACGAGCAGCGTGAGCAGGTCGGCGCCGCCGAGCGGGCCGAGGCCGATGTTGCCGAAGAAGCCGGGCACGAAGCCGTTGGCGAGGGTCCGTACCTCGTCGGGGAAGGGGCCGATGCCCTGGTTGCCGAGCACGGTGAGGGTGAGTGCCCTGAAGATCAGCATTCCGGCGAGGGTGACGATGAACGCCGGGATGCCGAAGTAGGCGATCCAGTAGCCCTGCCAGGCCCCGATCAGCGCGCCGGCGATCAGCGTGATGAGGATCGCGAGCGGCCACGCCACGTCCATGTCGACCATCAGCACGGCCGCGATGGCGCCGGTGAGCCCCACCACGGAACCCACGGACAGATCGATGTGCCCGGCGATGATGATCAGGATCATGCCGATCGCGAGGATGAGAACGTAGGAGTTCTGCACCATGATGTTCGAGATGTTCTGCGGGCTGAGCAGCTCACCGTCGGTCAGGATGGAGAACAGCAGGATGATCAGCGCGAAGGCGATGTAGATGCCGCTCTGCCGCAGGTTCATCGAGAAACGGCTGCCGGGTGCCTTCGCGGGCACCGACAACAGGTCGCCGTCCGGTGGTGGTGCTCCGGTCTTTCCTACGGGTTCGGCGACTCCGTGCGCCGGGACCTGGCCGCTGCTCATCGTGCTCCCTAATCCTTTTCCTTGGTCATGAACTGCATGAGCCGCTCAGGGGTGGCCTCCGCCCGCGAGACCTCACCGGTGATGCGACCGGCCGACATGGCGTAGATGCGGTCGCAGACGCCGAGCAGCTCGGGAAGCTCCGAGGAGATGACCAGGATGGCTTTTCCCTGGTCGGCGAGCTGGTTGATGATCGAGTAGATCTCGTACTTGGCACCCACGTCGATGCCCCGGGTGGGCTCGTCGAGGATGAGCACGTCGGCGTCGGTGAAGATCCATTTTGACAGCACCACCTTCTGCTGGTTGCCGCCGCTGAGCTTGCCGGTGACCGACAGCACGCTGGGAGCCTTGATGTTCATGCTCTCCCGGAAGCCGTCGGCGACCTGGTACTCCTTGTTGTCGTCGACCCAGCCGCGTTTCGCCAGCTTCCCCAGCGCCGCGGCCGAGACGTTCCGCTTGATGTCCTCGATCAGGTTGAGCCCGTACCGCTTGCGGTCCTCGGTGGCGTACGCGAGCCCGTGGCCGATCGCCTCGCCGACCGTGCGGAGCTGGATCTCCCGCCCGTTCTTGTAGACGCGGCCGGAGATGTCGACCCCGTAGCTGCGGCCGAACACGCTCATCGCGAGCTCGGTGCGCCCGGCGCCCATCAGCCCGGCGAGGCCGACGATCTCGCCGCGGCGCAGCGTGAGGCTCGCGCCGGAGACGACGACGCGGCCGTGCTGGCTGGGGCTGTGAACCGTCCAGTCCTCGATCCGCAGCGCCTCCTCGCCGATCTTCGGCTCGTGCGGCGGGAAGCGGTGCTCCAGGTCGCGGCCGACCATGCCCGAGATGATGCGGTCCTCGGTGACCCGGTCGTTCTTCATGTCCAGGGTCTCGATCGTCCGGCCGTCGCGCA
This sequence comes from Streptosporangium sp. NPDC000509, assembly GCF_042898365.1. Lineage (NCBI taxonomy): Bacteria > Bacillati > Actinomycetota > Actinomycetes > Streptosporangiales > Streptosporangiaceae > Streptosporangium > Streptosporangium sp. NPDC000509. The sequence goes on along the minus strand of NZ_JBIAYX010000001.1, from coordinate 735,948 downwards.
GGATCGTGGTCGAGTCGGCGATCGCCTGGATCTCGTTCAGCTTGTGCGAGATGATCACCGAGGTGATGCCCTCGTCGCGCAGCCCGCGCAGCAGGTCGAGCAGGTGCGCGGAGTCCTCGTCGTTGAGCGAGGCGGTCGGCTCGTCGAGGATGAGCAGCCTGACCCGCTTGGACAGCGCCTTGGCGATCTCCACCAGCTGCTGCTTGCCGACGCCGATGTCCATCGAGAGCGTCACCGGGTTCTCCCGCAGCCCGACCCGCTCCAGCAGCTCGGCGGCCTCGGCGTTCGTCCGGTTCCAGTCGATCAGGCCGCGGGTGGTCCGCTCGTTGCCGAGGAAGATGTTCTCGGCGATCGAGAGGTAGGGGCTGAGCGCGAGCTCCTGGTGAATGATCACGATGCCGCGCTTCTCGCTGTCCCTGATGTCGGAGAAGCGGCACGGCTCGCCGTCGAAGAGGATCTCGCCCTCGTACGAGCCGTGCGGGTACACGCCGGACAGCACCTTCATCAGCGTCGACTTGCCGGCGCCGTTCTCCCCGCAGATCGCGTGTATCTCGCCTCTGCGTACCACCAGGTTGACGTCCTGCAGGGCTTTGACGCCCGGGAACGTCTTGGTGATCCCCCGCATCCGAAGTATGTCGTCGGTCATGCCGTCCGCCTCCGTACTGCCTTCCCGCTCCGTGTGCGCCCGGCCGGCGGCGGGTGGAGCGCCGCCGGCCGGGTGCCATCCGTCATGACACCGGCACCGCTTACTTGAGCTGGTCCTCGGTGTAGTAGCCGGAGTCGACGAGGACCTGCTTGTAGTTGTCCTTGTAGACGATCACCGGCTCGAGCAGGTTCGACGGGACGACCTTGTTGCCGTTGTCGTAGTCCTCGGTGTTGTTGACCTCGGGCTTGCCGCCCTTGAGCACGGCGTCGGCCATCTCGACGGTCACCGCGGCGAGCTTACGGGTGTCCTTGTAGATCGTCGCGTACTGCTCGTCCCCGATGATCGACTTCACCGAGGCGACCTCGGCGTCCTGGCCGGTCACGATCGGGTAGGGCTGGCCGGAGGTGCCGTAGCCGCTGCTCTTGAGCGCCGACAGGATGCCGATGGACAGGCCGTCGTACGGGGAGAGCACGCCCTGGACCTTGGTGTCGCCGGAGTAGGCCTTGGTGATCAGGTCCTCCATGCGCTTCTGCGCGGTGGCCGGGTCCCAGCGCAGGATCGCGACGGTCTTGAAGTCGGTCTCCTTGCTCTTGACGACGAGGGTGCCCTTGTCGATGTACGGCTTCAGGGTGTCCATCGCGCCGTTGTAGAAGAAGGTGGCGTTGTTGTCGTCGGGGGAGCCGGCGAAGATCTCGATGTTGAACGGGCCCTTGGCGTCGCCCTCGGAGCCGTCCTCCTTCTGCAGCTTCAGGCCGACCAGCAGCGAGGTCGCCTGCTGCACGCCCACCTTGTAGTTGTCGAAGGTGGCGTAGTAGTCGACGTTCGGCGAGTTGCGGATGAGCCGGTCGTAGGCGATGACCGGGATCTTCTTGTCGGCGGCCTGCTGGAGCTGCGTGGTGATGGCGGTGCCGTCGATCGAGGCGATGATCAGCAGCTTGGCGCCCCTGGTGATCTGGTTCTCGATCTGGTTGACCTGGGTGGGAATGTCGTTCTCCGCGTACTGCAGGTCGACCTTGTAGCCCAGCTTCTCCAGGGCGCCCTTGACGTTGTCGCCGTCGTGGATCCAGCGCTCGGAGGACTTGGTGGGCATGGTGACGCCGACGAGGGTCTCGGCGGGCGCCGCGGAGGCTCCCGACGCTCCCTCGTCGACGGTCTTGACGCTGGAGCCACAGGCCGTCACTCCCATGGCGAGAGCCAGGCTCACCGCGGCGGTGGCCAGCTTCCCGAACTTCATCGATTACCTCCAGGGTGGGGTTCCGTGCCTACGGTCCGGGGTGAGCCGGGGACACGGTTGGGCCGATTTGGCCGATGGGGCACAGCGAGGCGCGGTGCGTCCCGGGAGTAGCGGGTGCCGTGGCGGCACGCCCCGGATTCCGGCGTGCCGCCGGGGCGTGTTGTGTCCGAATCGGGTCCACGGCGACACCGGAGCCGGTCGGGAACCGGCCCGCTCCGGCGTCGGTGAAAGTGTTCGTGAACGTGTCCGTGGGCGTCGCCGCGGACACCGTCATGAGCATCGTGGTAAGCGTCGTGATGAGCACCGTCGTAAGTACTGCCGTCAGTACCGGCGTAAGCGCTGTTGTGAGCGCTCACATCCGCGGCATGAGGCCACCGGATGGTCCCTTCGGCTGTGTGACGAGCAATCAAATGCCCGGGTCGGCCGACTGTCAACCCCCGGGCGGTCAGGAGTCCTCGCGTCATGGAGTCCTTCTCGCAGGAGATGTGAGCGTTAACAACAAGGTATGCGCCAGTTAAGGGCGTCATGACGGCAACGTCAAGTAGGTGTTAACGGATGATCTCCGAGTAATCAGAATGTAATCTCACGGGTGCTTGACGCGGGGTGTTGTTAGCGCTCACAGTCTGTCCCAAGCCACCATGAAGGAGCCGACCAAGTGAGTCCGAGCCTCGAACGCCGTCCGCCCGTGATGGCGGACGTCGCCACGAGGGCCGGTGTGTCGCACCAGACGGTCTCGCGCGTGCTCAACGACCACCCCAACGTCCGCGCCGAGACCCGCGAGCGGGTCCTGGCGGCGATCCGTGAGCTCGGCTACCGGCGCAACATGGTCGCCCGGGCCCTGGTCACCAGGCACACGCGTACCCTGGGCGTGGTCAGTTTCGACACGACCCTCTACGGGCCCGCGAGCACGGTCTACGGCATCGAACAGGCGGCCAGGGCGGCAGGTTACTTCGTCAGCATGGTCAGCCTCAAGACCATCGACACCGCGGGTGTGCGCGACGCGCTCGGCTATCTGGCCGAGCAGGCCGTCGACGGCATCGTGGTGGTCGCGCCCCAGCGCTCGGCGGCCCCCGCGCTGGCCGGCGCCCCCACCGACATCCCCGTCGTGGCCGTCGAGGGCAGCCACACCGGCGACGTGTCGGTGGTGAGCGTCGACCAGATCGAGGGCGCCCGCCTGGCCACCCGGCACCTGCTCGACCTCGGCCACGAGACCGTGTGGCACATCGCCGGCCCCTCGGACTGGCTGGAGGCCGACGGGCGGATCGAGGGCTGGCGCGAGGTGCTGAGCGCCGCGGGCCGCACGGCCCCCGAGTTGCTGTCCGGAGACTGGAGCCCGCGCTCCGGCTACGAGGCCGGGCTGCGCCTGGCGGGGACACCCGGCGTCACCGCCGTGTTCGTCGCCAACGACCAGATGGCGCTCGGGATGCTGCGGGCCTTCGCCGAGCTGGGTGTGCGAGTCCCCGAGCAGATCAGCGTCGTGGGGTTCGACGACATCCCCGAGTCGGAGTTCTTCACTCCGCCGCTCACCACGATCAGGCAGGACTTCGGGGCGGTCGGTAAATACAGCATCGAGGTCCTGCTCAGGCAGATGGAGGCGGGAGCGGAATGGTCCCAAGAGCGACATGTCGTCCCGCCACGGTTCGTGGCGAGGACCAGCACCGCGCCGTTCCGCGCCTAGGACCGCGTATCGTTTCGCACCGGTGGCCGCACCCGGGCGTGGTTCCGCGCCCGGATCCGCGGCGCCTCGGCCCGCCCCGCCACGCCTGAGCCCCGTGGATCCGGTGCGGTCCCCGTACCTGAGAACCCCCCCCGAGCGAGGTCCCGCCGTCCTGATGTCCTGGAGAGAATGTGAACGCTAACAACGACCGTTACGTGGTCGGTGTCGACTTCGGCACACTGTCGGGCCGCGCCGTGGTGGTACGGGTGAGCGACGGCGCCGAGATGGGCACCGCCGTGCACGAGTACGCCCACCGGGTGATCGAGGAGCGGCTGCCGGACACCGCCGTACGCCTGGGCCCCGACTGGGCGCTGCAGTCGCCGGAGGACTGGCGGGAGGTGCTCCGCCAGGCGGTGCCCAAGGCGGTGGCGGCGGCCGGGATCGCCCCGTCGCAGGTCATCGGCCTCGGGACCGACTTCACGGCCTGCACCATACTTCCCGCCACCGCCGAGGGCACCCCGCTGTGCGAGATCGACGGGTTCGCCTCCCGCCCCCACGCGTGGCCGAAGCTGTGGAAGCACCACTCGGCGCAGTCGCACGCCGACCGGATCAACGCCGTCGCCGCCCGCAGGGGGGAGGCGTGGCTGCCCCGCTACGGCGGGAAGATCTCCTCGGAGTGGGCGTTCGCCAAGGGTCTGCAGGTGCTGGAGGAGGACCCGGAGATCTACGCCCGCGCGGAGCGCTGGATCGAGGCCGCCGACTGGATCGTCTGGCAGCTCACCGGCGTGGAGACGCGCAACGTGTGCACCGCCGGGTACAAGGCCGTCTACCAGGACGGGGCCTACCCGTCCGAGGAGTTCCTCGCCGAGCTCAACCCCGGCTTCACCGGTTTCACCGCCAAGCTCGGCCAGAACCCGGCCCCCCTCGGGGGGCTCGCCGGACGGCTGGACGCCCGCGCCGCCGGGTGGACGAAGCTGCCCGAGGGCATCGCGATCTCGATCGGCAACGTCGACGCGCACGTCACGGCCGCCGCCGCCGACGCCGTGCGGCCCGGCCAGATGGTGGCCATCATGGGCACCTCCACCTGCCACGTCATGTCCTCCGACGCGCTCGCCGAGGTGCCGGGCATGTGCGGAGTGGTCCGCGACGGCATCGTGCCCGGACTGTGGGGGTACGAGGCGGGCCAGTCGGGTGTCGGCGACATCTTCGGGTGGTTCGTCGAGACCTCGGTGCCCGGCTCCTACGAGCGTGAGGCGGAACAGCGCGGCCTCAGCGTGCACGACCTCCTCACCGAGCTGGCCGCGGCGCAGCGGGTGGGACAGCACGGCCTGGTGGCGCTCGACTGGCACAACGGCAACCGCTCGGTGCTGGTCGACCACAACCTCTCCGCCGTGGTGGTGGGCCAGACGCTCGCCACGAAACCCGAGGACACCTACCGGGCACTGATCGAGGCCACCGCGTTCGGCGCCCGCACGATCGTGGAGACCTTCGAGAGCTCCGGGGTGCCGGTGACCGAGTTCGTCGCCGCGGGGGGCCTGATCAAGAACCGCTTCCTGATGCAGGTCTACGCCGACGTGCTGCGCCGCCCGATCTCGCTGATCGGCTCCGAACAGGGCTGTGCCCTGGGGTCCGCCATCCACGCGGCGGTCGCCGCCGGGGCCTACCCCGACATCACCTCCGCCTCGGCCGTGATGGGCAGCCGGGCCGAGGCCGCCTACATCCCCGACGCCGGTCGCGCGGACGCCTACGACCGTCTGTACGCCGAGTACCGCCGCCTGCACGACCACTTCGCCGACGGGAAGATGCTGCACGGCCTGCGGGCCCTGCGCTACGAGGCGAGCACACCGGCCGGCGAGAACGAGAAGAACACGTCGACGAACGAGGAGGACGCGTGACCGGGCGCGAGGAACAACCGATCGGGCAGTCCCCGCCCCCGTGCGCGGCCGGACGTCCGGTCCCATGGGCGGCCGGGTACCCGGCCGCGTGCGAAACGGCGGTGGCCCGATGAGCGCCGTCGTCAGGAAGCTGCAAGAGACGGTGGCGGCGCTCCACCAGGAGCTGGTCCGCTACAACCTGGTCGCCTGGACCGCGGGCAACGTCTCGGGCCGGGTCCCCGGCGAGAACCTGTTCGTCATCAAGCCGTCGGGGGTGACCTACGACGCCCTCACCCCCGAGTCGATCGTGGTGTGCGACCTGGACGGCGAGCTGGTCGAGGGCGAGCTGTCGCCGTCCAGCGACACCGCCGCGCACGCGTACGTCTACCGGGCGATGCCGCGGGTGGGCGGGGTGGTGCACACCCACTCCACGTACGCCTCCGCCTGGGCGGCGCGGGGTGAGTCCATCCCGTGCGTGCTGACGGCGATGGCGGACGAGTTCGGCGGGGAGATCCCGGTCGGGCCGTTCGCGCTGATCGGCGGGGACGACATCGGCAAGGGAATCGTCGCCACCCTGGAGGGCCACCGCTCCCCGGCGGTGCTGATGCGCAACCACGGCGTCTTCACCATCGGCGCGGACGCCCGCGCGGCCGTCAAGGCCGCGGTGATGTGCGAGGACGTCGCCCGTACCGTGCACGTGGCCCGCCAGCTGGGCGAGCCGCTGCCGATCGCGGCAGCAGACATCGACAGTTTGTACGACCGCTACCAGAACGTCTACGGGCAAAGGAGTCCGCGGTGACCCTTCACGAGCGTGAGATCTGGTTTCTCACCGGAAGTCAGGGCCTGTACGGCGAGGACACGCTGGCCCAGGTGGCGGAACAGTCCCGGAGCATCGCCGAGCGGCTCGACGACGCGCTGACGTTCCGGGTGGTGTGGAAGCCGGTGCTGACCGACGCCGCGTCGATCCACCGGGTCTGCCTGGAGGCGAACGCCTCGGACGCCTGCGTCGGGGTGATCGCCTGGATGCACACCTTCTCCCCGGCCAAGATGTGGATCGCCGGGCTGGACGCGCTGCGCACGCCGCTGCTGCACCTGCACACCCAGGCCAACGTGGCGCTGCCGTGGAGTTCCATCGACATGGACTTCATGAACCTCAACCAGGCCGCGCACGGTGACCGCGAGTTCGGCTACATCCAGGCCCGGCTGGGCGTGGCGCGCAAGACCGTCGCCGGACACGTGAGCGACCCGGCGGTGGCGGCGCGCATCGGCGCGTGGGCGCGGGCCGCGGCCGGGCGCGCGGAGCTGAGCTCGCTGCGGCTGGCCCGCTTCGGCGACAACATGCGCGACGTGGCGGTCACCGAGGGTGACAAGGTGGAGGCGCAGCTGCGTTTCGGCGTCTCGGTCAACACCTACGGCGTCAACGACCTGGTCGCCGCCGTCGACGCCGCGGCGGACTCCGACGTGGACACCCTGATCACCGAGTACGAGGACACCTACAAGGTCGCCCCCGAGCTGCGCGCCGGAGGCGAGCGCAACGACTCGCTGCGCTACGCCGCCCGCATCGAGCTGGGACTGCGCCACTTCCTCACCGAGGGGGGCTTCGGCGCGTTCACCACCAACTTCGAGGACCTCGGCGGGCTGCGGCAGCTGCCGGGGCTCGCCGTGCAGCGGCTGATGGCCGACGGCTACGGCTTCGGCGGCGAGGGCGACTGGAAGACCTCGGTGCTGGTGCGCACCCTGAAGGTGATGTCGGCCGGCCTTGAGGGCGGCACCTCCTTCATGGAGGACTACACCTACCATCTCACCCCCGGCCAGGAGGTGATCCTGGGCGCGCACATGCTGGAGGTCTGCCCGACGATCGCCGCGGGCGTGCCCTCGTGCGAGATCCACCCGCTGAGCATCGGCGGGCGCGAGGACCCGGTCCGGCTGGTCTTCGACGCGGAACCCGGACCCGCCGTGGTGATCGGTCTGTCCGACATGGGGGACCGGTTCAGGCTGGTGGCGAACGAGATCGACGTGGTCAACCCCGCCGAGCCGCTGCCCAGCCTGCCCGTCGCCCGCGCGGTGTGGAAGCCCCGTCCGAACCTGAGCACCTCGGCCGAGGCGTGGCTCACCGCGGGAGGCCCGCACCACACCGTGCTGTCGTCCGCCCTGACCACCGAGGAGCTCACCGACCTCTCCGACATGCTCGGCGTCGAGTTGCTGGTCATCGACGCCGACACCACCGCCCGCCAGTTCGCCAAGGAGATCCGCTGGAACCAGGCGTACTACCACCTGGCGCGCGGTTTCTGACCCGGAACCCCTCTCCTCCCGTTGCCGCCGGCTTCCGGTGCCCCCGCCGCTCGCGGGGGCACCGGAAGCCGTTGTCGTCACGGCCGCCTTCGGAGGGGATCCGCTGGGGGACATCCGGGCGCTACGGGCGAAGCCGGTGGCCGCCGTCCACCAGGCGGGAGAGCAGGCTGAGGGTGGCCGCGCCCGCCGCGACGCCGCTGAGCACGGAGAGCGGCCAGGCCGACCCGGCCACCAGTGCGAGCGCGCAGGCCAGCACGGCGATCACGACCGCGGTGGTCACGACGAGCAGTACAGGTACGGAGAACATCGACTCACTCCCGCAGGGGGTGTCACCGGGGTTCCGGCGACACGGCGGCCGAGACCCGGATCCGGCCGGATCCGCGCTCGCCCCTACAGGTCCTGCCCGTTCTGAGAGATGTAATCATGTCTGGCGGAGGCATGTGGTCCGCGCTGTGGCCGTCTCGTCGTCCCCGTGCGGGCTCTCCGGGCGGCGCGGCCCTGCCGACAGGGTAGGAAGCGTGGGTCACAGCCGAGCGTCGTTCGTGTGAAATTCAGTGAACACAGCCACTCCTCCCGGTCGCCAGACCTCCCAATTGACTCTCTGAGCATGGGTTTTATCTGTGAACAAGCCTTACTCCCTTGTTCACGGAACTCAGGTCTGATAGAACAAGCGGCACATGTAGGTCGAGTGGGTCGTCACTGGAACGATCCGCTCATCTCGCGGCCTAACCCTCATGGCCCCTGGAGGACTGCGATGCCCGGTTTCTCTCACCCCCACGGTCCGGGATCCCCCGCGCTGTCCCGCCGCTCGATCCTGCAGCTCGGGGGTGGGGTCGCCCTGCTCTTCGCGACCGGGTGCGCCGCGGGCACCAAGGCGGGCGACCCCGCCCCCGCGGCGAGCACCGCTCCCGGCGAGAGCGGCGCCCCCGCCGCCCGGGCGTTGCGGATCGCGGTGGGCAGCTACCTGAGCAGCTGGGACCAGGACTTCGTCGGATTCGACCTGACCGCGCTGATGCTCTACAAGAACGTCTTCCCCTACATGATCGACTATGGGGTCACCTCGGTCGGCGACGGCCAGATCCTCGACACCGAGGCGATCGCCCCGACCTTCGCCGAGTCCTTCGAACCCGACGCCGACAACAAGGTCTGGACCCTCAAGCTGCGCCAGGGCGTCAAGTTCGCGAGCGGCAACGAGATGACCGCCAACGACGTCAAGTGGTCCAAGGACCGCGCCTTCGCCGCGAAGGCGAACGTCGCCGGGGTCTACCGGCTGATCGGGCTCACCAAGGCCGACCAGGTCGAGGTGGTCGACGACTACACCGTGAAGTTCACCCAGGCGTTCCCCAGCGCCCTCACCCGGCAGATCCAGGCCATCTCGCTGTACGTCTTCGACTCGGAAGAGGCGAAGAAGCACGCCACCGACGACGACCCCTGGGCCAAGGAGTGGTTCGCCAAGAACCCCCCGACCGGCGGCTACTTCAACGTGGAGAAGGCGGTCCAGGGCCAGGAGATCCTGCTCAGCGCCAACACCGGCTACCCCGGCACCGACGGCGCCAAGAGCCCGCAGATCAGGCTCACCGTGGTGCCCGCGGCCTCCAACCAGCGCCTCCAGTTGCAGAACGGCGACATCGACATCGCCTTCGGGATCGGCCAGCGCGACATCAAGGACCTCAAGACCACCGAGGGCATCAAGGTCATCTCCGCGCCGAGCAACAACCAGCTCGCCATCCAGATGTCGGTGACCACCGCCCCCTTCGACGACCCCGCGGTGCGCAAGGCGCTCGCCCAGGCCGTCCCGTACGAGCAGATCATCGCCAACGTCTACGGCGGCGACGCGCGGCCCACCAAGAGCGTCGTCCCGCTGGACATGCCCGGCTACTCCGAGACCGGCTACCCCTACACCCACGACGTCGCCAAGGCCAAGGAGACGCTGACCGCGGCGGGCAAGACCTCGATCACCTCCGAGCTGGTCTTCCAGACCGACAACGAGGAGCAGCAGCAGATCGCCGTCCTCGTGCAGAGCGAGGCGAGGAAGGCGGGCATCGAGCTGAAGCTCACCCCGCTCGACCCCGCGACGCTCGCCGAGCGCAGGGAGAAGAAGAACATCCCCCTGCAGATCACCCTGGGCCAGCTCTGGGTCAACGACGTGGAGTACATGCTCGGGACCAGCTTCACCAAGGGGGCGAACCTCAACTACTCCAACTACGTCAACGACGAGATCGAGAAGATCTTCGAGGAGTCCCACACCGTCGTCGACGAGGCCGAGCGCGCCAAGCTCTGGCTGCGCGTGCAGGAGATCATGGCCGAGGACGTGCCGTGGGTCGTCGTCTGCCAGCCCAACTTCAACCTCCCCGTCAGGGAAGAGGTGCAGGGATGGGTGCAGCCGATGGACGGTCTGGCCCGGCTGCGCTACCTGAACGTCACCGGGTGATTCATGCGTGTCCTCCGGTTCCTCCTCAGGCGGCTGCTCCAGCTCGTCCCGGTGCTCCTCGGGGTGGTCGTCGTGACCTTCCTCCTCGTCAGGGTCCTGCCGGGCGATCCGATCCGTACCATCCTCGGCCCCAACGCCACGGAGGCCGACGCCGCCGCCGCGCGGGCCAGGTTCGGGCTGGACCAGCCCCTGTGGCGGCAGTTCCTCGACTACGTCGGGGGACTGTTCACCGGTGACTTCGGCACCTCGATCCAGAGCGGTACCTCCGTGGGCGCCGAGATGGCCGTGCGTATCGGTCCCACCATGGAACTCGTCGTGATCGCGCTCACCGTGGCGCTGCTGCTGGCCACGGTGCTCGGCATCTGGTCGGCGCGGAACGTGGGCCGGTTCGGCGACCACACCGTCCGCATCGCGGCGCTCATCGGCAACTCGGTGCCCGAGTTCTGGCTCGGCCTGGTGCTCGTCCTCGTCGGCTACAGCGTGCTGGGCTGGTTCCCCGCGCCCAGCGGCCGGGTGGACCCCGACACCGATCTCAGCCTGATCACCGGCGCCGACCTGCTCGACGCGGCGCTGACGGCGAACGGCCCCGCGTTCGTCTCCGCGCTGGAGCACCTCGCGCTGCCGGTCGCCACGCTGGTGATCGCCATCGTCGCGCCGCTGCTGCGCAGCGTCCGGGCCTCCGCGCTGGAGGTGCTCGCCTCCGAGGCGTACACGGCCGCCGCCGCGCACGGGCTCAAGGACCGGCTGCTGCTCCGCGGCTACCTGGTACGGGCCGCGCTGGTGCGGCTCCCCGCGCTGGCGGCCCTGGTGTTCGGCTTCTCCATCGGCTCGACCGTCCTCGTGGAGTACGTCTTCTCCTGGCAGGGCTTCGGGCAGTGGGCGCTGCGCGGCCTGCTCTACCGGGACTACCCGGTGGTGCAGGCGTCGGTGCTCGTGATCGCGCTGTTCTACGTGGTGGTGTTCCTCATCGCCGACGTCGTCCACGCGATCCTCGACCCGAGAGTGAGGATCTGATGTCGCAGCGCGTCCGGGAGGTCGGCGGGGACCGCGGTTTCGCGTCGTCCCTGATCATCGCGGGCTCCGCCATCCTGGCGCTGGTCGCCGTGGCGGTCGTGTTCGCGCCGCTGCTCAGCGCGTGGGGCCCCGAGGAGATCGACCCCCTCGCGCCCCTCGCGGCGCCGGGCGGCGCCCACCTGCTGGGCACCGACCTCAACGGCATGGACGTGTGGAGCAGGGTCCTGCACGCCGCCAGGCTCGACGTCGGCATCGCGATCGCCGCGGTCGCCGTCGCCGTGGTCGCGGGCAGCCTCGTCGGCCTCGTCGCCGGATACCGGGGCGGCTGGCCGGACGACGTGCTGATGCGAGTGCTCGACGTCTTCCAGGCGTTCCCCACCTTCATCCTCGCCCTCGCGGTGGCCGCGCTGCTCGGCGGCGGGACCGCGAACCTGATCGCGGTGATCGCGCTGGTGAACGCGCCCGCGTACGCCCGGCTGGTGCGGGCCGAGGTGCGCTCGGTGCGGGAACTGCCGTTCGTGGAGGCGTCCCGCACCTCGGGCGCCTCCTTCTGGGGGGTGCTCTGGCGGCACGTCCTGCCCAACAGCCTCACCCCGGTGCGCGTCATCGCCCCGCTGAACTGCGGCTGGGCGATGCTCACGCTCGCCGGGCTGTCCTTCCTCGGGCTCGGCGTGCCGGTGCCCACCGCCGAGTGGGGCGCCATGATCAGCCTCGGTGCCGGAGACGTCGTCGCCGGCCGGTGGTGGACCTCGGTGCCGCCCGGTCTCTTCCTGCTGATCTGCGTCCTGGGCTTCAGCCTCCTCGGTGAGGGCCTGCAGGAACGCGCCGACTCCACGAGGAGGTGACGGACGATGACACTCCTGTCGATCGAGGACCTCTCCGTCGTGATCCACCGCCCCGGACGCCGGGTCGCCGCGCTGAGCGGGGTGAACCTGACCGTCGAGCCGGGCGAGGTGGTCGGCCTGGTCGGTGAGAGCGGCGGCGGCAAGAGCATGGTGGCCCGCTCGATCGTGGGCCTGCTGCCCGGCGGCTCCCGTACGACCGGGAGGGTCCTGTTCGAGGGCACCGACGTGCTGACGATGGGCGCCGCCGAGCTGGAGTCCTTCCGGGGGCACGGCGCCGCGATCTGCTTCCAGAACCCGCGCGGCGCGCTCAGCCCCACCAGGACCGTCGGCCGCCAGCTCGTCGACCGGCTCGTCACCCACCAGGCGCTCGCTCCCACCCCCGCGAGGGAGGTCGCCGCCGAGCTGTTCGAGTCGGTCGGCATCCGCAGCCCGAGGCGCCGGCTGGACGCCTACCCGCACGAGCTCTCCGGCGGCATGGCGCAGCGCGTCATGATCTCACTCGCCACCGGCTGCGCCCCCGGCCTGCTCATCGCCGACGAGCCCACCACCGGGCTGGACGTCACCCTCACCAGGGAGATCCTCAACCGCTTCCGGCTCGCCGCGAACGCCGAGCGGCGCGGCGTGCTGCTCATCTCCCACGACCTCGCCTCCATCGCCGAGGTCTGCGACCGCGTCGTGGTGCTGTACGCGGGGACGGTGGTGGAGAGCGGTCCGGGACCGCAGGTGCTCGACGAGCCCGCCCACCCCTACACGCGGGCGCTGCTGCGCTCGGTGCCCGACATCGACGGGCGTGCGGTGATCGCCACCCCCGGTGCGATGCCGCTGCTCTCCGAGGAGCCCTCCTCCTGCCCGTTCGTGCCGCGCTGCGCGCACGCGACGGAGCTGTGCGTGGCGGAGCGTCCGTACGCCAGGACCCTCTCCTCCGACTGGAGCGCCGCCTGCTTCCACCCCCGCTCGGGGCCGCTCACCGAGTCGTCCGAGTCGCTCACCGAGTCGCTCACCGGGCCCCTCACCGAGCCGCGCACCGGGCACCTCGACCCCCCTTCCCCGTCGCCCACGGGGCCGCCCGCCCGTACGGCCGCCGTCTCGACGGGGGAGGGGACCCGCCCCGCGGAGGGAGCGTCCTCCGGCGTGGGAACGCGTTCGGGGAAGAGGACGCGCTCGGTTGAGAAGACGGACTCGGGAGAGTGGACGCGCCCCGGAGAAGGGACGGGCGGGGAGGTGCTGCGCGTCGAGGACGCGCACGTCGTCTACGGTTCCCGTTTCGGCGGCGGGGGCCACCACGCCCTGCGCGGGGTCAGCCTCAGCGTCGCCGCCGGTGAGACCCTGGGCGTCGTCGGGGAGAGCGGCTGCGGCAAGAGCACCCTGGCCAGGCTGATGCTCGGGCTGGTCGCCCCTTCCACAGGGAGGGTCGAGGTGGCCGGGCGGGTCCTGTCGGAGGTGCGCGGCCGGGAGCTGCGCCGCCTGCGCACCCGGGCACAGCTGGTCTTCCAGGACCCGGTGGGTTCGCTCAGCCCCCGGCGGACCGTGCAGGACGCGATCGGCGAGCCGCTGCGCGCCGCCGGGGTTCCCGCCGCCGAGCGCGTCTCACGCGTCGCCGCGGTCCTGGAACGCATGGAACTGGACCCGTCCATCCTGGGACGGCGCCCGCACGAGCTGTCCGGCGGCCAGGCGCAGCGCGTCGGCATCGCCCGCGCGCTCGTCGGCGACCCCGACCTGATCGTCTTCGACGAGCCCACCTCGGCGCTCGACGTCACCGTGCAGGCGCAGATCCTGAAGGTGATCGCCGAGGTGAGCGGCGACCGCTCGCGCGGCAGCGTCTTCATCTCCCACGACCTGGCCACCGTTCGAGGATTCTGCGACCGCGTCGTGGTTCTCTACCTGGGGCGGATCGTCGAGGAGGGGCCGGTGGAAGAGGTCTTCGGCAACCCCCTGCACCCCTACACCCGGGCGCTGCTGTCCAGCGCCCCGAGCCTCGGCGCCGGGTACGGCGGACCGCGGGTCGAACTGACCAAGGATCTGGAGGAGGCGGACGCCGCCGCGGGCTGTGCCCTCGCGCCGCGCTGCCCCTTCGCGACCGACGAGTGCCGGCAGCAGGAACAGGAACTCCGCCCGTACGGCGCGAGCCTGGTCGCCTGCCACCGCGCCGCCGAGATCCCCGCGCTGATCGAAAGGTGACACCCGCAATGCCCGACCCCAAGCACATCCGTCTGGCCGTCGACATCGGCGGCACCTTCGTCGACGCGATGGAGCTGGACACGCGCACCCACGAGGTGCGCTTCAGGAAGGCCTCGACGACCCCGGCGCGCCCCTGGGAGGGCGTGCTCGACGCGGTCACCGCGCTCGGCACCGACCTGTCGGAGGTGGAGCTGTTCATCCACGGCACCACTCTCGGGCTCAACGCCGTCCTGGAGCGGCGCGGCGAGCCCACCGGGATCATCACCAACGACGGCTTCCGCGACATCTTCCTCATCGGCCGGGGCAACGTGCCCTCCGACCACATGTACGACTTCCAGTACGAGCGGCCCGACAGCCTCGTGCTGCGACGCCACACCGCCGGGGTGCGGGGGCGGCTCGACCACCGGGGCCGGGTGGTCGAGGAGCTCGACGCCGCCGGGGTGCGGGAGGCCGCCCGCGTCCTGGTCGAGGAGCGGGGAGTGGTGTCGATCGCCGTCTGCTTCCTGCACTCCTTCCTCGACCCCTCCCACGAGCGGGAGGCCGCCCGGATCATCCGCGAGGCGTACCCCCGGGTGACGGTCTCGGTCTCCACCGACATCGTGCGGGAGTACCGCGAGTACGAGCGGACCAGCACGACCGTCCTCGACGCCTACATCCGGCCGATCTTCGAGAGGTACGTGGACCGGCTGGAGCGCGGGCTCGCCGAGCGCGGCTTCGACGGGCGATTCCTGATCATGCGCTCCGGCGGCGGCTCCATGACGTCGGCCGTGGCCAAGACCTCCCCGACGCACACCGTGCTGTCGGGCCCGGCGGGCGGCATCGTGGGCGCGGCGCACATCGCCGCCGCCCTCGGTCGCCGGGACCTTCTCACCTTCGACATCGGCGGCACCTCGCTGGACGCGTGCGTGATCGAGCACGGGTCCCCGGTGGCCGCCTACGAGGCGCAGCTGGAGCACTTCCCGCTGCTGATCCCCACCTACGACATCCGCACGATCGGCGCCGGAGGGGGCTCGATCGCGTGGTTGGAGCGGGGATTGCTGAAGGTGGGGCCGCAGAGTGCGGGTGCCGACCCCGGCCCGGTGTGTTACGGCCGGGGCGGCACCCGCCCCACCGTCACGGACGCGGCGGTCGTCCTCGGCTACGTGGACCCGGACCGTTTCCTGGCCGGGACCATGGAGCTGCGGGCCGACGCCGCCCGCGCGGCGCTCGACGAGCAGGTGGCCGGGCCACTCGGGCTCAGCCCCGAGGCCGCGGCGGCGGGCGTCTTCGACGTGCTGCTCGCCAAGACCGTCGGCGCGGTCCGGCAGATCACGGTCGAGCGGGGACACGACCCCCGGGGCTTCTCACTGCTCGCGTTCGGCGGGGCGGGGCCGCTGCTCGCCCCGCTGCTCGCGGCGGAGATGGGCATCGGCGAGGTCATCGTGCCGTTCGCGCCCTCCGGCTTCTCCGCCTGGGGCATGCTCAGCGCCGACATCGTCGACGACTTCTCCCGTACGGTGATGGCCACCCTGGACGACGCCGACCTCGACGGGCTGGAGACGGTGTTCAAGAGCGTCGAGGCCGAGGCGGTCGCCTCCCTGGAGGCGCAGCGGGTCCCGGCGGACCGCATGGTCCTTGAGCGCCAGTTCGAGCTGCGCTACCTGGGCCAGGAGCACTCGCTCATCGTCACCACGGGCCGCGACCTCGACCGCGACGCGATCAGGCGGGCGTTCGAGGAGACCCACGCGGCGCGGTACGGGCACGCGATGGACAACCGGGTGCAGATCCTCAACCTGCGGGTGCGCGGCATCGGCCGTACCGACCGGCCCGAACTGGTGACGCGCCCGCCAGGTGACGGCGACGCGAGCCGGGCGCTGCTCGCCCACAGGGACGCCTACGACTTCGGCACCCGCGCCACGGCGTCGTTCGCCGTCTACGACCGCGCGCTGCTCGAGCCGGGCGACGCGTTCGAAGGACCCGCCCTGGTCGACGAGGGCACCTCGACCACCGTGGTCCCCTCGGGGCAGCGGGTCGAGGTCGAGGAACACGGCTACCTGCTGGTACGGCTTGTGGAGGCGACGTCATGACGGAGCGGCTGGACGGTGCTCGATCGGACGGTGCCGGAGTGGACGGCGCCGGGGCGGACGGCGCCCGGCTGGACGGCGCTCGATTGGACGGCGCGACCGCCGAGGTGGTGCGCAGTTACCTGCTCGCGGCGGCGGAGGAGATGCGGGCCACGCTGATCCGCACCTCCTTCAACCCGGTGATCTACGAGGTCCACGACTTCGGCATGTCGATGTACGACGCGGACCTGCGGCTGATCGCCGAGGCCACCGGACTCACCTTCTTCCTCGGCGCCAACGACTTCTCGCTCCGTAAAGGGGTGGAGTATGTCGGGCGGGAGAATCTGCGTCCCGGTGACGTGGTGTTGTTGAACTATCCGTACTGGAACGCGGCACACGCGTATGACGCGACGTTGTTCTGCCCGGTTTTCATGGGCGAGGACCTGGTGGGTTTTTTGTGTGTGCGGGCTCACTGGATGGATCTGGGGGCGAAGGATCCGGGGTATGTGCTGGATTCCACGGATATGCATCAGGAGGGGATTATCTTTCCGGGGACGAAGGTGTTCTCGGAGGGGGTGGCGAATCGGGAGATCATTGAGTTGATCCGGTTCAATTCGCGGATGCCGGATCTGGTGATCGGTGATCTGAACGCGCAGGTCGCCGCGCTGCGCACCGGCGAGCGCCGTTTCCAGGAGATCCTGGAGAAGTTCGGCCGCCCCACCGTGGAGGCGGCGGTCCAGCGGATGGTCGAGGACGGGGAGGCGCGCACCCGCGCCGCCCTCGCCGAGCTGCCGCAGGGCTCGTGGACGGCGGTCGACTGGCTGGACGACGACGGCCTCACCGAGGATCCGGTCCGCATGCAGGTCACCGTCACCGTCGCCGACGGCACCTTCACCGTCGACTTCGCCGGTTCCTCGCCCGCCACCGCAGGGCCCATCAACATGCCGTTCGGCGCGACCATCGCGATCTGCAAGGTCGTCCTGAAGGCGCTCACCTCGCCCGACGAGCCGTCCAACTTCGGCACGACCGTTCCTCTTGAGGTGCGGGCCGAACCGGGCACGCTCTTCCACGCCGTCTACCCGCAGCCGACGTTCACCCTGTGGACCGGCATCGTCGCGGTCGAACTCATCCTGAAGGCGTTGGCGCAGGGCATGCCCGACCGGCTTCCCGCCTCCTCGGGAGGTGACGTGCCGGGGTTCATGATGGTCGGGATCCACCCGGAGACCGGGCAGATGTTCGCGGTCAGCAACAACGACCCGGTCGGCTGGGGCGCGACCCCTTCCCACGACGGTATGAACGCCGCCACCCACGTCTCGGGGAGCACCGGACGCATCACCCCGATCGAGGTTCTGGAGGCCAGGACCGGGATGTTCTTCGAGCGGGTGGAGATGCGTGAGGACTCCGGCGGCGCGGGACGGTTCCGGGGTGGGGTGGGTTTGCGGCGTGACATTCGTTTCGTGGTGCCGGGGGAGTTCCTGTCGGTGATCAAGAAGACGCGGTCGCGGCCGTGGGCGCTGGAGGGCGGGCTGGAGCCGGAGCCCAACCAGGTGGTGGTCTTTCCCGGCACCGAGCGTGAGCATCGGGTGAGCACGAAGCGGACCAGGGTGGAGGTCGGCGACCGGATCACGTTGCTCACGGCCGGTGGTGGCGGGCACGGGGATCCGCGCGAACGCGATCCCGACCTGGTGCGCCGCGACGTCGCCGAGGGCTACGTCTCCCCCGAAGCCGCCCGCGAGACCTACGGGATCGACGATGTCTGAGCCCGCCGCCTCCACGCCGTCCGGCCCCGCCGTCCAGGGGGCCGCGGTCTCCGACCCGTCCGGCCCCGCGGCCCCGGAGTCCACCGGGCCCGCCTCAGGAGGGCGAAGGGCCGGCCGCGCGGGCGGCGGCCTCGGCCCGGTGGACGGCGCGACGGTCGAGGTGGTGCGCAGCCACCTCTCCTCGGTCGCCGAGGAGATGCGGGCCACGCTCGTCCGTACCGCCTTCAACCCGGTGATCTACGAGGTGTTCGACTTCGGTATCTCCGTCTACGACGCGGATCTTCGTCTCGTTGCCGAGTCGACGGGGCTGAGCCGCTTTCTCGGTGCCAACGACTATTCCATCCGTAAGGGGGTGGAGTATGTGGGGCGGGAGAATCTGCGTCCCGATGACGTGGTGTTGTTGAACTATCCGTACTGGAACGCGGCGCATTCTTACGACGCGACGTTGTTCTCTCCGGTGTTCGTGGATGCCGATCTGGTGGGTTTCTTGTGTGTGCGGGCTCACTGGATGGATCTGGGGGCGAAGGATCCGGGGTATGTGCTGGATTCCACGGATATGCATCAGGAGGGGATTATCTTTCCGGGGACGAAGGTGTTCTCGGAGGGGGTGGCGAATCGGGAGATCATTGAGTTGATCCGGTTCAATTCGCGGATGCCGGATCTGGTGATCGGTGATCTGAACGCGCAGGTCGCCGCGCTGCGCACCGGCGAGCGCCGCCTCCGCGAGCTGTACACCCGCTACGGCGGGGACGTCGTCGCCTCCGTCGTCGAGACCGTGATCGCCGCCGCCGCCGAGTCCGCCGCCGAGGCCGTCGCCCGACTGCCGCAGGGCTCGTGGACGGCGGTCGACTGGCTGGACGACGACGGGATCACCGAGGATCCGGTCCGCATGCAGGTCACCGTCACCGTCGCCGACGGCACCTTCACCGTCGACTTCGCCGGATCGTCCGGCGCGACCGCGGGACCGGTCAACCTCCCGTTCGGCGCGACCATCGCGACCTGCCGGGTCGCGTTCAAGGCGATCACCACGCCGACAGAGCAGACCAACGCCGGGCACTTCGCCCCGCTGAAGGTGCGGGCCGAGCCCGGCACCCTCTTCCACGCCGCCTACCCGGCGGCGACCTTCACCCAGTGGACGGGGACGGTCGCCCTGGAGCTGATCTACAAGGCGCTGGCGCAGGGCATGCCCGACCGGCTTCCCGCCTCCTCGGGAGGTGACGTGCCGGGGTTCATGATGGTCGGGATCCACCCGGAGACCGGGCAGATGTTCGCGGTCAGCAACAACGACCCGGTCGGCTGGGGCGCGACCCCGTCCCACGACGGCATGAACGCCGCCAACCACCTGTGCCAGACCCAGGCCCGCAACACCCCCGTCGAGGTTCTGGAGGCCAGGACCGGGATGTTCTTCGAGCGGGTGGAGATGCGTGAGGACTCCGGCGGCGCGGGACGGCTGCGGGGTGGGGTGGGTTTGCGGCGTGACATTCGTTTCGTGGTGCCGGGGGAGTTCCTGTCGGTGATCAAGAAGACGCGGTCGCGGCCGTGGGCGCTGGAGGGCGGGCTGGAGCCGGAGCCCAACCAGGTGGTGGTCTTTCCCGGCACCGAGCGTGAGCATCGGGTGAGCACGAAGCGGACCAGGGTGGAGGTCGGCGACCGGATCACGTTGCTCACGGCCGGTGGTGGCGGGCACGGGGATCCGCGCGAACGCGATCCCGACCTGGTGCGCCGCGACGTCGCCGAGGGCTACGTCTCCCCCGAAGCCGCCCGCGAGATCTATGGAGCCGAGGTCGTCCGATGAACGACATGGTCAACGATGTGGTCCTGGTCAACTGCACCGTCACCGACGCCCGCGCCGCCGGTTCGGGAGGTCGTACGGCGGGCGTCCCGTTCTCGGGTGACGCTGCCATCCGGCCGGCCCGGACGACGGACGGGCGGATCGCCGACACCGCGGTCCGGACGGCGGAGGGGGAGGGGCGGATCGCCGACGCCGCGGTGTGGATCCGGGGTGACAGGATCGCGGCCGTGGGCCCTCGCGAGCGGATCCTGGAGCGGACGGGCGACGCCCAACTGCTCGACCTGGACGGCGCGTACGTCACCCCCGGCCTGGTCAACATGCACACCCACCTGTCCCTGTCGCTCCCCGGCCAGGGAGGCGACAGCGTCAAGAACATGACGGCGCACGAGCTCGCCCTCTACATGGCCGACGGCGCCCGGCGCACCCTGCACTGCGGGGTGACCACGGTGAGGTGCGTGGCCGAGAAGGACCACGCCGACTTCGCACTGCGCCGGGCGATCGAGTCGGACCGGGCGGCCGGCCCGCGCATCTTCACCGCCGGTCGCGCCCTGGTCTGCACCGGCGGCCACGGGCACGAGGGGAGCGACACCCTGGAGTGCGACGGCGCCGACGGGTTCCGGCGCGGGGTGCGCAGCCAGATCAAGGCGGGCGCCGACCTCATCAAGATCATGATCTCGGGCGGGATCGCCGGGGAACACGAGCAGATGGACACCCCGCAGCTGTTCTCCGACGAGCTGGCGGCAGCGCTGCAGACCGCGCACGCCTGGGGCCGCAAGGTCACCGCGCACGCGGGTCCGGCCGCGGTGATCGCCGAGGCCGTCGAGATGGGCCTCGACTGCGTCGAGCACGGCTACCAGCTCACCCCCGAGGTCGCGAAGAGGATGGCCGAACGCGGCACGTCCCTGGTGCCGACGCTGCTCGTCACCCGCTGCAAGGAGTTCTTCGACGAGCTCGGGGTGCCGGAGTGGATGCAGTGCCGCTCGCTCGGCGCCGGCCCCCGCCACCTGGAGAGCTACGCCATCGCCCTCGACGCGGGGGTGGACGTCCTGCTGGGCAGCGACATGCCGCCGTTCTGGGACTTCGAGGGGACGAACGCCTCGGTACGCGAGCTGGAGTGCATGTCCGAAGGCGGTCTCGGCCCGGCCGGGGCACTGTACGCGGGCACGCTCGGCCCGATCCGCTGGCTCGGCGCCGAGGCCGACCTCGGCACCGTCGAGGTCGGCAAGTACGCGGACCTCATCGCGATGGACGCCGACCCGCTCGCGGGCACCTCGGCCTTCCGCGGGGTCCGCTGGGTGATGAAGGGCGGCCGGGTCGTCCGCGACGACCGGTCGGGATGGGAGAAGCCGTGAACACCGGCTCCGAGGTGGGCACCGACCTGATGGGAGAAGCCGTGAACACCGGCTCCGAGGTGGACGCCGACCTGATGGGAGAAGTCGTGAACACCGGGTCCGGTGCGGACGCCGACCTGATCGCGGCCGGCATCGACGACATGTACGACGCGTTCCTCGCGGCCGACCGCCACCGCTTCGACGGGCACCTGCACGACGCGGTGACCACCTGGGAGACGCACCTGCCGGGACCGCTGAGGACCCGGCGGGAACTCGACGCCTACCGCGACGAGAGGGACGGCTCGGGTGCGCGTCCCCGCCTCGCCAGGCTGGAGGCCGAGGACAAGTGGATCGACGTGTGGGACGACACCGGCGTCGCACGCTATGTGCTGGTCGCCCAGCCGCCGGACGGACCCGTCCAGCGCAGCCGGGTGACCGACGTGCTGCGCCGCGTCGGCGGGGACTGGCTCATCGTGCACCACCACTCAGAACTGCTCACGTCGTGAACCGGCGGCTGGTCGCCTACGAGCACGGCGAGCCCGAGGAGGTCCTCTCCCTGGCGGAGGTGCCCGAGGAGCGCGCCCCCGGCGACGGCGAGGTGCGGATCGCGGTGCGGGCCGTCGGGCTGAACTACCTCGACGTCATGCTATGCAGGGGCACCTACCCGGTACGCCCGGATCCGCCGATGACACCCGGCGTCGAGGCCGCGGGAACGGTGGTCGCCGCCGGGGCGGGTGCCGAGCACCTGAAGGGCAGGGCGGTCCTCGCCTGCCCCACCCTGCCGCACGGGGCCCTCGGCGACGTCGTCACCGTCGACGCCGCCCTCGTCGTGCCCTACCCGGACGGGCTCGACCCCGTCACGGTCGCGGCCCTGCCCGTCACGTACCAGACCGCGTGGTTCGCGCTGCGCAGGGCCGGGCTCGCGGCGGGGGAGACGGTGCTCGTGCACGCGGGCGCGGGAGGTGTCGGCATCGCCGCCACCCAGCTCGCGCTCGCCTTCGGGGCGCGGGTGATCTGCACGGCGGGCGGCCCGGCCAAGACCGCGCTGTGCCGGGAGAACGGTGCGGCCGAGGCGATCGACTACCTGGACACCGACTTCGCCGCCTCGGTGATGGACCTGACGGACGGCCACGGCGCCGACGTCGTCGTCGACCCCGTCGGCGGCGACGTCGGCGCGCGCTCGCTGGACTGCCTCGCCTTCGAGGGGCGTCTGGTGGCCGTCGGTGCGGCCGGAGGATTTCCGCCGCCGGTCGACCCGATGGCGTTCGTCGCCGCCAACGCCTCCCTGGTCGGGGTGTCGTGGGGGTCGGCGTACCCGTGGCGGAGACCCGACGCGGTGCGGGACGCCTACGAGGAGCTGTTCGCCCTGCTCGACTCGGGCGCCGTACGGCCGCTCGTGTCGCGCGTGGTGAGCCTGGCGGAGACCCCCGCGGCCCTGGCCGACCTGGCCGAACGCCGTACGACAGGAAAGATCATGGTCCGGACGGGCTGAGGGAGGAAGCGGCGTGAACGACATCAATGGAAACGGCGGGGACGAGCAGGGCGACATGGAGCTGTACGACCTGCGGGTGGTGGTCGACCGCATCGAGGGCAGGTCCGTCTGCGGGATGGAGGTGGGCGACTGCTTCACCCTGGAGAACAGCGCCCACCTGCGGCTCCCCGACGGCGAGCACTTCTGCGTCTACGCGCTCGCCTCGGTGCTGCCGTTCCTCGCCGCCAAGCAGCGCGACCTCGCCGAGGGCGACTGGCTGGAGCGAGACACCCTGTTCACCTGCCCCGACCCGGAGGAGCGGCTGGTGATGCGGGTCGAGCGGACCGGGCGCCGCCGGATGAACTCCGCCGACCTGACCTGAGCCGACCTGACCTGAGCTGACCTGAGAAGGACCCGCGATGACCGGCGTCCCGGAGGGATCCCCGAGGACCACCGTGATCACGCGGCGATCCGCGACGACCGCAGACTGTGAGGAATCCGTGACGACCGCCACCGGGCAGGAGAGCCCCCGATGACCGCCGAGATCGGCCTCGGCCTGCAGAGCGACAAGCGGGCCGGTGACTACGCGCGGCTCGCGCGCCGCGCCGAGGAGCACGGCTTCGACGTGCTGAGCGTGTTCGGCGACCTGATGTACCAGCCGCCGATCTTCCCCCTGCTGGAGATGGCCGCCGCCACCGGGCGGGTGCGGCTCGGCGCGGCCTGTCTCAACCCCTACTCCACGGCACCGTACGAGATCGCCGGGCAGCTCGCCGCCCTCGACCTCGCCTCGCACGGCCGCGCCTACTTCGGGCTGGCGCGCGGCACCTGGCTCGGCGCGGTGGGCATCGCCCAGCCCAGGCCGCTCACCGCGCTGGCGGAGGCGGCGGAGGTGGTCTACCGGCTGCTCGCCGGTGACACCGGAGGGTACGAGGGGGAGATGTTCCGCCTCGCGCCGGGCACCGGGCTGCGCTATCCCGTACACCGGCCCCGGCCGCCGCTGCTGCTCGGCACGTGGGGGCCGAGGGGGGCGGCGCTGGCGGGACGGATCGCCGACGAGATCAAGGTGGGCGGCAGCGCGAACCCGGCGATGGTCGGGGTGATCCGCGAGCGGGTCGCGGCCGGGGCGGTGGCGGCCGGGCGCGATCCCGGCGAGATCGGCGTCGTCCTGGGCGCGGTGACCGTGGTGGACACCGACGGCGCCGCGGCCCGCGCCAAGGCGCGCGGCGAGGTCGCGATGTACCTCGCGGTGGTCGCCGACCTCGATCCGACCGTGGAGATCCCCGCCGACCTGCTCGACAGGGTGAAGACGTTGGTCGGGGAGGGCAGGGACACCGAGGCGGGGCGCCTCATCCCCGACGACCTGCTCGACCTGTTCGCCTTCTCCGGCACCCCCGAGCAGGTCGCCGCGCAGGCCCAGGCCCTCATCGACGCGGGCGCGCACCGGGTGGAGTTCGGCACCCCGCACGGTCTCAGCGACGACCGGGGCGTGGAACTGCTCGGAGCCGAGGTGCTGCCGCTGCTGGACCGATCCCCCGCGGCGCGGGGCGGTGGCCCGGTGTGAGGCGCGACACCCTCCGGTGACGCTCCGTCATCTTGAAACCGGATGCCCCGAGAACCTTCCGTCCGGAAAGCGCACGGCCCGAATCGTCTCACTCTCCTGATTTTCACCTCAGTTCAGTATGGGTGAACATAAGAGAGGAGAAGGAGATGATGTGACGAGTGAACGCGCCGGGGGTCCGGCAACGGAGATGTCGGGCGTGACGGTCGAGGAGCCCGGGAGCCTCGGCGATCCGCATGACACCGGCGGTGACGTGGACCGCACCTCGCGCCGTGACCTGGGCGGACACGAAGGATCCGGTGGCCGTGGCGGCCTTGGGCAGGGCGGTCTGCCCGGTGAGCGGGAGGCGCTCGCCGCCGACGCCGAGTCCGCGCGACAGGCCGAGGCCGCCGGAAGGCCGGTGTGCCGCCGCGCGGAGTTCCTCGTCCCGCCCGCTCCCGCCACCTCCCGGCACCCCGAGCTCGCCTACTTCGCCGGCAACTCGCTCGGCCTTCAGCCCCGCGCCGCCCGCGCCGCGATCTCCGCCGAGCTGGACGACTGGGCCCTGCACGCGGTCGAGGGCCACCACCGCGCGGCGCACCCCTGGCTGCCCTACCACGCGGAACTGCGCGAGGACGCCGCGGCGCTCGTGGGCGCGTTCCCCGACGAGACCGTGGTGATGAACTCCCTCACGGTCAACCTGCACCTGATGATGGCGACCTTCTACCGCCCGGCCGGTGAGCGCACCCGCATCGTGATCGAGGACCACGCCTTCTCCTCCGACAGCTACGCGGTGCGCAGCCAGGCCGTGCACCACGGCCTCGACCCCGACGAGACGGTGGTCCGGCTGCGTCCCCGCGAGGGCGAGGACTGCCTGCGCACCGCCGACATCGTGGACTACCTGGCCCGCGAGGGGCACCGGGTGGCGCTCGTGCTGCTGGGCGGGGTCAACTACCTGACCGGCGAGTTCCTCGACATCCCCGCCGTCACCGCGGCCGGGCACGCGGCCGGGTGCCGCGTCGGCTGGGACCTCGCGCACGCCGCGGGGAACGTGCCGCTCGCGCTGCACGACTGGGACGTGGACTTCGCGGCCTGGTGCTCGTACAAATACCTCAACTCGGGGCCCGGCGCCGTCGCCGGATGCTTCGTGCACCGGCGCCACGTGACCGATCCCACGCTGCCCCGGCTCGCCGGATGGTGGAGCACCGAGGAGGCGACCCGCTTCGAGATGCGGCCCGAACTCGTCCCGGTACCCACCGCCGACGCCTGGCAGATCTCCAACCCGCCGATCCTCGCGATGGCCCCCGTGCGGGTCTCGCTGCGGATGTTCGCCGAGACGGGGATGGCGGCGCTGAGGGAGCGGAGCCTGGCGCTCACCGGCTACCTGGAACGGCTGCTCGCCGAGGTGGTCCGCGACCGCCCGCTGGAGATCGTCACGCCCGCCGACCCGGCCAGACGCGGAGCCCAGCTCTCCCTGCGGGTGACCGGCGGCGTCCCCGGCGTCGACGACGCCGCGGCTCTCGCCGACCGGCTGCACGAGGTCCACGGCGTCCTCGCCGACGTGCGGCGCCCGGACGTCATCCGGCTCGCCCCCGTGCCCCTGTACTCCACGTTCCACGACTGCTGGCGGGCCGCCGACGCGCTCGCCAGGGAGGTGAGCCCGAGATGAGGTCCCCCGGCGAGGTCGCCGTGGTCGGCGCGGGGCTGGTCGGCTGCCTGACGGCCTGTTACCTGGCCCGCCGAGGCTACGAGGTCACCCTGTACGAGCGCAGGCCCGACCCGCGCGAGGCCACGCCTGAGCGTGGGCGCTCGATCAACCTGGCGATCTCCGAACGGGGGATCGACGCGCTGCGCCGGATCGGGCTGGACGAGGCCGTGCTGAAGGCCGCGCTGCCGATGCCCGGCCGGATGATGCACGCCCCCGACGGCACGCTCAGCTTCCAGCCCTACAGCGCGGGAGGGCAGCGGGCGATCAACTCCATCAGCCGCTCCGAGCTCAACCGCACCCTGCTGGACGCCGCCCTCGGCATGCCGGGGGTCCGCGCGCTCTTCGAGCACCGGCTGACCGGACTCGACGTCGACTCGGGCCGGATGGACTTCCACACGCCCGGCGGTCCCGTCACCCGCACCGCCCAGGTCGTGCTCGCCGCCGACGGCGCCTACAGCGCGGTACGGGGACGGCTGCAGTTCCTGCCCGGCTTCGACTTCAGCCAGGAGTATCTCGACTACGGCTACAAGGAGCTGACGATCCCGGCGCGCGACGGCGGGTTCGCCCTCGACCCGGGCGCGCTGCACATCTGGCCGCGCGGCAAGGCGATGATGATCGCCCTGCCCAACCCGGACAGGTCCTTCACGTGCACGCTGTTCTGGCCCAAGTCGGGGCCGGGCAGCTTCGCCGAACTGGACACCGCGGAGCGCTTCGAGGAGTTCTTCGCCGCGAACTACGCCGACGCCCACGCCCTCATGCCCGACCTCGCCGACGACTACGCCCACAACCCGATCGGGCACCTGGTCACCATGCGGGCCCGCCCCTGGCACGTACGCGGCACGGAAGGAGCGGTGGTCGGCCTGCTCGGAGACGCGGCCCACGCGATCGTCCCCTTCTACGGCCAGGGCGCGAACTGCGGCTTCGAGGACTGCGTGGAGCTCGACCGCTGCCTGGAGGAGGCCGGCGACGACTTCCCCAGGGCCCTCGCCATGTACGGGGCCCGGCGCAAGGAGCACGCCGACACCATCGCCGAGCTCGCGCTGGAGAACTTCGTCGAGATGCGCGACAAGGTCGCCTCCCGGTCGTTCCTGCTGCGCAAACGCGTCGAGCACGGCCTGGAACGGCTGCTGCCCGGCGTCTACGTCTCCCGCTACGAGCTCGTCTCGTTCAGCACGGTGCCCTACGCCGAGATCCAGCGGCGCATCTCCCGCCAGCGCGGGGCGGTCGCCGCCGGGGCGCTCGGCGCGCTGGCCGCGGTCGCACTGGCCACCCGCGCCCTGCGCCGCCGCTGACCACCTTCGCGCCCGGGGGAGGGGTCAGAACAGCCGGGGGGTCACCACGGACACGACCGTGGTGACCCGGTCGGTGTCGTTGAACATGCTGTGCGGGACGGTCGACCTCAGGTGGACGCTGTCGCCCGGGTACAGCCGGTGCTCGACGCCGTCGACCTCGTACAGCAGCTCGCCCTCCAGCACGAAGGCGAACTCCTCCCCGGCGTGACCGTAGGAGTTCTCGCGTTTGCCGCCGGGCGCGATGTGCACCAGCAGCGGTTCGAGCACCAGGTTCGGGCCCCTCGCCGAGAGCATGCGGTAGGTCTGCTGGCCCGAGATGTATTCGGTGGCGGCCGTCGCCGAGCGGGTGAGCGTGAAGTGGCTCGGCAGATGGGAGACCGGGGCGCGCGTCTCCTGTGTCTCCTCCTCGGGCGGCACGTCGTTGAAGAACTCCGCCACGCTGCGGTCGAGCGCGGTGGCCACGCTGTTGAGCGCGGTCAGGCCGATGGAGGAGATCCCCCTCTCGACCTGCGAGAGGAACCCGATCGAGAGCCCGGAGTGGGTGGCGAGACCGCGTAGGGTCAGACCGCGCTCCTTACGGAACTGCCGCATCCGGGCTCCGACGGCGTCGTGGCGGTCCAGCTCCTCACCGCTGTGACGCTCCGATGTGCCCACCCGCGGCTCCCTCCGTCAAGCGGCGTGGCCGCCTGTTCGCTCTAGCTAAACATATTTCATAACAAGAGTCGTCGCGCGTCAAAAAGGAGTCGGAAATGGCAGACGGTGATGCCCGGCAGCGGGCCGCAGGGCCCTGGGGGCCGCAGGATCCGCAGGTGTTCCTGAGCGACGTCCCCGGTTCCTATCCGTGGCGCGTTCTTCATGAACGGCACCCCGCCCTGATCGAGAAGGTCCGCACCGCCACGCCGTACGACCTCGGGGTGAACCGGGCTCTCGACCTGCTGCTTGAGGAGATCGAGGGGGTGATCGAGCCGCTTGAGGAGTCCGCGCACGACCGTGACCTGTGGGAGAGCTGGGACCGGGGCCATGTCGGGCGGCGGTGGGACGACGCGCCGTTCCTGTGGGCGGAGAGTTACTTCTACCGCAGGCTGCTGTCCGCGGTCGGCTACTTCGGGCCGGGCCCGTGGCGAGGCGTCGACCCGTTCGAGCCCTTCAAGCAGGCCGAGCTGCTCGGCGAGGCCGTCGACGAGGAGCTCGGCGAGCTCGACGCCCTGGCCGAACTGCCCTCCGCCGAGCGGGCCCAGGCGCTCGTTCTGCGGGCGCTGTGGGGGAACCGGGCCGACCTGGTGTTCCGGGTCGCGGCCGGCCCCGAACTCGCCGGGCGGGAGTCCGGGCTCCTCGCCGACGACAGCGCGCTCCTGTGGTCACTCGTCGACGGCGGGGAGGCCGGTCGCGGAGGGCTCACGAGGATCTGCCTCGTCGCGGACAACGCCGGGAGCGAGCTGCTGCCCGACCTCGTCCTCATCGACCACCTGCTGCACGCCAGGGGAGCGGGCGAGGTCGTCCTGCACGTCAAGCCCCTGCCGTACTACCTGTCCGACGCCACCCCCGCCGACGTCCTGGCCTGCCTGCGCCGGATGGCCGCCGCCGGCGGCGAGGCGGGAGAGGTCGCGGGGCGGCTGCGGGCGGCGCTCGGGTCGGGGAGGTTGCTCCTGCGGGCGTACGCCTTCTCCTGCGCGCCCCTGCCCTACCACGAGATGCCTTTCGGCATGCGGGAGGACTTCGCGTCCGCGTCACTAACGATCATGAAGGGTGACCTGAACTACCGCCGTCTCGTCGGCGACAGGGCCTGGCCGCACACCACCCCGTTCGCCGAGGCCACCGCGTACTTCCCAGGCCCCGTCGTGGCACTGCGCACCCTGAAGTCCGAGGTCGCCGTCGGCCTGGACGGTGACGTGGTCACGTCGCTGGAGGCCACGGGCGGTCCCTGGCTGACCACCGGGGCTCACGGCCTCATCCAGGCCAGGGCGTGAGCGGCCGGGTCAGCCGGAGCTGGGGATGATCGGGCCCTCGCTCGCCTGGACGAGGACGAAGCCCTCACCCCTGAACGCGAGCTGCAGAGCCTCGCCGCTGCCTCGCCCGATCAGGGCCCCCGCCTTCATCGTGCGGTTGACCCCCACGTGCAACCCCGCGCTCCAGCACACCGCGGACTGGCCGTCGGCGAAGGTCGGCGCCTGGGAGGTGTCGAGGAGCACGGGGGCGCCGTGCGCGGTGACCGCCACCCAGCCGGTGCCCTTGAGCGTGGTGTTGAACAGGCCGCCGGTGGCGACGCCCGCGCCCTGGACGCGCTGGATGTCCCAGGTGAGCTGCGGGTCGAAGGCGAGCAGGTTGGTGCCGTTGACGGTGAGCGCCTCGTCCTCCAGGTAGAACAGGTGCACGTCGGTGGCGTTGTCGGCGAAGAAGATCACGCCCTGCCCGCGGACGCGCATCAGCGGCGCGCCCTCCCCGCTCACCATCTTCTTCAGGAAGCGGCCGACGCTTCCCGCACCCTCGTAGTCGAAGTCCATCTGTCCCTGGAAGGCGACCATCGATCCCTGTCGTGCCAGGACCTCTCCGTTCAGCCGCACCCGCAGCATCTTGGCGTTCTGCAGGGCGAAGTGGCCGGGGAACCGGTCCTGGTCAAGGTTTCCGAAGAACGAGCTGCGCACGGGAGATGCCTCTCAGCGTCGGGGACGTCGCATGGTGAACGGTCGCATGAGATTGACGAATCCGGCCGCGCGGGAGTTCCCTTCGGCGATTCATCAGCGGCTCCTCAGTGGCTCCGTTTGAGCATCGCGTCCGCGAGCGCGTCGGCGGCCTCGCCGAGCCGGCGGCCCACCGCGTCGAGCCGCGACAGCAGCTCGCGCCTGCGCAGGGTGTCCATGGTCAGCCGCTCGGCGAACAACTCGGCGAGCCGGGCCTGGTAGAGCTGGCGGACGCGACTGCACGCCTTGCGGGTGGCGAGCACGGCCCCGGTGACCGAGGCCGGGTCGTCGATCATCTTCAGTACGGCGCCCTCCAGCTCGTCGAGACCGTCGATCACCGCCCGCAGCGGCTCGACCGCGAACCGCACGTCCTGTGGCCCGAACAGGTCGATCTCGCGCACACAGTCGCGGAGCTGGTCCAGCACGTCGTCGATCGAACGGGAGAGCCTGAACAGGTCCTCCCTGTCGAGAGGGGTCGCCAGCACCCGCCGCAGGATCCGTACCAGCCGGGCTCTGGCCTCGTCCCCCTCGTGCTCCACGTCGGCCATCCGGGCCCGCGCCTTCGACCGTTCGATCTCGCCGTCCGCGACCGAGAGGGCGAGCACGGCTCCCGCCCGCGCGATGGCGACCTGCTCCCGCACCAGAGAGACGATCCGCCGCCCCGACCGGCCGCGCAGGTCGTCCCAGGCACGCGCGAACCTCCGGGTGCGGCCCTCGGTACCGCTCACATCAGCCTCAGCGCGAGACCGCCGAGACAGCCCAGCGCCATCGACGACGGCAGCGTGACCAGCCATGCCGTACCCACGTTCACGACGCCCTGCCATCGCACTCTCCTCGTTCCCTCGCTCGTCGCCGCGCCGACCACCCCCGCGGTGATCGACTGGGTCATGCTCACCGGGCTTCCCAGGGCCGAACTGCCGAGGACGGCGCCGGTGGCCGCCGTCTCGGCGGAGACGATGTGCAGCGGGCGGGTGATGACCACCCCGCGGCCCAACCGGCCTCCGACGCGGATCAGGCTCGTCAGGGCACCGGCGAGGAAGAGCACCACGAGGGCGGCCATCCACACCGGCGGGACCTCGACGGGCCCCACCCCGCCGAGCCCGTGACGGCTCACGCCGATCGCCACGCTCACCACCGCGATCATCTTCTGGCCGTCGTTCACCGCGTACGCCACGCACTGGGCCGAGTAGGCGAGCAGGTGGGTGGTGAACACCAGTCGCGGCATGCGGCGGTAGGACGGCACGTGGTGCGACAGGGCCCCCAGCAGATAGCCCAGGACCAGCCCGGCGAGGGGCGCGCAGGCCCCGATCGCCAGGACGGTGCCCAGCTCCCCCCACGACACGGAGAGCCCGGCGCCGAGTCCCGCGCCGCTGATGCCGCCGATCACCGCGAGGGTGAGGCTGGTCGGCAGGCCCCTGCCGGTCAGCACCGCGACCACCGCCACCGCGATCACCACTCCCACCAGGAACGCCGCCGCGCCGCCGCTCGTCCCGAGCCCGGCCAGCCGCTCGGTGAACGTGCGCGCGACCGCGACCCCCAGGAGGTACGGGACGGCGAAGAGCACGGCCACGAGGAGCACGGTGACCGCCCATCCGGGGGAGCGGGGGAACCTGAGCCCGAGACCGATGATGGTGGCCCCGTCGTTGGCCCCGCTGGCCAGCACGAAGAGGATCGCCACGACGGCGAACGCGAGGGTCCATCCCATCAGCGGTGATACCGCCGTTCGTGCCTCGCGCCCGCGCCGCACCGGTGTCCCGGATGCCTCGCCGTCACGCCTCCCCCTCGCCCCCGGGAGCGCGGAGGGCACGGGCGGTGCGGAGGGCGGGGACGGCGAGGGCGGCGAGGGGGTGCGCGCGGCCGGTGCCGCGGAGACGGTGGCGGGTCGGCCTTCCGAGAGGACGGAGGAGACCTGGGGATGGTCCGTGGCCACATCTCGGCGGACTCGCGCGCATTTATGCCCCTTCAATGAGAAAGCTTTAGTTTTAGGTTAACAGAGGGTAAACGAAGGGGGAATTGCCGCTGACGTACAGATGACATCCTGTCTTCGCCGGTACGCGACCGACGGGAAGTGGCCGGGCGGGACGCGCGGAGGCGGACGTCGCCGCGAGCGGGTACGGCGAGGTTGTTACGATCGGCCGGTGCCGAGGCGGGGAGGTGGAGGGTGGGCGAGCGCCCCTACGTGCTGCTGAGCTGCGCGATGTCCGTCGACGGATACATCGACGACGAGACGCCACGACGGCTCCTGCTCTCCAACGACGAGGACTTCGACCGGGTCGACGCGGTCCGCGCCACCTGCGACGCGATCCTGGTCGGAGCCGGCACCGTCCGCCGCGACGATCCGCGGCTCCTCGTCAGGTCGCGGGAGCGCGCGCTGGAGCGGGTCGCGCGCGGCCTGCCGCCGTCTCCCGCGAAGGTGACGCTCACCGCCACCGGAGACCTCGACCCGGGCGCCGCCTTCTTCACGGCCGGTGACGCGGAGAAGATCGTGTACGCCGCGCCGACGGCGGTGGCGAAGCTCGACGGGCGTCTCGGCGGGGCCGCCGAGGTGGTCGACGCCGGTGCCCCGGGTGCCGACGGCGGCACGGACGGCACAGTCGGCGCGATCGGCACGGGCGGCACGGTCGACCTGGGTCGTGTCCTGGGTGACCTGTACGGGCGGGGGGTGCGCCGCCTGATGGTCGAGGGCGGTACCTCCGTGCACACCCGCTTCCTGCGGGAGGATCTCGTGGACGAACTCCACCTCGTCGTCGCCCCGTTCTTCGTCGGCGATCCGGCGGCCCCGCGTTTCGTCGGGGGCGGGGAGTTCCCCCGTGACCGCGATCGCAGAATGGACCTGGCGGAGGTCCGCAAGATGGGCGACGTCACCCTCCTGCGCTACCTGCTGACCTGAGACGCCGTCCACGGGGGAGGCCGAGATGAGCGACCGCGAATGGCTGGAGCTGGCGTGCGACCTGGCGCGGTCGTGCCCGCCCTCGGAGACGGCCTTCTCGGTCGGCGCCGTGGTCGTCTCCGCCGACGGTGAGGAGATCTCCCGGGGCTACTCACGGGAGAACGATCCGCACGTCCACGCGGAGGAGTCGGCGCTGGCCAAGATCTCCCCGGACGATCCCCGGCTGGCCGGCGCCACGGTCTACAGCAGCCTGGAGCCGTGCAGCGCGCGAGCCTCGCGTCCCAGGACCTGCACCCGGCTCATCCTGGACAGCGGGGTGCGGCGCGTGGTGATGGCGTGGCGCGAGCCGCTGGTCTTCGTCGACTGCCACGGGGCCGAGGAACTCGCGGCGGCCGGGGTGACCGTGCTGGAGATCCCCGAGCTGGCGGACCGGGCCCGCGAGCCCAACGCCCACCTCATTCCCGGCTGAGGGGCTCTTCGTCCGGCTCTCCGGCCGATCGGCTCCTCGCCCGCCGCCTCCCGCGCCTGCCCCCGGGTTGTCCGGGTTGTCCGGGCTCGCGGTGCTTCGTTACCCGGCCGATGGGCCGGGTAATCGCGGTAGTGATTACTTATAGTGATAAAAGTAATTGCATAATCCTCTTAACTGCGCTTATGTACGATTTTTCGGTTTGTGTAGTCGCTCCTCTCGGTAGTCAGTAGATATCGAACGAGAGGCCGAGCGCCATGGGATTTCTCGGTAAAAATGCGACTTTTCGTGACTCATTGGCTGTTTTGTTGGTCAATGGGGAGATCACCCACGTCGTGACGCGACCGGGGGAGCGACGGTGACCGGCACCGTTCTCGTCGCCCGCCTGGACAAGGCGGGCGATGTCCTGCTGGCGGGACCCGCGATCCGCGCGGTGGCCGCGAGCGCGCGGGAGGTCGTGCTGCTGACCGGGCCGTACGGCCGGGCCGCCGCCGAACTGCTGCCCGGGGTGTCGAGAGTGGTGGAGTGGCGTACGCCGTGGATCGATCCCGCCGCGCCGCCCGTGACCGGCACGCACGTCCTGAGGTTGCTGCGCGTCGTCCGTGACGTGGCTCCCGACCAGGCGCTCATCCTCACCTCGCACCACCGGTCTCCGCTGCCGCTGGCTCTGCTGCTCAGGCTGGCGGACACGCCGAGGATCGCCGCGATCTCCACCGACCATCCGGGCTCGCTGCTCGACGTGTGGCACGTCGTCGACGAGGAGGCGGACACACCGGAGCCCGAGCGAATGCTCGGGCTGGCCGCGGCGACGGGATTCGAGCTCCCGGCGGGAGACGCGGGCGGCCTCGCCGTACGGCACCCGCTGCCCGATGTCGGCCACCTCACCGGGGCGCCGGGCTACGTGGTCCTGCACCCCGGCGTCTCGGCACCCGCCAGGGCGTGGCCGGAGGAGAACTGGGCGCGCGTGGTCCACGACCTGGTCCGCTCGGGTCGCAGGGTCGTCGTGACCGGCGACCGGGACGAGCGGGGACTCACCGCGCGGATCGCCTCCGGCGCCGGGCAGCACGGCCTGTCGCCGGGGCCCCTCTTCGCGGGCGACTGGATGAGCGAAGGC
This sequence comes from Streptosporangium sp. NPDC000509, assembly GCF_042898365.1. Lineage (NCBI taxonomy): Bacteria > Bacillati > Actinomycetota > Actinomycetes > Streptosporangiales > Streptosporangiaceae > Streptosporangium > Streptosporangium sp. NPDC000509. The sequence continues at coordinate 701,696 of NZ_JBIAYX010000001.1, read as the reverse complement.
CCCGCCCGCCTGCGCGGCTGGGAGGCGGACGAGCCCGCCTTCACGGCGGGCTGGGTCGACGGTGAGTCGGCCGCGACGGGTGGCCGGGGTCCGAACGGACCCCCGGGTCCGCGTGACGGGCGGTCCGGCGGCCACCCGGGCAGGTCCGTCGTCGACCTGGGCGGCAGGACGACCTACCCCGAGTTCGCCGCGGTGCTCGAAGGAGCGTGCGCGGTGGTCGTCGCCGACGAGGGACCCGCCCACCTCGCGGCGGCGGTCGGCACACCGGTCGTCGGCCTGTTCGCCTCCGCCGGGCGCCGGGCGCCGTACGGGGTGCCGGCCGTGCTCCTCGGAGACCGGCGGACGTCCAGCGAGACGACGTGGGCCGCAGCCCGTCCGGTCGCCGGTCACCCGTGTCCGGCGTCGGTGCCGAGCGCGCGGGTCGTCGAGGCGGTCGAACACCTGACGTTTGTGAAAGAGGTCGTCACATGAGGATCGCCCCGACGTTCGCGAAAGAGGTCGTCACATGAGATTCCCCCCGGTACCGGACCATGCGCGTCCCTCTGATGCCGGCAGCGAGACCGACAGGGAACCCGGCAGCGAGACCGGCGGTGACACCGCGAGGCGGAACGTCGCCCCGGAGGACGATCGGCCGGTCATGATCGTGCTGCGCGGGCTGGGGCTGGGTGACCTGCTCACCGTCGTCCCCGCCCTGCGGGCTCTGCGGCGATCCCATCCCGGCCACCGGATCGTGCTGGCCGCGCCCGCCGCGCTGGCGCCCCTGGTGCCGTTGATCGGCGGGGTGGACGAGGTGTGCGACGTGTCGGGCCCCGGTCACGTGCCGCGCCTCGGGCGGCGCGTCGACGTCGCCGTCAACCTGTACGGCGGTGGCCGGCGAGGCATCGCCGCGCTGCACCGCACCGGCCCGGCGCGACTGCTGACCTACCGGCATCCCGCCTTTCCCGACGCGTACGGACCGGACTGGCCCGACGGCGTGCACGAGGTGCGGCGCTGGTGCGACCTGCTCGGCTGGTACGGCATCGAGGCCGATCCCGCCGATCTGGAACTGGAGCGCCCCCCGCTCGCCGAGGAGGGCTCGCGGCCGGTCGTCATCCACCCGGGAGCCGCGTACCCGGCCAGGCGCTGGCCGCCGGAGCGGTTCGCGCTCGTGGCCGCGGAACTGCGGGACAACGGGCACCAGGTCGTGGTCACGGGGAGCGAGCGGGAAAGGGACCTCGCCGAACGGGTGGCCCTGCTCGCGGGGCTGCCGTCCACGTCCGTGCTCGCCGGGCGCACCGGGTTGCTCGAACTGGCCGGGCTGGTGGCGAGGGCGCGGCTGGTGATCTGCGGCGACACCGGCGTGGCTCACCTGGCGGCCGCCTTCCTCACCCCCTCCGTGACGCTTTTCGGCCCCGTCTCGCCCGCGCTGTGGGGACCGCCGCCGGCGGGGCCGCACACCGTCCTGTGGGCGGGAGGTCTCGGCGATTCCTACGGGTACCGGCCCGATCCGGGACTGCTGGAGATCGGGGTCTGGGACGTCCTCGACGCCGCCGCGCGCCTGATGGAGGTGGGGGTGCGGTGAACGGGCGGCGGGTGGTGGTGACCGGTGGCGCGGGATTCGTCGGGTCACACCTGTGTGAGCGGCTGCTGGGCGAGGGGGCGGAGGTGGTCTGCCTGGACAACTTCCTCACCGGTTCGCCGGCCAACGTCGGGCACCTGGTCGGGTTGCCCGCCTTCCGGCTGGTGGAGTGCGACGTCACGGGTTTCCTGCGGGTGCCCGGGGAGGTGGACCTGGTGTTGCACCTCGCCTCGGCGGCCTCGCCGGTGGACTATCTGCGCCATCCGATCGAGACGTTGAAGGCGGGCAGCCTGGGCACGCTGCACGCGCTGGGGCTGGCCAGGAACAAGGGCGCCCGGCTCGTGCTCGCCTCCACCAGCGAGGTCTACGGAGATCCGCTGGAGCATCCGCAGCGCGAGACCTACTGGGGCAACGTCAACCCGGTGGGACCGCGCAGCGTCTACGACGAGGCCAAGCGGTTCGCCGAGGCGCTGACCACCGCGTACCGGACCTGTCACGGCACCGACACCGCGATCGTACGGATCTTCAACACCTATGGGCCGAGAATGCGCCCCTATGACGGCCGGGCCATTCCCACCTTCGTGCGCCAGGCGTTGCGCGGTGAGCCGATCACGGTGGCCGGCGACGGGGGGCAGACCCGGTCGGTGTGCTACGTCGACGACACCGTGGAGGGGATCCTGGCTCTGGCCCGCGGCGAGATGACCGGGCCGGTCAACATCGGCAATCCCACCGAGCTGAGCGTGCTGGCCCTCGCCGAGACGGTCCGTCACCTGACCGGCTCGGAGTCACCGATCCGCTTCGTCGGCCGCCCCGACGACGATCCGCAGATCCGCCGTCCCGACATCTCCCTCGCCGTCTCCGCGCTGGGGTGGCGGCCGAAAATCGACGTCATCGAGGGACTGCGCCGTACCATCGCCTGGTTCGCGCGGGAACTCAGCGCGTCGCAGGAGCTGATCCCCCGCTGAGAGCCCGCCTTTCCACCGGAGCCGGGGCGGATCGGGAAAGCCCCCTACCCGCCGGGAAGCGGGGCAGGCGGGGTGGATCGCGACCCTCTGCCCGCCGGGAAATCGCGGCCCTCTACCCGCCGGGAAGCGGGATGGGCGAGGTGGATCGCGAAGGCCGCACCGAGGGTCGGTCAGACGGCGGGGACGGCGACGGAGCGGTCGACGCTGCCGGGGGCGAGCACGTGCTCGATGACCATGACGGCGGCGCCGATCACCCCCGCGCGGTCGCCCAGCTCGCTGGCGGTGATCGTCAGGTGCTGGGTGGCGAGGGGCAGCGACCGGCTGTAGATGACCTCGCGAAGCCCGGCGAGCACCTGCTCACCGGCCTCGGAGATGTCGCCGCCGACCACGATCACCGAGGGGTTGAAGAAGTTGACGATCGAGGCGAGCACGTCGCCGACCTCGCGGCCCGCCTGCCGGATGAGCTGCACGGCGTCGGTGTTGCCCGCGCGTACGAGGCGGACCACGTCGCGGCTGTCGTCGGCCTCCACCCCGTCCGCGGACAGCTTGGCGGCCATGGCGGCGCCGCTGGCGACGGCTTCCAGGCAGCCGATGTTGCCGCAGCGGCAGACGGTGTCCAGGGCCGAGGCCACCCGGATGTGCCCGATGTCGCCGGCCGCGCCCTGGGCGCCCCGGTGCAGACGGCGGTCGCTGATGATGCCGCAGCCGATGCCGGTGCCGATCTTGACGAAGATGAGGTGGTCGGCGCTGGGCCGGGCGGCCCAGTGCTCGCCCAACGCCATGATGTTCACGTCGTTGTCGACGAGGACGGGGGCGCCGAGGCGCGAGCCGAGCCACTCGGGAACGGGGAAACCATCCCAGCCGGGCATTATCGGCGGATTGACCGGGCGTCCCGAGCTGTGCTCGACCGGGCCGGGGAGGCCGACGCCGATGCCGCAGATCTCCTCCGGGCGGTGGCCGATCTCGGCGAGCATCTCCTCGAAGGTGCGCTGGAGCCAGCCGAGTGTCTCCTCGGGGCCGCGGTCTATCGGCACCTCGGCCGCGCGCTCGGCGAGGACCGTGGTGCCGAGGTCGGTGACCGCCACCCGGGCGTGGGTGGCGCCGAGGTCGGCGGAGAGGACGACGCGGGCGGTGCGGTTGAACGTGAAGGCGATGGCGGGGCGGCCCCCCGAGGAGATGGCCTCCTCGGTCGGGATGATCCACTGCTGGCTCAGCAACGCGTCGAGACGCTGGGCCAGGGTGGACCTGGCCAGCCCGGTGAGCTGGACCAGTTCGGCCCTCGTTCTGGCCTGACCGTCGCGCAGGATGTTGAGAAGCGCCCCCGCACCGGCGATCGAACCGTTCGCTTCGCTGAACATGCACACAGTCAACACCCCTTGTTTCCGCTGCGTCAAAGCGACTTAGGCGCTCGGCCTGCCTCATTATGCCAAATGGTGACATCCTTTTGCTTGACCATCGCCATAAGAGCGCTTTAGCATCCGGACACATGAAGGAAATCGGCCGGTTACCGACGAATCGATTACCATCCGGTGACGTCGGGACCGGATTTTCGGATGTGTTAGCCCTATCCCTGATATCCCAGGTGTCCCTGGCACCTAAAACGCGTTTTCTCGCCGCCGTATCTCGCGCGGGGACGGTAGCCTCATGATCCTGAGAATGCGTGGCATCGCCAAGAGTTTTCTCGGAGTCCGCGTACTGAGCGGGGTCGATCTGGAGGTCGCCGCCGGAGAGGTGCACGCGGTCGTCGGAGAGAACGGCGCGGGAAAGTCCACGCTGATGAAGGTTCTCGCCGGGGTGCACGCCCCTGACGAGGGCAGCGTCGAGATCGACGGCACCGAGGTCTCCTTCGCCCACCCCGTCGAGGCGCAGCGCGCCGGGGTGGCGATCATCTACCAGGAGTTCAACCTGCTGCCCGAGCGCAGCGTCGCCGAGAACGTCTTCCTGGGCCGCGAGCCCGTCCGGCGGGGGCTGGTCGACAGGGAGGCGATGGAGACAGCCACCGCCCGGCTGCTCCAGGAACTCGGTGAGACCTCCTTCACCCCCCGTGACCTGGTCCGTCACCTCTCCATCGCCCAGCAGCAGGTCGTGGAGATCGTCAAGGCGCTCTCCCAGGACGCCCGGATCATCGTGATGGACGAGCCCACGGCGGCACTCGCGGATCATGAGGTGGAGCTGCTCTACCGGCTGGTGGCCCGCCTGCGGGAGCGGAAGATCGCCGTCCTCTACATCTCCCACCGGCTGCGAGAGGTCTTCGACCTGTCCAACCGGGTGACGGTGCTGAAGGACGGCACGCTGGTCAGGACCGCGGACACCGCCGAGATCACCTCCGACGAGCTGGTCCGGCTGATGGTCGGCCGCGACCTCGGCACCTACTTCCCCGACCGGGGCACGGAGCCGGGAGAGGTGCGGCTCAGCGTGCGCGGCGGAGGCAACGCCGTGCTCGACGGAATCGACCTCGAACTGCGCGAACGCGAGATCCTCGGCGTGGCCGGCCTGCAGGGGTCGGGCCGCACCGAGCTGGCCAAGGCCCTGTTCGGCGCCGAGCCGTTCACGCGCGGCACGATGAGCCCGCTGCGGCCGGCGTCGGTGCGGCAGGCCGTGGCCGCCGGGATCGGCCTGGTGAACGAGGACCGCAAGGCCGAAGGGCTCGCGCTGCGCCAGTCCGTACGGGACAACGCCCTGCTGGTCTCCCGCTCGGTGCGCAGGATCGGCAACGGCGGCAGGATCGGCGGGACCGGCGGGACCGGTGTCCTCGAACTCCTGGAGGCGGTACGGCTCCACCCGCCCCGCCCCGAGCAGGAGGTCCGCTACCTGTCCGGCGGCAACCAGCAGAAGGTCGTGCTGGCCAAGTGGATGACCGTGGCGCCGAAGGTCCTGATCTTCGACGAGCCCACGCGCGGGGTCGACGTGGGTGCCAAGGCCGCCATCCACGACCTGATGCGCGGCCTGGCCGAGGACGGAATGGCGATCATGATGATCTCGTCCGAGCTTCCCGAGCTGATCGGCATGAGCGACCGCGTCGTCGTGATGCGTGACGGCCGCATCGCCGGTGCGCTGCCCGCCGGATCCTCGGAGGAGGCCGTGATGCGCCTGGCCGCCGGTGAGGTGACGTCGTGACCGGCCCTGGCAGGCCCGCGGCGGCGACCGGCACCGCCGCGCCCGCCGCCCCCGTCCCGCAGGAAGGGGAGAGAAGGCGCGCTCTGGCGGGCCGCATCGGCTCGACCCAGGTCATCTACCTCGCCCTGGCCGGGGTCATGCTCGTCGGATGGGTGCTGGTCGCCCTCGACGGGGGCGACTTCCTCACGCTGGAGACCATCGTCGGCATCCAGCAGCGCTCGGCCGCGCTGGGCATCGTCGCGGTCGGTCAGACGCTGGCGATCCTGGTCGGGTCGCTGGACCTGTCGGTGGCGTACCTGATCAGCCTCACCTCCCTCGTCGCGGCCGAGATCATGGCCGGGCAGGACGGCGGGATCGTCCCCGGCGTCGCGGCGGTGCTCGCGGTGAGCGCGCTGATCGGGCTGGTCAACGGCCTGGTCATCACCCGGCTGCACGTCCATGCCTTCATCGCGACCCTCGGCACGGCCCTCATCGTCAAGGGGATCGTGGACCACCTCTACGACGGTCCCGCGGGCAGCGTGCCCGAATCCTTCCAGCGGCTCGGCTACGACAGGATCGGACCGGTCCCCGTCTCCGCGCTGCTGTGGGCCGCCGTCGCGCTCGCCGTCTGGTTCCTGCTGCGCCGCACCAGGCTCGGGTACCGGATCTACGCGGTCGGCGGTGACGAGGAGGTGGCCAGGCTGTCCGGCGTACGGACCGGCAGGATCGTCGTCGCCGCGCACATCCTGTGCTCGGTCTGCGCGGGCGTCGCCGGGCTGCTGCTGGCGAGCAGGCTCGGCGCGGGCGCGCCCACGGTCGGCACCGACGGCGGCTACGACCTGGAGTCGATCGCCGCGGTGGTCCTCGGCGGTACGGCCCTGGCCGGAGGCAGGGGCGGGGTCGCCGGGACGGTCGGCGGGGTGTTGCTGCTCGCCGTGCTCGACAGCGTCTTCAACCAGCTGGAGGTCAACGCGTTCTTCAAGGACGTGGTCCGCGGCCTGGTGATCGTCGTCGCCGTGGCCGTCTACGCCCGCCGCGGCGCGAGGAGGCGATCCCGATGAGAGCCCTCAGGTCCATGGGGCCGATCCTCGCCGTGCTGGCGGTGCTGCTGGTGCTGATCGCGCTGGTGAACCCGTTCTTCCTGGAACCCGCCGGGTTCCTCGCCTTTCTCAAGAGAGCCGCACCGCTGGTCATCCTGGCCGCCGGGCAGTACTTCGTGATCGTCTCGGGGGAGTTCGACCTGTCGGTGGGGTCGCTCGTCACCGTGCAGGTCGTGGTGGCCGCCCGGCTGATCGACGGGCAGGAGCAGGCGACCTGGCCGGTGCTGGCCCTGCTGATCGTGATCGGGCTGCTGGTCGGGCTCGCCAACGGGGCCATCACCACCAAGCTGAGGGTGCCGTCGTTCATCACCACGCTCGGCATGATGCTCGTGCTGTCCGGCGCGGTGTTCCTGTGGACCGGTGGCGCCCCGCGCGGCGCGCTGTCGGAGACGTTCCGGATGTTCGGTCGCAGGGACCTCGGCCCGGTGCCCTGGTCGGTGCTCATTCTTCTCGTCGCGGGCGCCGCGGCGATCCTCCTCATGCGCTCCGACTTCGGCAAGCGGCTCATCGCCACCGGCGACAACGAACGCGCGGCAGGACTGTCCGGGGTGAGGGTCGACCGGACCAGGATCGCCGCCTTCGTCATCTCCGGCCTGGCCGCGGCCGTCGCGGGCATCCTGCTCGGCGGCTTCGCGGGCGTCTCGGCCCAGGTCGGGCAGGGCCTGGAGTTCCAGGCCATCACGGCCGTCGTCCTCGGTGGCGTCGCGCTCGGTGGCGGGCGCGGCTCCGTGGTCGCCGCGATGGCCGGGGCCTTCACCCTCGAAGCGCTGTTCACCCTGCTCAACCTGTACGGGATCTCGGGGGCCCTGGAGTTCGCGGTCCAGGGCGTGATCATCATCGCCGCCGTCGCGGCGAGTTCCGTACGGCTTCCGTTCAGACGCGCCCTACGCGTCTGAACGCCCCCCAGAGAAACAAGGAGAGCCTTCTTTGAACAGATCGATCACGGTGCTCGTCGCGGGTGTCTCCGCGATGTTGCTCGCCGCGGGATGCGCCAGTGACAAGCCGGTGACCTCAAGCGCGGCGCCGGAGAGCTCGGCGGCCGCCCCTTCCACCGCCGCGTCCTCCAACACCGGAGAGCAGTCGAAGTTCTTCGTCCAGGCCGACTACGACGCCCAGCTCGCCATGCGGGCCCAGAGCGCGGAGGGGCCCGCGGACAAGCCGTGGGAGCAGGCCATCGCCCCGGAGATGGTGGACACGGCCAAGTACAAGAAGGATGGTCCCTACAACCTGTGCTTCTCCAACGCGGCGGTGAACAACCCGTGGCGGCAGGTGGGCTGGAAGACCATGCAGGCCGAGGTGGCGCTGCACAAGGAGATCAAGAAGTTCACCGCCCTCGACGCGGAGGGCAAGGACGACAAGCAGATCTCCGACATCGCCGAGCTGGTCGGCAAGGGCTGTGACGCTCTGATCGTCTCGCCCAACACCACCGCGACGCTCACCCCCGCGGTGACGGGCGCCTGTCCCAAGGTCCCGGTGATCGTCTTCGACCGAGGCGTGGAGACCGACTGCCCGGTGACGTTCATCAACCCCATCGGCGGTTATGCCTTCGGCGCCGACGGCGCCGAGTTCCTGGTGGAGAAGGTGCCGGCCGGGGGCAAGGTCCTCGCGCTGCGGATCCTGCCGGGCGTCGACGTGCTGGAGACCCGCTGGTCGGCGGCGAAGGTCACCTTCGACCAGAGCCAGCTCGACGTGGTCGGGGTGGAGTTCACCGACGGTGACGCGGCCAAGACCAAGAGCATCGTGAGCGACTACATCCAGCGGCACGGCAAGATCGACGGGGTGTGGATGGACGCGGGCGCGACCGCCGTGGCGGCCGTCGAGGCGTTCGAGGACGCCGGGGTCCCGGTGCCGGCGATCGTCGGCGAGGACCAGCAGGACTTCCTGCAGAAGTGGAAGAGCGGCGGCCTCACGGCCGTCGCACCGACCTACCCCACCTACCAGTGGCGCACCCCGATCATCGCCGCCCTGAAGATCCTCAAGGGTGAGGAGGTGCCCAAGACCTGGAAGCTCCCCCAGCCCAAGATCACTTCCGAGAACCTGGACACCTACCTGCAGCCCAACATGCCGCCGCTGCACTACGCGCTCTGCGGCTGCGAGAAGCTGCCGGACTTCCCCGCCGCCTGGGGCGGTAAGTAAGGCCGATCTCCCCGCGGACCGGGGCGATCCCCCCGGCCAGGGCGGTGAGCAAAGCGGATCCACCGGGCTCCGGGCACCGCCTCGCGGTGCCCGGAGCCCGCCGCCACGAGGCTCACGAAGGGCCCGCCAGACGAGTCCGCCGACGGGCTCGGAGACATCGAGTACGCGTTCAGCACGAAAAGGGGTTGCCGATGTTCCCCATCGGGGTCAACACGTGGGTATGGGTCTCGCCGCTGACGGACGAGGATCTCGCCCGGCTGGCGCCGAAGGTGGCCGACTGGGGGTTCGACGTGATCGAGCTACCGGTGGAGCAGGCCGGAGACTGGGATCCCGCGCGGGCGGCCGAACTGCTGGGGAGCCTCGGGCTGAAGGCCTCGGTGGTCCTCGTCATGCCACCGGGCAGGGAACTGGTCGGCGCCGACGCGGCGACGGTCGCCGACACCCAGGACTACCTGCGGCGATGCGTGGACGCCGCCGTGGCGGTGGGCAGCCCGGTGATCGGCGGACCCGCCTACGCCTCGGTGGGGCGGACCTGGCGGATGTCGGAGGAGGAGCGCAAGAGCTGTTACGCCGAGCTGCGGGAGAACCTGACCCCGGTCGGCGCGTACGCGGCGGAACGCGGGGTGACGGTCGCCGTCGAACCGCTCAACCGCTACGAGACCAGCCTGGTCAACACCGTCGAGCAGGCCGTCGAGGCGGTCGGCGGGATCCCGGGAGTCGGCCTCGCGCTGGACGTCTATCACATGAACATCGAGGAGCGGGACCCGGCGGCGGCCGTACGGCTGGCCGGGGATCTCGTCGCGCACGTGCAGGTCTGCGCGAACGACCGGGGTGCGCCGGGGGCCGACCACATGGACTGGCCCGCCCTCGCCGACGCGCTGCGCGCCGTGGACTACCGGGGACCGCTCTGCATCGAGTCGTTCACCGCGCACAACCGGACGATCGCCACGGCCGCCTCGATCTGGCGCCCCCTCGCCGAGACCCAGGACGACCTCGCGACCACGGGCCTGGCCTTCCTGCGCACCCTCTGACGGGCTTTCGCCCCGCCTTCAGCCGTTCAGCGGCCGGTGTCGTCGTCCGTCACCGTGGAGTCCGCCGCCTCGGCCGCGTCCGTGCCGGGGGCGGTGGGTGCCCGTCGGGGGCGCCTGAAGAAGGCGGCCACCGCGTAGGGGTCGACGGGGTCGGAGAGCAGGGCGAGCATCTCCTCCCCGCGTTCGGGATCGACCTTGAACGGGTGACCGAACACGTGCGGTCCCGTCCCGTCGTCCAGCAGCCTGGTCAGCATCAGGTCGCCCGGTATCGCCTGCCCGGAGAGCAACTCGTCGACCAGCCTCACCCGCTCCCCGGTCCCGTCCCCGAGGGCGGTCACGGTGATCTCGTCCCCGGACACGTCGAGGACCTCCCACAGCCGCAGCGGCGTCCGCCGCCAGGACTCCAGCAGCTCCACCTCGTCGTCGCGCAGCCACTCGGCCCGCGCGTCCAGGAACTCGCCGACGACGTCGTTCTCGAACAGCGCCAGGTCCGCGAGGGCGGGCTCCGCCACCCGGACACTCAGCGCGATCAGATCCTCGATCAGCCGCCTGCGGGCCGGGCGGTAGGCGTACGTGAGCAGCTGCCGGAACAGGTGCGCGGCCCGCTCGGGCAGCGGAGCCCCGGGGGTGGTGCGGCACGCGGCGTACTCGGCCGCGTCGCGAACGGCCGGTGCCAGATCGGGGGAGAGGGAGAGCACCTCGGAGATCAGCCCCGCAGCCTCGAACGAACGGCCCTCGCCCTCGGCGGACCTCGCGATCAGCAGCAGAGCGGCCGGCTCGGTGCGGGGCAGTGCCTCGACCAGTGCCGGGCCGAGCGGCTCGCGCTCCACCTCGTCGGCGACCCTCGCGAGCACCGCGTCCGACCGCGACAGGTAGGTGACGGCTTTGGAGAGGTCGGCGCCCTCCCCGTACGTGCGCAGCGCGCTGCGCACCAGGGCGAGCCTGATGATGTCCAACGGGGCCAGGTCGGCGACCGACGCCGTGTCCCACGGGGCGCCCACGATGCCCACCCGGCCCTCGCGCAGCTCCAGCGAGGCGTTGAGCAGCAGCGGGGACAGCGGCGGCAGCGGGTCGGCGAAGGTCTCGGGGGCCTTCATCAGCAGCTCCAGGACCACGACGTCGACCGGCACGCCGGGACTGGGCTCCAGCCCTTCCGCGAAGGCGCGCAGCGCGTCGAGCGCCTGCTCGCCGAACTCCTGGACGACCCGCATCACCCGTTCGGCGGGGACGTCGTCCAACTCGGTGACCGACAGTTCCAAGGTGCCGCCGCGCAACCGCAGCGCGATCACCTGCTCCGGCTCCACCCCGGCGAGCCAGCCGTCGGGTCCGGTCAGGACGGGCTCGCCGGTGTCGAGCGAGGTCCGCACCCGGCCGCCGCCCGCCAGGGGCACCCCCGCACCGTCGGCCAGCCGTGCCCACAGCCGCAGGTCGTCGGAGGCGGGCAGCACCCCGCTCGCCAGCTCGGCCCGGGTGGCGAGGTGCGTCAGCACCGCGCCCTCGCTCAGCGTCAGAAGGTCGCTCATCCCCCCATTGTTCTCGACGCCCGGACGTGGAGAGGCCGCCCTCCCCGCCAGGAGCTCGCACAAGCTCGTGGCGGGGAAGGGCGGCGGGGACGGCCGGGCCGCGGGGGCGGCGGACCGGCCTGGTCTCTGGAACCCTTCGGGTGGGGGTGCCGTCAACGTAACGGGGTGCGCCTGAGGCGCGCCTCTATCAGATGCCCCCTACCGTCACGTTATGGCGAGGTGCCCAGCCGGGGGTTCTCGGTCAGCCACGCCGCGTATCGTCTGCTCCGTCCGATCGCGTCGGAATGCGCGGCCTTCGCGTGTTCGAGGATCGACGCCGCGACCGTGGCGCTCGCGGCCTCCGGGTGCCAGCCGAGCAGCTGCCGCCAGCGCAGCGGGGCCCCGGCGAGCGGTACCAGCTTCAGCCCTTCGGCGGGCTGGAAGGTCGCCTGACACAGCGCGGCGGCGCGTCCGACCTTGGCCAGGTGCATGCAGGTGGCCACGTCGGTCTCGTAGATGGTCTTGGGGGTGAAGCCGGCGCGGGCGCAGGCCGTGGCGAAGCAGTCGCCGAAGCAGCTGTCGCCCGGGGTCACCGTCCACTGTTCGTCGGCCAGCTCCGCGAGCTCCACCTCCTTCCTGTCCACCAGCGGATGGTCCTCGTTGAGCAGTACGAAGACCGGGTCGGTCCCCACGGTCGACCACACCACCGGCCCCTCCACCGGCGGAGGGCTCTCTCCGCAGGCGCCGATGAACGCGAAGTCGATCCGGCCCAGCATCACCATGGCGGTGAGCTCCTTCGCGGACCAGGAGGTGTGGGTGCTCACCGGGGTGGACGGCCAGGCGGTGGCGAGGCGGTCCACCAGACCGCCGAGTATCGGGCCGTGGGTTGCGCCCAGCCGGTAGCTGGGAAGGTCGGCGTTCGCGTTGGCGAATCGAAGTGCCTCCTCCTGGAGTTCGCGGGCCGCGGGCAGCAGCACCAGTGCACGTGACAGGACCAGCTGCCCCAGGGGCGTGGGCCTGGCGCCGTTGTGGTCGCGTTCGAAAAGAGCTCCCCCGAGAACCCGCTCTATCCGTTTGAGCTGCGCCGTCAGCGCGGGTTGGGCCAATCCGAGGTGGGTGGCGGCCTTGGTGACGCTGCCGGCCTGTGCCACCGCGCGCACGATCTTGAGGTGTCGGAGCTCGAGATCCATACCGGGAACGTAAGGCCGGGGCGTTATACCTGCAATGCAAACTTGTCATGAAATATGACTCAATTTTGTCGAATCGTTCCAAAAACGTTTTAGGCTCCTTAATTTATGCATTTATGGACAGCCGTTAGCCTCTTTCCGGCCGTCTCGTCCGGAGGACGCCCGTTCCCGCCGGCCGGAGTCTGACAGCGGTGTCCGACATCCGAGATTCCAGGGACCGGAGTTGCGCCGAAGTTTCGGCTGTCGGAGACACCGATATCCAGCATCCGTATCCCCATCCGCGGCGGGGAACGCTGGGCGGCGGACGGCGCCGAGGTTATGATCCGCCGATGGACGTAGCGGCGCTCACCCCGGCGCGGGCCCGGAGTCACTTCAGGGAGGGGCTGCGGGTGCCCACCGCGGGGTGGTGCCGGGGCTGGACCCAGGCCAACCTGCTCGCCGTGCCCCGCGAACTCGCCTACGACCTGCTCCTGTTCGCCCAGCGCAACCCCGTCGCCTGCCCGGTCCTGGACGTCGGCGATCCCGGTGCGGTGAGCACCGTCCTGTTCGGCGGCGACCTTCGCACCGACCTGCCCGCCTACCGCGTCTACCAGGACGGCAGGGCCGTGGCCGACGTCGGCGACGTGCGCGACCTCTGGCGGAAGGACCTGGTCGCCTTCCTGCTCGGCTGCAGCTTCACCTTCGAGGACGCTCTGCTCAGGGCCGGAGTTCCGGTACGGCACATCGAGACGGGGACGAACGTTCCCATGTATCTCACCTCGATCGCCTGCCGTCCCGCGGGATCGCTGGTCGGCCCGCTGGTCGTCTCGATGCGCCCCGTCCCGGCCTCCCTGGTTCCGGCCGCCGTACGGGTGACCGCGAGATATCCGGCCGTGCACGGGGCGCCGATCCATGTCGGCGCCCCCGAGGAGATCGGGATCGCCGACCTCGGCGTCCCCGACTTCGGCGATCCCGTCGAGGTGCGGGCGGGGGAGACCCCGGTCTTCTGGGCCTGCGGGGTGACGCCGCAGGCGGCCGTCATGGCGAGCGGGGTGTCCTTCGCCATCGGCCATCTCCCGGGCCACATGGCGATCACCGACGCCAGGGACGACCGCTTCCAGGTTCCCTGAACGCCGCGCCCCGCGCCGCCGGGCGTTCAGGCGCGGGCAGTGTCCTCGGTGTCCTCGGTGTCCTCGGTGTCCTCGGTGTTCTCGGTGTCATCAGTGTCCTCAGCGTCCGCAGCGCCCCGGGAGGTGACGAGTCTTTTCAGCTGCGACGTGAGCGAGGGCGCGCCGGGACGGTTGTCGATCTCGTCGTGGGGCACGACGGGTGGCTCGTCCACCCTGATCGCCCGCAGGTAGTCCTCGAAGCGGTCGAGCTTGCCCGCGTCCCTCGCGAGCCCTCTCGCCTCCAGCCGGGCCCGCAGCGCGGGGCCGTCCGAACGGATCCAGAGGAGACGCACAGGCGGGCCGCCCAGCCGCTCGACCCAGCGTTCCCACACCGTCGCGTCGTGCACCTGGGTGGTGAAGGGGCCCTCCAGCATCACCGGACAGCCGTGGGAGCGGATCTGGCGGGCGACCTCGGTCAACCCCTCGTATTCGTGGCACTTGATGTTCTGGTCGTACCAGCGGCCTTCGCGCTCCCCGTCGTCGCGTCCGTGGGCGCGGAGGGTGGCCGCGACGAAACCGCCGTAGACGGTGTCCTTGTCGAGCAGCGCGGGAACCGGGTCGAGCAGCGCGAGCAGCGCCGCCGCCACGGTGGACTTCCCCGCCCCCGGTGGCCCGCTCACCACCCACAGCGGCGCCACCCCGCTCACCTTCCTCTCCGCGGTGAATCCCACCGGGGGCACCGAGGGGGTCGCCGCGCGTTCCGTCGCGGCCCTCGGTGGACCCCCGTGCACCCCGCGAGAGAACCTGTCGTAGGTCCGCCTCCGGCCGGTCACGATCTCAGTCCTTCCAGGCCCTGGCCACGCTCTCCTGGGCGGCGAGCGCCTGGGCGAGGCCGGCCTGGAAGGCGGGGCGCCACAGGGCCGGGTCGAGGACGTTGGCGCCGAACACGGCGACCGACGCCTCGTCGGGGACGACGTGGGCGACGGTGGCCTCACCCAGTTCGGCGAGTTCGGCTTCGAGACGGGACCTCGGCGAGACGTGCGCCAGCGGTTCCAGGAGGACCACGGCGGAACTGCCCGCCGCCAGGTCGGCGTTCGTCGCCGAGCGGACCCCGCCGTCCATGTAGCGGCGCCCCCCGATCTCCACCGGAGGGAACACGCACGGGACCGCGCAGCTGGAGGCGACCGCCGCCACCAGTGGAACCCCCGATTCGCGCTCCCAGACCACGAACTCGCCGGTCCCCGTGTCGACGGCGGTGATCAGCAGGCGGCGCTCCGGCCATTCCTTGACGGGCAGCCGGTTGCCGATCGTCTCGATCCTGGCGCCGGTGTCCTGCATCGCGAGGGCCATCTCGCCGACCCGGCGCCGGGCCTCCAGGGGCTCCAGGGACGGGTCGTAGAGCACGCCGAAGGCGGCCATCACCGCCTCCATGTCGACGGCGGAGGCGGTCGAGACGTTCGAGACCTCGGTGTCCGCCTGGACGCCGACCGCGCTCTCCAGGTCGGCCTCGGTGGCGACGAGCGTCCCGACCACCGATCCGGCGGAGGTGCCGATGATCAGGTCCGCCTCTCCCAGCTCGAGGCCGGCCCGGCGCAGACCGGTGACGATCCCCGCCTCCCAGGCGATGCCCGCCACGCCTCCGCCACCCAGCACCAGTGTTCTCGTCATGCGCCATTCATACCTGATGGCTCTTCCTCGCAGAAGAAGCGTCCGAGGACGCGGAGTCAGACGTCACGGCCCCTCATGCCCTCCTGGGTGGGGTCGACGCCCCAGGAGATGATCCGCCGGGGATGGATGCGGATGATCTCCCGGCTCAGGTGCGGGGAGGGCGGTTCGTGGTCCTCGACGGCCTCGGCCTCACCCCGGATCTCCACGCCCCGCACCCGCCAGGGGTCGGTGGAGGCGACGTCGTCGACCACGAAGGCCACCCGCGGATTCGTCCGGACGTTGTGGAACTTCCTGGTGGTGCCCATCGCGCGGCCGTAGATGTCGACGACGCCGGTCTCGGTGTCGACGCGGAAACCGGTCGGGCTGTTCTGCAGGGAACCGTCGGGGCCCGTGGTGGCCAGGCGGCCCAGGCGCTGCCCTTCGAGATAGGCGAGCTCCGCCTCCGTGAATGTCATGTACTCACTCTGTAACCTCAATGTTGATTGAGGTCAAGTTAGACTGGCGCATGCCCAACAATCCGGAGATGAGTGTCGGCCAGCTCTCCGCGCGCAGCGGGGTCGCGGTCTCCGCCCTGCACTTCTACGAGGCCAAGGGGCTGATCCGCAGCCGTCGCACCGCGGGTAACCAGCGCCGTTTCCCCCGTGACACGCTCCGCAGGATCGCCTTCATCAGGGTCTCCCAGCGCGTCGGGATCCCGCTCAGGACGATCCAGGAGGCGCTGTCGGCGCTTCCCGACGAGCGCACCCCCACCAGGGAGGACTGGGCGAGGCTCTCGACGGTGTGGCAGGACGAGCTCGACGACCGCATCAGGCAGCTCGAACGGCTCCGCCACGGTCTGACCGACTGCATCGCCTGCGGGTGCCTCTCCCTGGACCGCTGCGCGCTCGCCAACCCCGACGACGTGGCCGCCGCGAGAGGACCGGGCTCGCGCCTGATGCTCCCGCCCCGCCAGAGCTGCGCTCCCTGCGAGGTGTGACGAGGTCCGTCCCGTCGGCCGGGGCCGACGCCCCGTGTCGCTCCCGCGCGGCTCCGGGGGCGCGTTCTCGCACCGATCCCGCACCTCGGGCAAGGGGCGGCGGCGACGGGCGACCGGGCGCGCCCCTGCGGGAGCGCCGATGTCCCCCCGGGGGATTCGCCGTAGGTTTGTTAGTTGTCTATTCAAACTATTGACGATCCGGGGTCCGGCGTGTGAACCTCTGGGCGTTCATGCACGCGCATCATGGCGGTCGAAGGTCAGGGTCCCGTCACCTGATCGTGCATGGCGGTTTGTCCGTTGCATTGCGAAGGGAAGCCGTACATGCGAAGAAGGCTGTTCAGCATGCTCGCCGCCGTGGCGGTGGCGTGCGCGTCGGTCGGCGCGGCCGTCGGGGGCGCCCAGGCGTCCGCGTCGGGGGCCGCGGCGAAGACGGTGGCGACCGGGACCGGTTCCGCGGCCGCCGCGGAGACGTACCAGTGGAAGAACGTGAGGATCGACGGCGGCGGGTTCGTGCCGGGGATCATCTTCAACCAGACCGAGAAAAACCTGATCTACGCCCGCACCGACATCGGCGGCGCGTACCGCTGGGAACAGGCGAGCAAGAGCTGGACCCCGCTGCTCGACTGGGTGGGCTGGGACAAGTGGGGCTACAACGGTGTGGTCAGCCTCGCCACCGACCCGGTGGAGACCAACCGTGTCTACGTCGCCGCCGGGATGTACACCAACAGCTGGGACCCCAACAACGGGGCCATCCTGCGCTCCGCGGACAAGGGCGAGACCTGGCAGGCCACACCGCTGCCCTTCAAACTCGGCGGCAACATGCCGGGCCGGGGGATGGGGGAGCGGCTCGCCGTCGACCCCAACAGGAACAGCGTCGTCTACCTCGGCGCGCCCGACGGCAACGGCCTGTGGCGCAGCACCGACAAGGGGGTGACCTGGGCCAAGGTCGCGAGCTTCCCCAACGCGGGGAACTACGCCCAGGACCCCTCCGATCCCAACGGCTACCTCAGCCACCGTCCCGGCGTGGTCTGGGTGACCTTCGACCCGACCTCGGGAACCGCGGGGAACACGACACAGAAGATCTACGTGGGCGTCGCGGACAAGGCGAACACCGTCTACAGCTCCTCGGACGGCGGGACCACCTGGAGCAGGGTCGCCGGACAGCCCACCGGCTACATGGCGCACAAGGGCGTGTTCGACCGCGTCAGCCGCACGCTCTACATCGCCACCAGTGACACCGGCGGTCCGTACGACGGCTCCAAGGGTGACGTGTGGAAGCTCAACACCACCACCGGGGCCTGGACCCAGATCAGCCCGATCCCCTCCAGCTCGTCCGACAACTACTTCGGCTACAGCGGCCTCACGATCGACCGGCAGAACCCCGGAACGATCATGGTCGCGACCCAGATCTCCTGGTGGCCGGACGTGATCTTCTTCAGGTCCACCGACTCCGGCGCCACCTGGACCCGCGTCTGGGACTTCACCTCCTACCCGGATCGCAGCCTCCGCTACACGATGGACATCTCCTCCTCGCCGTGGCTGACCTTCGGGACCAACCCGCAGCCGCCGGAGACGACACCCAAGCTCGGCTGGATGACGGAGTCACTGGAGATCGACCCGTTCGACGGCAACCGGATGATGTACGGCACCGGCGCCACGGTGTACGGCACCGAGGACCTCAAGAAGTGGGACACCGGCGGCAAGTTCACCATCAAGCCCATGGTCAAGGGGCTTGAGGAGACCGCAGTCCTCGACCTGATCAGCCCGCCGACCGGCGCCCCGCTCGTCAGTGCCCTGGGTGACCTGGGAGGCTTCCGGCACACCAACCTCGACGCCGTACCGCCCATGCTGTTCACCTCGCCGGTCTTCACCTCGACGACCAGCCTCGACTACGCCGAGACCAACCCGTCGATCATGGTCCGCGCGGGCAACTTCACCGACGCCGACCGGCCGAACGACAGTCACGCCGCGTTCTCCACCGACGGTGGCGCCAACTGGTTCCAGGGCACCGAACCCGGTGGCATCAACGAGGGCGGCACGATCGCCGCGGCGGCGAACGGCTCCCGGTTCGTCTGGGCGCCCAAGGGTGTGGGCGTGCACTACTCGGTCGGCTACGGCAACACCTGGACCCCCTCCACCGGACTTCCGACGGGAGCCGTCGTCGAGTCCGACCGGGTGAACTCCAACAGGTTCTACGGCTTCAGCGGCGGAAAGTTCTACGTCAGCACCAACGGCGGCGTCTCCTTCACGGCCACTGCCGCGACCGGACTGCCCGCCGAGGGCAACGTCAAGTTCAAGGCCGTACCCGGCCGCGAGGGCGACATCTGGCTGACCGGACCCGCGAACAGCGCGGGCGCCGCCTCGGGCATCTGGCGCTCCACCAACGGCGGCGCGTCGTTCACCAAGTTGTCCGGCGTCACCGACGCCGTCAATATCGGCTTCGGCAAATCCGCCACCGCCGGTGGCTACCAGGCGCTGTACACCGTCGCCACGATCGGCGGCGTGACCGGCGTCTTCCGCTCCGACGACACCGGCGCGAGCTGGGTGCGGATCAACGACGACAAGCACCAGTACGGCAACGCGGGCGAGGCGATCACCGGCGACCCGCGCGTCTACGGCCGCGTCTACCTGGGCACCAACGGCCGGGGCATCCTGTACGCCGACAACGACGGGACCGTCCCGCCCCCCGACACCGTTCCGCCGACCAAGCCCGGTACTCCGGTGGCTTCGGCGATCACGTCGTCGGGTGCGACGTTGACCTGGGCGGCTTCGACGGACGCCGTCGGGGTGAGTGGTTACGACGTCTACCGTGAGGCGGGGGCGACGGATGTGAAGGTGGGGTCGCCGACCTCGCCGTCGTTCGCGCTCACCGGGTTGACCGCCGACACGTCGTACACCTTCTACGTGATCGCCCGTGACGCGGCGGGCAACAGCTCGGACGCCTCCACCCCGGTGACCTTCAAGACCCTCGCCGGGCAGGTCGGCGGCGGCTGCACCGCGACCTACACGGTGTCCAACTCCTGGCCCGGTGGTTTCCAGGGCGAGGTGACCGTCAAGAACACCGGCACCTCGGCGACCACCGGCTGGACCGTGAAGTGGTCGTTCCCGAACGGTCAGACGATCACCCAGCTCTGGAGCGGCACCCACACCCAGACCGGTGCGGCCGTCACCGTGAAAAACGTGAGCTGGAACGGCGTCCTGGCCCCCGGGGCCTCCACCTCGTTCGGTTTCGGCGCCTCCTGGACCGGCACCAACGGGGTCCCCTCCACCGTCACCTGTACCGCCCCCTGACCGCCTCCCGCCCGCTCTCTCACCGTTTTTCCCGCAGAGGGCGGGCGGGCCCACCCGGGAGGCGACCGAATGCCATCAGGTCGCTCCTCGCGCCCGGAAAAGAGCGAGAGGGGCGACCGTGGCGATCTCGGGACTCCCCCCTGAGGACCCCTCGCACTCCCCCCTGAGGATGATCTGAGGACGTCGGCGGGGCCGGGTCGCCCAGCAGAGCCTATTGTGGAAGAAACCGACTGTGCTGGGGAGAACATGACGATCTCAGATGGGGTGCGCGAGCCTCACGGCGCGACCGGGCAGCCGTCTGAGACCGGCACCGGCGGCGTACGCGGGGAGACCGGCCTCGACGGCGTCCAGGGCGAGGCCGCCATCGGCGGCGCCGGGAGTGACGGCCGGGTCGAGCTGGGCGACGCCGACGCGCTGAAAGACGCGGCGGCCGGGCGGGCCGGCATCCACGGCTGGCTCGACGGCGTCAGGTCCACCAGCGCGGGCCGTCTCACCTTGAAGATCGTCATCGGCGTGATCGGCGCCGTACTGGTGGTCGGCGGACTGATCATGGTGCCCTTCCCCGGCCCCGGCTGGCTGGTCGTCTTCGCGGGGCTCGCGGTGCTGGCCACCGAGTTCCACTGGGCGCACCGGCTGCTGGAGTTCGGCAAGCGGACCCTGTCGGCCTGGACGGCCTGGCTGGGCCGCCAGGGCTGGAGCGTCAAGATCCTGGTCGTCGCCGTCGCGGCGGTGACCGCCACCGCGATCGTCTACTACGGCCTCAAGCTCAGCCTCCACATCGACCTGGTCGTCGAGGCCCAGAAGTTCCTCACCCGATAGCCGCCCTCGCTCCCGCCCGGCCCCTGCTCCGTTTCTCCTGGGCCCGTCGCGACGACGGCGTCCTGTCCGGCCCGCAGGGCTTTCCCCGGAATGTCCCGGTCACCTACGGCAACGGCTCGGGCGGCACTCTGACCGCCTATGACGCACGCTGTCCGGGAAACGGGACCGGCGCTCCCCGGAGTTTTACCCAGGCCCTTCCACCTCGTTATCTTTCGCGGATGTGACTCTTCGTAGTGTCTCCACGTCCGATCCGCAGAGACGAGTAAGGAGAGTGACGTTCGATGCGCGCCCTGTCCTCGATGTTGGTCCTGGCGGCCGCCGGAGCCGTCGCACTGACCGGCACCCCCGCCCACGCCGACGACGTCAACCTGGCCGCGAGGGTCCAGCCGGGCGAGGAGGTGTTCCTCACGCCCGAACTCGTCCCCGGAGCCCGGTACGGCGGAAACGTTCTGGTCAAGCTCGACGAGAACAGCGTGCCCGTCAAGGTGAAGATCGGTAACTGCCGTGGCAAATACGTCGGGTCGGTGCCGATCGCCGCGAACGACCACGCCGCGTACGTCGCCGCCACCACCACCCCGCCCGCCCAGTGCATCCGCTACCGGGTGAAGAACATGGGCAACCAGCCGGCGGCCATCACGGGCACCGGTTACTACTAAACCGGCCCTCCGGGGTGTGCGGGACGGAAACGGCGACCAAGGCCCTTCCCGTTCCGCACACCCCGCTTTTTCTGTTTCCGGCACCGACCCCCGCCCGCGACCGGCGCAGGGCGGCGAACCGATCGTCGGCCCTCGCCTCCACGACCGGCGCGGGGACGCCCTCGCGGTGTGCCGCCACGATCGCTACCCGGGTCCCGAAGGAAAACGGGGAACGGTCTGAGGGGGCGGCGTCCGTTCTCCTGTGACGGATCGTCCGCGGGGCACTCCTCGGGATCCGGGTTCATGAGCGATTCCGGCCCGCGATCAGGTCGGCGATTCCGGCCAGGATGCGGTCCAGGCCGAAGGTGAGGGCGTGCGCGGGGTCGGAGATCGCCTGGTGGGCCTCGCCCGCGGCCTGGCCGACCCGGGAGGCGACCGGGAAGCGGGT
Organism: Streptosporangium sp. NPDC000509; assembly: GCF_042898365.1. Classification (NCBI taxonomy): domain Bacteria; kingdom Bacillati; phylum Actinomycetota; class Actinomycetes; order Streptosporangiales; family Streptosporangiaceae; genus Streptosporangium; species Streptosporangium sp. NPDC000509. Next base: position 680,196 of record NZ_JBIAYX010000001.1, on the reverse strand, counting down.
GCTGTCCATGATCTTGTCGAGCAGCGGGGCGTTGGACACCCACCACTCGACGTCGGTCATCCCGCTCTCCTCCTGGACTCGCGCCTGGTTGGCGGCCGTTCTGGCGGTGCTCTGCACGTGGCTGAGGACCAGGGCCAGGACGGAGTCCATCTCGACGTCCGTCAGGCCGACGCCGTCCAGCGGGCGTAGCTCGGCCTCGTACTTGAGCGAGGCGTTCGGTCCCAGGGTGGAGCGGGCGTCGATGACCTGCAGCATCCACGGGTTGCGCCGGTAGAGGTCCCAGTTGCGGGCGGCGACGAACTCCAGCGCGCCCCGCCACCCGCCCGGTTGCCGGGACGGGGCGTCCACGTCGTCGTAGAGCTCCCCGTACGCGGTGTCGACCATGAGGTCGACCAGCTCGCCCTTGCCGGGGACGTGGGTGTAGAGGGACATGGTCCCGACCCCCAGCCGCTCGGCGACCTGGCGCATCGAGACCGCTTCGAGCCCTTCGGCGTTGGCCAGCTCGACGGCCGCCAGGACGATCGAACGCACCGTCAGCCCCGAGCGCCCCGGCTTGCTGTGCGAGCCCCACAGGAGCGCCAGGCTGCGTGCCGGGTCGGCGTCGGAAGCTTTCTTCGCACTCACGGGAACAGTCTCCAGATTTTCGGCGTTGGGACCACCGTAGCTGAGCCGTACGGTGTACGGTACGGTCTACGTTCAAGGAACGCGTAGATGTGGGGCGAACTGCCGGTGAGTGCCGGACGGGAAGACGGGTGCGAAGAGTGAAACCAGCGGACGCGAGGGCGGCCGGGCGGGACGCGGCGGCGATCGCCGCCTACGACCTGCGAAAGAACTACGCGGGTGCCGCCGAGGGCACGGGTCTCAACGGATTCGACCTGGAGGTGGCGGCCGGAACGGTCTGCGGCCTGCTCGGTCCCAACGGTGCGGGCAAGACCACGGCGATCAGAATCCTGTCCACGCTGCTGCGCCCGGACTCGGGCCGGGCGAGCGTCGCGGGATTCGACGTCCGTACGCAGGCGCGGCAGGTGCGCGAGCGGATCGGGCTGGTCGGGCAGTACGCGGCGGTGGACGAGATCCTCAGCGGGCGGCAGAACCTCGTGATGTTCGGCAGGCTGAACCATCTGCCCGCGACCGGGGCGCGGAGGCGGGCCGACGAACTGCTGGAGCGGTTCTCACTGGCCGACACCGGGGCCAAGCCGGTCGGTGAGTATTCCGGCGGCATGCGCAGGCGGCTCGACCTGGCGGCGAGCCTCATCGTCTCGCCCCGGGTGCTGTTCGTGGACGAGCCCACCACCGGCCTCGACCCGGCCGCCCGCCAGGAGGTGTGGTCGGCCATCCGCGACCTGGTCGGCTCCGGCACGACCGTGCTGCTCACCACCCAGTATCTGGAGGAGGCGGACCGGCTGGCCGACCGGATCACCATGCTCGGCGCGGGCCGGGTCGTGACCGAGGGCACCCCGGAGGAGCTGAAGTCCGCCATCGGCGGCGACTGGCTCGACATCGTCCTCACCGACCCGGCGGACGTGGCCGCGACCGAGGCCCTCGCGGCGCGAGTCGCCTCCGGTGAGATCCACATGGACGCCGAGGCGCGCCGGGTCAGCATCCCGGTCGCCGAGCGCACCCGGGCGCTCGTCACCATGGCCACCGCGCTCGGTGACGCCGGGATCGAGCCGGTCGACGTCACACTGCGCCGCCCCACGCTCGACGAGGTCTTCCTGCACCTCGCGGGCGGCGCCGAGAGCACGACCGCCCACGCCGGGGCGTCCACGTGAGCACCGTGACCTCGCTCTCCCGCGAAAAGGACCGGACGGACATCGCCGCCGTGCGCCCCGGCGCGGGCGGTCACCGTTCCCGGTGGGCCCCCGCCGAGTACGACGATCCCCGCTGCGGAGGCATCCGCGTGAGTACCACGATTCCGACCCCCGATGCGGAGGCATCCACGTGAGCACGACGACCCCGACCACGCCCGCCGCCTCCCCGCTCGCCCGGTTCGGCTGGGCGCTGACCGACTCCTGGACCATCACCCTGCGCGACCTGAGCCACTGGGGCCGTCGCCCGGGAACGGTCGCCGTCGGATGGCTCTTCCCGGTCCTGATGGTGCTGATGTTCGGTGGCCTGTTCGGCGGCGCCATCGGCGTCCCCGGCGGGGGCGGCTACTTCGACTTCCTGATCCCCGGCATGTTCGCGATGACGATGCTCTTCGGCCTGGAGAGCACGATGACGGCGGTCACCACCGACGCGGCCAAGGGCGTGACCGACAGGTTCCGTTCGATGCCGATGAGCGCCTCGGCGGTCGTGATGGGCCGCGGGATCGCCGACATGCTCAACTCGGTCGTCGGGCTGGCCGTCATGATCGGGGCCGGGCTGCTGCTCGGCTGGCGCGCCGGGGGAGGGGTGCCCGACGCGCTGGCCGCCGTGGGACTGCTCCTGCTGCTGCGCTTCGCCCTGATCTGGGTGGGCATCTACATCGGCCTCGTCGCGGGAGGACCGGAGGTGGTGACGTCGGTGCAGATCCTGGTCTGGCCGGTCGGCTTCCTGTCCAGCGTGTTCGTCGACCCCGCCACCATGCCCGGCTGGCTCGGCGCGATCGCGGAGTGGAACCCGCTCTCGGCCACCGCGACGGCCGCGAGACGGCTCTTCGACAACCCCGGCTGGGCGGGGGAGTCGTGGGTCGTGCAGAACGCCACGCTCATGGCGGTGGTCTGGCCGCTGCTGCTGATCGCCGTCTTCCTGCCGTTGTCGGCGCGCAGGTTCCGCCGGCTCGGCGGCTGACGGGGCCGGCATCCGAGGCTGTCAGGTCTTTCGGCCGGGGAAAGTCCTGTTTCTTCATGGATCACAACATTTGCCGCCGGGAGAAGATGCTCCGCGTTTTACATCGCCGCTCCGCGTTTTACATCGCGGTGACGGAATCCGTCGAGGACTGTAACTGACCGTAGTGAACCTGAGGGCATGAGTGAGACGGAACGGGAACGATCCGCCTCGGGGTGGACGCTCAACAGGGAACTGCTCAACGTCGGCGCGATCATCGTCGCCGCCGGTATAGCCCACCTCGTCATGGGGCTGATAGGGCACGAGAAGTACGGACCGTTCATGCTCGTGCTGCTCGGCGGGGTGCTCGTCGCGGCAGGGCTCGGTCATCGGTTCTACGAGCACCGGCGCCATCACGTTCCCACGGTCATGGAGGTTCCCATGGTCATGGAGATGGAGTGTGTGAGGTGCGGGGAGGCGCCGGGCGGAGGGGCCTGACGCGGCGAAAGGCGATCCTGGGAAGGCGGAGGGAGACGAAGGCCTCCGCCTGGAGCGCCGACAGGCCGATCCGCGGAAGGTCCCGCGCCGAGGGATAGACGAGGAAACGAGGTTTCCACAGCGGCTGGAACTTCGCGTTGAACCTGTACAGCGACTCGATCTGGAACCACCTGGACAGGAAGACCAGGACGCCGTACCAGAGACGGAGGATCGGGCCCGCACCCAGTCGCTCGCCCCTGGCGAGCGCGGCGCGGAACATCGCGAAATTGAGCGAGACCACGCTCACACCGAGGGCCGGGGCCGCCTGCAGGGCCTTGACGATGAGCAGGTCGTTGAGGCCCGGGTCGGCGTCGTGGTCACGGCGCATCAGGTCGAGGGAGATGCCGCGCTCGCCCCAGGGGACGAAGTGCAGGACGGCGCGGATGTCCTCACCCGGCTCTCTCCCGTCCTTCGCGGCATCCTTACCGTGCGCGCCGCCCGCGCCGGTCATGCGGCTCGCGCCGCCTTTGCCGCCCGCGCCGGTGGTGCCGCTCGCACCGTTCACGTCGCCCTGGCCGCCCCTGTCGCCGTCCCCGGCCTCCGCGCCGCCTGTGCCGTCCGTTCCGCCCTCGCCGTACTCGCGATCCCCGGAATCCCCGGAATCCCCGGAATCACTGCTCTTCGCGGTGTTTCCTGAGCCCCCGGTGCCATCGGGGGGCCTGTGCGCCGTGACGACGACGCATTCGGCGTCGGCGGGGTCACCGAAGCGGCCGAGGGCCATGGAGAAGCCCCGCTCGGTGTCCGTGCCGCGCCAGAAGTCGGCGGCGTGCCGGATCCGGTCCTTCTCCGCCTCGGTGAGGTCCCCGACCCGCCGTACGAGACAGGTGTAGCCCGCGCGCTCCACCCGCTTCACCATCTGCCGGACGTTGCGCATCGCCCTGCCCTCGAGGGTGAAGCCGGCGACGTCGACGATCGCCTCGTCACCGATCTCCAGGGCGGACAGGCGGCCCTCCCTCGTCCAGACCTCGCCGCCCGTCTCGCTGCAACCGATCACGGCGGGCACCCAGGCGTGCCGTTCCGCCTCCTCCATGAACCGCCTGATCGCGCCCGGCCACGCCTCGACGTCCCCGATGGGATCGCCGCTGGCGAGCATGACCCCCGAGACCACCCGGTAGGCGATCACCGCCTTGCCCGTCGGGGAGAACACGACGCTCTTGTCGCGGCGCAGCGCGAAGTAGCCCAGCGAGTCGCGGGCGCCGTGTCCGGCGAGCAGCGCACGGACCGCGGCCTCCTGCTCGGGGCCCAGTTCGGCGACGGGCCTCTCCGGCCGCAGCGCGAGGTAGAGGGTCGTCACCGCGGTGAGCGCGCCGAGACCGAGGAGTGAGAAGTAGACCAGGTCGGCGGTCCGCTCCGAGGAGTATCCGACCGGGCCCTCCACCCCGACGAGGCCGAGCAGCACATGCTGGAGCCGCTCTCCGGCGCTGGGATCACCGATGATCGTCCGGGGGTGGGCGTTGACCACGACCCAGCCGATGACGATGCCCAGGGCGCCCAGGGCGAGGAGGTTCCACAGCGCCCGCCGGCGGGTCCGGGGGTCGGAGAGGGCGTAGAACTCGCGCTGTCTGACCACGAGCAGGGCGACGACCAGCGTGCTGAGGAGGGCGGTGAAGGGGCGGTGCGAGTGCAGGAACTCGGTGAGGACGCTCAGTGGCAGGAGCACCATCACCGCCTGCCAGGCCCTTCTCTTCCTGCGCCGGAGGCCGTGGGCGAGCATGACGATGAGGATGCCCAGGACGAGCGAGGCGGCCTGGGCGAGCGAGGTGAACGTCCCCGGCAGGAGTCCGGTGAGCTCGCCGACCCGGCTTCTCCTGAACGAGGGCAGCACGGCCCTGAGGATGTCCAGGACGCCGATCGCCATCGCCGCGTAACCGGCCGCGGTGGGCACCCAGGAGTGGGGCGCACATGACCGATCCCTCATGGGAGGACATTAATCGGCGATACGGCCGCTAACTCCATGACAGGGCTCATCGTGGCCGAATCCAGCCCACTTCGTCCGGGCGACTTTGCGTTGCCCGCTCGCGTTCCCGGTTCGTCGCTCACGCGTGTCCTCGATTTTCCGTCTCACGCGCTTCCAGTGTCTCCTCACCCCGCTCACCCTCTCCCACACCTCTTCTAACCGATTCGTTCTAGATCACGATCTTGAGGGCTTTCCGGCTTAGGATGCCGCCGTGTCCGTGACTCCTGGGATTTACAGAGTGGTTGGAAGCCTGGCGCTTCTGGTCTCGGTGCTCGTGCCGGTTCCGGCGGCCGCACACGCCGCCGAGCCGGCCGCCGCCGCACCCGCCGCCGTGCCTCTCGCCGCGCCCGTCGACATCGTGCTGCCCGGCACCCGGGTCACCGTCAGGGAGGATTCCAAGGACGCGCTCAGAGTGACCTCCTACTCCTTCGGCAAGATGACCTACCTGCGAAGGGGCGCCGGATTCACCCGGCAGGCCGCCTACCAGGAGATCACGGTCGCGCCGAAGGCGACCAAGGCCCTCGCGGTGCCCGCCTCCTACCGGGAGGGCTACGACTCGGTCGTCCTGCTCGACCTCGCGGCCGCCAAGAGCACCAGGATCCGCACGGTGAAGAAGCCGCTCGTCGCGCACTACGTCCACTGGAACCGCAGGGGCGACAAGGCGGTGCTGACCGTCGAGAGAAAGAGCGGATCCGCCTGGGTGACCTCCGGCTTCGTGGTCGTCGACACGGTGGCGAAGACCGCCAAGAGCGTGACCGTGGCCAATGTCGACAAGGCCGCGAGGTTCCGCTGGAGCTCCGACGGTCTCGACGTCGTGGCCGAGTACGCGGGGGGCACCCGCTTCTACGGGCAGGACGGCGCGATCCGCCGCACCCTGGCCAAGACCGGCAGGCCCGCCGGCGGGGAGGACGCCTTCACCCCTTCTGGGCGGAGCCTGATGACCTGGTGCCCCTCCAGTTACACCGAGCACGTCTGCGTCTGGGACCGCACCTCGGGCAAGCTCGTGAACAAGGTGCCGGGCATCAAGCCGAAGGCCCTGTGGGGCTGGTGGGACGAGACGCACTTCATCGCGGTCGTCCCCTCCTCGGGCCACTACCAGGTGGTCCTGTCCACGCTGAAGGGCAAGGTGACGCGGGTCCTGGCGGCCTTCTCCGCCGACGACTGGTCCAACAAGCTCTATCTCGGCTACACCCGGCGGTGACCGGCGGCGTGTGAGACGCCCGCGCGCGGGTGCGGTGCGCGGGCGGTACCGCCGGAGGCGCGGGCCGTGTCATCGGGGTCACCGGAGACCCCGGAGGGCCGGGGAGGCGGGTGCCGTCGACGGCGCGGGCCGGTGTCGCCGGAGACGGCCGTCAGAGATACAGGCCGGTGCCGTTGTCGGTCTGCGGGGTGGCGATGGCGTGCAGGTCGCGCTCGCGCATCACCAGGTAGACCTGGCCGTGGACCTCGACCTCGTACTGCTCCTCGGGGTTGAACAGGACCTTGTCGCCGACCTTCACCGCGCGGACGTTCTGGCCCGCGCCGCAGACCTCACCCCAGACGAGGCGGTTGGCCATCTTCACCGTCGCGGGGATGACGATTCCGGCCGTGCTGCGGCGTTCCTCGGACTCCTGCTCGATCTTGACCATGACGCGGTCGTGGAGCATCTGGATCTCGAATTTCGGGTCACCCACGAGACGAGTTTATGGGAATCGCGGGGGCGTGCTCGCTCGTCCGCGAACTCCGGTCCATCCGAGGCCCACATGTCCGGGTGATTCCGGCCGCGGGAGAACCGGCGGGCGGCAAGACCGGTGACGAGATCATCGGCCCAGTAGGATCCGGCGTTATGACGTCTCCTGAGCTCGTGAGCGGCTTTCTCGACTGGTATCTGGCGGCGAATCCCTCCTACGCCGCCCTCGCGGGCGCGCAGGGGTACGACAGGACTCTCGGTGACTTCACCGAGTCCGGCATCCTCGCCAGGGAGCGTGAGACGCGCCGATGGCTGGAGCGCCTCCAGCGGGTCCAGGCTTCCGAGAGCCCCGGAGGTCCCGCGGGCCCGGAGAGGCCGGAAAGGTCCGAGAGCTTCGAGGACGAGATCGACCGGGAGCTGGTCATGTCCATGCTGCGCGGCGAGATCGCGTACGAGACGTGGCCCCTCTGGAGGCGCGATCCTTCCGCCTACGTGGGGCCGATCTTCTCCTCGATGTTCGGGCCGTTCCTGCAGCGGCTGTCCCCCGAGGCCGAACTGGTGGACGCGGCCGTCGCGCGGCTGGCCGAGGTGCCGGACGTCATCGCCGCCTGCCGGGCGAATCTCGATCCCGCCCTGGCGGCTCCGCTGCTGGTCCAGCGAGGGCTGGGCCAGTCGCGGACCGCCCGGCGCTTCCTCACCGAGACGGTCCCCGGCCAGGTCGCCGACGAGGCCCTGCGCGCCCGGCTGGCGGCCGCGGCCGAACCCGCGGCGGCGGCCTTCGACGAGCTGGTGGGGTTCCTCGAAGGTTTCCGGGCGACCGGCACCTGGCGGATGGGGGAGGAGCTCTACTCCACCCTGCTGCGTGAGCGGGAGATGCTCGGCTACGGCGCCGGCGAGCTGCGCGACCGGGGACAGGCCGCCTACGACGAGCTGGACGCGCGGATGCGCGAGGTCGCGGCGAGGCTGGACGGCGGTTCCGGTGACTGGCACGCGGTCATCGCCGAACTCCAGGACGACCACGCGCCGACGCTGGAGGACATGCGGGCCGAGTACGAGGCCGAGACGGAACGGGCCAGGAGGTTCGTCCGCGAGCGCGGCCTGGTGACCTTCGCGCGGGGTGAGGAGTGCAGGGTCGTCCCGTCGCCGGAGTTTCAGCGGCCCATCGTCGCCGTCGCCTCCTACATGTCGCCTCCGCCCCTGTCGACCTCCAGGATCGGGCACTTCTTCGTCCCGTACACCCCCGCGTCCTTCACCGAGGACCAGATCCGCCAGCGGCTGCGTACCAACGCCAGGGCGCAGATGCCCTCCATCGCCGTCCACGAGGCATATCCCGGCCACCACTGGCACCTGTCGTGGGTGGCGGACAACCCCCGGCGGGCCCGCAGGCTGTTTCGCACCCCGTACTTCGCCGAGGGCTGGGGCCTGTACGTCGAGAAGCTCATGCACGAGCAGGGGTACTTCACCACTCCGGCCCAGGAGCTCGCCCACCTCGACTTCAGGCTCTTCCGCGCGGCCCGCATCGTCGTCGACACCTCGCTGCACTGCGGCGACATGACGATCGAGCAGGCGGAGGAGTACATGACCACGAGATCGTCGCTCACCCCCGGCACGGCGAAGGGAGAGGTCGACCGCTACTGCGCGTGGCCCACCCAGGCGCCCTCCTACCTCACCGGCGCCCTGGAGATCGACCGCATCCGCGACGACTACCTGGCCGCGGGCCGCGGCGACCTGCGCGCCTTCCACGACACGCTGGCCGGTTCAGGCGGGCTCCCCCTCGGACTGGCCCGCCGGGTCGCGCTGGAGGGCTGAGCGAGGGGCTCAGGCGCGGGCGGGGGCGCGGCGGCGGGTCTCGGGGACGATCAGCGGGGTGCCGCTCTGCGGATCCTCGATGATCTCGCAGCGCAGTTCGAAGACCTGCTCCACCAGCGCGGCCGTGATGATCGAGGAGGGGTCGCCCTCGGCGACGATCCGGCCGTCGCGCATCACGATCAGGTGGGTGGCGTAGCGGCAGGCCTGGTTCAGGTCGTGCAGTACGGCGACGAGGGTCCTGCCCCGCTCGTGCAGGTCGGCGCAGAGGTCGAGCACCTCGATCTGGTGGGCGATGTCCAGGAAGGTCGTCGGCTCGTCGAGCAGCAGGATCGGCGTCTCCTGGGCGAGCGCCATCGCGAGCCAGACCCGCTGGCGCTGGCCGCCGGAGAGCTCGTCCACGCAGCGCTCCGCCAGTTCGGTCACGTCGGTGGACTCCATCGCCGCCGCCACCGCGACCTCGTCCTCGCGGGACCACTGCCGCATCAGCCGCTGGTGCGGATAGCGGCCCCTGCCCACCAGGTCGGCGACCGTGATGCCGTCGGGCACGATCGAGCTCTGCGGCAGCAGGCCCAGCCTGCGCGCCACCTCCTTGGACGGCAGCGAGGTGATCGCGGCCCCGTCCAGGTGGACCGTCCCCGTGCGGGGTTTGAGCATGCGGGCCAGGGCGCGCAGCATGGTGGACTTGCCGCACGCGTTGGGGCCGATGATCACGGTGAACGACCCGTCGGGGATCGTGACGTTCAGGTCGCTGGCCACCACGCGCTTGTCGTAGGAGAGCGTCAGGTCGGTGCCGTACAGTCTCAACGTCGTTCCCTCCGGAGTAGAAACACCAGGTATATCCCGCCGATCGCGGCGGTCATGATCCCGACCGGTAGCTGCACCGGTGCGAAGACGCGCTGTGCGGCCAGGTCGGCGCCGACCAGCAGGGTGGCGCCGGTCAGCGCCGAGGTGAGCAGGGTGACGCCGGGGGAGCGGGTGATCCGGCGGGCCAGTTGCGGTGCGGCCATCGCCACGAAGATCACGGGTCCGGCGGCGGCGACGGCGACTCCGCACAGCAGCACCGCGACGGCGATCGCCGTCGCGCGTACCGGCTCGACGCGGATGCCCGCGGCCTTGGCCGCGTCGTCGCCCATCTCCATCATCCGCAGCGGGCGGGACAGCCAGGCGCAGACGGGCAGGAGCACCGCCAGCGCGTACGCGACCGGGATCGCGTGCTCCCAGCCGCGTCCGCTGAGGCTGCCGGTGATCCACGCTCCCGCGGTGGCGGCGTCGTTGATGTCGGCGCGGGTGAGCATGTACCAGTCGGCGGAGACCAGCAGCGCGCCGATCCCGATGCCGACCAGGATCAGCCGGTAGCCCTGCACCCCGCGCCGGTAGGCGAGGGCGTAGACCACCAGTGCGGACAGGACGCACCCGGCGAGGGAGGCTCCGGCGATCTGCCAGGCGGTGCCGCCCAGGATGACGGCGGCGATGCCCCCGGTGGAGGCTCCGGCGGTGAAGCCGATGAAGTCGGGGCTGCCGAGCGGGTTGCGGGTGAGGCTCTGCAGGATGGCGCCGCTCAGCCCGAACGCGGCGCCGACCAGCAGGCCGGTCACCACACGCGGCGCCCGCAGGCGGCTCACGATGAGTTCGGCGACCGGAGGCCCCTCACCGAACAGCGCGGCCACGATGTCGGGGATGGGAACGGTGAACTCGCCGGTGGACAGCGCGACGAGGCTGACGGCCAGTCCCAGGAAAGTGACAGCGGCCCCGGCGGCGAGGCCGCGCGGTGGGAGCCGCAGCGACCAGGAACCCAGGCGCAGGGCGGCGGGTGTCCGCGGTGAGCCGTTCGCGAGGTGGGAGGTCTCCGTGGCGGGTGCCGTCCGTGAGGTGACTCTCAGGAGAGGGTTCGTGCGGCGGGCCTTCGGGGTGTCCGTCCGCCGTGAGGTGATCTTCATAGCGCGGCGAGCCTCCGGCGGCGGGCGAGCAGGATGAACACCGGGGCGCCGACGACCGCGCACATGATGCCCACCTGCACCTCACCGGGGGCGGCGACGACCCGGCCGAGGATGTCGGAGCCGAGCAGCACCACGGGGGCGAGCACGAGGGTGTAGGGCAGGACCCAGCGTTGGTCGGGGCCGGTGAGGGCGCGCACCGCGTGCGGCACGGCCAGGCCCACGAACCAGAGCGGTCCGGCGGCGGCGGTGGCGGCTCCGCACAGCAGGGTGACGGCGATCGCGGTGAGCCCGCGCGTGCGGGCCATGTTCACGCCGAGCGCGCGTCCCGCCTCGTCGCCGAGCGCGAGGGCGTTGAGCGGTTTGGCGAGCAGCAGTCCGAGCACCAGCCCGGCCGCGAGGAACGGGGCGAGCCGGATCGCGACGTCGCCGCTCACCCCGGCCAGCGAGCCGGTGAGCCAGAACCGCATCCGGTCGAAGGTCGCGTTGTCGCTCCGCAGGATCGCCGACGCGGCCGCGTTGAAGACCATGCCCAGTGCGACACCGGCGAGTGTGAGCCGTACCGGCCCGCCCCCCGAGCGCCCGGCGGAGCCGAGCGCGTAGGCGAGCGCGGCGGCGGCGGCCGCACCGGCGAACGCGAACCAGACGTAGAGGGAGGGGTCGCCCACCCCGAGCAGTCCGATCGCGACCGTCACCCCGAACATGGCGCCCTGGTTGACGCCGAGCAGTCCGGGGTCGGCGAGCGGGTTGCGGGTGAGGCTCTGCATCAGCGCCCCGGCCAGGCCGAGTGCCGCGCCCACGCCGATGCCGATCAGGGTCCTCGGTACGCGAAGTTCCCTGATGACCGTGTGGTCCGGGGACCCGTCGGGCGCGAGCAGCGCGTCCAGGACCGTGGACAGCGGGACCGAGCGCGATCCCACCGCGATACTGACCATCGCGAGCAGCACCAGCACGGCCAGTCCCGCCAGCAGCCCGGCCACGAGTGTCACCGGGCGTCTGCTCGGCCCTCCCGCTCGCCCGGGACGCGGCTCGTCCGGTTTCCCGGGCGTCTCGGACGCGGCCGTGGCCACACCGGCCCTGCTCACCAGGTACCCCTCTTCTTCGGTAATGCTTAGGCAAGGCTAATCTAACGTAGGAGTCAATTTAGGTAAGCCTATCCATTGGAGTGAGAAATGTCCCGACCTGTCCTGCCTCGGCGCGGGTTCATGGCCGCGGGCCTCGGTCTCGTGTTCGTCCTGGCCGCCTGCGGGAGCGGAACGGAGACGACCGCGGCGACGGGCGGCCCGTCGGCCGCGACCTCCCCCTCGGCAGGTCCCTGGACCTTCACCGACGACCGAGGCAAGAAGATCGATGTGCCCAGCCGCCCGGCCCGGGTCGTCGCCCAGGTCGGCGCCGCCGCGGCGCTGTGGGACTTCGGCGTCCGGCCGATCGCCGTCTTCGGGCCGCACCGGCTCAAGGACGGCACGAAGGATCCCCAGGTCGGTGCCGTCGACATCACCAAGGTCGAGTCCCTCGGCAACGTGTGGGACGAGTTCAACGTCGAGAAGTACATCTCCCTGCAGCCAGACCTGCTGGTCAGCGGCATGTACGCCAAGGACGCCCTCTGGTACGTGCCGGAGAAGTCCGCCGCCACCATCGAGCAGGTCGCCCCCACCCTCGGCGTCAGCCAGATGGACATGTCGGTACCCAAGATCATTGAGAGGTACGGGCAGGTCGCCGCCGCCCTCGGCGCGGATCTCGACGCCCCCGAGGTGGCCGAGGCCAAGGCCAGGTTCGACGCCGCCTCCGCCGCGATCGTCACCCCGGAGAACAAGGGCCTGAAGATCATGGTCATGGCGGGCGGGCCGGAGGCGATGTGGGTGGCCAACCCCGAGGCGCACGCGGACGTGCGCTACTTCAAGGAGCTCGGCCTGGACGTCGTGGTGCCGGAGAAGGTCGACGAAGGCGGCTACTGGCAGACCCTGAGCTGGGAGAACGCCGACACCTACCGGGCGGACGTGATCCTGGTGGACGCCCGCTCCCAGTCGATGCGGCCCGAGGAGATGAAGAAGAAGCCGACCTTCGCCGGGCTGCCCGCGGTCAAGGCGGGACAGGTCTACCAGTGGCAGGCCGAGGAGCGCTACAGCTACCAGGGCTACGCCGACGTGCTGGAGCGGCTCAACGCCGACCTCGCCAAGGCGAAGAAGCTGTAGTCGGCACGCCCCCGCGAACCGACTCGTTCGGATCAGGCGTAGGTGCCGCGAACCTCCACGATGTCGGCCAGCGGGAACTCCAGGTAGTCGCCCGCCTCCTCGCACCACGCGTCGAGCACGCCGCTGCGCAGCTCGCCGTGGCTGATGGTGGCGGTCAGGCCGTCGGTCAGCGTGATCGCCGCCCGTACGCCACGGTCGACGACGAAGCCGAGCAGCGACTGCTGGGCGGTCGGCAGCCGGGAGGCCATGCGGCCGATGACCGCCCACGTCCTGCCGACGGACTGGGACGCCTCGCCCTCGGCGACGAGCAGGCGCTGGGCGTGCTCGCGCGGATCGGGAGGCGGTTCCACCAGCGGGTACGAAGGCTGCTCCAACTCGGCCACCCTGCCCCCGGGAAGCAGGATGAGCCGCCCGTTCCGCGGCTCCTCGACGCGGGCCCTGCGGATGGTGATCTCACCGGTGTCCTCGATCGGCACCGGCGCGTAACCGTTCTCCCTCAGCGCCGCGAGGGTCTTGTCGGCGGGCTGCGAGCTGGCCAGCACGGTCGGGGCGAGCAGCCGCAGGCCCAACCGGCCCAGCCGCCGGTGCCCGGCGATCTCGGCGAGCAGCACCGGATCGGAGGCCTGCACGATGCAGGCGACCGTGGTCACGGTGACCTCGCCGTGCCGCCTGGCCACGTCGTGGACGAGGTAGTCGAGGGGCTGCGGCACCGCGCCCACCTCCGCCAGGTCCGCCAGCAGGCCCTCGGCGGTGTAACCGGAGTCCATGGCCCGGCGCACGCTGGCCGGGGTGAACCGCCACACCGAGGCCGCGCCTCGCGACTCGCGTTCGGCGGCCCGGTCGAGCAGTTCGGCGAGCTCACCGGCGGGCGGGCCGGTCACCACGGCGGTGAGATCGGCGCCGAAGAGGGCGCTGCGCCGCACACTGGCGAGCGCCCTGGTGGAGCACTCGACCAGTACGGGGTCGTTCTCCACGATGGGCGCCGAGTCGTCGATCTCGTCGCCGGGAAAGGCGTCGAGGCCGGCCATCGCCCGGCCGAGATCGGTGATCGTGTCGAGGGCGACCAGCCCGAGCACGCGGGCCTCCTCCAGCACGGCGGGGGCGCACTCGGCGAGCAGCGCCCGGTCCAGCAGCGGCGCGTGCCAGTGCGCGGACCTGACCAGCCCCGACAGGTCGGTGCAGGCGGTGTTGGCGGGCAGCCGGGCCAGCACGCCGAGCAGCGCCCGCCGGGCGCGGGCGACCATGGCCCCCGCCGGGTCGTCGCCGAGCACCGTGCCGTACTTGCCGTCGATCTTCCGCAGCGACGAACGCTCCATCCGCCACCACGCCGACAGCAGCACCCTGAGCCTGGCGGCGGCGTCGTCCAGCCGCCAGCGGTCGAACTTCTCCGTGGGCACCAGCCCTCCGGCGGGCTCGTCCCAGGCGAGCAGCCGGGCCACCGCGCACACCTCGAGCAGCAACCGGGTCTCGTCCTCGTCGCAGCCGGTGTCCTTGGCCACCCGCCGGACCTCGCGCACCCCGACCCCGCCCGCCTTGAGCAGCGGCAGCGGGAACTTCGCGGTGTTCTCCAGCATGGCGGCACAGCGCTCCACCACGTGCGGTGCGGCGAGCGTCATCAGGTGGTCGACGGCCTCGGGGTCGACGGGGATGGTGGCGAGGTCGGGCGGGAGGGGGGTGAAGGGAGGGTGGTAGTCGGGGCCGCGCAGCGCGAGCGCCACCTCACGAGGCATCTCGGCCATGTTCCAGCTGGGCCGGAAGAGCAGGCCGTGGTCGGCCGCCCACTTCTCGGGAGATCCGGGCACCACGAACCTGCCGCCGTCCACGTCGCGGACCGGGCCGTCCCAGGCGAACTCCTCCAGCAGCCCTCTCGTGCCGTCCGGGGCCTTCTCCAGCAGTGCGATCACCCGCTCCGGATCGGAGAGGATCTCGGTCACCCTGGTGACCGTGCGCCGCTTGGGGCCCTGCGGAAGGCCGAGGGCCCTGGCCAGTCCGCGCAACGCGTCGGCGCTGACCGTCCAGGAGTTCAGGTAGTGGGGAATCGGGTCGCCGAGCCCGCAGGGCGCCGTCCACCACCGGGCGACCCCCTCGGCCACGCGGATGCGGCCCTCGGCGTCCGGCCACGCCAACGCGTGGTCGAACAGCAGGTCGAGCCAGGGGGTCACCTCGGCCTCGGGCACGCCCATGAACCGGGCCACCGTGTCAGGCCCGGCCTGCTCGCCGAGGGCGAGCGAGGCCTGCGCCACCTCCAGCGAGGGCAGCGGCAGGCCGCGCATGACCTCCATCACCGCGAAACCGTTGCCCAGCCGCTGCGCCAGGGTGTCCAGGCGGCGTGGCCACGGTGGGGCGATGGCGTCCAGCCGGTTGGCCAGAACTCGGGCGAGCCGTTCTTCGTCGAGGGTTTTCAACCAGCCGAGCAGGTGATCGTCCATCTCGCAGCTCTCTCAGGAATCTCGCGCGGGGACTCTCCGTGAGCCATAAACATCCACGGTAATGCAGAGGGCATCTCTGACGGCATCTACCGCGCAGAATGCGATGCGTTATAAAACTCTCCACCCGGATCTGACCGGTCCCGGGGCCGCGAGACGGGAGGGGTGGCGGCCCCGGGACCGGTCGGCGCCTGTGAGAAGGGAAGAGGCGGCGCCGTCCGGGAGGGTCGGTAGAGGCTCGGGGGGAGCGGAGAAGGTCGTCGGAGCCCCGGGAGAACCTCGGGCCCGGGGGGATCGGACCCGAGGGCGTTCGAGGGGCCCTCCGGGGAGAGGGGAGGAAAAAGGGGGACTACGGGCGGTCGAAGGGATCCGGCTCTTCGCACGGACCCGTCCGAAGGACGGCCCACACGATCTTGCCGTACGGAGCGAGCGGTGCCCAGCCCCATCGGAGACTCAGCGACTCGACGATGTGCAGTCCGAGACCGCCGATGTCGAGGGGGCAGGGGTCACGGAGGGCGGGAAAGCCGGCCCCCGGGTCGTTGAGCGTGCAGGCGACCAGCCCGCCTCGCCGGAGCAGGGAGAGCCGGATCGGTTCCCTGGCGCGTGACTCGGCCAGCCTCAGGCCGTGCCTGAAGGCGTTGGTCGCCAGCTCCGAGACCACCAGCTCCATGTTCTCGCCCAGTTCGGCGAGGTTCCAGCCGGTGAGGGTGCCTGTCGCGAAGCTGCGGGCGGAGTGGACGGACTCGGCCTGTGGCGGGAGGACGAATGTGGCGCTGGCCATGGCTACCGGGGACCTGGGAAGAAGATCACGCGCGGAATCGGGCCACCAGCCGGCGGGGGGCCACCAGTCGAGAGCCGTCCATGACGTTGACGCTCGGGGGGGCGCGGTTTGGGCGGACTGCACAGCCGTCATCATGGTGCAAACTCCCGTGCAGGTGCAAGAGCGAATGCACGTGCATAAGACCTGTGCAACCGCTACCGTTACCCCTGATTGGGTGATTACGGACGAAAGGGGATCTTGGTCATGGCCGAGGATTCTTTGGCCATGAAGTGACAGACTGTCGATCAGGAAAGCGAGCGAGGAGCACCACGTGTCCATGGATCCGCCCGGTACCGGTTCCACCGTTCGGCGAATCATGCTCGGCGCGAGCCTGCGCCGGTTGCGTGAGGAGAAGGGACTTGCCCGAGAGGTCGCGGGATTTCACATCCGTGCCTCGGAGTCCAAGATCAGCCGCATGGAGCTCGGCCGCGTCGGTTTCAAGACACGTGACGTGGAAGACCTGCTCACCCTGTACGGCGTGCTCGACGACGCAGAACGGCGCGGCCTGCTGGAGATGGTCCGCGAGGCGAACACCCCGGGCTGGTGGCACAAGTACGGCGACCTGTTGCCGAACTGGTTCACCACCTATGTGGGGCTGGAGGAGGCGACGAACATGATCCGCACCTACGAGGTGCAGTTCGTTCCCGGCCTGCTGCAGACGTCCGCCTACGCGCGCACCGTGATCCGGTTGGGCTACCCGGACGTGCCGGAGGCGGAGATCGAGCGTCGTGTGCATATGCGCATGCAGCGGCAGGATCGCCTGACGAGAAAAGACGGCCCCCGGTTGTGGGCGGTCATCGACGAGGCGGCCCTGAAGCGGCCCATCGGAGGTAAGGAGATCATGCGTGAACAACTCCAGCACCTGCTGGAAGTGTCCGCGCTTCCCAACATCACCCTTCAGGTGATGCCCTTCCGATTCGGCATGCACGCGGCCGAGGGTGGTGCGTTCAGCATCTTGCGGTTTCCCGAGTCCGACCTGTCGGACGTCGTCTATGTCGAGCAGCTCTGGGGTGCCCTCTACCTGGACAAACGTGAGGACATCGATCCATACCTCACGGCCATGGAGCAGTTGTGCGTGGAAAGCACCACGCCCGGGGGCACCGCCGAGATCCTCGGCGACCTTCTCAGAGAGATGTAAATGAAGCAGACCTACAACGGCATGCCCGCCACTGACCTTGCCGGGGCCAGCTGGCGCAAGAGCCGCTACAGCAACTCGACGGGTAACTGCGTCGAGCTGGCCGAACTGACGGATGGCAGCATCGCGGTCCGCAACTCGCGTTTTCCCGAGGGGCCTGCCCTGATCTACACACGGGACGAGATTCGCGCCCTGGTGCTCGGGGTGAAGGATGGGGAGTTCGACGGCTTAACGGTGTAACACCGTTTTTACATCGGGGCAGCCGGGTTAACCGCGACGCGCCGATGATGTAACCGGGGGAGTGGATCGGCACGGAAGAGTTTGAGATCACAGTGATTGGGGGCTCAAACCGTGCTCGACCAGATGACCTTGTATCCGGTGGCCGACGACGTGCTGTTCGCGCCAGGCGGGCGCGTCGTGATCCGCACTTACGGCGTCGCCTCGGCGGCCACAGGGGAAGGTGCGTCCACTCCGGTGTCCTACCGCACATGGGTCACCGGAGTGCGCGACCAGCCACGTTACTGGCGCTGGGGTCATTTCGAGGACGCCTGCCACGGTCATCGCAAGGTCCTCGAATGGCTGACCGGCCGCGGTCCCCAGCCCGTCGCCGCCGCCGCCTGACCGAGCCCTCCGTCTCCCGTACGACGTGACGGCGCCCGGCCCGGCGGTTTTTCGAGGTCAGACGGGGGCGTTCCAGGCGAGGATCACCGGCTCGCCGTGCTCGAAGCCGAGCCGGGAGTAGGTCCCGGTGTCCAGCCGGAAGAGTCGCCCGTCCTGCGGGGACAGCCTGAGCCAGCGGGCGCACAGCACCCGCAGGAAGTGCCCGTGGGCGACGAGGACCACGTCGCCCTCCACGGTCCCGGCGCGGGCGATCACCCGGTCGGCGCGGGCGCCCACCTGCTCCGCGCTCTCGCCGGGATGGCCGACGTCGCCGGGAACGACGCCGTCACGCCACAGATACCAGCCGGGGCGGCCCTCACGGATCTTCGGGGTGGTGATGCCCTCGTAGCCGCCGTAGTCCCATTCCCACAGATCGGGCTCGATCTCGTAGTCCTTGATCCCGGCCAGCTTGGCGGTGTTCCTCGCACGACCGGCCGGGCTCACCAGGGCCAGGTCGAATGCCAGGCCCGCGATCAGCGGGGCGAGCGCCCGCGCCTGGTCCTCGCCCTTGGGGGTCAACGGCATGTCGGTGAGTCCGGTGTGCCGGCCGTCCCGGCTCCATTCGGTCTCGCCGTGTCGCAACAGAGTCATCTGATTCATGGTGCCCACCATCATGCCGGTACGGCCGATGCCGGTCGTCGGCGGCTCATGAACGGCTCGCGGACGGCTCATGGACGGCTCATGGACTGAGCGCGGACTGAGCACGGCATACCCCCGGAGCACGCGATGAGGGGGGAGAGAGCATGCGAAACTGGATTGGTGACGTTATCTGTAGGTCTGGTCGGCGCCGGACCATGGGCCGAGATGGTGCACGCACCGATGCTGGCGGCTGGTCCGAACACGCGTCTGGCGGGCGTGTGGGCCCGTCGCCCCGAGGCTGCGGCGAGGTTCGGCGCCCCGGTCTTCGAACGGATCGAGGAGCTCTTCGACAACTGCGAGGCGGTCGCGTTCTCGGTGCCGCCCGCCGTACAGGCGGAGCTGGGGGTACGCGCCGCCAAGGCGGGCAAGGCGCTGCTGCTGGAGAAACCGCTCGCCGCCGACCTGGACGGGGCCCGGCGGCTGGCCGAGGCGGTCGCCGAGGCGGGAGTGGCCTCGCAGATGGTCCTCACCTGGCGTTACTCACCCGCCACCCGCGCCTTCCTGGCCAGGGTGTCGGCGATCGAGCCGTTCGGCGGGCGGGCGGCCAACGTCTCGGGGGCGATGCTCGGCGGGGCCTTCGCCACCTCCTGGCGTCTGGAGCGCGGCGCGATCCTCGACGTCGGGCCGCACATGATCGACATGCTGGACGCGGCGCTCGGCAGGGTCGTCGGGGTCCGGGCGCACGGCAACCCGCTGGGCTGGGTCGGCCTGCTGCTGGAGCACGAGACCGGCGCGGTGAGCGAGGCATCGCTGTGCATGAGCGTGCCGGGTGAGAACCCGCCCTCCGAGGTGGAGATCTACGGTCGCCTCGGCAGGGAGTCCCTCGACGGCACCCGGCTGGGCTCCGACATCTTCTCCCTGATGCTCACCGAGTTCACGCGTACCGTACGGCGCGGCGGTGGCCATCCCCTGGACGCCGCGCACGGCCTGCGCCTGCAGGAGATCATCGCCGCCGCCGAGGAGCAGTTCGGCTGAGGGACGGCGGCGGTGAGTGGTTCGGCCGAGGTGGGACTCGGCTGAGGGTGGTTCGCCGAAGAGGCGAGGAACGGTTTACCGCAGGGTGCGCGACGGAGAGGTTCACCGGAGAACGGCTCGCCGGAGGGTGCGCGACGGAGCGGTGCGCCGGAGAGCGGTGCGCTGGAGGACGGGTGTCGAGAGCCTCGACACCCGGGGACCTTCGAAGGACGTTCTGGGGAATTGATACCGTTCGTCTGACGCGCAGCGTGAGCGAAGTCCGGTGTGAGTCCGGCGCTGTCCCGCAACTGTCATGACCCCGAGGGGTCGAGCCAGGTCGCCTCCGCCGCGTCGACGCAGACCCTCGTGGAAAAGGGTGACCCGTCTCTCCTGGGTCTCTCGGTTCCGGCAACTGAAAGGACCTCGTGTGAGGCCCGTACGCAGCGCCCTCGCCGGTGCCCTGCTCGCCGCACTGACCCTGGCCGGATGCGGCCAGAGCTCCCCGTCCCCGACCCTGTCCCCGACCGCCCCCGCGGCGGCCACTCCCTCAGCGGGTTTCCCCGTCACCGTCGAGGCGGGCAACGGCCCCGTCGTCGTCGCCAAGAGGCCCGAGCGGATCGTCTCGCTGTCGCCGAGCGCGACCGAGAGCCTGTTCGCGCTCGGCGCCGGACCTCAGGTCGTGGCGGTGGACGACCAGTCCACCTATCCCGCCGAGGCGCCGAAGAGCGACCTGTCCGGTTTCAAGCCGAACGTGGAGGCGATCATCGCCAGGAAACCCGACCTGGTCGTGGTCGCCAACGACATCGGCGGCGTGGTGGCCGCGCTGGGCAAGGTCGGTGTCCCCGTCCTGCTGGAGCCCGCCGCGACCAAGTTCGACGAGGCCTACGACCAGATCACCGACCTCGGCGCCGCCACCGGCAACGACGACAGGGCCGCCGAACTCGTCGCCGGGATGAGAAAGCGGCTCGACGAGATCACCGCCGCCGCACCGAAGGACGCGAAGCTCACCTACTACCACGAGCTGGACACCACCCCCTATTCGGTCACCTCCGACACCTTCCTCGGCCAGATCTACGGGCTGTTCGGCATGACGAACATCGCCGACAAGGCTCCCGACCCGGCCGGCGGCTACCCCAAGCTCTCCGCCGAGTTCGTCGCCCAGGCCGACCCCGACCTCGTCTTCCTGGCCGACACCAAGTGCTGCGCCCAGTCCAAGGAAACCCTCGCCAAGCGTCCCGGCTGGTCCAAGCTCTCCGCCATCAAGAACGACCGGGTCATCCTTCTCGACGACGACATCGCCTCCCGCTGGGGGCCGCGCGTCGTCGACCTCGCCGAGCAGATCGGCGACGCCGTTCAGAAGGTGTCGGCGGGCTGATCGGTGTCAGGAAGAAACGGCAGATGTCTCCTCCCCGCCTCGAAGGACGAGGGCCGCACCCCGGACCGTCGGTGAGTCCCGGCGACGCGACCTCCGGATCGTCGCCTTCAGCCGACACGGACCCCGGCGTCGAGACGAACGCGGGCACGGACGCCAGCATCGGTACAGCCACCGAGACGAACACGAACGCCGGCACCGGCACGGACGTCGGCGCCGACGCGGTTCGGAAGGCCGATGCCCGGGGCAGGCAGGCGGCCAGGCTGCGCCCGCTGGTGGCGCTCGCGGCCATGGCGGTGCTTCTGGTGAGCATGCTCGCCGGGCTGCTGGTCGGCGCGGCGGACATCGCGCCGACCAGCGTGATGCTCCAGCTGCTCGACTGGCTGCCGTTCGTCTCGGCGGACTCGGGACTCGCCCCGGTCGAGCTGGGCCTGCTGACCGAACTGCGGCTGCCCCGGGTCCTGCTCGCCGCGATCGTCGGCGGCCTGCTGGCCGTCGCGGGAGCCGGATACCAGGGTGTCTTCCGCAACCCGCTCGCCGATCCCTACCTGCTGGGAGCCGCGGCGGGCGCCGGTCTCACCACCACGGCGGCGATCGTCTTCACCGGTGGCGACGTCGAGGCGATCGGCATCCCCGCCGCGGCCTTCACCGGGGCCGTCGGCGGCGTGCTGCTCGCCTACGCGCTGGGCAGCGCGGCGGGCCGGGGCGGCGGCACCGCGACGCTGGTACTCGCGGGCGTCGCGGTCACCTCCTTCCTCACCGCCGTCCAGACGTTCCTGCAGCAGCTCAAGGTGGAGGAACTCCAGCGCATCTACGCCTGGATCCTCGGCGACGTCGGCGGTGGCTGGGGCCAGGTCACCCTCGTCGTCCCGTACGCCGCCGTCTCCGTGGTGGTCATGCTGCTTCACGGCAGGCTTCTCGACGTGCTCTCGGTCGGTGACGACGAGGCGGTCACCCTCGGCCTGAACGCGACCCGCGTCCGCCTCGTGGTGCTGCTCGCCGCCTCCCTCGCCACCGCGGCGGCCGTCGCGGTGAGCGGGCTGATCGGCTTCGTCGGCATCGTCGTGCCGCACGTGGTCCGTCGCCTCGCCGGGTCGTCGTACCGGATCGTGCTGCCGATCTCGCTCATCGGCGGGGCCGCCTTCCTCGTCCTCGCCGACCTGATCGCCAGGACCGTACTCGCCCCCGCCGAGTTGCCCATCGGGGTGGTGACCGCGTTCGTCGGCGCGCCGTTCTTCGTGGCCGTGCTGCGCGTGACCCGCAGGGTCGAGACATGAGGCGGCGCGTGCCCTGCGGGGGCGAGACCATGAGGCGCGTGCCCGGAACCGGGCCCATGGAGTCGTACGTGGTCCGGAAGAAGGCGCGGCTCCGCCCGGACGGTGGGTGCGCGGACGTGACCCGCGCGCCGCACGAAGGGGAGATGCGGTGAGTCACCTGGTGGTGCGGGACCTGTCGGTGGTGCTGGACCGGCGCCCGGTGCTGTCCGGCGTCGGGCTCGACGTACGGACCGGCGGATGGCTGGCCGTCATCGGGGCCAACGGCGCGGGCAAGTCCACTTTGCTGCGGGCCCTGGCGGGGGTGCTGCCCTTCGAGGGGGAGGCGCTCGTCGACGACATGCCGTTGCGGCGGCTCAAGGCCAGGGAGCGGGCCGGGCTGCTCGCCTACGCCCCGCAGTCCCCGGCGCTGCCGGCCGACATGACCGTGTTCGACTACGCCCTGCTCGGCCGCACCCCGTACATCCCCTACCTGGGCCGCGAGAGCCGGCACGACCGCGAGGTGACCGTCTCGGTGCTGGAGCGGCTGGACCTGTCGCCCCTCGCCGCCCGCCCGCTCGCCCGCCTGTCCGGTGGCGAGCGTCAGCGCGTCGTGCTCGCCAGGGCGCTGGTCCAGCAGGCCCGGGTGCTCCTGCTCGACGAGCCCACCACGGCCCTCGATCTGGGACACCAGCAGCAGGTGCTGGAACTCGTGGACCGGCTCAGGCTGGCCGACGGGCTCACCGTCGTCACGACGCTCCACGACCTGAGCCTGGCGGGTCAGTACGCCGACTCGATGACGCTGCTCTCCGGCGGACGGGTGGCCGCCTCGGGTGCCCCGGCCGAGGTGCTGACGGGCGAGCTGATCGGTGAGCACTTCGACGCCCGTGTGCGTGTCGCGGCCGGCCCCGGCGGCAGGCCCGAGGTCCATCTGGAGCGTCCTTGAGCGAGACGGGAAATCGTCCGGAGGCGTTCGTGAGCGGATACGAGGTTGGGCCGGACGTCCCGGAGCGGATCCGAGGTTCACACGGCGCCTCACCGAGACCGTCGCCGACACATGGAGCTTCTCCGAGACTGAGCCATCGCCACGAGGACGGCGCGCGGCTCGCCTCGTTGCTGTGGGAGTTCGGGCCAGGATGGCGGGCGATCTCCTCGGCGATGGTCGGCGGCGGCATCGGCCCGGTCGCCTGGGTGCTCAACGCGCAGGTGGTCGCCGGATACTCGCGGATGGACCCGGTGGACCACCTCCTGGAGCTCGCTCCGCCCGGCCCCGGGGTCGGCATGCTCACCGCGGCCTCGGTCGAGCACTTCACCCGGGCCCACGACGGGGGAGCGGAGGTGGTGGCGACCGTCGGCCTGCGCGTCCCCACCTGGGCCGCCGCCCCCGAAGGCGTCGCCGACCCCGAACTGGCCCCCATGCTGCTGCCGGGAACGATCAACATCGTCGTCGCCGTCCCGGTCGCGATGAGCGACGCCGCCCTGGTCAACATGGTCATGACGGTGACCGAGGCGAAGACCCAGGCACTGCTGGAGGCCGGTTTCCCCTGCACCGGCACCGCCTCCGACGCCGTCTGCGTGGTCGCCCCCGAGCGGATTTCCGGAGGCCCGGAGGAGCTCTTCGGCGGTCCCCGCTCCACCTGGGGCGCCCGCGTCGCCCGCGCCGTCCACACCGCCGTCCGCCAGGGCGCCCACCGATGGTCGAACCGTGATACTTCAGCTACTTAAAGTAAGGAAATCGAGGGAAGTAGCATGTGGGCGAGGGCGAGACTCCCGATACTGAGCAGGTGACCGCGATGGCAGCGACGGAGCCGACGACCAGACGGACGGTTCTCCACGGAGAGCCGCCGTTCACCGTCGACGACCTGCTCACGTTCCCCGACGACGGGAACCGCTACGAGCTCTTCAACGGGAGCCTACTGGTGAGTCCCTCTCCTGTCCCCCTGCATCAGCGTGCGATCGCGCGCCTTCTCGCGATCTTCGAAGTCGCCGCGCCGCCGGAGTTCGAGCCGCTGCCGGAGGTCAATCTCCGGGTGAGCAGGCGTGACTTCTTCATCCCCGACCTGGTCGTGGTGCCCGCCGAGGCCGTCGACAAGACGGAGCTGATGTTCGCGCCGCGCGACATCCTCCTCGCCGTCGAGATGGTCAGCCCGAGCACCCGGGCGCGAGACCGCCACCTCAAGAGGGCCGCCTACGCGGCGGCGGGAATTCCCGTCTACTGGCGGATCGAGCTGTCCGACGGGCCGTCCGTCCACGTTCACGAGCTCGCCGGTGACGAGTACAAGGCGGCGGAGAAGCACGAGGCCGGAGAGGTGGCGAGCCTGCTCGCCCCGTTCGAGGTCTCTTTCGATCCCGCGGTCCTGCTGCGTCCCCGCGACCGAAGGGGCCGGAGCTGAGGGATCCGGGATCGAAAGGACCGGAGCCGAAAGGGCCGGGCCGATTTGGGTGATCTTCGATCGGTATACGTTGTCGCGCCGGAGGGGCCGCCGGGATTAGACTTTGCGTAACTGTCCGCGACGGGGCGTGGACGTGACGATAGGCCGTAGACGGGATGGGCGAAGCGGGGTGGCGATGCCCTGCTCATGGCCTTTTACTGGTGATGGCGGAAAGAAAGTCAAGTCCTGCGGGCCTGGACGGTTCACTTATTCACCCCCGTTTGCGACCCTGGTCCTATCCCCTGTAGGGAGTGGCGATGCGGCGGTTCGGTTCGGCGCTGGCGGTGCTCGGAGGGCTCTGTCTGGCGATCGCCGGGGTGGCTCCCGCCCTGGCCCATGAGCATCCCAGCGGGATCACCGATCTGGTGACCCCCGCGGTGGTCAGGATCGAGGCGACGGCGCGGGTCGACATCACGCTGCTCGACCACATCGGTGAGCTGGTCCACGTGGAGCGTTCCTACGACGTGCCGATCGGCAGCGGCACCGGCACCGTGATCAACCCCGACGGGGGCATGGTCACCCTCACCCGGGTGGTCAAGACCGACCGCGACGTCCGGATCTACGCGGCCAACAAGATCTTCGCCGCGCACCACAAGGTCAAGATCCCCGAGGACTTCGAGCGGCACAGGCTCAAGGACGACCGGCTCGACCACCACCTGCAGGAGTGTTACCCGCCCAAGCAGCCCACCGCCACCTGCATCATCGACGTCACCACCGAGATCACGGTCTTCCCCAACATCTCTCCCCCCGACAAGGAGGGGTTCAAGGCGGAGATCGTCCGTGTCGGTGACAAGCCGGACAGTCCCGCGGTGCTGAGCCCCGTCGGCCGCGCGGACGGGAGCGCGGGCCTGCCCACCGCCCCGCTCGCCGCCGTGGTGCCCGCCAAGGAGGGCTCGCCGGTGGCGGTCGCGGGGTTCACCGGGCGGCCCGCAGCGAACCTGCCGGAGACCGTCGACATCGCCCACCTGCGGGCGGGCGGCGCGGGGGAGAGCGGCCGGCAGTTCAAGGACCCGGAGAACAAGGTCAACGAGCCGGAGAAGCTGGGAGCCCTGATCGACAAGGGCCTGCTCGGTGGCCCGGTGATCGAGGACAAGAAGGGCGAGGTCGTCGGACTGCTGATCGGCGGCGGCAAGGACGCCCGGATGATCGGCATCCGTGAGATCACCAAGGCCCTCGCCGAGGCGGACGTCACGCCCGCCCGGGGCTCGATCGACGCCGCCTTCGAGCAGGCGCTGACCCGCTTCCACACCCATTACTACGGCGACGCCGTCCCCGCCTTCCAGCGGGTGCTCGAGCTCTACCCCGGCCACATCGTGGCGGCGGCGCACCTGAAGACGTCGCAGGCCAAGCGGGGCACGGCGGAGGACGAGGCGACCAAGAGGGCGGCCGCCTCCACCGACCTGCCCAAGAGCACGCCCCTGTGGCCGTTCCTGGTCGGCGGTGGCCTGCTCGTGCTCGTCGTGCTGGTCATCGCGATCCTGCTCTGGCGCCGTGGGTCGCAGGACCCCGACCCCGAGCCCGAGCCGAGCCCGGCCGCCAAGACCGGGCCCACGGTCCCGGCCTCGCCACCGATACCGATACCGCCGCGACCGGCCTTCGACGAGCAGGCCGACTCCACGGTCGTCGTCGGCCGGTCCTTCCCGGCGCTGCCCAAGATCTCCTCCACCCCCGGTCAGCCGGTGCTGGTGGCACGCGATCCCGGTCACAACACGGCCCCGGGCTCCAGCACGGCACCGGGCACGAAACCCGGAGAGACGATGGTGCAGAAATACTGCACGGGTTGCGGGATGCGACTGGGCCCCGCCCACAGCTTCTGCGGCTACTGCGGCCAGCCGACCAAGACGTGATGTCCATGAACGACAGGGCGCTGATCGGCCGGGAAGTGGCCGGCTACCAGGTCGAGGACATCATCGGCAAGGGCGGCATGGCCGTGGTCTATCTCGCGATCGACCCCAGGCTCAACCGCAGGGTGGCACTGAAGATCCTCAATCCGCTTCTCGGTGAGGACGACAGGTTCCGCCAGCGCTTCGTGCTGGAGTCGCGCACGGTCGCGAGCATCGACCACCCCAACATCATCCCGATCTACGAGGCCGACAGCGCCGAGGACGGCACCCTCTACATCGCGATGCGTTACGTCGACGGACCCGACCTGCGCAAGCTCTTCTACGACCGGGGGCCGATGCCGGTCAGCCAGGTCAGCCGGATCTTCGCCCAGGTGGCCGCCGCGCTCGACACCGCGCACGCCCACGACCTGGTCCACCGCGACGTCAAGCCCGCCAACATCCTGATCGCCGGTCACGCCGACGGCGACCACGCCTACCTCACCGACTTCGGCATCACCAAGCACCGCACCTCGATCTCCGGGCTGACCCAGACCAACCAGTTCATCGGCACCCCCCGCTACATGTCGCCCGAGCAGATCAACAAGGAGCACATCGACGGCCGCTGCGACCAGTACGGCCTGGCCTGCGTGGTCTACGAGGCCCTGTCGGGGCGGCTGCCCTTCCAGCGCGACAACGAGATCGCCCTGCTGTGGGCGCATCTCGCCGAGACGCCCACGCCGCTCACCACGCTCCGCCCCGAGCTGCCGCTCGAAGTCGACGGTGTGATGATGCGGGCCCTGGCCAAGTCGCCCGAGCAGCGCTACGACACCTGCGGCCAGTTCGTCGCCGAGCTGCGTGACGCGATCAGCGGCGCCGGGCAGCCGTACCAGCTCGCGCAGGTTCCCTCGGCGTCGGCGGCGGTGTCGCCGACAGTATCTCCGGCGGTATCGCCGACGGTGTCCGAGACGACCGAGGTGTCCGGGAAACGAAAAGGGCCCAAGGGGCGCCCGTCCGGGGGGAAGGGCATCCTCATCGGCGCGGCCGTGGCGATCACGGCGATCGTCGCGCTGGTGGCGGTACTCGCCACGTTCCTGCGTGGCGGCGACACCTGGGTGGCGTACCCGGGCTCCTCCGCGGTGCCGGTCGCCTTCCAGCACCCCGGGACCTGGACCCTTGAGCCGCACGCCGACGTGTTCGTGGTGGCCTCCCCGAAGGTGGAGCAATTCCGCGCGCTGTTCGCCACACCCGTCACCGCCGACTGGGCCGCGGCGAACGAGATCATCAAGGACGCCCCGCAGGACGCCACCGGCCTGTACGCGCAGACCCTCGACACCCTCGACCCGCTCGGCGGCGCCAAGCAGCTGCAGGAGACCCTGCAGTCCTCGCTTCCCGGAACGGTCAGCGTCTTCTCCCAGGTCGTGCAGGTGAGCGTGGGTGGGCAGAACGCCGCGCGCCTGCAGGGGACGATCGCCGACCCACAGCGCGGCGGTCAGCTCGAATTCACCGGCTGGGTCGTCGAACGGCATGACGAGCCCGCCATCCTGATCTACTTCTGCGCGTCCGGCAGGTGCGATGACGCGGTCGCCAACAGGTTCGTGCGGAGTGTCTCGTTCCCGGCGTTCTGACCCGTTGACTTGTGTCCGACTTGTGAGCGGCTTGACCGGGCGTTTTGTCCTATGGGCAAGACGGTCGCCAGGCTTTAGTCTCCCCGCAGGGCGGCTCTCCTTCCCCTTCGGTACCGGTGCGTACGGGCCGTTCGATCGCTCGGCCCCGGAACGAGGTGTCCAGCCGCCCGCAAGGAGGAGAAGTGAACATCCGCGTCGTGATCGCCGACGACCAGGCGATGGTTCGCGCCGGGCTGAAGCTCGTCGTGGAGAGCGAGGTCGGGCTCGAGGTGGTCGGTGAGGCCGCCGACGGGATCGAGGCCCTCGCCGTGGCCCGCCGTACCAGGCCCGACATCGTGCTGATGGACATCTCGATGCCGCGCATGGACGGCATCACCGCCGCGAGGCAGTTGCTGGGCCAGCAGGACCCGCCGAAGGTCGTCATACTGACGACCTTCGACACCGACGAGAACCTCTACGCCGCGCTTCGGGCCGGGACGAGCGGGTTTCTGCTCAAGGTCTCGCCGCCCGAGCAGCTCGTGGAGGCGATCCGCGTCGTCGTCGCCGGGGACGCCCTGCTCGACCCGGCCGTCACCACCCGCGTCATCGCCTCCTTCGCCGGACGCCACGACCCCGCGCCTCCGCCGCAGCTGGCCGATCTCACCCCGCGCGAGCTGGAGGTGCTGCGCTTTCTGGCGCGCGGCCTGACCAACGCCGAGATCGCGGGGGAGCTCTTCGTCGGCGAGGCCACGGTCAAGACACACGTGGCGCGGGTGCTGATGAAGCTTCACCTGCGCGACCGGGCTCAGGCGGTGGTGTTCGCGTACGAGTCGGGCGTGGTCCGGCCGGGGGCGGCGGTCGGGTAGTAGGAGATCCACTCCTCGCGGCTCATCCGGAGCATCTTGACGCCGAGATGCCCCAGCGCGACCGCGGGGGCGATCCACATCGGGATGGTCACCGGACCGTACGGGACGACCAGCGAGGCGCCGTAGCCGATCAGGACGACGAGCGGCACCCACCAGTGCGCGAATCCGGCTCGCCAGACGCCGATCAGCAGGACGGGCAGGCCGAAGAGGGCGAAGAACAGCCAGGGCATCTGAAATCCGAAGACGACGCCGGGCAGGTTCAGCATCTCGTCGAGGATCCGCTGCGTCTGCTCGGGGGTGTTGCGCTGCCCGAGCCACCACTCCACCGGGTCGGTCAGGAGCAGGCCCGACAGGCTGATGTAGCCGATGACGGTGAGCGGGCCGACGATGTGGCCGAAGACCACCGCGCGGCGGCGCATCACGTGCAGCAGGCCGAGGGCCGCGACGGCCATCAGCAGGTAGGACCAGTGGTACATCACCGACTGGACCTGGGCGAGGGCGGGGTTGTCCCCGAAGCTGACGGACTCGCGATCGTCTCCCCAGGTGCCGGGGTCGACGATGACGGCGATCGCCTGGAGCAGCGGGGCGACGATCAGTAGCACACCTGAGGAGACACGCCGGAAGTCGGCTGAATCGTGAAACATGGTTTTTCCTGCCTGTGCGGGGCTTCTCTCACTCAGGAAGGTAGGGGGCGGATACGTGCCGGGGCGTCCCTCACCAGGCTGATCCGGGGTCCCTCTCGTGGGGTATTCAGCGGGTAATAAGGTCTCACAGTGGGGTGGTGGGAGTTGTGAGAACCGCCTCTTCCAAGGTCTGACCCACAGTGCGCGGACTTGCGACCAGAAAGATGAAGCGATGTTGCACGAGAAGCTTGAATCGATTTACGACAGCGTCCTGCGCCGCAACCCGGGGGAGATCGAGTTCCACCAGGCCGTTCGTGAGGTGCTGGAGAGCATCGGCCCGGTTCTCGGCAAGCACCCCGAATACGCCGAATCCAAGATCATTGAGCGGATCTGCGAGCCGGAGCGGCAGATCATCTTCCGGGTGCCCTGGGAGGACGACCAGGGTGAGGTGCACATCAACCGCGGTTTCCGGGTCGAGTTCAACAGCGCGCTCGGCCCCTACAAGGGCGGCCTGCGCTTTCACCCCTCGGTCTACCTCGGCATCGTCAAGTTCCTCGGCTTCGAGCAGATCTTCAAGAACGGACTGACCGGCCTGCCGATCGGCGGCGGCAAGGGCGGCTCGGACTTCGACCCCAAGGGCCGCTCCCAGCGCGAGATCATGCGCTTCTGCCAGAGCTTCATGACCGAGCTCTACCGGCACATCGGCGAGTACACCGATGTCCCGGCAGGGGACATCGGTGTCGGCCAGCGCGAGGTCGGTTACCTGTTCGGCCAGTACAAGCGCATCACCAACCGGTACGAGTCCGCGGTGATCACCGGCAAGGGGCTCAGCTACGGCGGCGCGCAGGTCCGCACCGAGGCGACCGGGTACGGTTGCGCCTTCTTCGTCGAGGAGATGCTCAAGGCCCGCGGCACGTCCTTCGACGGCAAGCGCGTCGTCGTCTCCGGCTCCGGCAACGTCGCCGTCTACGCGATCGAGAAGGTACGGCAGCTCGGCGGCACGGTGGTCGCCTGCTCCGACTCCTCGGGGTACGTCATCGACGAGAAGGGCATCGACCTCGACCTGCTCAAGCAGGTCAAGCAGATCGAGCACCTGCGGATGGACGCCTACGCCAGGCGGCGCGGCGGCGGAGTGTCCTTCGTGGCGGGACGGAGCGTCTGGGAGGTGCCGTGCGAGGTGGCGATGCCGTCGGCCACCCAGAACGAGATCACCGGCAAGGACGCCGAGGCGCTGGTGCGCGGCGGCTGTATCGCGATCGGCGAGGGCGCCAACATGCCCACCACGCCGGAGGGCATCCGGATCTTCCAGGAGGCCGGTGTCTCCTTCGGCCCCGGCAAGGCCGCCAACGCCGGCGGTGTGGCCACCAGCGCGCTGGAGATGCAGCAGAACGCCAGCCGCGACTCGTGGACCTTCGAGTTCTCCGAGCGCCGCCTCCAGGAGATCATGCAGGACATCCACGGCCGCTGCCTGAAGACCGCCGAGGAGTACGGCATGCCGGGCAACTACGTGGCCGGTGCCAACATCGACGGCTTCAAGCGCGTCGCCGACGCGATGCTCGCCCTCGGCCTGATCTGAGGTCCGAGCCGGGACGTCTGCCGGCGACCGCCAAAGGCGTCGGTCACCGGCACACCGCTGCCGCCTCCCCTCGCGCTCCCGGGCGCCGAGCCCGCCGCCCCTGTCCGGGGACGCTCATCCGGCGAAGCCGTGAAGGGGGCGTCTAGGAGGCGAAGAGCCACTCCAGAGCGGTGAGGGACTTACCGGCGTACGCGTCCCGACCGGTTTCGAGGCCGTAGGCCAGGTCCTCGAAGACGCTGCATCTGCCGTAGAAGACGGCGCGCTCACGCAGGGCGGCGGTGTCACCGGACCGGTAGCGGCCGAGGGCGGCGTCCAGGGCGGCGGGGCCGAGGTCGCGGTACAACAGACCGAAGTCGTAGGCCGGGTCGACGATCGCGGCGTCGCTCCAGTCGATGACGCCGGTCACCGCGCCGGTGGCGGGGTCGACGAGAACGTGCTCGATCCCCAGGTCGTTGTGCGAGAAGACCGGGTCGCGGCCTGGGGCCGGGGGAGGGGTCTTCAGGAAGTCCCGCACCGCCCGGTGGTGGGCCTCGGGGATCTCCTCGGCGATCGCGGGATGGATCTCCGTCGCCTCGTCCAGCCATTCGGACGGCGGTGGGGCGTCCACCTCCACCAGCCCGGCCAGCCGATCCGCCGGAACGGCGTGCGCGGCGGCGAGCAGGCCGCCGAGCGTGGCGGCGACCGACGGGCCGTGGGCCAGCCGCTCCGGCAGGGGCAGGTCGAGCAGCGGCCGGCCGGGGAGCCTGCGGTAGGCGAGGCAGCCCCGTTCCGCGACCGTGAACTCCGGCTCGGGGACGGGCACCGGTGAGAGGCCGGCGACGGCGGCGAGCAGGCGGGCCTCACGCGCCACGAGTACGGCCCGCCGCGCCGGATCCGGCTCCTTGCTGAAACGTACGATCAACTCGCCGTTGACCTGGTATGCGACGTTGTCCTCGCCCTCGCCGAACGGTGTGACGGTCTCGACGTGGTAGCCGGGCAGGTGCTCGGCCACCGTGTCACGGACGTCGTCGGCGCGGTCGTGGTTCTGGCTCCCCATACCGCGACCCTACCGATCACACCGAAGGGCCGAGGCGCCCGCTGATCACGTTCTCGACTCGCGCCGGAATACCTTAGGTGAACACGGCGGTCGTCAAGCCGGCTGATCCGGCGCTCGCGGGGAGCGTGGATCAGCCGGCCGACATGACGAGCGGGACACCTGTCAGGGGGTGGGCAGGCCGCTCTCCAGTCGGCATCCGTCGGTGGTCCGCGTGTTGTCACAGCGGTTGAGTTGGAGGCTGTCCACCACGTAGGCGAAGGACTGGCCGTTCGGGCTCACCACCGAGAGTTGCACGGTGGCCGCGCCGGCCGGTGCGATCGCCGAGACGTTGTGCTCCGCCCAATCGGGTGTCAGGGCATGGAGCGAGCTGTCACTGTTCGAGATCAGCGTGTTCGACGCGTTGTACCAGGAGAGCCGCAGCTTGACGCCGCCGGAGGTGGCGGTCGTGAGCCGGACGAAGAACTTGTATCGCTGCCCCGGCGTCACCTGGGGCCTGCGGGTGACCGACAGGATCCCCTCGGCCCACGACTGGACGTTCACGGTCAAGGACCGCCGGCCGTCGTAGTAGCGGGCCGACACCTGCTGGTCCGCTCCAGGTGGAGTGACCTGCATCCATCCGCCGCCGGAGACGGTGAAGCCCGTCGGGTACCCATGGGGCGCGTCCGCCTCGATCGTGCGTTCCTGCGCGGTCAGCAGGTCGTTGCTGTACCCGATGTCGCAGCAGAGCGGCGGGGTGAGCATCGACCAGGTGGCGAGGTTGGCCTTGCGAGGGTGCGGATAGGCGCTCGTGTAGAACGTGGCCGTGGTCTCGCTCGGGTCGTAGTAGTTGTTGAACTCCTGGTCCACCTGCCAGGTGTGCCACTGGGTGGACATGACGTCGGTGTCCTCGTGGAGGACCGTCTCGGTGACCTTGGCGTGGTCGACGTCGAACAGGTGGATGAACTCGTGCAGCATGGTCGCGCTGTCCCACTCGTCGGTCGCCGCGACGCACAGGAGTTCGCAGAAGGCCTGCGCCGTCCCGTCGAAGTCCTCGAACACCATGTAGGTACGGTTGGCGTGGTCGTAGCCCGCCGCCGCCAGGTCGTCCTCGACGACGTCCGCGGCGGTCTCGCCGCCGATCACCCCGCTCTCGATCTTCTCCGGCACCACGAGGGCGCGCGCGTAGTCCGCGTAGCTGCCGGTGCCGTAGCCGGTCCGGCAGCTCAGATTGACATGCTGGTCGTAGTTCGTGGACTCGTCCAGTGACCAGTCCACCCGGTCGACGATCTTGGCGATCCTCTCGACGAAGTCGTCGTAGCGGTTCCCGGACTCCTCGTGCCAGGCGTAGATCACCTGGACCGCGGGGATGCTCCCCGCGGCGTTCCTGGGGTCGGACAGCGTGGTGGCGCAGCCTCGCCGGGGAATGTCCGCGTCCGCCGGTTGGACGTAGGGAACATAAGGTTCGGAGCCGATGGGACTGAAATCGGCGCGTGCCGTATCCGCCATCAGGACGACAAGCGCGACTACGACCAGCGCGGACGTGAATCGCTTGAACCGTGCCAACAAAGGATTTCCCTCCAGGGGTTTACCGTGCCGTGAACCCGTAAACGCGCATGGCGGGTTCCCGAGAATTCCGGATGTGTTCTCGGTGGTATATCGGTAAGCGTTTTTCGGTCGGCGGCGCCGACCCCGAACGTGACCCTTCCGACTGGGCCGTGAAACGTGGCCGGGAACGGATCTCGCCGAGTTCGGGTTCCGCCCGATGTGATAGCAGCGCTGTGAGCAGCGGTGATGACAGGGGAAGGGGTGGGGTCACCGGTCCGGCCGTCGAGCCCTCGGCTCGGCGACGAGGGTCGAGTGGGCCGGGTTCAGAGTTCGCTCATGTGACCGGTGGCCGGGTGTCGTCGGCCTTCACGAGCCTGGAATCCCATTCCGAAGAAATGTGTCCTGAATGTATGCGGTTGATGACCGCCTCACCTCTTCACCTTGGAATCATCGGACCAGGCAAAGGTAAACAGCACCTGTTTCGGCTCGATTTCACAATGACTCCCTGTTCTGTTACTGCTGGGCGTCATGGCGTCGGTTTCCGAAGTTGAAAAGGCGAAGGTCGCGAAGGGGTGCGGTTACCGGCGGCGCGTTCGCCGTTGCTCACTCCGTCGCACGCGCGATCTCGTCGAGCCGGGGGCGGTGAGGATACAGGGCGCCGGGGCGGGGAGTTGTGCCGCCGATCGCCGCGCTCGCCGACCGGCCCTCGGCCGGGCGCTCACCGGCTGCCGCAGGGGGATCCGTCGCGTTCACTGTCGGCGGCGACCGGATGCCGGGTTCGGGAAAGCCGTCCGCGCGAGGGTGGTGCCGTCCGCGGGAGGTGGTGCCGTTCGCCGGAGGGTTGGCGGTGCGCCGGCCGGGGCAGGCCCTGTGTCCCAGGACCTGCCCCGGCCGGATGTGCGCTCAGCCCGCGCCGGGGACGACGGCGGTCCTCTCCTTGAAGTCGTAGCCGTGCTGGGTGGCGTTCTGCCGCAGGTTGTTGAAGGAGTCCTTGCCGGCCTGGAGGTCTGCCTCGGTGGCGGTGCCGTTCTTCAGCTTGGTGGTCAGGGCGCTGAAGCTGTCGGTGACCGCCTTGACCCCCTTGCACAGGGTCGGGTTGGCCAGGGCGAAGCGCCGGGCCACCTTCAGTTCGTGAAGAGTGAAGAGACCGGCGACGGCGGCCTTGGCGAAGGTCCGCTTCCGCTTCTCCGCTCCGGCCTTGAAGCCGCCGCTCTGTAGCGGTTGGTAGATGTAGCGGTAGAAGGCGCCCAGAGCGAGGCCCGCGTGCAGCGCGAAACGGGTCTTGGCGAACCTCTTGGCGTTGACGCCGGTGGGGCACTCCTCCGCGGTGTACTCCTGGGCGGCGCCCTCCCCGGAGAGGTCGGCGGCGGGCGGGGCGCCCGCGGCGGGTGGAACGGCCGCGGATGTCGTGGCCACGGCGGTTTCCGGTTTCACAGCGGTGGACTGACCGCCGCCGCAGCCGCCGACGAGCAGTGTCACGGCCAGCAGTGCCGCTGCCGGAACGGCAACGGATCGGGCACTCCGTACAGGCATCTTCCCCCCCGGATGACGGTTACGGCGTCGCCTTTCACCCCATTTGTACCCTTTGTAGCTGCTTCAACGCTTTCCGTAAGGCGATCGGCTCCTGTCGCGCCTCGGTGGCTCGGCTCCGGGCGGCCCTCCGGTGGCCCCCTCGGGGGCCGGGGGTGACGTCGAGTCGCGCCTCGCCCCCCGAGGGTCCCGATCGCAAGTAATCGCCTGTTTACTTGTGGTCGTTTTGGACGCGAAAAAACAGGGTGCAAATTCGCTTTCTTCGACTAAGGTCGCCAATGCCTTTATGTCGCCTTTAATGCGGACATCGCCCCCTGATGCTCCGTAGGCGACACCTCGGTATCCCCTCGTACGAAAGGTGGCCGGTGCGTTACCGTCTTGCGCCCATTGCGGTGGCTGCTGCTTTTTCCCTCCCGTTCATTTCCCTTTCCCCTTCCGTACAGGCCCAGGTCAAGCCGTGCCACGGCAATGGCACGGACGGCGCGGTCCAGAGTCCCATCGAGATCGACCGTTCGGTGGCGTGCCCGGGCGTCGGTCCCGCGATCGCCGTCCACTACCCGCACAGCGTGGACGGGACGCTCCTGTTCCAGGACAAGCCCCCGCTGGAGGAGGCGAGCGAGCACGACGACGTCAGGTTCGTCATCGGCACCGGCGGTACCCAGCCGTACATCACCTACGGCGGCCAGCGCTACAACCTGAACAACGTGCACTTCCACGGCCACGCCGAACACAAGTTCGCCGGTCAGCCCTTCGCCCCGCTTGAGGCGCACTTCGTCCACGAGCGGGCGACCGGGCCGAAGGGGTACGTGGTCTTCTCGGTCCTCGTCGACGCCAGGACCTTCCACGGCCTGTCCCAGCATGATCGCCTGATCGCGTCGCCCCCCGCCCTCGGCGAGTCCAGGAGTCTGCACGGTGTCGACCTGAAGGCCATGCTGCCCGAGAGCCACGCCACCTACCGCTACACCGGCTCCCTCACGACGCCGGACGAGACCGGCACCTACTTCCAGCCGGTCAACTGGGTCGTCTTCAACCAGCACGCGAAGGCGCACCAGAACAACATCCAGTCGTACAGGTCCCTGTGGGGTCCGGAAGGCAATCACCGGGAAGCCCAGGAAAACACTCCGAAGCCCAACATTTACTCGTACCACTGATATCACGCTATTCCGGGCCCGCCCGGTCTCATGACGGTGACGACCGCGCCGGCCGAGGTGTACCTCGGCCGGCGCGGTCGTCTTACATGCTTGGCGTGGGCGTACTCGATCCCGCTGAGTGGTCGCGTGTGGCCGGCTCGACCGGCCCGACGCCTGCCCCCGCCCCCCTGCCCGTGGGGCCTCGATCTTCTGTATCCCCGCTCCCGTAAGGGATGCGGCAAAATGGACATAGGTTGTGTATATTTTCCGTTAAACACTCATGCTTGAAGGAGGATTTATCGTGACGGCGTTCCCTCGCGTACTGTTCGACGAGGCACACAGCGAGTCGTGGACCATCCGGCGGGACGTGGCCGAGACGATGAATCCCGGCCACCCCGACGACAGCGGCTACGTCCGTGCGGCCGGGCTGTTGCGCGGACTGGGCCACTCCGTGGACGCGCACGTCGAGGGCCCGCTCACCCCCGGCCTGCTGAGCGCGCGGGACGTGCTGGTGATCGCGCATCCCTCCGCCGACCGGTGGGAGCGCACCACCGGGCTGGGCAGCCCGGTCTTCCCGGTCGAGGAGCTCGACGCGATCGAGGAGTACGTCCGCGACGGCGGCGGGCTCGTCGTGCTGGCCGAGTACGAGCAGGAGAAGTACGGCAGCAACCTCACCGAGCTGCTCGCGCGCTTCGGTGTGGGCGTCGAGCACACCCTCGTCCGGGACCCCGGGAGCGCACACAACGGCGTGGCCTCCTGGGTCCTGGGCACCCCCCGGAACGCCTCGCACGACTCTCGAAGCGGCCAGGACCTGCTCGCCGGGGCCCGCCGCGCCTGTTTCTACCGGGCGGGGACGCTCACCGTCTCCGACCACGCGACCGTCCTGTTCGCCACCTCGCCCACCGCGACCCCCGCGAACCGCCCGCTGGCGGTGGCCGTACGGCACGGGGAGGGCCGCGTCGTGGTCGTCGCCGACTCCGACCTGTTCGGTGACGACTCGATCGGCGACTACGACCACGCCGCGCTCTGGGGCAACCTCGTCACCTGGGCCGCCCGCGTCCCCGCCGTCAAGAGCTCCGCTGTCAAGAGCTCCGCCGCCGAGGGCTCGGCCGTCGGGAGCGCCGAGGCCGCGGAGGACGCTGAGGACGCTGGGGCCCGCGCCGAGTTCCAGGCGCTCAAGGACGCCGTCGAGGCGATCAGGCCGTTGCAGGCCAAGGACGGCTCGATCCAGGAGGAGAGCGACCGGGAGCGGGCCGCCGAGCTGGTCTCGAAGATCGTCGGACATGTCGAGCGGCTCGCGCCGCGCTTCCCGCACGACGCCGCCTACCTGGCCGCCGTCGTCGCCGACTTCGGCAAGTGGGTCGACCAGGGGCTGGGCGTCCCCGACTTCCTCGACGCGCTCGACGCCTTCCACCCCGACACCCAGCGGGTGGACGGGCTGGAGCACCTGGTCGTCTTCCCGATGTACACCCAGAACGGCACCACCTTCCGCCACATCGAGGCCGTGTGGATCCGGACGATCTGGCCCGAATGGCTGGCCGAGCTGGAGCGGACCCGCTACGACAACCCGATGTTCGTGCCGATCGCCTTCGAGGACTTCACCTCCGGTTACGACACCAACTCCGCGGTGCTCTTCCCCGAGACCGTCGCGGTCCGCGAGACCCCGGCACGCTTCACCTGGGGCGGGATCTTCGCCGACCGGGAGGCCGCGAGGTTCCGCGTGGTGAGCGGTGCCGCCGCGGCCACGCTGAAGCTCGCGCTGCCGCCGGACGCGGCCAGACTGATCGCGTCGCAGGAGCTGGCCCAGGACACCTTCGTGCTCTGGGACCTCATCCACGACCGGACCCACAGCCACGGCGACCTGCCGTTCGACCCCTTCATGATCAAGCAGCGCATGCCGTACTGGCTCTACTCCCTGGAGGAGCTGCGCTGCGACCTGACCGCGTTCGGCGAGGCCGTGAAGCTGGAGCGCGAAGGCGTGCCGCACGCCCGCTACGTCCAGCTCGCGATCCTGTTCGACCGGCTGTTCCGCTTCCCGATCACCGGTAACCGGGTCCGCAACTACGACGGCCTGGGCGGGCAGCTGCTCTTCTCGTACCTGCACCGCAACGACGTCGTCCGCTGGACCGACAACCGGCTCAGCGTCGACTGGGACCGTCTCGCCGAGGGGGTCGCGGACCTGCGGGGCGAGGTCGAGAAGCTCTACAGGGACGGCATCGACCGCTCCAAGCTCGCCCATTGGCTCGCCGCCCACCAGCTGGTCGCCACCTACGTCGCGCCGAACCCCGCCTCGGTCTGGGCCGGCGGGGCCGAGGCCCTGCCCGTGGAAGGATTTCCCAAGGCCGTGGTGGACGCGGTGCTGCCCGACGAGTTCCCGCTGAGCATGTTCTACGAGGCCCTGCGCCGTAAGCTCGGCGATGTCGTCGACTCCACGAAGGGGATCCGAGCATGATCATCCTTGTCACCGGTGCGGGCGGCCCCGCGGGCCGGGCCGTCGTCCGCAGGTTCACCGGCGAGGGCCACACGGTGATCGGCGTCGACAAGAGCGGCGCCGACGGGTGCCTCGCGGTCGACCTGCTCGACGCCGCCGCCGTGCAGAGGCTCGCGGCGGACGTGCGGGCGGAACACGGCAGGGTGGACGGGATCGTGCACCTGGTCGGCGGCTGGCGCGGGTCCAAGACCTTCGCCGAGACGTCGCTGGACGACTGGGAGCTCCTGCACGACCTGCTGATCCGTACCCTCCAGCACGTCACGCTCGCCTTCGAGCCGCTGCTCAGGGCGAGTGAGCGCGGCCGGTTCGCCATCGTCTCCGCGAAGGCGGCCGAGCGCCCCACCCAGGGCAACGCGGCGTACGGCACGGCGAAGGCCGCCTCCGAGGCCTGGACCCTCGCCTTCGCCGACGCCCTGGAGGGCACCGCCTCCACCGCGAACATCCTGGTCGTCAAGGCGCTCGTGCACGAGGGCATGCGCGCGGCGAGCCCCGAGCGGACCTTCCCCGGCTTCACCGACGTCGACGACCTCGCCGAGGCGATCGACGACCTGTGGAAGACCGACGCCAACGGCACCAGGATCGACCTCACCGTCGACGCGAGGCGGGAGGGGGGGACCGCGTGACGGACGCCATCCGCAGGCACGACCCGCTGGTGAAGGGCTTCGCCAGCGACAACTACGCCGGGGTCCATCCCGAGATCCTCCAGGCGATCGCGCTCGCCAACGGGGGTCACCAGACCGCGTACGGCGACGACGTCTACACCGCCGCGCTCCAGGAGGTCTTCAAGAAGCACTTCGGCCCCGCCGCGCAGGCGTGGCCGATGTTCAACGGCACCGGGGCCAACGTGGTCGCGCTCCGTTCGATGACCGCCCACTGGGAGGCGGTGGTCTGCGCGGAGTCGGCGCACATCCACACCGACGAGGGCGGCGCCCCCGAACGGTCGGCGGGGCTCAAGCTGCTGC
Source organism: Streptosporangium sp. NPDC000509 (assembly GCF_042898365.1). Taxonomy (NCBI): domain Bacteria; kingdom Bacillati; phylum Actinomycetota; class Actinomycetes; order Streptosporangiales; family Streptosporangiaceae; genus Streptosporangium; species Streptosporangium sp. NPDC000509. The sequence goes on along the minus strand of NZ_JBIAYX010000001.1, from coordinate 640,494 downwards.
CGGTCGCCACCCCGGACGGCAAGCTCACCCCCGAGCTGATCGACAGGCAGGCGTGGGGCTTCGGCGACGAGCACCGGGCACAGCCCAAGGTGGTGTCGATCACGCAGACCACCGAGCTGGGCACGCTCTACACGCCCCAGGAGATCGGCGCGATCTGCGACCACGCCCACGACCTGGGCATGCTCGTCCACCTCGACGGCGCCCGCGCGACCAACGCCGCCGCCGCGCTGGACGTGCCGCTGCGCGCGTTCACCAGCGACGTGGGCGTGGACGTGCTGTCCTTCGGTGGCACCAAGGCCGGCCTGATGTTCGGCGAGGCCGTCGTGGTGCTCAATCCCGACGCCGTGCGCGGCCTGCGCTACCTGCGCAAGAGCACGATGCAGCTCGCCTCCAAGATGCGGTTCGTCGCGGTGCAGTTCGAAGCGCTGCTCGCGGGCGACCTGTGGCTGCGCAACGCCCGCAACGCCAACGCGATGGCCCGGCGGCTCGCCGACGCCGTGCGGGACGTGCCGGGGGTGGAGATCCCGCGCCCGGTGCAGGCCAACGCGGTCTTCGCCATCCTGCCGGCGGACGTGACCGAGCGCCTGCAGAAGCGCTTCCGGTTCTACACCTGGAACGAGGCCACCGGCGAGGTCCGCTGGATGACCGCGTTCGACACCACCGAGGCCGACGTGGACGCGTTCGCCGCCGCCGTGGCGCAGGAGCTACGTCCGCGCCAAGATCTGTCGTAAGACGCGTCGTGAAGGCCCGGCGCGGGGACCCTTTCAGGCCTCTTTCAGAGGGCCGAAACCCCCCGCCGGGCCTCAGTTCTTGTGACCCGTCTCGTGCTCGTACGCGGTCAGCTGCTGTTCGAGGGCCTTCATCAGCTCGAAGACCTGACTCGGGGGGATGCGGATCCGGCTCACGATCCGGGTCGGCACGCTCACGAAGTGCTGCCCGGAGGAGGGGTCGTTGGCCAGCTGGGGCGGCCTGGTGATCACCGCGAAGTCCAGGACGAAGCCATCCTGGGTGTGCCACACAGAGGCGAAGTTGGCGTACTGCCCCATTTCCACCTCGGCGGAGATGCTCACCTCCAGGCGGTTCTCCGGCTCGTCGTTCACCATTCTCTTTCCTCCGGCCAGGTTGGCTCCATGCTGCCCTGACCGGAAACCGGCCGCACAGGGACGCGCCGACGCCACTAAAGGATGGAAGGCAGCCGCTGGGCGCCGCGCTGCCGCAACATGTCGGTCATCAACTCGATCTCGCCCGTCTGACCGTCGACGATGTGCTGTGCCATGGTGGCCACCTCTTCACGGTCGGACAGTTTCAGCAGGCCCTCGCCCATCTGCACGCCGCCCTCGTGATGACGGATCATGAGTTGGAGGAAGAGGACCTCCTGCTCCTTGCCTGTGGCCTCGCGGAGCTTTTTGAGCTCGTCCTCACTTGCCATACCGGGCATCGCGGCGGGCGCGTCCGGTGTTACAGCGTGACCGCCACCGTGCCCGGCCATCCACGCCATGGAGGGACGATCACCCGACTGGGTGAGGCCCCACTGCTGCAGCCAGCCCGTGAAGATGCCGCGCTGGGCCGTCTGCGTGACGATGATGTCGTAGGCCAGGCGCCGCAACGCGTCGTCCTGGCTGCCGTCCCTGGCGATGAAGGACATCTCGACGGCCTGGGCATGGTGAACGGCCATGTCGCGGGCGAAACCCGCCTCCGCCGAGGCGTCCGTCGGAGTGGCCGTCCTGCCCGTCGCGAGCAGCAACACGACCGCCGTGACCAGGCAGCCGAGCAGCGCGCCGACCACCACGCCACCACGCCTGGACGTCGCGCCCTCTTTACCCGGGGTTTCCATTACCTGCCCAGCGTACCCACTGTCGGGAATCGTCGCTGTATCACGCGTTGTCATCCCCTTATTCTCCACATACGCCGGTAGGGCATAGGGTGACCCGAAGTTGTTTGCCGGCTGGAGGGTTGATGACCAAGGAAAAGGCGCAGGCGAGGCGCGAGCACCTCAACCGCATGCGCGATGAGCAGAGGCGCAAGGAGCGCAGGGCCGCGCTTCTCATGTGGGGTGCCGGAGGTGCCGTCGTCGTCCTGCTGGTCGCGGTCGTCGCCTACTACCTGGTCAACGAGCGGGCCGCGACCTCACTGGACAACGTCGTCACCGCGAAGTACGCCGGCAGTCAGCACACCCAGACCAAGGTGACGTACAAGGAGAACCCGCCGATGGGCGGTGAGCACAACCCGGCCTGGCAGAACTGCGGCATCTACGAGCAGCCGATCAACAACGAGAACGCCGTCCACTCCATGGAGCACGGCGCCGTGTGGATCACCTACCAGCCGGATCTCCCCAAGGCCGAGGTGGACAAGCTGAGGGAACTGGCCTCCAAGGACTACATGCTCCTGAGCCCGTACCCCGGCCTGCCCTCCAAGATCGTGGCCAGCTCCTGGAACAACCAGCTCAAGCTGGACAGCGCGACCGACGGGCGTCTGCCCAGGTTCATCACCAAGTACAAGAACGGCCGGGACACCCCCGAGCTCGGAGCGTCCTGCAGCGGAGGCGTGGGCACCACCACCGCCGAGGCGCCCATCCCGGAGACCGCGCCCAGCCAGCCGCCGGGCGCCCCCGACGGGTCCGCGGCTCCCAGCGACGCCCCGGCCACGGACGCTCCCGCGACCGATGCCCCGGCCACCGACGCCCCGGTTCCCAGCCCCACCCCGGCGCCCTGATCCGGCCGGTCGCGACGCCGGTGACGCCGTCCTGACGAGGCGCACCGGCCGCACCGGGCCCGCGACTAGGCCCGCAGCACCTGTTCCAGGGGCACCGCCTCCAGCCCGTGAGCCTCGGCCACGGGCCGGTTGGTCAGGTGCCCCTCGTGCGTGTTCAGGCCGGCGGCCAGCGCCGGATCTCTCCGAAGGGCCTCCCGCCAGCCCAGCTGTGCGATCGCGAGGGCGTAGGGGACGGTCACGTTGGTCAGCGCGTACGTCGAGGTGTGCGGCACCGCGCCCGGCATGTTGGCCACGCAGTAGAACACCGAGTCGTGCACCCGGTAGGTCGGGTCGGCGTGGGTAGTGGGCCGGGAGTCCTCGAAGCAACCGCCCTGGTCGATGGAGATGTCCACCAGGACCGACCCCGGCTTCATCCGCGAGACCAGCGCGTTGTCGACCAGCTTGGGAGCCCTCGCCCCCGGGATCAGCACCGCGCCGATGACCAGATCCGCGTTCAGCACCGCCCGTTCGATCTCGTACGTGGAGGAGGCGATGGTCCTGCAGTGGCCCTTGTAGATCATGTCCGCCTGGCGGAGCCTGTCGATGTCGCGGTCGAGCAGCAGCACCTCCGCCTGCATGCCGAGCGCGATGACCGCGGCGTTCATGCCGGAGACCCCGGCGCCGATCACGACCACGCTGGCCGGGTGCACTCCCGACACCCCGCCCATCAGCACGCCGCGGCCGCCCCCGGAGCGCATCAGGTGGTACGCCCCCACCTGGGGGGCGAGTCGCCCGGCCACCTCCGACATGGGGGCGAGCAGCGGCAGGGAGCCGTTCGCGTTCTGCACGGTCTCGTAGGCGATGCCGGTGACCCCGGTCTCCAGCATGGCCCGGGTGCACGCCTGCGAGGCGGCCAGATGCAGGTAGGTGAAGAGCACCTGGCCCTTACGCATCCGGTGGTACTCCTCGGAGATCGGCTCCTTGACCTTCAGTACCAACTCGCCCACGGCCCACACCTCGTCGGCCGAGTCCAGGATGGTCGCGCCGACGCTCTGGAAGTCGGCGTCGGGAATGGAGGACCCCACCCCGGCGCCCTTCTCGACGAAGACCTCGTGGCCGTTCCTGATGAACTCGCGGGCCCCGGCGGGGGTGAGCGCCACGCGATATTCGTGGTTCTTGACCTCGCGGGGAACGGAGATTTTCACGGCTCCTCCAGGGTGGGCGCGTGTCTTCTACATTCACTGTGCGTTCCCCAAAAGAGAGTCATCACGCACAAGGCGGCAGGAATGGGGCCAGAGTTGATGACATTCGGTCAGCAATCGCCGACGTTCGGTTTCCCGAAGGGCGTCGTGACGTGCGGGGTTACCGGCTCCCCGCACCGGTCGGTAGGCTCGCCGCGAGCAGATGCGAGGAATACGGGGATATGACGATGGGGATGCACGCGGGGCAGGGTGAGCCGCCCGTACCGCAAGGGCCTCCAGGAGGGTCTGACGACCCTCCTGACGCGCCGTGGTCCTCGCCCGGCTCCTATGACGCCTTCACCCCGCCGGGGCGTTCTGACGCTCCGTCCGGACGTCACGCCCGCGGTCCCGGCAAACCGGACGCCGGCCCCTCCGGCGCCTCGGACGGCTCAGACGGTCACACCGCCTTCGGCGCTCCAGGTCGCGGCGATCGGGGCCTCGGCGGCCCGGGTCCCGTTCCCGGTTCCGATCACGGTTCCGGCTTCGACGCCTTCGGCGGTTACGGCCGCGTCGGTCCTGACCGCGACGCCTTCGGCGGTCCCGGCCGGGGCGGCTCCGACGTCGACGCTCCCGGTGATCCCCGCCGGAGTGGTCCCGGCGGCGACGTCTTCGGTGGTTCCGGCGGCCCTGGCTTCGATGCTTTCGGTGGGCCTGGTCGGGGTGGTCCTGACGGCGACGCTTTCGGTGATCCTCGCCGAAGCGGTCCCGGCGGCGACGTCTTCGGTGGTTCTGGCGGCTCTGATTTTGATGCTTTTGGTGCTAAGCGTTCTAGTTTCGACGCTTTTGGTGCCGGCGGGGTGAGGCCCGATGGTCCCGGCTTCGGCGACCCGGGGCCCGGCGGTGCGAGTTTCGGCGATCAAGGGCCGAGCGGCCTCGGCTTCGAGAAGACGGTCCCCCTGGGACAGGGCCCCGGCGATTCGGCGGGCCCGATCGTAGAGGAGCCGGGCGGCCCGGTTCCCGAAAGGCCGGGCGGCCCCGGTTCCGACCTGCCGCCTCCCGCCGGAGGAAAGGAACTCCCGGCTCGGGGACCCGTGAGCCCGGGCCCCGGCGGGGCGATCCCGGGCACGCCGGGGACCGGCGAGAAGCGGGCCGGAGAGCCGCCGGAGGGGGCGCCCAGGGCGAGTCGCGCCACGACCGCGATCCTGGTGACCACCCTCGTCGTCGTCGTGCTGATCACCGGCGTGCTCGGCACCATCGCGGTGCTCATGACCCGCAACCCCGACATGCCGCTCGGTGGCACACCACCCAGGCGGCTGGCGAACCCCATTCACTTCGCCCCGGTGACCGAGGTGAGGCCCGGAGCCTGCACGGTTGCCGAGACCTATCCCGACGACCTTGGGCAGAACTGCTACTCGCTCGGCGCGGGGATCACCGTGAACGCGGTGAGGAAGATCGAGACGATCCAGGAGAAGAGCGGCGCCTACTCGGTCAGGATCGCGTTCGCACCCGCCTTCCGCGAGCAGATCAACGACCTGACCGCGGAGGCGGTGAACGCGGACGACCCGGTCAGGCAGCAGATCGCGATCGTCGTGGGACAGAAGGTGGTGGCGGCCCCCAAGGTCGCCCAGACGATCACCGACGACAGCCTGAGCATCGCGGGCTCCTTCACCAAGGAGCAGGCGGACGCGATGGTCGTCAAGCTGCTCGGCTCGTCCGACGTCGTCCCGCAGCCGTCGGACGTCCCGCAGCCGAACGGATCGGTCTTCACCCCGCCCGCCGACCCGGGTACAACCCCTCCGGCGAACCAGCCCCAGACCCCGCAGGGAAACCAGAACCAGCCCGTGACTCCCACCGACAACCAGCCGGTGACCCCTCCGGCGAACACCAACGCAGACCCGGCCGCCACGAACCCCTCAGGGACCTCGGGAACCTCGGGGACCGGGACCGGCCAGAACCGACCGGCGAACACCACGGGGGGCACCTCGGGGAACACGTCCGGCGAGGGCACCGACCGTAGGTTCGCCACCTGCAAGGCCGCGAGGGAGAACGGGTACGGCCCCTACACCCGGGGCGTCCACGAGGAGTACCAGTGGTACATCGACGGGGACAATGACGGCGTCGCCTGCGAGTCGGGAGACGCCGGCTGAGATCGGCCGACGTCGGCTGACGCGGCCCTCTCCTCGACGGTCATCCCTCCAGGGCGATGTCGTGGGGGCGGATGGGCACCCGGGGCAGCCGCAGGCCGGTGGCGGCCCGTACGGCGGCGGCCACCGCGGGAGTGGACGAGAGCGTGGGCGGCTCGCCCGCGCCGCGCAGCCCGTAAGGAGCGTTCGGGTCGGGATTCTCCATGATCGACAGCCGCATGGGCGGCATGTCGAGGATGGTGGGGATCAGGTAGTCGGTGAACGAGGGATTGAGCACCAGCCCGTCACGGACCTGGATCTCCTCCATGAGCGCCAGTCCCAGGCCCTGGGCCGAGCCGCCGTGGATCTGCCCCTCCAGTGCGAGCGGGTTCATGATCTTTCCCACGTCCTGCACGGCGGCCAGCTCGACCACCTTGACCAGGCCGAGCTCCACGTCCACATCCACCACGGCCCGGTGGACGCACAGGGCGAGCTGGGTGTGCGAGTCGCCCTGGCCGGTGAGCGGGTCCAGGGGGAAGGTGGGCCGGTGCCGGTACTCCCTCGTCTCCTCCACCGCACCGGCCCGCTCCAGCGCCTCCACCAGGGACGTCCCGTCGCCCGTCAGCTTCGCGAGCCGTTCCCGCACGGCCTCGCAGGCCGCCCTGACCGCGCCTCCGGTGACGTAGGACTGGCGCGAGGCGGACGAGGACCCGGCGGAACCGACCGAGGTGTCCGCCCCCGCGACCGTCACCGCGTTGATCCCCAGCTCGGTCCTGGCGATCTGCTCCTGGACCATCAGCAGGCCCTGCCCCACCTCGGCCGCCGCCGTGTGCACCAGGACGTGCGGCTCGCCACCGATCAGCTCCACCCGCACCCGCGCGGTCGAGTAGTCGTCGAAGCCCTCGGAGAAGCAGATGTTCTTGATGCCCACGCCGTACCCGACACCGCGCCGCACCCCCTCGCCGCGCGTGGTCTGCGAGACGCCGCCCGGCAGACTCCGCAGATCCGGTGAGTCCGTGGCCTCCGGCGCGGCGGGCAGCGGCATCGCGTCGAGCTCCCTGAGCATCTCGGCGAGCGGCGCGGGGGAGTCGATCACCTGCCCGGTGGCCAGCACCGACCCCTGGGAGACCGCGTTGCGCACCCTCACCTCGACCGGGGAGATCCCGCACGCCTCGGCGAGCCGGTCCATCTGCGACTCGTACGCGTAGCACGCCTGTACCGCGCCGAAGCCGCGCATCGCGCCGCAGGGCGGGTTGTTGGTGTAGACGCCGTAGGCGTCGATCCAGACGTTGTCCACCTCGTACGGCCCCACCCCCAGGGAGGCCGCGTTGCCGACCACCGCGGGAGAGGTGGAACAGTAGGCGCCGCCGTCCAGCAGGATCTCCGCCCGCACGTACAGCAGCCTGCCGTCGCGGGTGGCGCCGTGCTCGTAGCGCATCCGGGCGGGGTGGCGGTGGACGTGGCCGTAGAAGGACTCCTCGCGGTTGTAGACGATCTTCACGGGGCGGCCGGTACGCAGGGCCAGCATGCACGCGTGGACCTGCATGGACAGGTCCTCGCGCGCGCCGAACGCCCCACCCACCCCGGCCAGTGAGAGCCGCACCTTCTCCTCGGGCAACCCCAGGCACGGCGCGATCTGCTCCCGGTCGGAGTGCAGCCACTGCGTGGCGATGTACAGGTCCACCCCGCCGTCCTCGGCGGGTACGGCCAGGCCGGACTCGGGACCGAGAAAGGCCTGATCCTGCATGCCGACCTCGTACTCGCCGGTGACGACCACCGGGGCCTCGAAGGTGGAGCCGACCCGGACCGGCTGGTGGCGCAGCACGTTGCCGCTCTCGTGGACCGGGGGGCAGGAGGCGTCGAAGGCGGCCCGGCGCGGGTCGGTGACGGCCTCGCGGACCTCGTACTCCACCACGATGGCCTCGGCCGCCCGCCTGGCGCGCTCGGGGTGGTCGGCGGCGACCAGCGCGACCGGCTCGCCCTGGTAGCGGACCTGGTCGACGGCGAGCACCGGCTGGTCCCTGTGCTCCAGGCCGTAGAACTTCGCGCCGGGAACGTCCTCGTGGGTGAGCACCGCGTACACACCGGGCATGGCGAGCGCGGGGCCGATGTCGATCGAGCGGATCCACGCCGACGGATGCGGGCTGCGCAGGGTGACCCCCCAGATCATGTCCGCCAGGTACAGGTCGGAGGAGTAGGCGAACTCGCCCGTCACCTTCAGCGTCCCGTCGGGGCGCAGGACACTCTCGCCGACGCCGCGATGCCGCCGCGTTTCGATGCCACTCATGTCAGCAGTACATCAGCCGGGTGCGGGGGGAGGACATGGCAGGCACGAGGGAACGCGGGGGGTGACCGTTGGCGACTCTTGCGGTTGTGCGGGCCGTTGGGAAGCCGGAACCCGGGAGCGGACGAGTGCGTACGAGCGGATCGTGTTCGCGATTCCGCAGGAATGGACCATGTTTCCTGTCCCGGTGAGCGATCCCTTTTCCCGGTTCTCGACGAGCCGACTCCGTCCGTGTTCACAAAAAAGAAGCCGTCGGCTTTCGATAATCCGGCCGACCGCTTTGGGTTATCGGCAGGATAGTGGGCCGGTTCGATATGTCTTTCTGAATAATGACCGCCGGCTCTGAAAGTGAGGGCGCCGGTGACACGAGGCGTCCCGTGCCGACCGGCCCGCGGACCGGTCGGCGACGAAGAGCAAGCGGAACGACATGACGCCGACGAGAGTGGCCGAGCGGCCGTCATCTGCCCGGTCGGCCAGACTGGAGTGAGCCGTGACCTGCGATGAAGTCGTACGCGTGTGACGCGAGCCGAACACGGGTGTTCCTCCGGCCGGGATCCCCCGTGAAGAGCGATGATCTTCACGGGAGGGTTCGGATCCCGGCTCGGCCATGATCGGTGGCGCCGACTCCGGGGCGCGGACGCCCCGGTGTTCAGATTCCCGTCCCGCTGGAGCGCGCATGACGGACGCCTGCGCGCTCACATCGGTGCGAGCACACCGAACCCGACGGGTGGAGCGGCTCACTGGCTGGAAGCTCTCCACGGAGGGCGGGGTGTGTCGTTCCTTGTCCTTCGGCCGGGCTGAGTCGTCGCTCAGTCCGGGTAGCTCCAGCCCAGGTAGGCCTGGGCGCTAGCCGTCTGCAAAGAATACTTGCCGGTGTCCTTCAGGGGGGCAGACGAATCAGCACTCGCGGTCGTAACATTGCCGGTGACGGCAAAAGTAGCCGTAAACAGCATGGCGAGGGCAGACAAGGCAAGACGTCGGCGCACGGGGAGACTCCTGTCGTAGGTTCTGCTGCTCAAATGATATCTTTCAAGGGGTAACGTGACCGGTCAAGACTTGGTGGGGCAGCGCATCAAAACCGCCCGTCGGCAACGGGGTCTTTCTCAGGCGCAGCTCGCTCATCCAGAGCTGTCGGACAGTTACGTCTCTCTCATCGAGAGTGGCAAGCGTACTCCGACCCCCGCGGTGCTGGAGCTTCTCGCGGAAAAACTCGACTGTTCCCTGACCTATCTGATCAACGGCGTCACCGCCGAGCAGATGCAGGAGATCGAGCTCGCGCTGAGCTACGCGCAGATGGCCCTGGACAACGGCGAGGTCGTCGAGGCCCGTAACCGTTACGCCGAGCTTCTCGCCGACAGCGGCCTGGCCGGCCTGCCCCAGCTGCGGCAGGACGTCGAGTACGGCCTCGCCCTCGCGACCGAGGCCTGCGGTGACCTGGAGGGCGCGATCGTCCTCTTCTGCGGGCTGCACGAGAGCGACACGACGGTCATGAGCCCCGAGCGTCACATCGCGGTCGCCGTCGCGCTCTCGCGCTGCTATCGCGAGAAGGGAGACCTGGCCCAGGCGATCCAGGTCCCCGAGCAGATCCTCACCGGTGCGGTCAGGCCTGCCTGGACCGACAGCCTCATGAGGCTGGGCAGCCAGCTCTTCGCCGCGTACGTGGAGCGGGGTGACCTGCTGCGGGCCCGTCAGTTCGCCGCCGAGCTGATCGCCGCCGCCGAGCTCCTCGACACCCCGACGGCGCTCACCCTGGCGCACTGGGGCGCCGCGATCGCCGCCATCGAGACCGGTCACGCCGACGAGGCGGTCACGCACGCCGAGCGCGCCCTGGCCATCGAGTCCGAGTACGGTGACCCCCGCCGGCTGGCCCGGCTGCGTGGCGACTACGCCCAGGTCATGCTGATCGCCCGGCCCATGGAGGCCGAGGCCTGGCGCGATGTGCTGCTCAAGGTGGAGAAGGAGCTCACGGAGAGCTCCGCCGGCTCGATCACCAAGATGCGCTGCGCGATGAGCCTCGTCCGGGCGGAGCTGCTGCTCGCCCGCCCCGACCGGGCCGAGGAGCACATGCGCTTCGTCTGCGATCTGCTCGACGGGATGCCCAAGGCCCTGCAGGCGGAGGGCCGCCTGCTGCACGGCGAGACCCTCGCGGCGCTGGGCATGCAGGCCGAGGCGTCGCGGGAGCTGTCCGCCGGGGCCGAGTGCCTGGAGCAGGCGCCGGAGACCCGCTTCACCGCCCACGCCTGGCTGACCGCGGCCCGCGTCCTGGAGCGGATCGACGAGCCCGACCGGAGCGTCGACGCCTACAAGCGGGCGATGGCCTGCGTCGGGCTTTGAGCTCCTCCCCGGCTTGGAAACCGGAGATTCCCCCGTCGCGTCGCGGTCAAGCGGCGCGCGGGGGTCGGCGCGCGCCTTGGCGGGCACTCCCGGGCACGCCTTCACCCCCGACCTGAAGGCCGGAGCACTGCCCCACATTTCGGTAGATCGAGACGGTAAGGGCGCCCTGCGGGGACGCGGATCGGACAGGGGGGTCGAGACCGCGCGGTCTCGTCGGTAGCCTTGTGGTTGCCATGAAGACTTCCCCTGTCGCGGTCGCCCTCGCGCTTCTCGCCGCCCTCGTTCTCGGCACGGCCTTCGCCTCGCCCGCCCTCGCCCATGACCGGCTCAAGAGCAGTGATCCGGCCAAGGGTGCGAAGGTCGAGAGCCTGGAGGAGGTGAAGCTGACGTTCAGTGCCTCGGTGCGCTTCCCGAACGTCGTCGTGCGCTCCGGCGACGAGACGTACCAGGACGGCAAGCCCGTCGCCGACGGCCCCGTGGTGGCCCAGAAGGTCAAGGGAGATCTACCTCCCGGCGCGTACGTCATCGCCTACCGCGTCGTGTCCTCCGACGGCCACCCGATCGAGGGGGAGATCCCCTTCACCCTGCTCGGTTCCGCGGAGCCGTCCCCGTCGCCGTCGCCGTCCTCGGCGAGCCCGGAACCCGCGGAGAGCGCGGAGAGCACGGCCGCCGAGAGCACACCGGTCGCCACGCTCAGCCCGGCCGCCGCGGGGCGGTCGGAGGAATCCGGCTCCTCGGGAGGCGTCCCCGGCTGGATGTGGATCGTCGTCGGAGGCCTGACCGGCATCGGCATCGGCCTGTTCCTCAGCATGCGCGGCAGGAAGAAGACATGAGCAAAACCGCGCGGGCCGCGCAGGCGGCACAGGCCGAGGCGCCGGCGAACGGCCGGGTCGTGAAGCTCGCTCTGGCGGGCGCGGCGGCGGCCGTCGCCGCCCTGGTGATCGCCATGATCGCGGGAGGTGCCGCGAGCCCGCGCATCATTCCCGGCCTGCCCGACCAGGGTTCCTTCACCCGCTGGGGCCTGCCGCTGGCGAAGCTGACGATGGACGCGGCGGGCGTGCTCACCGTCGGCACGCTCCTGGCCGCCGCGTTCCTGCTTCCCAACGACAAGGGCCTGCTGGGCAAACCCGCCCTCGGCTACGTCAAGGCCGCCTCCTGGATCGCCCTCGTCTGGGCCGGGGCCGCCGCGGCCACGATGGTGTTCAGCCTCTCGGAGGCGCTCGGGCTGCCGGTGGCCGACGTGCTCGGCGGCGACGAGCTCACCAGCTTCGCCAGCCAGGTCTCCCAGGGCATCGCGCTCACCCTGGTCGTGCTGTTCTCGGTCGCGATCGCGCTCTTCGCCCGCGGGGCGATCACCGCCGGCGCGGCCGGCGGCCTGCTGGTCCTCGCCCTGGCCACCATGCTCCCGCCCGCCCTGACCGGCCACTCCGCCTCCTCGCCCAACCACGATCTGGCCACCACCGGCGTCGCAGTCCACCTGGTCGTCCTCGCCCTCTGGGTGGGCGGCCTCGGCGTGCTCTGCGCGCACGCGCTGCGCCGTCAGCCGCACCTGGAGATCGCCGCCGCACGCTTCTCGTCCCTCGCGCTGTGGTGCTTCGTCGGGGTGGGACTGTCCGGCCTGTTCAGCGTCCTGGCCAGGCTCAGCGCGATCTCCGAGCTGTTCACCTCCGCCTACGGCCTGCTGCTGCTCGCCAAGACGGCCGCGTTCGCACTGCTCGGCGCCGTCGGCTGGTGGCACCGCACCCGGACCCTGCCGTTGCTCGCGGCCGGTGGATCCGGCACGTTCCTCCGCTTCGCCGGAGGCGAGATCGTCGTCATGTTCGCGGCCGTCGGCCTCGCCGTCGCGCTGTCCCGCACCGCACCGCCCCCGGCGATCCTGCCCGTCAACAGGGCCTTCGAGGTGCTCGGCTACACCATGCCGCCGGAGATCTCGCTCGCCAACCTGGCCTCGCTGTGGTGGTTCGACCTGTTCTCCGGCACGATCATCGCCCTGCTCGCCGGTCTCTACCTCGCCGGTGTCGTACGGCTCACCCGGCGCGGTGACGCCTGGTCCAAGGGGCGTACGGCCGCCTGGTTCACCGGTGTGCTGATTCTGCTGATCGCCACCCAGAGCGGTGTCGCCCGCTACGCCAAGGTGCTGTTCAGCGCGCACATGGCCGAGCACATGACGCTCTCGATGCTGGTGCCGATCTTCCTCGTGCTCGGTGCGCCCGTCACCCTCGCCCTGCGCGCGCTCAAGCCCGCCGCCCGCAGGGGCGACCGGGGGCCGCGGGAGTGGCTGACGACGATTCTGCACAGCAGGTTCGTCCGCTTCATCGCCCATCCGGCGATCGCCACCGCGATCTTCATCGTCTCCACCTACGCGCTGTACTTCACACCGCTGTTCGCCGCCGCGATGGAGGAGCACCTCGGTCACATCGTGATGACGGTGCACTTCCTGCTCAGCGGGACCCTGTTCTTCTGGGTGATCATCGGTGTCGATCCGGCCCCCTACCGGCTGCCGCACGTGGCCAGGCTCATCCTGCTGTTCGTGACCATGCCGTTCCACGCGTTCTTCGGCATCGCGCTGATGAGCATGAGCACCGTGCTCGCCTCCGACTGGTACGACCAGCTCGGCCGGACCTGGGGCGCGTCCGCGATCGAGGACCAGCAGACCGGCGGCGCCATCGCCTGGGCGTTCGGCGAGATCCCGACCCTCATCGTGCTTATCGCGCTCGCCTACCAGTGGTGGCGCCACGACGATCGCGGGGCCCGCCGCGCCGACCGCCGTGCCGACGCCGTCGCGGCCAGAGACGGTGGCAGTGGCGATGCCCAGCTCGACGCGTACAATGACTACCTGGCCAAACTCAACAGGCGAGACGGCGCGGAGTAGCCGGACAGCTACGGCCTTCTATCTTCGAGCCCCCTTAAGGACACCTCCCGGTAGCCTGAGTTTTCAGGGGGCTCGTGCTCACCGCAGCGGGTGCGGCGCTTCGTCATCGCGCGCCACGCCCATCCACATATCCGGTCGGGGGGCCGGGGGCTGCAATGTGCATCAGGAAGGTTGAGCAGTGTCCGAGGAAGTGCGCGTACGCGAGGGTCGAAGCCGAAGCCTCGCCCAAGCGCTCGAAGAGCAACTCACAGAGTGGGCCGAGCGCACCGGGATCGCCGTCGAGATCTGGGCGCTGCCCGCCCAGGACGTTCCGCCCGGGGTCGCGAGAGCCGTGCTGGCCGCGCTTGGGGAGGCGCTGGCCAATGCCGAGCGGCACAGCCGGGCCCGCGTCGTCTCCGTCGCCGTCACCTTCGGGCGCGGCGGCCTGCGCATGACGGTGAGTGACAACGGTGTCGGCTTCTTCGGAGAGGCCGGGGGCCGGGGTATCACCGCGATGCGCACCCACTTCGAGCAGTTAGGCGGCACGCTCGGTGTCAACGGCGTTCCCGGCGAGGGGACCACCGTCACCGGAGTGGTGCCCCGCCAGGACTGACCGGGACACCGAGCGGGCGGATCCCCGATGGAGGCGTCGGCCCAGGGGGTCGCGTCGCTCCGGACCTGAGGCCCTCGGACTCCAGGGACTCTCCGGCCTGAGACGCGGCCATGGAGCGGGCCGGGACTCAGGGGAGTGTCAGGATCTCGTGGCCGGTCTCGGTCACCAGGATGGTGTGCTCGAACTGGGCGGTCCGCATGCGGTCCTTGGTGACGGCGGTCCAGCCGTCGGGCCAGATCTCGTAGTCGATGGTGCCGAGCGTGAGCATGGGCTCGATCGTGAACGTCATGCCCGGCTCCAGCGTGACCGCGAGTGACGGGTCGTCGTAGTGGGGGACGATCAGGCCCGAGTGGAACGTGGTGCCGATGCCGTGCCCGGTGAAGTCGCGGACCACGCCGTAGCCGAACCGCTTGGCGTAGGCCTCGATCACGCGACCGGCCACGTTGAGCTGACGGCCGGGGGCGATGGCCTTGATGGCCCGGTTGGTGGCCTCGCGGGTGCGCTCGACGAGCAGGCGCGACTCCTCGTCCACGTCGCCGACGAGGAAGGTGGCGTCGGTGTCGCCGTGCACGCCGTCGATGAAGGCGGTGATGTCGACGTTGACGATGTCGCCGTCGCGCAGCACGGTGTCGTCGGGGATGCCGTGGCAGATCACCTCGTTGATCGAGGTGCACAGCGACTTGGGATATCCCCGGTAGCCGAGGGTGCTGGGATAGGCGCCGCGGTCGCAGAGGAACTCGTGACCGATCCGGTCGAGCTCGTCGGTGGTGACGCCGGGCGCCACGTGCCTGCCGACCTCTTCGAGCGCCTGGGCCGCCAGCTTGCCCGCGACCCGCATCCGCTCGATGATCTCGGGGGTCTTGACGTCGGGCTCGCCGGTCTTCGGGGTTTTCTTCCCGACGTACTCCGGCCGCCGGATGTGAGAGGGCACCTTGCGGATAGGGGAGATCCGCCCGGGCTGGAGCAGTGTCGTCATGGTCCCTCAGTCTAGTTGTGCTTCTCACTGGGCAGTATTGCCGCATGAGTGATCAATGGTGGTTCTGCCTGAGGCACATGGCCGTCGAACCCGACGAGGGATGCCCGAACAAGGACAGGATGGGGCCGTACCCGACACGCGAGGCCGCCGGCGCCGCGCTGAAGACCGCGGCCGACAGGAACGAGGAGTGGAAGGAGGGCGACCGCGCCTGGGACGGGGACGGGGACGACTGAGGCCACCGGCCGGTGCGGACCGTGGTCGTCGCGGGGCCGTCTCGTGGCCGTCGCGGTGCGCCGAGCCGCGGACCTAGTCGGCGACCTGAGGACCGCTGATCCGCTCCAGCAGTCTCGCCAGGCGGTCGCGCAGGCCGGGACGGCGCCCGACCTCGCCCGCGGCCATGCTCACCAGGTGCTGGGCCCCGTCGAAGGAGAACGGCGCCCGCTCGGGAACCGTCAGCGCGTCGTGGGCCAGACCCGCCAGATCCGGGTCGCCGCCGTCCAGGGCGAGGATCGTCGTGCCGGTCCTGCGGGCGTCGCTCACCCGTTCCAGCAGCGCCTCGGGGGCGCGTTCCTCGGTCACCACGAACAGCGTCTCGCCCCGCCCCGCCCGCTCGATCCGCTCCAGACCGACCCGCAGGTGCGCGGGCGCTTCGGGGGCGGGCGCCCAGCGGACCAGTGTCGGGGCGAGCTGGGGCAGTCCGGAGAACCTCGCCTCGTCACTCAGGTGCGCGGTCAGGTGCCAGGGCTCCTCCTGGGGTGTACCGACCACCAGCAGCCCGCCGGGGGAGCGCGTCGCGCGAAGGGCGAGGCCCAGCTCGCGGGTCCGCTCGACCCAGCCGGTCGAGGCGAGGATTTCGCGCAGCAGTGTCACCGACCCGGCGTCCATCGCACCATCGTGCCCCACAGACCCCGCGCCGATCCTGGAAACGCGCCCCTGAGAAGATCGGGGCAGGCGATATGGTCGCTGGAGTCCGGTCCTGAGCGGCCGGGGGACGATGAGGAGCGCTGAGTGAGCATTGATATTCCGGACGTGAGCGGGATTTCGATCGGGATCCTGGGCGGAACCGGTGACCAGGGCAAGGGCTTGGCCCGGCGGTTCGCCCTCGCCGGGCACACCGTGCTGATCGGCTCGCGGAGCGCGGAACGGGCTCAGGCGGCGGCGGAGAGCATCGGCGGCTCTGTGCGTGGCTCGGTGCGTGGCGCGGACAACCCGGCCGTGGCGGCGGAGGCCGACGTGGTGATCGTGGCCACTCCCTGGGACGGGCACCGCTCCACGCTGGAGTCCCTCCGCTCCGAGCTGGCAGGGAAGATCGTCATCGACTGCGTCAACCCGCTCGGCTTCGACAAGCAGGGGGCGTACATGCTCGCGGTCGAGGAGGGCAGCGCCGCCCAGCAGGCCGCGGCCGTCCTGCCCGACAGCCGCGTGGTGGCCGCCTTCCACCACGTCTCGGCGGTCCTGCTGCTGGACCCCGAGGTCGAGGAGATCACCCTGGACGTGCTCGTGGTGGGTGACGACCGCGAGGCCACCGACACCGTCCAGGCGCTGGCGGGCCGGATCCCCGGCGTGCGCGGCGTGTACGCGGGCCGTCTGCGCAACGCCCACCAGGTCGAGGCGCTGACCGCGAACCTCATCTCGATCAACCGCCGCTACAAGGCTCACGCGGGTCTGCGCATCACCGACGTCTGACGGGGCGGCCCCGCCCATGATCACGGGGTCGGGGGCGGCGCGGGATCCATGGTTTCGTCCGGCGGCTGCTTGGCGGGATTCGACCCTCAAACCGAGCCAATCTTGCCTGATTGGATCTGACAAGTAGCTCATTGGCCGGACATTCTTGACACATGACTGATTCTCATCCGGAGAGGCGCATGACTGACTTCCGTCCGGAGACCCGTACCGTTCACCTGCCCCAGCCGCCACTGAACGGCAGCCGCCCCATCGCGGTGCCGATCTACCAGACCTCCGGGTTCGTCTTCGACGATCCGGCCGTTTTCGCAGACGGGATGGGCCGCCCGGACGGAGCCTTCGTCTACGGGCGGCTGTCGAATCCGACGGTCCGCTCCCTTGAGGAGGCCGTCGCCGGGCTGGAGGGCGGCGTCGGCGCCGTGGCCACCGGCTCCGGGATGGGCGCCATCAACTCCGTACTGCTCGGATTGCTGAAGCCCGGCGACCACCTGATCGCGCAGAAGCCGCTCTACGGCGGCACCGCCGGGATGATCAACGATCTGGTGGGGCGGTTCCAGATCGAGGTCTCCTACGTGCCCGAGGACGACCCGGCGGCGCTGCGCGCGGCCGTGAGGCCCGAGACGAGGCTCGTCTATCTGGAGACCATCGCCAACCCGGTGACCCAGGTCGCCGACCTGCCGGGCATGTGCGCCGCGGCCCGCGAGGCCGGGCTGATCTCCGTGGTCGACAACACCTTCGCCTCTCCGATCCTGTGCAGGCCGATAGAGCACGGCGCCGACATCGTGGTGCACTCCACGACCAAGTACCTGAGCGGCCACACCGACGTGCTCGGCGGGATCGCCGTCTTCGCCTCCGACGAGCTGTACCGCAAGGTATGGGCCTTCAACGTCAAGCTGGGCGCCAGCGCGGACCCGTTCGCCGCCTGGCTCACCCTGCGGGGCATCCAGACACTGCCGCTGCGGATGGAGCGCCACTGCTCCAACGCCCGCGAACTGGCCATCCGCCTGAACGCCCACCCCGCCGTCTCCGTCGTGCACTGGCCGGGACTGCCCTCCCACCCCTCCCACGAGCTGGCGGTCAAGCTCCTGCCCGACTTCGGGGGAGTCTTCTCCTTCGACCTGGTCGGCGGGCGGGAGGCGGGGGAGCGGTTCATGAGCTCGGTGAGGCTGGCCCTGCTCGCCCCGTCCCTCGGCGGCGTCGAGACGCTCATCCTGCATCCCGCGACCACCTCCCACCACACCCTCACGGCCGGGGAACTCGCCAGGCACGGGGTCGGTGAGGGTACCGTGCGGGTGGCGGTCGGCATCGAGCACGTCGAGGATCTGTGGGCCGACTTCGAACAGGCTCTTGCCTGAAACCGTGGGAAACCCGATCATCGGTGACTCCCGCACCGCGGCACGGGGCCGTTTTCTGATCGTTTCCGGGGAGGGAGCACGCATGAGGGTGTCCGTCGGGGATGTGGAACGGGCCGCCGAGCGCATCGCGGGACATGTCCTGCGCACGCCGGTGGTCGAGGTGGCACCGGGGTTGTTCCTGAAGCTGGAGGGGCTTCAGCATTCGGGATCGTTCAAGGCGCGGGGAGGCTTCAACCGCGCTCTCGCCTGCGAAGAGATCCCCGAGGCCGGGCTGATCGCGGCGAGCGGGGGCAACCACGGCCTGGCGGTGGCGTACGTGGCACGCAGCCTCGGCGTCCGGGCGGAGGTGTTCGTGCCGACGGTCGCCAGCCCGGTGAAGGTCGCCGGGCTGCGCGCGCTCGGCGCGAGGGTGACCCGGATCGGCGATGTCTACGCCGAGGCGTACGAGGCGTCGGTCAAGCGCGCGGCCGAGACAGGTGCCCTGGACATCCACGCCTACGACCAGGCCGAGGTGGTCGCGGGACAGGGCACGGTGGGCCTGGAGGTCCTGGAGCAGACCGGGGGAGTCGACACGGTGATCGTCGCGGTCGGCGGCGGTGGGCTCGTCGCCGGTATCACCGTCGCACTCGGTGGCCGTGCCCGCGTGATCACCGTCGAGCCCGAGCTCATCCCGACCCTGCACCGGGCGCTGGAGGCGGGCGGGCCGGTCGGCGTCGAGGTCTCCGGGGTGGGGGCCGACGCCCTGGGCGCGAGCCGGGCCGGCGAGATCGCCTACGAGATCACGAGCGCGGCGGGGGTACGGAGCCTTCTCGTCTCCGACGAGGCCATCGTCGAGGCGCGGCGCGAGCTGTGGCGGAGCCACAGGATCGCCGCCGAGCACGCGGGGGCCGCGGCGTACGCGGCCCTGCTGTCCGGCGTTTACTCCCCGGCCCCCGGCGAGCGGGTGGCCGTCGTCGTGTGCGGCGCCAACACCGATCCCGCCACGCTCGTCTGACAGTTCTGACAGTGAGGATGGAGGTTAACGCCTCCCGGTGAGGTCCGGCTCGTCGTCCGACCGACCGTGGTGTCTTCGGTGTCTTCGGCGGGATCTGCCGACCTCGGCCGGGAGGCGTTCGTCCGCACTCACCGGACGCGGCGCGTGGACCACGCGGAGGAGCCGCCTCGGGCCGGCCGAGGCGGCTCGTTGCCCCCGGGTGACCCCGGTGACCTCGATGACTCGATGACACGGTCACCGGGCCGCGGGGCCCGGGGCCCGGGGACTGTCAGCGGTAGCTGTGCTCGGCGGCGGGGAAGGCGCCGGTCGACACCTCGTCGGCGAAGCTGCGCACGGCCCTGTCCATCTCGTGGGCGAGGTCGAAGTACTTCTTGACGAACTTGGCGGGGCTCGCGGTCAGGCCCATCAGGTCCTGCCAGACGAGGACCTGCGCGTCGGTGCCGGGCCCGGCACCGATGCCGATCGTGGGGATCGACAGGGACGCGGTGACCCGCTCGGCCAGGTCCGTGGGCACGCATTCCAGGACCACGGAGAACGCGCCGGCGTACTCCAGGTCCTTGGCGTCGGCCATCAGCTCGTCGCCCGACTGGCCGCGGCCCTGTACGCGGTAACCGCCGAGGGCGTTCACCGACTGGGGGGTCAGACCCAGGTGGGCCATCACCGGGATGCCGGCCGAGACCAGGGCCTCGACCTGGGGGAGCACCCGTCGCCCGCCCTCAAGCTTGACGGCGTGGGCTCCCGCCTCCTTCATGAAGCGGGCGGCCGTCTCCAGGGCCTGCTGGGGAGAGGACTGGTAGGAGCCGAACGGCAGGTCGGCCACGACCATCGCCCGGGAGGAGCCGCGGACCACGGCTGCCGTCAGGGGCATGAGATCGTCCACGGAGACGGGCAGCGTCGAGTCGTACCCGTACACGACCATGGCGGCCGAGTCGCCGACGAGCAGCACGGGGATGCCGGCCTCGTCGAAGACCCTGGCGGTCATGGCGTCGTACGCGGTGACCATCGGCCACCGCTCGCCGCGCTCCTTGGCGGCGGCGACGTCGCGCACGGTGACCCTTCGTCCAGCCTGGCCGCCGTAGAGGGAGGTCGGCCGGTTGGAGACGGAAGAGGACATGGGACCCTCCAATGAAGTCTCGAGGCGCCCCAGTGGCGTCCCCGGACGGTTCCGATGATTGCACGCGTACGACAGGTGCAACAGCCCCGATCGGTCTGGTAATCCGGAGAGGTATGGGGGGAGTGCGACGTGTTCGTACGGTTGATCCTGTGACACACTGTTATTTATCGTGACAGATCGTGTTTTTGTGGGGCTGTGCAGGTGATGGGCGGCGTACGTGAGGGGCCGGGGCGGTGCACGCCGCCCTTCGAGGGTGTGGGCGCGGTAATCCGGTGGCGGAAGTACCGGGGGGGTGCGGCACAATGCTCGCGGAGGTAAGTAATCACAATGGCTTTCGAACCTTACCGCCGCCTGCTGGCGATTCCGGGCGTGCGGTCGTTGCTGCTGGTCGGGATGGTCGCCCGCATCCCCTCGACCGCGATCGCCATCACGCTGACGATGCACGTCGTCGATCCCAGTGGGCTCGGCCTCGGGTTCGCCGCGGCGGGTCTGGTGACGATGGCGAGCACGGTGGGGATGGCCGTCGGTTCTCCGCTGGCCGGAAGGTTCGTCGACAGTCATGGCCTGCGCCCGGTGCTGGTGGTGACCACACTCGCCCAGCTCGCCTTCTGGTCCACCGCGTGGGCGATGCCGTTCCCCCTGCTGCTCGCGGCCGCGGTGCCCGCGGGCCTGCTCAGCCTCCCGGTGTTCAGCGTGATCAGGCAGTGTCTCGCGGCGCTGGTCCCGGTCGACCAGCGCAGGATGGGCTTCTCCCTCGACTCCATGATCGTTGAAGTCTCCTACATGACGGGTCCCGCTCTGGCGGTCGCGGGGGTGACCCTCCTCGGCAGCGTGCCCACCATGGGTATCGTCGCGGCCGGTCTGGTCGTCTCGGGGACGACGCTGATCGTGCTGAACCCGCCCGTCCGCTCGGACGAGGAACTCCGGAGGCCGCAGGGGAGGATCCCCCGGCGCCGGTGGCTCACCCCGGGCATGCTCGGTCTGCTCGGCACGGTCGCCGCGGCGACCTTCGTGCTCGCCGCCACCGAGCTCTCCCTGGTCGCGACGATGCAGCGGGGCGGTGACACCGCGTGGATCGGGCTGGCGATCGGCCTGTGGTGCGCCTACTCGCTGATCGGCGGCTTCGTGTACGGGATGCTGCCCCGAGGGGTGTCGCCACTGGTCCTGATCGGTGCCATGGGCGCCCTCACCGTCCCCGTCGGGCTGGTCGGCGGCGACTGGCACTGGCTGGTCCTCGCCCTGCTGCCCGCCGGGGTGCTGTGCGCCCCCGCGCTCTCCTCCACGATCGAGACCGTGAGCCGCTGGGTGCCCGTCGAGGCCCGGGGGGAGGCGATGGGCCTGCACGGCACGGCGCTGCTGATCGGCGGGGGGGCCGCGGCGCCCATCGCGGGCGTGATCATCGACGGTTCCGGCCCCGGCTGGGCCTTCGCCGCCGCCGGGCTGGTCGGTGTGCTGATGGTGCTGGTCGCGCTGCCGTTCTGGCGGCGCACCGCGGCCGTGGTCCAGGAGCCTGTCCCGATGGCCGCCTGACCTGGGTCACGACATTTCACGATAAATACGAAACGATACGGTTGCGTATCGTAAAAGCTGGCGCTACGGTGGTGTTTCGAAACTTAAGCGTATCGAATACGGGGCCTTTCGTGGAACAACAGCTCGGCCACCCGCGGCGGTGGCAGATCCTTGGGGTGCTGGTCTTCAGCCTCCTCGCGGTCGTGATCGACAACACCATCCTCAACGTCGCACTGAAGACGATCGCGGACCCCGAAGCGGGTCTGGGCGCCACCCAGAGCCAGCTGGAATGGGCGATCAACTCCTACACGCTCGTGTTCGCGGGCCTGCTGTTCACCTTCGGGGTGATCGGCGACCGCACCGGACGCAAGCGCATGCTCATGGTCGGCATGGTCCTCTTCGGGCTCGCCTCGCTGGCCAGCGCCTACGCTCAGGACCCCATGCAGCTGATCGTCGCCCGCGCGTTCATGGGCATCGGCGGGGCCGCGATCATGCCGGCCACGCTGGCGATCATCTCCAACGTCTTTCCCCCACGGGAGCGCGGCAAGGCGATCGGGATCTGGGCCGGCGGGGTGGGCCTGGCCGTGGCGATCGGCCCGATCACCGGTGGCCTGCTCATCGAGCACTTCTGGTGGGGCTCGGTCTTCCTGATCAACCTGCCGATCGTGCTGATCAGCATGGTGCTCATCAGCGTGGTGGTGCCCGAGTCGCGTGACCCCAAGCCCTCCAGGCTCGACCCGATCGGCGTGATCCTCTCCATCGTCGGCCTCGTCGCCGTCACCTACGGCATCATCCGGGGCGGGGAACTGGCCACGATCGCCAGCGCCGAGGTGCTCGTCCCCACGATCCTCGGCATCCTCGTGCTCGCCGCCTTCGTCTGGTACGAGCGTCGCATCGACCACCCGGCCTTCGACGTCGGCTACTTCCGCGACCCGCGCTTCGCCACCGCGGTCGGCATGATCGGCATCGTGTTCTTCGCGATGATGGGCGCGATGTTCTTCCTGGTCTTCTACCTGCAGATCGTGCTGGGCTTCAGCGCGCTGCAGGCGGGCGCCCTGATGATCCCCTTCGCCGCCGCGCAGCTGATCTTCGCCCCGCTGAGCCAGCAGATGGCCGCCCGCTTCGGCGGCAAGCTGAGCGCCACCGTCAGCATGGTCGTCGTGGCCGGCGCGCTCGCCTCGTACGCGCTGATGGACGAGAGCACCCCGATCGTCCTGCTGGAGATCGTGTTCTTCGTCCAGGGTGCGGCGATGGCGAACATCATGCCCCCGGCGACCACCGCGATCATGGAGGCGCTCCCCAGGGAGAAGGCCGGCGTCGGCTCGGCCATGAGCAACACCGTCCGCCAGGTGGCCGGTGCGCTCGGCGTCGCGCTCCTCGGCTCGCTGCTCTCGGCCACCTACCGCGACCAGATCGCCCCGGCCCTGACCGGTCTGCCCGACCAGCTCAAGCACATCGCGGGCGAGTCTCTGACCGGCACGCTCGGCGTGGCCCAGGGCCTCGGCGCCCAGGGCGCGGCGCTCATCGAACCGGCCAAGCTCGCCTTCATCGAGGGCATGCACATCACCGCCCTCGTCTCCGCGGTCATCGCGCTGCTCGGAGCCCTGGTGGTGTTCAGGTGGCTGCCCGGCAAGTCCTCCGGAGCCGCCGTTCCCGACGAGATCAGCCCCAAGAAGGAAGCGGCGGTAGTGTAGAGACGCCATGACGACCACCGACGAGTTTCAGGCAGCCGGAGCTCAGACGCCCCGCCCCGCGGGCCGTCCCCGCAGCGCCAGGGCGGAGAAGGCCATCATCGACGCGGCCCTCGACCTGGTCGGGGAGAGCGTCGGCCTCTCCGAGCTGTCGATCGAGGCGATCGCCGCCCGCGCGGGAGTCGGCAAGACCACGATCTACCGGCGATGGTCGAACAAGGAAGACCTGCTCGTCGACGCGCTGTCGACCCTCAAGACGCCGCTGCCTCCGCTCGCGGGCGTCTCGGTCCGAGACGATCTCATCGTCTACGCGCGGGTGCTGCTGCGCGACGCGTGCGACGCGCGCAACCGCTGCGTGATGAACATCGCGATGAACGAGGCCGAACGGCACCCCCGCCTGGTGGAGCGCATCCACCGGGCGACCATCGAGCCGCGCAGGGCGGCGATCGCCGCCCTGCTGCGGCGCGGCGTCGCCACCGGCGAGTTGCGGGCCGACCTCGACGTCCCCATCGCGATGGCGAACCTGGTCGGCACCGTCATGTGGTACGTCCGCACCGAGGGGGGCGGCGAGGCCGCCGGGTCCTCCGACCTGGCCGAACGGATCGTCGACCACCTCCTGGCGGGCCTCGGCCCCTGAGGGTTCCCGTACGGGCCGCGTACGGTTCTCCCGCGCTTTTCCCGCCGGGCCCCTGCCCGGGTGTCAGACGGTGGGCTCGCGCCAGCGGTTGGTGATGGGCAGGCGGCGGTCGCGGCCGAAGTTCTTGGGGGTGATCTTCGGACCCGGAGGATACTGGCGGCGCTTGTACTCGGCCAGGTCGACCAGGCGGATCACCCTGGCGACCAGGGCCGGGTCGTGCCCTGCGGCGACGAGTTCGGCGGAGCCCATGTCCTTTTCGACGTAGTCGTCCAGCAGCCGGTCCAGGATCCCGTACTCCGGCAGGGAGTCGGTGTCGCGCTGGTCGGGACGGAGCTCCGCGCTGGGCTCCTTCTCGATCGAGCTCTCCGGAATCGGCGGCACCGTGAAGGGGTGCAGGAACTCGCCCGACCGGCCCGCCTGGGCGTTGCGCCAGCGTGACAGCTCCCAGACGAAGGTCTTGAGCACGTCCTTGATGGGGGCGAAGCCGCCCGCGGAGTCGCCGTAGAGGGTGGAGTAACCGGTGGCCAGCTCGCTCTTGTTGCCGGTGGTGAGGACGAGGTGGCCGTGCTCGTTGGACAGGCCCATCAGGATCATGCCGCGCACCCGGGCCTGGAGGTTCTCCGAGGCCAGGCCGGTGAGCTCGATCTCCTTCTCGAAGCCGCTCACGATCTCGGCGATCGGCACGGTCGTGGCGTTGATCCCCTGCCGGTCGACCAGCTCCTGGGCGTCGCTCACCGAGTGGTCGGAGGAGTAGCGGGAGGGCATCAGCACCACGTGCACCCGGTCGGGGCCGACGGCGTCGGAGGCGATCGTGGCGGTGAGCGCCGAGTCGATGCCGCCGGACAGGCCGAGGATCACCGACTGGAAGCCGTTCTTGGTGACGTAGTCGCGGACCGCGAGCACGAGCGCGGAGTAGACCTCGGCGGTGTCGTCGAGCTGCTCGGCGATCGTGGGGGTCTGCGGCTGGTACGGCTCGACGGGGCGGGCCGACAGCTCAAGCCGATCCACCGTGATCACGGTGCCGTCCGCGGCGTCCATCTGGAAGGTGCCGAGACCTCCGTACCTGGCGTCGGGCAACTCCAGGTCCGTGATCAGCAGTTCCTCGGAGAACCGCGCCGCGCGCGCGACCAGTTCGCCGGAGGCGGAGACGACCAGTGAGTCTCCGTCGAAGACCAGCTCGTCCTGGCCGCCGACCTGGTTGACGTAGGCGAGGGCGCATCCGGCCTCGCGGGCGCGCCTGGCCACCAGCTCCAGGCGTACGTCGTCCTTCTCCTTCTCGTACGGGGAGGCGTTCGGTACCACCAGCAGCCCGGCTCCGGCCTCGGCCACCACCGCGACGGGGCCGCCCTCCTGCCAGAGGTCCTCGCAGACCGCGATCGCCACGTCGACACCGTGCAGCCGGAAGATCGGCAGCCGGTCGCCGCGGACGAAGTAGCGGTACTCGTCGAAGACGCCGTAGTTCGGCAGGTGGTGCTTGGCGCTCTTGACGACCACCCGGCCCCGGTGCAACAGCGCGGCCGCGTCGAGCGGGGCGCCCTTGGGCTGGCCGACGCGCGGGGCGAGCTTCGCGCGGTCCACGTAGCCGACCACCACGGGGATCTCACCGAGTCCCGCCTCCGCCAGTCGTCGCGCGGCCTCCTCGATCGCGGCGATCGACGCCTCCACGAACGAGGTGCGCAACACGAGGTCCTCGACGGGATATCCGGTCAGGAACATCTCGGTGAAGACGACCAGGTGCGCGCCTCGGTCTGCGGCGCGGCGGGTCCACTCGACGAGTTTGTCCGTGTTGGCGGCCAGGTCGCCGACAGCGGGATTGGTCTGGGCCAGGGCGATACGGAGTTGAGCCACGTGGCCATCCTATGAGGGCGTGCCCGGAAGGTGCCCTTTGGGTGATCCCTGCTCGGTGACCGGTGGATGAGCACGGACCTCCGCCGTGGGACCGTCCCGCGCTCCTCCGGCGCCGGCCTCGCCGACGCCCGGCGGGTTTCCGGCGAGGCCGTTCGCGACTCCGCGGCGTCCACCGACATTCAATGAACATTCGGACCCGCCGGGCGAGGCCTGCCATCGGGTTTCGCGATCGGCCGTTCCTGTCTTTCCCAGGATCGTCCGGATCACCCGGATCGCATCGGAATCAATGGGATACCCGGGGCGCACCGGGACGAGGAAGGCCACCGAGGCCGCGGGATCGCCCGGACCGTCACGCCCGTGCTCGTCTCGCTTCGCCTTGAGCGCGGCGGTGCCTCCCGATCACGGTCGAGAGCCATGCGTCGGTGACGGCGTTCTCAGTTCGTCGACCAGCAGAAGCGGGCGTATCCGGCGTCGTAGCCGTCCAGCCAGCCCCTGTCGTAGTCGCTGGGCGGCCCGGCGTAGCTCCGCGGCATGGTCCTGCGACAGTCCTGTGCGGCGGTCCGGTAACCGTTCCTGTATCCCCGCCAGTAGTCGCTCGGGTCTTCCGCGGATTCCCCGGATTCCCCGGATTCCATCAAGTCCGCCGAATCCGATGTTTCCGCCGATGTGATCGGGGCCGTCGTGGTCTCGTTCTGCGCGGTGTTCACCGTCACGGCCTGCTCGGGATCCGGCGCGGGCGAGGCATGGGAGAACGAGACAGGCCCGAGGGCGAGTGCCGCGAGAAGTGTTGGGCCGATCACCATCAGCTGCCGCTTGCCGTACATGGTTTTCCCCTTTGCTCGGGCCGTGGGCGGAGTCCGCCCACGGCCATGATCTAGGGGGAAACATATAGGTAAGCCGTATCGGGCCAAAGGACCCGAGCTCTCATTTCCTTATTTTCGGAGTAAGTTAAGAGGGGGCTGATTTTGCCTGGCTTTTATTTACTGTGACAACTTTCCGGGAAATGTGATTTCTTAATGCATGTAGGCATTAATCGACTTGTGAGGCGCGAAGACGCGATGAGATCCGGGTGCCATTCGTGACGCCGCGAGGAAGACACGGCGGGGGACCTGTCAGCCGAGGAGCCAGAGCAGTCCGAGGTTCTTCGCCCCGGCGGGCTCGGTCATCCGCTGGATCTTCTTGCCCGAGCGGGAGAGGACCACGATCGTGTTGGCGGCCGTGCCCTTGACGCGGACCGCGAGGCGTCCGTCGCGCAGGTAGCGCGCGCCCAGCAGTCGCCCCTTGACCGGGATGGCGACCTTCGCGCCGGTCCTGGTGTCGTAGATCGACGGGGTGAACGACAGGGGCCAGGAGCCGTCGCCACCCGGGGCGTTCGCGCCGATGGCGTTGACCACCACCCTGCGGCCGTCGGGTGACAGGCTCTCCACGTGGTTGGCGAGCCTGACACCCGGGGCGCGGCTGGAGATCCGCCGCCTGGTGTCCAGGAGGTGGACGCCGTCCGTGTCGCCCGCGTACCCGGCGAGGGTCCTGCCGTCGGCCGACCAGGTCAGATGGCAGGGGCCTGAGGTCTTCCCGGCGTTGAACCTGCCCCTGCCGTCGGGGCCGATCACGGCCACCGTCATCGCCTCGCCGTTGCCCTTCACCGGGTAGGCGATCCGCTTGCCGTCGGCGGACCAGGCGGGGGTGAGGCACGGGCCGCCGTAGGCGGCGTTCTTGGCGATCACCGTGCCCACGCGGGGTCCGTTGGCCGATGTGACGCGCAGCCTGTTCTTGTCGTCGATCCAGGCGATCCTCCGGCCGTCGGGCGCGACCGCGAACTGGCCGGCGAAGGCGCCGGCGCCGGCGGTCAGGCCGCCGCTGCTCCGGCCTCCCCGGTACGTCAGCACCTCGACTCCGCTTCCCCCGTGGCGGAAGTAGACGGCGCCCGAGACCGGGGCCGCGGTCGCGTTCGAGATCGCCTTGGGCGCGGTGCCTCCGGTGGACTCGGCCGCAGCGTCGACGTTCCCGGTGGATCGGGCCGTTCCTCCGGTCTCACCAAAGGATCCGGCCGCCCCGGCGCCCTCGGCGAAGGCGGGAGTGGTGACGACGGCCGTCAGGGCGAGTGCGACGCCGGTGGCCAGGGCCCAGTGCTTCAAGGGGATCTCCTCGGGTGAATTACTCAACGGCTGGTTAGAGCCCCGAGAAGGCGAAAAGGTTTACACGCGGCCCGCCGCGATCGGAGTCGAGGGGATCGGCAGCACGGCCTCCACGACCGTTCCGCCCTCGGGCGCCGACTCGATCACGCAGGTGCCGCCCAGTTCGGCGGCCCGCTCGCGCATGGAGAGCAGTCCCACCCCCGAGCGAGGTCCCGAGGGCAGCCCGCTTCCGTCGTCCTGGACACGGACCACGAGTGACTCCCCGCGTCGCAGCGAGATCACCGCCGAACTGGCCCCCGCGTGCTTGCGGATGTTGGTGAGTCCTTCCTGCGCGATGCGGTACGCGGCCACCTCGGCCGCCGCGGGCAGATCCGACAGGTCGCCCTCGATCTCCACCGCCACCCGGGGGCCACCCTCCTGTGCGAGGGCACGCACGGCCCCCGCCAGGCCGAGTTCGTCGAGGGTGGGCGGGCGCAGGCCGTACACCAGTTCCCTGATCTCCTGGCTGACCGCGTCCATGCCGCTTCGCAGTTCGAGCAGGAGCCTGTCCGCCGAGGCGGGAGCGGTGCGCAGGCTGATCCTGGCCATGTTGATCGACATGGCCATCTCGGTCAGCGCGTGGCCGAGCCCGTCGTGCAGGTCTCGGCGCAGGCGGCGACGCTCCTCCTCACGGGCGGTGAGGATGCGTTCCCGGGAACGCTGCAGGTCGGCGGTCATCCGTACGGCGTGCGCCACGTCGGCGACGTACGGGACCGCCACCGCGACCAGGCGGTCGTTGTGCGCGGCGGCGAACCTGCGAGGCCCGGGGGAGCCGAGCAGCAGCCGCCCGACCGGCTCGCCGTGCCAGACCAGCGGTACCTCGCGCGGCGCCTGGCCGAGCGGGCCGACCTGGATCTGCCTGGAGCCGGGCCCGTAGACCTCGACGGCGACGCCGGTGACGCTCAGCCCGTCCTTGATCACGGCTGCGACGGCGGCGAGCGCGTTGGCGGGCTCGGTCTCGCGGACCTCTCTGGCCAGGAGCGCGGCGAACGCCCGCGGGTCGCCGTGCGTGCCGTACATGAGCCGGTCGACGAGGCGCCTGAGCCTGTGCCGGAGCGGATGGAAGACGACCCCGGCGAGCAGGGCCGCGATCAGGCCGCCGATCCGGTCGTATCCCGACAACGCCAGCCCGGCGACCGCGCCGACCGCGTACATGGCGCTGACCGCGGCGATCAGCCCGGCGGCGACGAAGGCGCGGCTGACCACGGTGTCGATGCCGTAGAGCCGGTAGCGCAGCACCGAGAAGACGATGGCCCCCGGGATGAGCCCGGTCCAGATCGTCGCGGCCAGCCACCAGTCGGGTCCGGCGAGCAGGAAGGCGACGTAGACGGCGAACGCGAAGATCGGCCAGGCGATCTGGCGGCGCAACTCCGGGCCCGCCCGCCGGAAGCGCAGCACCATGGAGACGAGCGCGAGGACCGCGAGAGCCGAGATCAGGATGGAGGCCACCTCGCGCGCCACCGTGCTGTACGGGGCGAGGAGGTCCAGCGCGAGCGGGCTGGGGATGACCCGCGGCCAGGGGTAGAGCGCGGGGTCGGGGTCGGGGCGGGTGAGGTGCAGCAGCAACTGCGTCGCGAACACGACCAGGCTGACCGCCACCAGCGGCCGCCACCGCCGCGAGGGCAGCCGGCCGTCGGGGGAGTACAGCGGGAACAGGATCGCCAGCAGGAGTCCGCCGAGAGCCTTCCCCGTGACCATGCTCATGCGGAGGTAGCCCGCGGCCTCCATCTCGCCCGCCGCGGCGAAGGTGAACATCGCCGCCTCGGAGAACGCGTTGACGGCGCACATCAGGCCGCCCACGCACATCAGCCACGCCGTGACCGGGCGCGAGCGGTGTGCCAGCAGGAACGCGCCCACCACGGGGAACGTCAGCCCCGCCGCGAGGTCGGGAGTGGCGGGCACCTGTGGTCGCCACTCGGGCGGCAGGCCGAGGCCGAGCACGATCCCGACGACGGAGAGCCCCACCGAGAGGATCGCCGCCGAGACGGCGGCGAGCCGGGCCGGGGAGCGCAGCAGAGCGCGCACCGGCGAGACGACGGGCCAGGCGGGGGCGTCCTCGGCCACGGTGACCGCGTCCACGACCGGCCTGGGCACACCGCCGGTGCCGTCGAGCGTCCGGCCCCGGTCGTGGTCGCGTGGCCGTGGTCGCATCGCTATCTGCCCACGTCGCCGGGGTTGACCAGCCCGGACTCGTACGCCGTGACGACGAGTTGGGCGCGGTCGAACAGCCCGAGGTGGTCGAGCAGCCTGACCACCGACCGCGAGACCGCCCCCTCGGGGACCGCGAGGGTCGCCGCGATCTGCCGGTTGGTCAGTCCTCTGGCGACCAGTTTCATCAGGTCGAGTTCGGCGTCGCCGAGACCGGCGAGGCCCGGCGGCGCAGACGGGTCGGTGCGGCCGGCGAAGGCCGCGATCAGGCGGGTGGTGACGGCGGGGTCGATCAGCGCGTCACCGGCCTGCGCGGCCCGCATCGCGGTGATGAGCTGCTCGGGCGCCGACGTCTTGAGGACGAATCCACTCACCCCGGCCCGCAGCGCCGCGTAGAGGTTGTCGTCCGTGCCGAAGGTGGTCATCATGATGACCTTCGGCGGCGCCTCGTCGGTCAGGATCCTCCGCGCCGCGGTCAGCCCGTCCAGCCTGGGCATCTGGATGTCCATCAGCACCAGGTCGGGAGAGGTCTCCTTGACGACCGCGATCGCCTGCTCGCCGTTCTCCGCCTCCCCGACCAGCTCGAAGCCCGGCTCGCTGTCGAGCACCACGCGCAGGCCGGTGCGGACCAGCGCCTGGTCGTCCACCACGACGACCCGCAGGCCCGGCGGTGCCGGTTTCCGTTCCACGGTGTGCGTCGCGGGCTTCGCGGCCCGCACGGCCTCGGCGGGCGGGTCGAGGTGGACGGCCTGGGCCAGCATGTCGGACTCCAGGCGCTGCAGAGGGGCGCCCAGGTCGAGGCCGAGCTCGTCACGGAGCAGCGCCCTGGCGCGCCGCAGCGCTCCCAGCGCGTCCCCCTGCCTGCCGTTGCGGTACAGGGCCAGCGCGAGCAGCCGCCAGGCCTCCTCACGCAGCGGGTGCGCCGAGGCGTGTGCCTCCAGGTCCGCGACCAGGGCGCCGGAGTGCCCCAGCAGGAGTCCCGCGTCGGCGCGGCGCTCGACCGCGATCAGCCGCAGTTCCTCCAGCCTGCCGGCCTCGCTCACGGCCCAGGACAGGTCGGAGAACTCGGCCAGGGCCGGGCCGCGCCAGAGCGCGAGGGCGGCCTCCAGGCGCTCCCACACCTGGGCGGGCGCGCCGCCCGCCTTGACCGCGTTCTCGAAACTCCAGGCGTCCACCTGGCCCGGCGAGGCGCGCAGCGCGTACCCCGGTGGGGCGGAGACCAGGACCTCGGCCTCCTCACGGGGCGCGCGGCCGGGCTCCAGGGCGCGCCGCAACCGCGACACGTATCCCTGGATGGTCGACAGGGCCTGGGCGGGAGGCTCACCGGGCCACAGCTCGTCGATGAGCATGGTCACGGGGACGGCGCGGCCCCCGGCCACGAGGAGCCGGGCCAGCACCGCCATCTGGCGCTGGCCTCCGAGGTCGAGTGACGTCTCGCCGTGACGCGCCTGGAACGGTCCGAGAGCACGAAATGTCAGCATTGCAGGCGTAAGGGTAGGGCTACCTGGACCAACCTCATAGAGCAATACTCACCATCGTTCGCAAGCCGTAAGAAATCATCCGTGGTCAGATCTCCACATTCAAGTTCACCGGAAGTATCGCTTCGACCACGGTTCCCCCCTCGGGGGGCGTGGTGATCACGCATGTCCCGCCCAGTTCGGCGGCGCGCTCGCGCATCGACGCCAGCCCGACCCCCGAACGACGTCCGGAGGGCAGGCCGATCCCGTCGTCGCGCACCCGGACGCTCAGGTCGTCCTCGCCCCGTTCCAGCGATACTCGCACGGTCGCGGCCCCCGCGTGCCTGCGCGCGTTGGTCAGCGCCTCCTGCGCGATGCGGTACGCGGCGACCTCGGTCGCGGCGGGCAGTCCCGGCAGCTCGCCCCTCACCTCGACGGTGACGCCGGGGCCCGCCATCTCCGCCACGGCTCCGGCCAGGCCGAGATCGTCCAGCGCGGGCGGGCGCAGGCCGTACACCAGGTGCCTGATGTCTCCGGTGACGCTGTCCATGCCGGAACGCAGCTCGGCGAGCATGCGTTCGGCCGTCTCGGGGGAGGTGCGCAGGGAGATCCTGGCCGCGTTGATGGCCATCGCCATCCCGCTGAGCGACTGGCCGAGACCGTCGTGCAGGTCGCGGCGGAGACGGCGGCGCTCCTCCTCGCGGGTGGTGACGATGCGCTCCCGGGAGCGCCGCAGCGCGCCGACCAGCCGGACCGCGTGGGCCGCGTCGGCCACGTACGGTGTGAGCGCGGCGATGACCCGTTCGTTGTGCGCGGCGGGCAGGCGCCGGGCCCCCGGCGGGCCGATGAGCAGACGTCCGACGGGCTCGCCGTGCCAGACCAGCCGGATGTCGCGCGTCACCTCCTCCAGCGTCCCCACCGTCACCTCCTCCGGCCAGCCGCCCTGGAAGCGCACGCCGGCGCCGGTGACCGCCAGGCCGTCGCGCAGCACGTCCAGGGCCGCGGACAGGCCGGCCTCGGGGGCGATGCGCTGGAGCCTGCGGCCGAGTCCGGCGGCCAGAGCCACCGGGTCGCCCCTGCCGCCGTACAGGAGGCGGTCGGCGCCACGCTGAAGCAGCCGCCGCATCGGATGGAAGAACACCCCCGCGCAGAGCGCGGCGACCAGGCCGCCGATCCGGTCCACATCCGACAGGAACAGGCTGGAGGCGGTGCCCACCGCCACGTAGACCCCGCCGATCACGCCGACGAGGCCCGCGCCGACCAGCGTCCTGGTGATGAGCGTGTCGATCCCGTAGAGGCGGTGCCGCAGCACCGAGAAGGTGATCGCGACCGGGACGAGCGGGATCGTGAACGACGTGAGCCACCACACCGGATTGCCGACCACCCAGGGGACGATGACGGTGGCGAGCGCGATCAGCGTCCAGAGGATCTGCCGGCGCTCCTCGCGGCCGGCCCGCCGGAACCTCACGGCGAGCGAGGCGAAGGCGAGGATCATGATCGCGTTGGTGAGCATGTCCAGCGAGAACCGCAGCGGGTGGGGGCCCGAACTCGTGTACCGCTGCCCGACGAGAGGCATGAGGTCCATGAGGAGTACGTCGGCGCACAGGACGGCGATGGAGACCCACACCAGCGCCCGCCAGCGCGGCGACGGCGGCCTCCCGTCCGGATAGAGCAGCGGCAGCAGCACGACCAGGAAGAGGATGGCCAGCTTCCAGCTCACCCCGGCGACCGTCCAGACCGCCTCCCGGGGGAGCAGCCGGTGCCCCGCGTCAAGGAGGGCGAGGTTGATCGTGAGACTGTTCAGCGCGGAGCACAGTCCGCCCAGGCAGAGCAGCCAGCCGATGACGAGCCGGGGCCGCTGGAACACCAGCAGCGCACCGAGGATGGGGAACGCGACGCCTGCCACGTCCTCGGGTGAGAACGGCAGCGGTGTGTAGGAGGGCTGCGGGAGCCGTGCCGTGACCCAGACGTTGACGCACACCATCGCTATGGACGCGGTGGCGGTGAGCACCGCCGCCACCCTGCTCTGGACGGGCGTCACCGTCGGGACCACACGGTACAGCCCGCGCATGATGGTTTCGGCCCTTCATTTCGTGCTTAAAAGGACCTTAACCGGCGAAGACCGCAATTCAATCAACGAATACTCAACGCCGGTGGGCACCGTACGACGCCCGCGGGCCCCCGGGCGGATCCGCCCGGAGGCGGCCGGTCAGGGTACGTCGTACCGGCTGGACTCCAGCAGCCATTCCAGCTGGGCCCTCGGCGCCGTGAGGAACGCGCACGCGACCTTGCTGATGTCCCTGGCCTGGCCGGTCGAGAACCCGAACCGGTCGAACAGTGTCGGCAGCCGGCGCGCGGAGGTCCGCAGGTCCTCGGCGCGGGCGGCGATCCGGTCGTTCACCCAGGCGACGGCGTCGGCGTCGGAGAGCCCGAACGCGGTCGCGGCGACCGTTACGTAGTTGTGCACGTCACCGTTGGCCCGCTCCTTGTGGTGCGAGGCGACGTCGTTGCACCAGGCGGTGACGTCGTTGCAGGCGTCCACCAGCGTCCGCCAGGTCGTGCTCTCGCGCAGCCCCGCGGGCACCTCCGTCCCCAGGCAGGGCTCCACCAGGTCGAACAGATAGGGACCCGCGGTGCCCCGCCGCAGCCGCGGGTACTCCGCGGGGGAGGGTACGCGGCCCGCGCACCGGTTCTCGGCCTCGGTACGGCAGGCCTCGCCCTGGGCCGCCAGCCCGGCCAGGAACCGGTGCCGCCAGCGGGTGCTCATCCGCTCGGTGGTGGCCTTCCACAGGTCGCCGAAGGCCAGCTCGACGGGCGAGGAGGCGTGGGCGGGGGAACGCGCGACGAGGTCGAGCCGCGCGAAGGTGTCCTTGACGATCTCGGTCGCGCGCCCGGCGGGTTTCTCGTCCCACTCGTCGTCGAAGTGGAACAGCCAGGTCAGCCATTTGGCGAACAGCAGCGCCGACTCCACGCCGAATCCGCAGAAGGCGCGGCCGGCCATCCGCTCGAATCCGGCGCCGGGGGGAGGTTCGAGCTCCACCGCGCGGGCCCAGACGGCGAGCTCGGCGCCGATCAGGTCGATCGAGGGGTGCATCGGGCACGGCGCCGACATCACCGGCACGAGTTCGGTGAGGGGCAGCAGCAGGGCCGCGGCCACCCCGGAGGACCTCGGCGGCCCGGCGGGTCTCCGCGGTCCGGCCGGTGGGACGGGGGAAGGAGGCGGGGAAAGGTGCGTCGAGGATGACAAGGGCTGTGGGTGGGGTCGGGGACGGGTCAGAGGATCGCCGAACGTCGGGATGAGGGCCACTAGAGCGGACCGAACAGCCAGTTGCCGACCACGTCGGGATCGGCGCTCGTGTAGAACTGCCGGGTCGCCTCGACCAGTTCGCCCACGGACACGACGCCGTCACCGTCGCCGTCGAGCCGCTCGAAGGTGGCCCGCACGTCCTCGCGCGGGGTGCCGAACGCGGCCATCATGATCCAGAACTCGTCCGGCCCCACGGCCCCGTCCCCGTCGGTGTCGCACAGCCCCGCCAACGCCTCGGCCGCGGGCGCGAACACCGTGTCGAACCGGTCCCCCTCGACGAACGCCGAGGTCATGCCGGCGCGGAACTCCTCGGACGAGATCACGCCGTCGCCGTCGGTGTCGATCTCCGCGGCGAGGGTCCGCCAGATCTCCTCGAAGCCCTGGGCGAGCCTGCTGCCGGCGTGGGAGGTCGGCGCCTCGCCGAAGCCGACGAGGATCCGGGCGCCGAGTCCGAGAAGGTCCTCGCGCTCGATCGATCCGTCGCCGTCGACGTCCATATGCCCGAAGGCACGGTCGAGCTTGTGGTTGAGGAGCGTGGTGCTCATCGCTTACTCCAGCATTACTCATCGAAGAAGAACAGTTACGCCAAGTGACGATAGCGAGGCGTTTCCAGCAGCCACTCCAGGTAGGCCCTCGGGATGGTCAAGAAAGCGCATGCCACCCGCGTCGCCTCGCGGCCGGCGGTGAAGCCCAGGTCGTGCCGCTCCACGAGCGCCGGGATCGCGCGGGCGGCCGTCCACAGCTCCTCCATGCGGGTGGCGACCCCGTCGATCTTCCACTCTTCCGCCCCGGAATTGGAGCGTTCCAGAGAAATGGCGCCCGTGTGGCCCGGTCCGGCCACCGCCTCCTCACACCGGGCGGCCACCTCGCCGCTCACCTCGACGAGCGCCCGCCAGTGCGTGCTCCGCCACACCGGAGCGGGCACCTCCACCCCCAGGCAGGGCTCCACCAGGTCGAACAGGTAGCGGCCGAAGGCGTCCACGGGCGACCGCGTACGATCTTCGGCCGAGGTCGTCCCAGGGGAGAGGAGCGCCTCGCGCTGGGCGGTGAGCCCGGCCGTGAAACGCTCGCGCCAGGCGTCGCCCATCTCCGGCGCGCACGCCGTCCACAGACCGGAGAAGGCCCGCTCCAGCGGGGCCCGGCCCGGCTCGCCGCCCGCGGCCACGGCGAGGACCGGGGTGAGGGCCTCGGGAGCCCGCCGCAGGCACGACATCCAGGTCAGCCAGCGGGCGAGCCGCGTCACCGCGCCGGTTTCGCAACGGGCGAACGCCCGTCCGGCCAGCCGGGCGGCGGCGGGATCGGGGTCCAGGCCCGACGTGCGCGCCCAGTCGGAGGTCGCGGCCTCGACCAGGTGTATCGACGGGTGGACGGGGCAGGGCATCGCCAGCGCCGCGAGGCGTTCGGCGAGCCTGGCCGGTGGCGGGACCGCGTGCGGTGGTCGGTGGACCTCGGTACGCGTCATCGTCGTCTCCCCCCGGACCGGGTTCCCAGCGGCTCCGGTCGCACACTGTAAGAGGAGAGAGGGACGGGCGTGTGGAGGCGCGACGGTCCCTGTGCCACATCTCACCGTTCTTCCTCGTAACGTGTGCGAAACACTGAGAGGGCAAACTGGGAGACCACTAGGCGTGTTGCGGCACGTCGGCAATGAAGGAGAAGCCTTGGACCGCCAGCAGGAGTTCGTTCTCCGTACCCTTGAGGAGCGCGACATCCGGTTCATCCGGCTGTGGTTCACCGATGTGCTCGGGTTCCTGAAGTCGGTGGCCATCGCCCCGGCCGAGCTCGAAGGGGCCTTCGCCGAGGGCATCGGCTTCGACGGCTCGGCCATCGAGGGCTTCGCCCGGGTCTACGAGTCGGACATGCTCGCCAAGCCCGACCCGTCGACCTTCCAGATCCTTCCGTGGCGCAGCGAGACGCCGGGTGCGGCCCGGATGTTCTGCGACATCCTCATGCCGGACGGCTCACCCTCGCACGCCGACCCGCGCTGGGTGCTCAAGCGCACCCTGGCGAAGGCCTCCGACATGGGCTTCAGCTTCTACACCCACCCTGAGATCGAGTTCTTCCTGCTGAAGAGCCGGCCGGAGGGCGCCGAGCGCCCCGAGCCGATCGACGGCGGCGGCTACTTCGACCACACCCCGCACAGCTCCGGCCACGACTTCCGGCGCAACGCGATCATGATGCTGGAGTCGATGGGCATCTCCGTCGAGTACAGCCACCACGAGGGCGGCCCCGGCCAGCAGGAGATCGACCTGCGCTACGCCGACGCGCTCACCACCGCCGACAACATCATGACCTTCCGCCTGGTGATGAAGGAGGTCGCGCTGGAGCAGGGCATCTGGGCGAGCTTCATGCCCAAGCCCTTCACCGAGTACCCCGGCTCGGGCATGCACACCCACATGTCGCTCTTCGAGGGCGACCGCAACGCCTTCTACGAGCCCGGTGCCGACTACCAGCTCTCCAAGATCGGCCGCTCCTTCATCGGTGGCCTGCTCACGCACGCCGCCGAGATCACCGCGGTCTGCAACCAGTGGGTCAACTCCTACAAGCGGCTGTGGGGCGGCGCCGAGGCGATCGCCGGAGCGGGCGGTGAGGCCCCGAGCTACGTCTCCTGGGGTCACAACAACCGCTCCGCCCTCGTCCGGGTGCCGATGTACAAGCCGCACAAGGGCGGCTCGACCCGCATCGAGTTCCGCTCGCTCGACTCCGCCTGCAACCCCTATCTCGCCTTCGCCGTGATCCTCGCGGCCGGGCTGAAGGGCATCGAGGAGGGTTACGAGATGCCCCCGGGTGCCGAGGACGACGTGTGGGCGCTCACCTCGGCCGAGCGCAGGGCGCTGGGCATCCAGCCGCTGCCCCAGTCGCTCGACGAGGCGATCGCGGTCATGGAGCGCAGCGAGCTCGTCGCCGAGACCC
Organism: Streptosporangium sp. NPDC000509; assembly: GCF_042898365.1. Taxonomy (NCBI): domain Bacteria; kingdom Bacillati; phylum Actinomycetota; class Actinomycetes; order Streptosporangiales; family Streptosporangiaceae; genus Streptosporangium; species Streptosporangium sp. NPDC000509. The sequence goes on along the minus strand of NZ_JBIAYX010000001.1, from coordinate 602,614 downwards.
TCGGCGAGCACGTCTTCGACTACTTCCTGCGCAACAAGCGCGCCGAGTGGAACGAATACCGCAGGCAGGTCACCGAATTCGAGCTCGGCCGCTACCTGCCGGTCCTCTGACCGCGGTCACGATCTCACGGGCCCGGTGGGCCTCCGGGGCGTCCGCCGTGCCCGTGAGGCATGCGCCCGGGATGCCCGCCGTGGTCGTCACGGCGGGCGATCCGGGAGCGCCCGCCGAACGTCATACCGGTGTTACTCGCGGCTAACGAGCGCGTCATCGAACCCGAGTTGGCTGTATGTACAAGCAGTCCGATAAAATCGGTCGGTCCAATTAACGTGATTTATGAGGATCGATCGCCATAAAGGCGACAGGAGGTGCGGCATGACAATGACGTCCGAGCTGCAGACCGTGCTCACCGTTCCGGCGCGTTTCCGTGGTCCCGAGGGGTCCGCGAACGGCGGCTGGATCGCGGGCACGGTCTCGGAGGCGCTGCACGGCGCCCGGCACGACTCGGCCATCGAGGTCACGCTGCACGCACCCACGCCACTGGACACCGAGCTCTCCCTGCGCCACCTCGCCAACACCGCGACCCTCACCCACGGCGACAGGCTCCTCGTCGAGGCCGTCACGGTCGCCGAGGAGTTCGACGTCCCGGACTTCGTGCCCTTCACCGAGGCCGCGCGGGCCGAGGTCGGCTTCGCCGGTCTCGTCGAGCACGCCTTCCCCGGCTGCTTCGCGTGCGGCCTGCGCGCCCCCGGCGACGGCCTGCGGATCTTCCCGGGTCCCGTGCCCGGCACCGACCTGATCGCCGCCGGCTGGCGGGTCCCGATGACCATCACCGAGGCGGACGGCACCGTCCCCCACACGGTCGTCTGGGCCGCCCTCGACTGCCCCACCGGCTGGGCGCACTTCGGACCCGGCGAGTTCGCCCTGCTCGGCCGTCTGACCGTACGGATCCACCGCCGGGTCTACCCCGGAGGCATCTACTCCGTCGTGGCCCGCGCCACCGGCCGCGAGGGCCGCAAGCTCTTCGGCGAGAGCGCCGTCTACGAGGCCGACGGCACCCTGGTCGCCGCGGCCAAGGCCACCTGGATCACTCCCGCCAAGACCGGCTGACCCGGCCTCGGGCGGCGCGGGTCGGCGCCGAGGGCTCAGCGGGAGAGGTGCTTGGCGACCAGCGAGGCGCAGCGGTCGTCGAAGAGGATCGTGTAGTGATTGCAGTCGTCGATCACCTCGTCCTCCAGCGCGGGCAGCCATCCGGTCCACGCGGCCGCCAGCTCGTCGGGCATGAAGCCGACCGGCTGGTTCAGCAGTCCGCGCGGGGCGCGCAGCAGGGACAGGGGCGAGGTGATCGCGCGCAGCGCGGCGTCGACCGTCTCGCCCTCGGTGAGCATCCACCGGCCGTCCTCGCGGACCGGTTCCCGCCGCACCCGCGAGCGCACCGTGCCCTCTGTGCCCTCTGTGCCCTCCGGCCCCGACGCGTCGTAGCGGACGTACTCCTCCGCCTCCTCGGTCCACGCGTCGGCGAAGGCGGGGTGGGCCTTGAAGAAGTCCACGTACGCGTCGGCGTCGGGGAAGGTCTGGTCCAGCCGGGCGATGGCCGGGCCGAGCGTGGCCTCCAGCACCGCGTCGGGGTCGGCGCCGGGGGGCAGCGGTCTCGGGAGTCCGCCGTCGACCAGCACCACCCTGGCGTAGTCGTGCCCCGCGGCGGCGAGGGCCGCGACGTAGGCGCCCATCGAGTGACCGGTGAGCACGATGTCGGACTCGGCGCCCACGGACCGGGCGACGAGGTTCACATCCTCGGCGTGCCTGGCCAGGCCGTACGGGCCCGGGAGCCCGGCACTGTGGCCGCGGCCCCGTAGGTCCATCGCGACCAGCGACCACTCGGCGGGGAGCCTGCGGGCGACGCCGGCCCAGGCCATGAGCGAGGCGGTGATGCCGTGCACCGCCACGATCACGCGGGACCCGGTGCCGAACCGGGCGACGCGCAACGCGCCGCCGGGGACCTCGACATCACTCAGGACGGGATTCATCGGTTCTCCTTGCGGGTGGAGCCTCGCCTTCGGTTCCGGCGGGGCTGATGCCAAGGTGGCGGGTACTCGCGTCCGAGGTCAATGTCCCCGCCGAACACAGGGCCGACAGCACGGGCGGTGGTACGGGCTCGGCATACGGCCGGCGCACGGTCCACGTACGGGCGGCAGGGAGCGCGGTGATCTCGCATCTCCCTGCCGCTGTGACCGTCTCGTGCCCATGTCAACCCATAATTACGGTATGAGGATCACCGTCATCGAGCACGAGGCCGACGCGGGGCTCGGGTTCCTCGCCGGATGGCTGTCCGAGGCCGGGGCCGTCTGCGAGGTCGTCCGCCCCTACCTGGGCGAGGCGGTGCCCGAGCGGATCACCGGGGGACTGATCGTCCTCGGTGGCGAGGCGGCGGCCTGGGAGGACGAGAGGTGTCCCTGGCTGCCCGCCACCCGTGACCTGATCCGCGTCTGCGTCGAGCGGGGCGTGCCGACCCTGGGGATCTGCCTGGGGGCACAGCTCATGGCGCTCGCCTGCGGCGGTGCCGTCGAGCGCGGGGAGTACGGACTCGAGGTCGGCGTGACCGAGGTCGTCCCTCTTCCCGCGGCCGGAACGGATCGGCTGTTCGCCGGTCTCGGCCCCTCGCTCGCCGTGCAGTACCACCGCGACGCGATCACGGAGCTTCCCCCGGGCGCGGTTCCGCTCGCCACCGGCGACCCGTACCCCAACCAGGCGTACCGGCTGGGGGAGAACGCCTGGGCGGTGCAGTTTCACCCCGAGGCCACCCCGGAGATCTTCGTCGACTGGACGGCCGGATCGGCCGAGACCCTGACCGGCCTGGGCCACTCGGTCGAGGAGCTGAACACGCGGGTGAAGGAGGCGAGGAACGACCTGGTCGACGCGTGGAGACCTCTCGCCGAACGTTTCGCAGCCGTCGTCATCGCCGTCCAAACCGCGTGACTGCGCGATTACGTTCCGAATCCGCTAACGACGTCGCACAGTTTCAGGATTAACCTGTGCGGCGACGCTCCGAACGCTGGGATGCGGACCAGGGTGGGGACCCGGAAGCAGATGCACCGCCCCTCCCGGTTCGCCGGGGAAGCGAGGCCCATGCGAGTGTGGGAGCGTGCACCTTTGATCGCTCGGGGTAGGGATTGAGGAAGGGCACCCGTGCTTGTGATCGAGGACCATGGAGGGTCGGTGGAAACCGTGCCCCGGATGCAGACGACCGCCGGACGCCTGGCGAGACTCGGCTTCGCCGACGGTGCCAGGGCCGAGCGACTGCTCGACGAACTGGGGCCGGAGGCCGTCGGTGACATCGACCTGCTGACCTCGCTGGTCGCCGCAGCCGATCCCGACCTGGCGCTCACCTCGCTGAACCGGCTGGCCGAACAGGATCCCAGCGTTCTTGGAGCGCTCCGGGCCGACCCCGGGATGCGCGAGCGGCTGATCGGCGTCTTCGGCGTCAGCGCCGCGCTCGGCGACCACGTCGTGAGGCACCCCGACCACTGGCGCACGCTCGGCGGGGCGTCGGCCGTGGAGCGTCCGACCGAGGATGAGCTCCGCTCCGAGCTGCTGCTCGCGGTCGGCGCCGAGCCGGACGAGCCCGAGCCGGTCGCCGTCGACGCCTCCACCGCCACCCTGTCGGCGCTGCGCGCCGCCTACCGGGGCCGTCTGCTCCATCTCGCCGCCCGCGACGTCACCGGGGTCGTCTCGCTCTCGGAGGTGACCGCCGAGCTGTCCGACCTGGCGGGGGCCGCGCTGGAGGCGGGGCTCGCCGTCGCCAGGTCCGAGCACCCTGAGGCGGGGGCGGTGAGACTGGCCGTCATCGGCATGGGCAAGTGCGGGGCGCGCGAGCTCAACTACATCAGCGACGTCGACGTCATCTTCGTGGCCGAGCCGCGTGAGGGATCCGACAGCTCCCTCGACGAGCACGAGGCGATCAAACTCGCCACCCGGCTCGCCCAGGGCATGATGCGCGCCTGCTCGACCAGCACGCCGGAGGGCGCGCTGTGGGAGGTCGACGCGGCGCTGCGCCCGGAGGGCAAGGCCGGGCCGCTGGTCCGCACCCTCGCCAGCCACCTCGCCTACTACCGGCGCTGGGCGAAGACCTGGGAGTTCCAGGCGCTGCTGAAGGCGCGGCCGGTCGCGGGCGACACCGCACTCGGCGAGCAGTACGTCGCCGCGATGAACGAGATGGTCTGGCAGGCCGCCACCCGTGACAAGTTCGTCGAGGACGTCCAGGCCATGCGCCGCCGGGTGGAGGCCCACGTCCGCAGCGGCGAGGCCGACCGTCAGCTGAAACTCGGGCCTGGTGGGTTGCGCGACATCGAGTTCGCGGTGCAGCTGCTCCAGCTCGTCCACGGCCGCCTCGACCCGCTGCTGCGCCGCAGGGCCACGCTGCCCGCGCTCGGCGCCCTCTCCCGCGGCGGCTACGTGGGCAGGGACGACGCCAAGGCCCTCGCCGAGGCGTACACCTTCCTGCGCCAGGTCGAGCACCTGATCCAGCTGCACCGGCTCCGCCGCACGCACGTGGTGCCCGAGGGCAACGCCGACCTGCGCCGCCTCGGCCGGAGCCTGGGCATGACCGCCGACCCGGTGGGGGAGTTCACCACCAGGTGGCGGCGGCACGCCATGGAGGCGAGGCGCCTGCACGAGAAGCTGTTCTACCGGCCGCTGCTGCAGGCCGTGGCCCGGCTGCCCGAGTCGGAGGACCGGCTCTCCACGGCCGCGGCCAAGGCCCGCCTCGAAGCCCTCGGCTACGCCGACCCCGGCGGGGCGCTGCGCCACATCAGCGCGCTGACCACGGGCGTCTCCCGCCGCGCCGCGATCCAGCGGACCCTGCTGCCGGTCATGCTCGGCTGGTTCGCCGACGCCCCCGACCCCGACGCCGGCCTGCTCGGCTTCCGCCAGGTCTCGGACAAGCTCGGCTCCACCCCCTGGTACCTGCGGCTGCTCCGCGACGAGACCGCCGTGGCGTCGCGCCTGGCCAAGATGCTCGGTACCAGCCGCTACGTGACGGGCCTGCTGATGAACGCCCCCGAGTCGGTCGCGATGCTCGGCTCGGACACGGAACTCGCCCCCAGACCCGTCGAGGCGGTGCTGTCCGAGGCGCGGACCGTGGTCGCCCGCCATCCGGGGGACGCCGAGGGCGCGGTGGCCGCGGTCAGGGCGCTGCGCCGCAGGGAACTGCTCCGCACGGCCGTCGCCGACCTCTCCGGGATCATCGGCATCGAGGAGGTCGGCCAGACGCTGTCCGGGCTCAACGACGTGACGATCCAGGCCGCGCTGGACGCCGCCATCGACAAGGTCGAGATGGAGCGCCGCACCCCGCTGGGCACGAGGTTCGCGGTGATCGCGATGGGTCGCCTGGGCGGGATCGAGTCCTCCTACGGCAGCGACGCCGACGTGATGTTCGTCCACTCGCCGCGCGAGGGCGTGTCCGAACGCGAGGCCACCGAGACGGCGTTCGAGGTCGCCAACGAGCTGCGCCGCCTGCTCGCCCTGCCCGCCCCCGACCCACCGCTGCTCATCGACCCCGGCCTGCGTCCCGAGGGCAAGGCGGGGCCGCTGGTCCGTACCCTCGCCTCCTACGCCGCCTACTACGAGCGGTGGTCGTCGCCGTGGGAGTCGCAGGCGCTGCTGCGCGCCCGCTTCTCCGCGGGGGACGCCGAACTCGGTATCGGGCTGCTGCACCTGGCCGACCCGCTGCGCTACCCGGAGGGGGGCATCTCCGACGCGGCCGTGCTGGAGATCCGCAGGCTCAAGGCGAGGATGGAGGCCGAACGCCTCCCGCGCGGCGCCGACCCCGCCCTGCACACCAAGCTCGGTCCCGGCGGGCTGTCCGACGTGGAGTGGGTGGCCCAGCTCATCCAGCTCCGCCATGCGGGACAGCGGCCGTCGCTGCGCACCACCCGCACCCTGGAGGCGCTGAGCGCGGCGGTCACGGAGGGCCTGCTGGCCGAGGCCGACGAGGCCGTGCTCGCCGAAGCCTGGCGGTTCGCCTCGCGCATCCGCGACGCCATCGTCGCGGTGCGGGGACGCGCCTCCGACGCGATCCCGGTGGACGCCCGCGAGCGCACGCTCCTCGCCCGCGCGCTCGGCTACCCGCCCGACGGTACGGAGGACTTCGTGGACGACTACCGCCGCGTCACCCGCCGTGCCCGCCGGGTCGTGGAGCGCGTCTTCTACGAGGACTGATCCACCCGGTTCTCCGGGTCCTTCGGGTCCGGCTCCGGTCGGATCGGAAGGACCGGTCCCTCCGGGGGCCCTTTCCGAAGGCCGCTCTTCCCCGGTCCTCCCCGGCCTTCTCCGGAGGGCCGGTCTGTCCGGAGTTCCCGGGGGCCGGCGTGTTCGGTGCGGATCGGGGACCGGCCCGCACCGAAGGGGAGAACCGCTCGTTCGCGTGTTCCCCGATCACGAAAACCAACCTGTTTGGGTGATCGCGTTGCGCCGCCTGGGACGGGCGTGTATCAACGGTCCGGGTGATCCATTTGATATCCGTTTACATTGATCTGGCCATCGGCCTGATCCTCGCCTTCCTGCTCCTGTCGCTCCTGGTGAGCGGGATCAACGAGGCCTTCGTCCGGCTGCTCGGGATCCGCAGTAAGTTCCTGTGGGCCTACCTCAGGGACACCCTGGACGGCTCGGAGGACGGCAGGTCGTGGATCCCGTCGAAGATCGCCGACGTCTTCGCGAGGCTGCCCTTCTCCAGGGACGATCCGCGCCCGGTGCACAGCTCCGACCCCGCGCCCTCGGTCGTCGAGCCGATGCGGGTCGACCCCGCGGCCGTCCTCGCCGCGGAGCAGGCCAGGGAGAAGGTCTCGGCGGAGATCGCCGAGGGGATCGCCCCGGGGGAGGCCACCGGGGAGGCGGGTGCCGGCGGGTCCCTCGGCCCCTCCGACTCTTCTGGTTCGTCCGGCCTCTCGGCGGACGGGAGGTCGGAACCGTCGGTCGACATGACCGCGCGGCTGTACGAGCGGCTCCAGGAGATCGACCACCCCAAGGGCTCCCGTACCAGCATCGCCAACATCCCGCCCGCGCGGTTCTCCGGCGCGGTGATGGAGCTGGTCGCCGCCGAGGAAGGGGGGATCGACGGCCTGCTCGCGAAGCTGGAGGCGATCAACAGCCCTCTCGCGGGTCACCTCAAGGGAGTCTGGGAGGGCGCGCAGCGGGATCTGCCGAGGTTCCGCAAGGGGGTCGAGGACTGGTTCAACGGGGAGATGCAGCGCCTGTCCACGCTCTACGCCCGCTACGTCAAGTGGGTGGTCTTCGTGCTGGGAGTGGTCCTGACGCTGGCGTTCAGCATGGACGCGCTGGAGTACGGCAAGACCCTGCTGCGCGACAACGCCTACCGCGCGGGGGTGAGCGCCATCGCGGGCGGCGACGACGGCTACACGGCCCTCAAGGACAAGTGCGCGGGCAGCGAGGCCGGCCTCGCCGAGCCGTACCAGTGCGTGACCGAGTCCCTCAGCTCCCCGGCGCTGGTCAAGATCTTCGACCACGCGATCGTGAGCATCACGATCCCGCCCGACGGCTCCGCCGACCCGTCCTTCAACTGGAACGGCGAAGCCTGGTGGGACCGGCTCATCACCCTCGGGCACTGGCCCGGCTACCTGCTCACCATGGTCGCGCTGCTGTTCGGCGCCTCGTTCTGGTGGGACGTCCTGCGCCGCCTCACCGGCGTACGGGGCAGTCGTTCCTAGCCTCGGTCCAGCCGCTGTCCGGCGCTAGCGGAGCTCGGCCAGCAGAAGATCGACCTGGGGGAGCGGGTCGGGTCCGAACGGGCGGACCACGACGGTGCGGGCACCCGCCTCCCACAGTGACCTGACCTGGTCGGCCGCCTCCTCGGCGGAACCCACCGCCATCACCACCTCGTCGGGGGCGACTTTCAGGAACCCGGCGGACCCCTCGGCCAGGGCGGTGACCGTCGCGGCGTCGTCGCCGATGTAGAGGTTGACGAAGACCACCATCTCGTGATCATCTTCACCGGTCAGCTTCAGGGCCTCCTCGATCTGCCGGGGGCCGACGCCCTCGGGCAGGATCGTGCCCTGCGCCACCCGTCCCGACAGCTCCAGCGAGCGGGGCCGCAGCACCCCGGCCAGCACCGGCGGCACGACGGCGGGAGGATGCACCAGACGCACCCCGTCGAGTCGCACCGCCCTGCCCTCCAGGGTGACCGTCTCACCGCGCAGCAGCCCGCGTACCGCCGTGATCGTCTCCCCGAGCAGCGCCAGCGGGGAGGGGGCGAGGGCACCCACCTGGCGCATCCAGTCCTGGACGCCGTGCCCGATGCCGGCCGCGAGCCGGCCGGGGTGCAGACGGGCCAGGTTGCCCAGTTCCATGGCGAGCAGTGCCGGGTTGCGCAGGGGAGCGGGGGTGATCCCGATGCCCACCCGCAGGCGCTCGGTGACGGCGAGCGCGGTGGCCGCGGACGAGATCGCCCCGGTCCAGCCGAGATCCTCCACCACCCAGACGTCGTCCACCTCGGCCGCGTCCAGATGGCGGCAGAAGGGGACGAGCGACTCGGGGGGAAGGTCGCGGTCGAACATGACACCCAGACGCATGTCTCTCCTACGGTCGATGTCTTTCCGGTGTGGAAGGCAGGGGATTCCGCCGTGCGGTTTTCACGGCAGCCCCCTTGTAGGGCATTCTCCTGTTTCCACGAGACCCTGCTGTTTTCCGGGCGGTCCGTTTTCTGGAGGGCGGCTCAGAGGGGTCCCGAGTAGCGGAAGTAGCCCGCGAGGTCGTCGAGGGCCGCGACGCGATCGACCCGAACCTCGGTCCCGGTCCTCCGCGCATTGATCATCTTGCCCTGTCCGACGTAGACGCCGACATGGTGGGTGCGGACCTTACGCTTGCCGACCTTGCCGTAGAAGACGAGGTCGCCCGGCTTGGCGACGGCGGCGGGGACCCTCTTGAGCCGCTTCACGTGGTCGTCGGTGTTGCCGGGCCCCAGGACGTCGCGCCCGTAGGCGAGGTGGTAGATCCAGCGGGTGAGACCGGAGCAGTCCAGGCCGAGGGTCCGGGTGGCCGGGCAGGGCTTGATCGCCCCCGTGTAGCCCCGGCAGGTGCCGAAGGAGGGGCCCGGCTCCTCGCCGTGACCGCCGCCCCAGGAGTACGGGATCGCGCCGCCCCACCAGCCGGGTTGGTGTGATCCGGCCTCGATCGCGTACGCGATGGTGGTGATCCGGTTGAGGGCGGCCGGCAGGGTCGGTGTCGAGGCGCTCAGCAGCAGAAGCATTCCAAGCAGTGCGGCCGTCGCGGCCTGCCGCCGGTGCCCGAGAAGATCGCGAAGTCGGTGAGGACCGGCGTCTGTCACGTCACCTCGCCTGATTTATCCACATAAGTCACGACCAGTCTGCCCAACAACCCGGCCTCGCGCGTCTCATGAGGGCTTCCGGAAGGCTCTTCGCCCGCTCACCTTCCCGGACGATCCGCGGACACCGACCGGGGAGCGCCCGGCACGCCGCGACCCGCGTGCCGGGCACGCGGGTCGCGGTGAGGTGGGCGACGTCGTTCGCCGCCCCGGTATCGGTCTGTGCTGGTGGACGTTGGCCGGTGTCGGTCAGTTGCCGTCCCCGTCGTTGTCGACACCACCGTCGTCGTCCACGCCGCCGTCGTCGTCCACACCGGGTCCGGTCGTGTTGACCACATCCGGGCTGTCATCCCTGTCGTTGTCACCGTCGCCCCCGCAACCGCCGACCAGGCCGACGAGCGCCGTCATCGCCGCCGCGGCGATGGCCGCCTTCCGTATGGACTGAGCAAGCATGCGCAACCTCCAGATAGTGATCACCGACCGGACTCGTTCGCCGCCCGGCTCACTCCCTCTGTCCCATTTGTCGGCGATCTAACGGCGGAAAGGCCCGCTTCTTGATCGTGAGGACTGCAGGAGGCGCGTCATGGTCGAGTTGGTGAAGCCCGCTGTGGAGGACGCGATGGGCATGGAGGTGTCGGAGTCCGGTCCCGGAGAGGCATCGAAGCCTGGATGCGACAGGTGACGCAACATGACGCGCCGTCCTCCAATAGCTCTGTCGCCCAGGTCCGGTGCGCGGGGCACATGCCGAAAGGCCGCCGAACGTCCCCTCGGTGGAGGGGCGGTCGGCGGCCTTTCGTGGGAGGCCCGAGTGCCCTGGGCTCAACCGGCCGGCGTTTATGCAGGTCGGAAGCTCAGCGGCTCAGACGTCGTAGTAGAGCTCGAACTCGTGGGGGTGCGGGCGCAGGCGGATCGGGTCGATCTCGTTCTCGCGCTTGTAGGCGATCCAGGTCTCGATCAGGTCCGGCGTGAAGACGCCGCCCTCCAGGAGGTACTCGTGGTCGGCCTCCAGGGCCGCGAGCACGTCCGACAGGGTGCCGGGAACCTGCGGGATGTTGCGGGCCTCCTCCGGGGGAAGCTCGTAGAGGTCCTTGTCGACCGGCTCGACCGGCTCGATCTTGTTGCGGATGCCGTCGATGCCCGCCATGAGCTGGGCGGCGAAGGCGAAGTAGGGGTTGCAGGAGGGGTCGGGGACCCGGAACTCGATGCGCTTGGCCTTCGGGTTGGAGCCCGTGATCGGGATGCGGATGCACGCCGAGCGGTTGCGCTGGGAGTAGACCAGGTTGACCGGGGCCTCGTAGCCGGGCACCAGGCGGTGGTAGGAGTTGACCGTCGGGTTGGTGAACGCCAGCAGCGACGGGGCGTGCTTGAGCAGGCCGCCGATGTAGTAGCGGGCGGTGTCGGACAGGCCCGCGTAGCCGACCTCGTCGTAGAAGAGCGGCTCGCCGTCCTTCCAGAGCGACTGGTGGCAGTGCATGCCGGAGCCGTTGTCACCGAAGATCGGCTTGGGCATGAAGGTGACCGTGTGGCCGTGCTCCAGGGCCGTGCTCTTGACGATGTACTTGTACAGCATCATGGTGTCGGCGGCCTTGAGCAGCGTGTTGAAGCGGAAGTCGATCTCCGCCTGGCCGGCCGTGCCCACCTCGTGGTGCTGCATCTCGACGTCGATCCCGGCGTCGATGAGCTTGCGGACCATCTCCGAACGCAGGTCGGTGAAGTGGTCCATCGGCGGGACCGGGAAGTAGCCGCCCTTGAAGCGCGGCTTGTAACCGAGGTTGCCGCCGTCCTGGGCCTTGCCGCTGTTCCAGGCGCCCTCGATCGAGTCGATGTGGTAGTAGCTCGAGTGGGCGTTGGTCTCGAACCGGACGTCGTCGAAGATGTAGAACTCGGCCTCGGGGCCGAAGTAGATCGTGTCGGCGATGCCGGTGCCCTTGAGATACTCCTCCGCCTTGCGGGCGACGTTGCGCGGGTCGCGGCTGTAGGCCTCGCCCGTCAGCGGGTCGTGCACGAAGAAGTTGATGTTGAGCGTCTTGTGCTGCCTGAACGGGTCGAGCACGGCCGTGGACGGGTCGGGCAGCAGCAGCATGTCCGACTCGTGGATGGCCTGGAATCCGCGGATCGACGATCCGTCGAACATCAGGCCGTCGGTGAAGACAGCGGCTCCGAAGTTCTCCGAGGGGAACGTGAAGTGGTGCGTCGTCCCCGGCAGGTCGGTGAACCTGACATCAACGAACTGCACCCCTTCGTCCTTGATGAACTTCAGGACGTCGTCGGCGGAGTTGAACACGCGAACCTCCCATGGGACGGGCTAACAGGACCGAAAGTATGCCTGTGCCGTTACCGCCCCGTGTCTCGTTTGTTTCACCCGTGTTAAGCGAAAGTCGCCTCCACGCTAGTTCTCGGACCTCGCGTGGACGGGTATACGGAAGGTTTCCTTTGCCCGGTTTTGCCGGATTTTCACGTGTCCGACTTCAGAGGGCTGCACTCCTCGTTCGTCTCCTCCTCCTGTGAGTAGGCGTCCACGGCCTTCGCGTCGGCCTTCAGAGTCAGGTCGGCGGGCGAGTCCGGATAGAACGGGTGTACGAAGGTGTCGTCGACGTCGCACCGCGCCGGGGCCACTCCTCCTCCGTTCCAGTCGACGATCCAGAGGCGCAGCCGATCGCCCACCCGCCACACGTCCAGCGTGCCGAGGTTGTGTGCGACGAGCCGGGTGAGGGTCTCCGGCCGGCCAGGCCGCTGGATCGCGTACACGAACAGGTAGTTGACCTTGATCCGGACGCGAACGAACCCGTCCTCCTTGAAGGCCGTGAGCCGGGTCTTGCCGTTGACCTTGAAGGTCTCGCTGGCCAGTTCCGAGCTCTTCGGAGCCAGGCTGGTCACCCACCTCCGGCTCTCGTACCCCTTTTTCCCGTCAGGGCGCTTGAGTCCCTTGACGAAGGGCGCGCGCTGCTCGGGGTCCAGCAGCCGGATCAGCGCGTTCGGCCTGCCGCCCAGCAGCACCTTGCGGTCCAGGTTCGAGGCGATCAGGAGTTTTCTCGTGTGCCGCAGGGCCGCCGACACATCCTTGCGGCTCAGCCCGCCGAGCGCCCGAGCTTTCGGCATGACCAACCCCTTGGCGCCGTTGGCGTAATCCTGGGCGGGGGAGCCGTGGAAGGGGGAGACGTCCGCCGCTTTCACCTGCGCCTGCTCAGGGCTCTGGGCCGTCGGGGCGGTGCCGGAGTCCGCGAACCCCGCGAAGACCGAGGCGCGGACGCCCTCGACGACGTCGGGCCGGTAGACGACGAACCCCCCGGCCGCCGCCACCAGGACGGCGACGGCGATCGCCGCCCTCCGCCGCCTGCGGGCCCGCCTGAGGCGGGGCTGCCGCGCCCACTCCTGTTCTGCGATCTTGGTCATCCGCTTGCGTTCCCGCGCGCTGATCTGGTCCGTGAGCGTCTTGAACCGCTGGTCGATGTCGTCGTTGTCAGGCACGGGGGGCTCCGGGGGGAAATGTGCTTGTTGAGATACCGACGCATATGATCCATGGCTTTCGCCTGGTTTCGCCAGTCGTTCCGGGCGAGTACGAGGGCGGTACCCGGGGCGGATACCGTTGGGACCATGAGCAGCAAGCAGCCGCGTTGGACCCAGACCTGGCTCGGTGGCGTCCGGTCGGCCGGAGTCGATCTCGGCTACCCGGGGGAGCGGCTCGGGATGCCCGAGGAGGGCAGCGGCGCGGTGGCCGGATTCGGCCGCAGGATCGGCGCCATCATGGTCGACTGGCTGATCTGCACCTGGGCCATCACCCAGGGGCTCCTGCGGATCGACGCCGCCGCGACGCCCTGGGTGCCGGTCCTGATCCTCGCCGTCGAATACCTCCTGCTGGTGGGCACCATGGGGATGACCTTCGGGATGCGCCTGTTCGGCATCCGGGTCGCCGCGCTCGGCGGCGGCGCCCCCGGGTTCGTCTCGGTGCTCGCGCGGACCTTCCTGCTCTGCCTCGCCGTGCCCGCCCTCGTCTGGGACCGCGACCAGCGCGGCCTGCACGACCGTGCGGCGAACACCGTGGTCGTACGCCTCTGAGCCGGCCCGCGCCCGGTTTCTTTTCCCCTTCTCCGCTCTCCCGTTCCCGGTGCTCGTTCTCGGCCCCCGGTGCGGGCCGAGACCGCCGATTCCTTTTCCGCCCGGCGGTCGTCATACCGTGGGCGCCCGCGCAGGGCGGGACGCCGTACGGGAGGTATGAGATCGTGAGCGGAGACGAGACAGGCCGGGAGCGGTCGGAGGACGCCGAGGTCCTGGTCGCGGCGCTGGCGGGTGACGAGCCGGCGTTCGGCGCGCTAGTCGAGAGGTACCGGCGAGAACTGCGGGTGCACTGCTATCGGATGCTCGGCTCGTTCGAGGAGTCCGAGGACATGGTGCAGGAGACGTTCCTGCGCGCCTGGCGCAGGCGGGAGAGCTTCCAGGGGCGCTCGACGTTCAGGGCCTGGCTGTATCGGATCGCGACCAACGCGTGCCTGGACTTCCTCGACCGTCACCCGCGTCGCCCGCGCCCTCGCGAGGCGCCGGTGCTCGCCACTCCGGGCGTGCCGTCGCCGTCCTCGACCGAGATCTTCTGGCTGCGTCCCTACCCGGACCGCCTCCTGGAGCCCGCCGCGCCCGCCGACGCCGAGCCGGACGCCGCCGTGGTCGCCAAGGAGACGATCGAGCTGGCGTTCATGGCCGCCATCCAGCACCTGCCTCCCCGGCAGCGGGTGGTACTGATCCTGCGCGACGTGCTCGGCTGGTCGGCGCAGGAGGCCGCCGCCCTGCTGGAGGTGAGCGTCGTCTCGGTGAAGAGCACCCTGCAGCGGGCCCGGTCGACGATGCGGGAGAACCTGCCCGCGCGACGGCTGGAATGGGCGCCGTCGTCGGATCCGACCGGTGAGGAACGCGCGGTGCTGCAGCGCTACATCGACGCCGTCGAGCAGGCCGATCCCGCCGTCCTGGCCGGGGTGCTGCGCGCGGACGCGTGGCAGTCGATGCCGCCGGCGCCGATCTGGATCCTGGGCGGACCTTCGATCGTCGACACGTGGCGCCCCGCCATGATCGGCCCCGAGGCGTGGGGGGATTGGCGGGTCCTGCCCACCCGCGCCAACCGGCAGCCCGCCGCGGCGGCGTACGTCAGGCGTCCCGGCGAGTCCGAGTACCACGGCTCGTGGCTCGGGGTCCTGCGGGTCGAGGAAGGGCTGGTCACCCAGATCACGACCTTCGGCGCCGAGATCTTCCCGGCTTTCGACCTTCCCCCGACGTTGTGATGGGCGCCGGTGAGGACCCGGCGCCCATCCCTCCCGGAGGGGCCGGGCCGGCGTTCGACGTGCGCAGGGTCGTCGTCGCGCCCGGGGACTCGCACGTCCGCGACGGGGACGAGTGGCGGGGGGCGATCGTCCTGCTGGAGCGAGGGCGGATCGAACTGGTCTGCTCCGACGGCGATCGCCGGGTTTTCCTGCGCGGTGACGTGCTGTGGCTGGACGGGCTCACCGTGCGGGCCCTGCGCAACCCGGGGCGGGAACCCGCCGTCCTGCTCGCGATCTCCCGGCGCTGATCTTCCTGCGCTGTTTCCCCTCCCCTCCCGGTTTTCCGGCGCCGACCTCCCGTGGCCGGGCGGCGCCGGACCTCGGAGCGAATTTCTCCTCCCGGACCGATTCCTTTCCCGGCCTTCCGCCGTCGTACGGGTCACACACCTCATCACGAAGGGCAGGACGATGAACGATATGCAGAAGCGGGTCCAGGAAGCGGCCGACAAGCTGGTGGAGTCCGGCGCCGAGCGGGGCCTGCAGGTCGCCGCGTACCGGCACGGCGAGCCGGTGGTCGACGTCGTCGCGGGCGTCGCCGATCCGGCCACCGGGCGTCCCGTCACGCCGGACACGCCGATCTGGAGCGCCTCGACCGGCAAGGGCGTCACCTCGACGGTGGTGCACGTGCTGGTGGAACGGGGCGTCCTCGGCTACGACACGCCGATCGTCGAGCTGTGGCCGGAGTTCGGTGCCCACGGCAAGGAACGCGCGACCGTACGGCACGCCCTCACCCACTCGACGGGCGTGCCGGGCGTACCGGTGGCCACCACGCCGGAGGACCTGTGCGACTGGGAGGGGATGTGCGCGGTGATCGCCGACGCCAAGCCCTGGTGGGAGCCGGGCACCGGCAGCGGCTACCACCCCCAGTCGTTCGGCTACATCGTCGGAGAGATCGTCCGCCGGGCCACCGGCAGGCCGATCTCCCAGGTCCTGCGGGAGGAGGTCGCCGGACCGCTGGGCGTGGCCGACGAGTTGTTCTTCGGCGTCCCCGAATCCGAGCTGGGCAGGCTCGCCCGCCTGGAGGACGCCCCGAGCGACTTCGAGATGTCCCCGGAGATGTTCGCGGACATCCCGTTCTTCAGGGTCGTGGACGGCTACACGGCGGCGCCGATGGCGGCGATGCCCGACGCCGCTTTCGGCAACCGCGCCGACGTACTGACCTCCGACATCCCGGCGGGCGGCACCATGTCCGCCCGCGCCGTGGCCCGCATGTACGCCGCCCTGCTGGGCGAGGTGGACGGCGTCAGGCTCGTCTCGCGGGAACGACTCCGCGAGATCACCGCGGTGGAGTTCAGCGGGACGGACGAGATCACCGCCTTCCCGGCCACCCGGTCACTCGGATACGCCCTCGGTGCCACCGAGCTCCTCAACGGCCCCACCCTGTTCGGCATGGCGGGAAGCGGAGGGTCGGCCGCGTACGCCGACACGGCCACCGGGATCTCGGTCGCTGTGACCAAGAACCTCGTCTCCGCCGGGGATTTCACCACCTTCGACGTCCTCGGCGGACTCGTCATGGAACTCGGCGGCGACCGTTAGGGCGTCGCCCGGCGCGAGCGCGCCATCCCACCGGCTGTTCAGGCGGGATGGCGCGCCTGGCGTGCGCAGGTGAAGATCGCGGTGCCGGGCAGGTGGCGGCCGCGCAGCGGACTCCAGCCACCCCACTCGCGGTCGTGACCCGGCGGCCACTCGGGCTCGACCAGCCCTCGCAGCGCCAGCCCTGAGGCGGTGATGAGCCCGACCCAGTCGGCCATCGTGCGGTGGTGCTCGACGTAGGAGGGCCGCCCGTCCTCGCCGATCTCCACGTACGCGGAACGGTCGAAGTAGGAGCGGTCGGAGGTGAGCCCGGCGGGGCCGGGGTCGTCGGGGAAGGCCCAGCGGATCGGATGGCTCACCGAGAAGACCAGCAGGCCTCCGGGGCGCAGCACCCGGTGGACCTCGGCCAGCACGGCCCCGGCGTCCGCCACGAAGGGCAGCGCGCCGTACGCCGAGCAGGCCAGGTCGAACGTCCGGTCGGCGAAGGGCAGGACCTCGGCGTCCGCCTGGACCACCGGCAGCGCCGACCCGGCGTCCAGGTCGATCCGGCCGGAGTGCTGCAGTTGCCTGAAGGACAGGTCGAAGGCGGCCACCCTGGCGCCCTGCCCGGCCAGCCAGCGCCCGCACTGTCCGGCGCCGCAGCCGATCTCCAGCACGTCCTTGCCCGCGACGTCGCCCAGCAGGCGGGCGTCGGCCTCGTCCAGGCCCTCGGGGCCCCAGACGAACCCCGAGTCGCGCAGGAACTCCCCGTGCTCCGCCTGGTATTCGTCGGCGGAGGCGTCCCACCAGCCACGGTTGGCCCGGGAGGTGGCCGCGGCGTCCACCCGGTGGCGCCCCAACCCGGCGAGGCTCATCAGCGCATCTTCGGGCGGGGCATCTTCGCGCCGCGCGGCAGCGGGCCCTTGGGCATCGGCAGTGTCTGCGGGAGGGCCTTCAGCCGGTTGTTGATCTCGTACAGGGCGGGCTTCTTGAGGTTGCGGGGCAGCTTCATCAGGTGGCGCTGCAGCTTGGCGAGCGGAACCTGCCCGTCGCCGTCGCCAGACTGGATGTCGTAGACCGGGACGTCCAGCGCGACCCGCTGGACGCGCTTCTTCTCGGCGACCAGCATCTTCTGCACACGGCTGCCCGGCCCCTCGGAGACCAGGATGATGCCGGGGTAGCCGACCACGCGGTGCACGATGTCCTGGTCGCGGGTGACGGCGACGGCGGGGGTGACCTCCCAGTTGCCGCGCATGCCCTGCAGGATCGCGGCGGCGGCGCCGACCTGCCCGTGCAACATGGAGTACTGGGCCCTCTGGGCGAGCTGGCCGAACACCACCAGCCCGACGGTGAGGGCCAGCATGATCCCGATGAAGAGGAGATACCAGAACCAGCCCGTGACCAGGCCGATCACCACGCACAGCGCGAGCGTGCCCAGCGCCGACGCGTAGACGATCGGCATCCCCTTGGGATTGGCCTCCTTGATGATCTTCGCGATCATGCGGAGCTGCTTGATGCGCCCCGGGCGCTCTGAGTCTTCGGGCTTCTTGGCCATGTTCTGAAGGATACAAATCCAGGGGTCAAGATGTGAAAACGTAATCTGCCGGACGCCGACTCGTGAAACCGGAAGGACCCCGCTCGCCAGCGGTTTCAAGCGGTCGTCGCGACTCCTCGGATCGAGATGTTGCGACGACCACGTGAACCCAAGGCCCGAGCGGGGTCCTTTCAGGTTTCCCTGACCGGCCGAAGAGGGCTCAGACGTGCTGGCGAGCCTCGACGGCCTGCTTGTACAGGCGCCCCGCCCGGTAGGAGGAGCGGACCAGCGGCCCGGAGAGGACCCCCGCGAACCCGATCGCCTCCGCCTCCTTCTGGAGCTCCACGAACTCCTCGGGCTTCACCCAGCGCTCGACGGGGTGGTGGCGCGGGGTGGGCCGGAGGTACTGGGTCACGGTGAGCAGGTCGCACCCGGCCTCGTGCAGGTCGCGCATGGCCTGGACGATCTCCTCGCGCTCCTCGCCCATGCCGAGGATCAGGTTGGACTTGGTCACCAGGCCGGCCTGGCGGGCCTTGGTGATCACTCCCAGGGACCGGTCGTAGCGGAACGCGGGCCGGATGCGCTTGAAGATCCGCGGCACGGTCTCGATGTTGTGCGCGAACACCTCGGGCCTGGAGGAGAACACCTCCTCCAGCTGGGCCTGGTCGCCGTTGAAGTCGGGCACGAGCAGTTCGACGCCGCAGCCGGGCAGGAGGGCGTGGATCTGCCGCGCGGTCTCGGCGTACAGCCACGCGCCGCCGTCGGGCAGGTCGTCGCGGGCGACACCGGTCACGGTCGCGTAGTTGAGCCCCATCTGCCGCACCGAGTCGGCCACGCGGCGCGGCTCGTCGGTGTCGTACGCCTTGGGCTTGCCGGTGTCGATCTGGCAGAAGTCACACCGCCGGGTGCACTGGTCACCGCCGATGAGGAAGGTGGCCTCGCGGTCCTCCCAGCACTCGGAGATGTTGGGACACCCGGCCTCCTGACAGACCGTGTGCAGCCCTTCGCGTTTGACCAGTTCCCGAAGCTCGGTGTGGTTCGGGCCCGTCCTGAACTTGGTCTTGATCCAGTCGGGCTTCTTCTCGATGGGGGTCTCGGCGTTGCGGACCTCAAGGCGGAGGAGTTTCCGCCCGTCGGGGGCGACGGTCATGCGAGCTCCTTCGTCGGTCGAGGGACCGAGGTGGTGCATATCGAGGTGCTGTAAATGTCGTCACGCTCGCTCACCTCACCAGCTTATGTCCCGCCGTAAGCTGCGGCGGCCCCGGGGCGCGGCGCCCGGATCAGCGCCGGAAGAGGTCTTCCTCGAAAAGCTCGAAGGCCTGCGCGCCGAGCGCCTCCGCCAGGTGCTTCTCGGCGTACGGCAGGACCTCGTCGACCACGATCCGGCGGCCGGTCTCGGCCGACAGCGAGGAGACCCCGGCGTCGCTGATGCCGCACGGGACGATCCGGTTGTACCAGCTCGGGTCGTTGGAGCAGTTGAGCGCGAATCCGTGCATCGTGACGCCGCCGGAGACCCGGATGCCGATCGCCCCGACCTTCCTGTCCGGCAGGCCGTGCGAGGGGTCGCCGGCCACCCAGACGCCGCCGCGCCCCTCCACCCGGCCCGCCTGGACCCCGAAGTCGGCGCAGACGTGCACCAGGGTCTCCTCCAGGAGCCTCACGTAGGCGTTCACGTCGAGGGAGCCACCGAGTTTGACGATCGGGTAGCCGACCAGCTGGCCGGGGCCGTGCCAGGTGATCCGCCCACCCCGGTCGACCTCGACGACAGGGGTGCCGTCGGAGGGCCTCTCGTGCGGCGCGGTGCGTTTGCCCGCCGTGTAGACCGGCGCGTGTTCGAGCATCAGGCAGGTGTCGGGGATCTCCTCGGCCACCCGGCGCGCGTGGATGCGCCGCTGAAGCTCCCACGCCTGCTCGTAGGGGAAGTCAACGCCAAGACGGACGACTGCCAGGTCACTCACGCCTCAAGAGTAGTTGACCCGCCCGTGGTTAAGACGTGAGAAGCCGAGGCTCGATGCGGAACTCCTTGGCTCCACCCGCCCCGTCGTGCTCCACCTTGTAGGCGTAGGCGTCCGGGTGGACGCTGACGGCCTGGATGAACTCGGTGCCCACGTAGTGCAGGGCGACGCCCTCGTCGGCCGCGTAGCCCTCGGGCAGTTCGCCGGAGGCGACCGCCTCGTGCAGCAGCCGCCGGCGCTGCGGTTCCGAGTTGTAGTGGACTCCGCAGGAGTAGGGCAGCATGCCCAGGCCGTCGGACCACACCCGCAGTGTCGGCCCGAAGGAGTCGGTGTTGCCGCCCACGTGCCAGCAGAGCGCCCCGGCGCTCTGGCCCGCGAGGACCACGCCCGCCCGCCACGCCTCCTCGAAGATCTCGTCGAGGCCGTGCAGCCGCCACAGGACCGCCAGGTTGGCCACGCTGCCGCCGCTGACGTAGACGATGTCCTGGCTGAGCATCCACTCGCGCGGGTCCTCGA
This sequence comes from Streptosporangium sp. NPDC000509, assembly GCF_042898365.1. Lineage (NCBI taxonomy): Bacteria > Bacillati > Actinomycetota > Actinomycetes > Streptosporangiales > Streptosporangiaceae > Streptosporangium > Streptosporangium sp. NPDC000509. Next base: position 582,460 of record NZ_JBIAYX010000001.1, on the reverse strand, counting down.
CGTTGGGCATCGGGAACACGCTCAGGTGGCTCACCTCGACGTCCCACGCGCCGAAGGCGCCGTACATCCGCAGCAGCCACTCCGCGTCGTCGCCCGTGGCGGTGGCGAGCAGGCCCAGGCGGGGCCGGTCCTGGCCGGTGAGATCGAGGGCGTATCTGAGCAGCGGGCTCGCCTCCATGGTCCCCTGACGCGTGGAGAGGCGGAACGAGCCGCCTCCGATCGCGAGGATGTGCGACTGCCCGGGGCTGCCCATGTCTGTCTCCCAAGTGGTTTCATCGACCGGAACGCTGAAAACGGGGGTTTCAGATTACGGCGGCGAGTGCCTCGTCGAGACGGGTATGCCGGAACGCGTAGCCGCTCTCCAGCAGGCGCCGCGGGAGCACCCGCTGACCGGTCAGCACCCCCTCCTCGGCGAACTCCCCGATGGCCGTGCGCAGCACGAACCCCGGCACGGCGAGCGGCATCGTGGGCCGGTGGAGGGCCGCGCCGAGAGCCTTGGTGAACTCGGCGTTGGTGACCGGCTCGGGTGCCGTCACGTTCACCGGTCCCGAGATCTCCGGATTTTTCAGGATGTGTTGTACGGCGAGGACCCAGTCGTCGATGGAGATCCACGACCAGTACTGCCGCCCCGATCCCAGCGGGGCGCCCAGCCCCATCCTGAAGACGGGAAGGATCCGCGACAGCATGCCACCCCGGCCGCTCAGCACCAGGCCGGTACGGAGTCTCACCACCCGGATGCCCGCCTCCTCGGCGGGCGCGGTCTCCGCCTCCCACGGCACCACGACCTCCTGGGCGAGGAACCCCTCGCCCGCGGGCGCCGTCTCGTCCACGGCCACGTCCCCGGTGTCGCCGTAGAAGCCGATCGCCGAGCCGGACAGCAGCGCCGCGGGCTTCGCCCCCAGACCGGCGAGCGCGCCCGCCAGGGTCCTGGTCCCCTCGACCCGGCTGCGGATCAGCTCGCGCTTGTGGCCCTCGCTCCAGCGCCGGTCGCCGATGCCCGCCCCCGCGAGGTGGATCACCGCCTCCGCGCCCTCCAGCGCGGTCTGGTCGACGCCCCCCTTCGCGGGGTTCCAGAAGGCCTCGTCATCGCCTTCCGGCACTCGCCTGACCAGACGGACCACCCGGGCGCCGTCGTCCCGCAGAGCCTCGACCAGAGCCGTTCCCAGCAGCCCGGAGGACCCGGTCACGATGATCGTCATGTCGTCCAATGTAATCGACCTCCCCCAAGGGCTTCGGAAACCGGGCGTCCACCGGATTCGCGTCGCCCCGCCTCCCGGCCGGTCCGCCGCCGGGGGAGAACGAGCCGGGCCGGCCCGCGAGATCGCGGACCGGCCCGGAAGGAGAGAACGGGTGACTAGCCGTGCAGGCCCAGCTGGTTCTCGAAACGGCCGTCCTCGAGACGACGCTTGATCGTCGTCAGGAAGCGGGCGGCGTCGGCGCCGTCGACCAGGCGGTGGTCGTAGCTGAGCGCCAGGTACATCATCGAGCGGACGGCGATGACCTCGCCCTCAGGGGTGTCCAGCACCACGGGACGCTTGACGACGGCACCGGTGCCCAGCATGCCGACCTGCGGCTGGTTGAGGATCGGCGTGTCGAACAGCGCGCCACGGCTGCCGGTGTTGGTCAGCGTGAACGTGCCGCCGGTGATCTCGTCCGGGCTCACCTTGTTGGTGCGGGTGCGCTCGGCGAGGTCGGCGATCTTACGGGCGAGCCCGGCGATGTTGAGGTCGCCGGCGTCCTTGATCACCGGGACGAGCAGTCCGCGCTCGGTGTCGGTCGCGAAACCGAGGTGCTCGGTGTCGAAGTACGTGACCTCGTTGGTCTCGCTGTTGATCGTGGCGTTCAGCTTGGGGTGCTGCTTGAGCGCCTCGATCGTGGCGAGGGCGAAGAACGGCGTGAAGGTGAGCTTGACGCCCTCGCGCCGCTGGAACTCGGCCTTCGCCTGCTCGCGCAGCCGCGCGATCTTCGTGACGTCGACCTCGACCACGCTGGTGAGCTGGGCCGAGACCTGCAGCGACTCGACCATGCGCTTGGCGATGGTCTGGCGAAGCCGCGACATCTTCTCGGTGCGCCCGCGCAGCGTGGTGTCCACCGCGACCGGTTCCGGCGCCTGCGGCGCGGACGGCTGGGCGGCGGCCTGCGGGGCGGCGGCCTGCGGCTGGGCCTGCTGCTGGGCAGCACTGGCCCGCTCGCGCTGCTCGCGGGCCGCCTCCAGGACGTCCTGCTTGCGGATGCGCCCGCCGACACCGGTGCCGGTGAGCGAGTCGAGGTCGACGCCGTGCTCGCCGGCGAGCTTGCGCACCAGCGGGGTGACGTACGGGCTGTCGCCCGACGGCTGCGCGGCGGGCTCGGACACCGCGATCGGGGACGGAGGCGCGGCCTGGGAGGGCTGGGGAGCCTGCTGCTGCGGAGCCGGGGCCTGCTGCGCCTGCGCGGGGGCCGGCTGCTGCGGGGCCGGCTGCTGTGGCGCGGGCTGCTGCTGCGGCGCGGGCTGCGGGATCGAGGAGGCCGGCTGCGCCTGCTGCTGCGGGGCGGGCTCAGGCTCGGGCTCGGGCTCGGGGGCCTTCTCCTGCGCGGGGGCCGCGCCCTCGGTGCCGTTCTCGTCGATGACGGCGAGCTCGGCGCCGACCTCGACGGTCTCGTCCTCGGCCACCACGATCTTCGTGAGGATGCCCGCGGCCGGGGACGGAATCTCGGTGTCGACCTTGTCGGTGGAGACTTCGAGGAGGGGCTCGTCGGCCTCGACGCGCTCGCCCTCCTTCTTCAGCCAGCGGGTGACGGTGCCCTCCGTGACGCTCTCACCGAGCTGGGGCATCTGTACGGACTTCGGCATAGGTTGTCTTCTCTCGCGTTCCGAGTGAGGGCTTGCGTTAGTTGTGGACGTGGAGCGGCTTGCCGGCGAGCGCCAGCATCGCCTCGCCGACGGCCTCGGACTGGGTGGGGTGCGCGTGGATGAGCTGCGCGACCTCGGAGGGCAGGGCCTCCCAGTTGTAGATCAGCTGTCCCTCGGTCACCAGCTCGCCGATGCGGCGGCCGACCATGTGCACGCCGAGCACCGGGCCGTCCTTCTCCGCGATGATCTTGACCGCGCCCTGCGTCTGCAGGATCTGGCTCTTGGGGTTGCCCGCGAGGTCGTAGGTCATCTCGACGATCTCGTGACCGCGCTCCCTGGCCTGGGCGGAGGTGATGCCCACCGAGGCGACCTCGGGGTCGGAGTAGGTGATCCGGGGGACGCCGTCGTAGTCGATCGGCACGGGGTTCAGGCCGGCGATGTGCTCGGCCACCAGGATGCCCTCGGCGAAGCCCGCGTGCGCGAGCTGAAGGGTCGGGATGAGGTCGCCGACCGCGTACACGCCCGGCACGCTGGTCTGGCAGAACTCGTTCACCGTGACGGTGCCGCGCTCGATCGCGATGCCCGCCTCCTCGAAGCCCATGCCCGCGGAGACCGCGCCGCGGCCGACCGCGACCAGCAGCAGCTCCGCGTCGAGGGTCTTGCCGTTGGCCAGGCTGACGACCACGCCGGTGTCGGTGGTCTTGACGCTCTCGAAGAAGACGCCCAGCTCCTGCTTGATGCCGCGGCGGCGGAAAGAGCGCTCCAGCAGCTTGGAGCTGGACTCCTCCTCCAGGGGCAGCAGGTGCGGCAGTCCCTCGACGATCGTCACCTCGGCGCCGAAGGAGCGCCAGACGCTGGCGAACTCCACGCCGATGACGCCACCGCCCAGGACGACCACCGAGGTGGGCACCCGGTCGAGCTTGAGCGCGTGCTCGCTGGTGATGATCCGCTCGCCGTCGATCTCCAGGCCCGGCAGGGACCTGGGCGCGGAGCCGGTCGCCAGCACGATGTTGTGGCCCTCGTAGACCTCGGAGCCCACCGCGACCCGGTTCGGGCCCGCGAGACGGCCCTCACCTTCGATGATCGTGATGCCCTTGCTCTTGAGAAGGCCCTGCACGCCCTTCCAGGCGCGCGTGACGATCTTGTCCTTGAACGCGTGGACCGCGGGCACGTCGATGCCCTCGAATCGGGCCTTGACGCCGTAGGTCGCGCTTTCGCGAGTCTCGTCGGCGACCTCCGCGGAGTGCAGAAGCGCCTTGGTGGGAATGCACCCGCGATGCAGGCACGTACCGCCGATCTTGTCCTTCTCGATCAGCGCGACCGTCTTGCCCAGCTCGGCGGCCCGCAGAGCGCAGGCATACCCGCCGCTACCGCCACCTAGGACGACGATGTCGTAGGGGCCGCTGCCATCAGCCACAGGAAAGCTCCTTGTCGGATCGTAATACCGTCTTCACGGTCGCACCCCTCGTCGTGCCCTGGGTGGCCGCGTGGATCCTCGATCGCATCCACGCCGCCACCGGACCCGGCTCGGCGCCGCACCGGTGCCCGCCCTCGGCCTGACCCCGGCAACCGCATCTTTTCATTTGTCCAGAGTTGCTTGTGACCCCGCTCGCGCGGAGTCGACGGTCAGCGCGAAGGCTCGCCCGCGTAACGCTCGGCCAGGCCGACGAGGGTCCGGGTGATCGCCCCGGTGCCGCCCTTCGGCGTGTAGCCGTGGGCCTCGCCCTTGTTGAAGGAGGGGCCGGCCATGTCGATATGTGCCCAACGGACCCCGTCGGGCACGAATTCCCGCAGGAAGACGGCGGCCGTCAGCATCCCGCCGAAACGCTCGGGGTGCAGGTTGGCGATGTCGGCCACCGGGGAGTCGAGGCCCTTGCGCAGCTCCTCGGGCAGGGGCATGGGCCACACGGCCTCGCCCTGCTCGCCCGCCGTCGCGACGATCTCCGCGCGCAGGTCGTCGTCGTTGCCCATCACGCCCGCCGTCCGCCAGCCCAGCGCGACGATCTGCGCGCCGGTGAGCGTGGCGACGTCGACGATCACATCGGGGTCGTCCTGCCCGGCGCGGGCGATGCCGTCGATGAGGACCAGACGGCCCTCGGCGTCGGTGTCGAGCACCTCGACGGTCTTGCCCGCGAAGCTGGTGAACACGTCGGAGGGGCGCTGCGCGGTGCCGCTCGGCATGTTCTCCGCCAGGCAGAGGTAGCCGACCGCGTTCACCTTCAGGCCCAGCTTCGCGATCGCGAGGAGGGCGCCGAGGACCGCGCCCGCGCCGCTCATGTCCGACTTCATCCAGTCCATCGAGGCCGTCGGCTTGAGCGACAGGCCACCCGAGTCGAAGGTGATGCCCTTGCCGACGTACGCGAGCTTCTTGCCGGCCTCGGGGTGGCTGTAGGAGAGGCGGACCAGCCGGGGAGGGTTGGCCGATCCCTGGCCGACGGCGACGATGCCGCCGTAACCGCCCTCCTTGAGCGCTTTTTCGTCCAGGACCTCCACCGACAGGCCGGCCTCGGAGCCCACCCGCTCGGCGATCTCGGCGAAGCGGGCCGGCCACAGGCCCGACGGCGGGGTGTTGACCAGGTCGCGGACGAGGGAGACCGACTCGGCCAGGGTGCCGGCGCGCTCGATCGCGGCCTGGGCCCCCTCGGCGTCGGTCACCACGGCCAGCTCCGACACCGGGGAGACCTGCTCCGAGGTGGTGCGGTACTTGGTGAAGGAGTAGGCGCCGAGAAGCCCGCCCAGGGCGACGGCGCCGGCGTGCTCGGCGCTCGCGGCGGGCAGGGCGAGCGTCACCCGGCCGGTGCCGGCCAGGGCGCGGACCGCGGTGCCCGCCGCGCGGCGCAGGACCTCGGCGTCGTAGCCGTCACCGGAACCGTCGTCGGGGGCCTCGGGGGCCTCGCCCAGGCCGACGACGACCAGCAGGGGCGCGGTCAGCGCGCCGAAGGTGGGGATCTTGGAGATCTCGCCGGGCTTACCCTTGGCCCCCACGCTCTCCAGCGTGGCGGCGAGTCTGCCACCGAGCGCCTGGTCGAGGCCTTCGGCCCCGGGAGCGGGGAGCAGGCCGTCAGGTCCGGTGTGGACGCCGACGACCAAGGCGTCGGTGTCGTACGAGACACCGTTGTCAGTTGGGGTAAGCCGCACAGTGGTCACGTATGCCGATGCTAGTCGGGCTGGGGCAGTACGCATAAACGAGGGTTCATCCTACGAATCGTGTTCTTCGATGGTGCTATTCGGGGTGGCACCATCGGATGCATTGGTGCTAATGTCGCTAGCATCATGTTGCTCACCTTGGATCTGAACGATCCCCGGCCCCTGCACGAGCAGGTCGCCGAGGCGATCAGGCGCGCCGTCGCCGAGGGGTCGTACGCCCCGGGAGACCGGCTCCCGCCGGCTCGCGATCTGGCCGCCGCGTTGGGCATCAACGCCAACACGGTGCTGCGCGCCCTGAGGGACCTGCGCGACGAGGGGGTGCTGGAGTTCCGCCGGGGCCGCGGCGTGACCGTGCTCAGCCGGCCGAATCCGCGCAGCGTCATCGAGGAGAAGCTGCGCTCCCTGCTCGACGAGGCCGTCCAGTACGGCTACCGCCACGACGACGTCATCGAGCTCATCAGAGAACTGTCATGACCGGGCCGGGTGCCCGGTCCTTCGAAGAGGGGACCGACGTGGGTCTGCGAGCCCGATTCCTGTCCATCGCCACCGGCTGGTTCGGGCTGGTAACCGTCGCGCTGATCGCGGCGCCGTTGGCGCTGCGGGACCGGCTGCCCGATCCGGTCGCCACCCACTGGGGGGCGTCCGGCGCGCCCGACAACTCGATGCCGTTCCTCGTGTCACTGCTGTTCCAGGTGGGCCTGTGGACGCTGCTCGCGGGCGGCGCACTGGGGTTCGCGTTCGTCAACACCGCGATGTTCAGGCGCAGGACGAGCCGCATGGCGCTCGGCGCCGCGCTGGGAGGCGCCGGCCTGTTCTTCCCGGGGTTGCAGATCGTCACGCTGATGGCCAACCTCGACGCCCCTCATTGGAGGCAGGCCGACGACCTGGGGTGGGGCGCGCTGCTCGCGGTCGCGGGGCTGGTGCTGGGCGGCTGGCTCGGCGCGCTCGCCGCCCGCCCCGGGCCCGACGAGCGCCCTGAGCCGTCCGCCGTCCCCACCCGGCGGGTCCCGCTCCGCCCCGGCCAGCGCGCGGTGTGGGTCTCCTCTGTGAGCAGCGGCCCTCTCGTCGCGCTCAGCGGCTCCGTGCTGGCCGTGGGAGGAGGGCTCGCCGTGCTCGCCCTGATCGGTGGCGACAGCGCGTTGTGGGTCCCCGCGACGATCACGTTCCTGGCGGGTCTGCTGGCACTGACCTTCAGCTCGGTGCGGGTGCAGATCGCCGAGGAGGGTGTCGTGCTCTTCTACGGGCCGCTCCGCCTGCCCCGCAAGCACATCCCGATCGAGCGGGTGGAGCGGGCCTGGTCGGAGCGGCGGTTCCCGTCCGACGTCGGAGGCTGGGGCGTCAGGGGCCTGCCAGGGGCCGTGACGGTCATGATCCGCGGCGGGGAGTGCCTCGTGGTGGGTTACGTCTCCGGTGGCCGCTTCGCCGTCTCGATCGACGACGCGGAGAGCGGGGCCGCCCTGCTGAACACCCTCGTGGACCGGGCGGCCACCGGGCCGTCCGCCCGCTGACCTCCTGCCCTCCGTCCCGTCTTCTCTTCTTCGACCCTCTCCGACCTCCCCTGACCTTCGTCATTTGACGTCCTGTCCGCTGGGTGTCCTCTGGCCTTCGCCCGCTGCTCCGTCCTCCACCCGTCCGTCCATCCCGCTTCGTCCTTCGCATGTTCTTGTCCCCGCTCCCCGCGGTGTCCCGGCCCTCTCCTGCGGTCGTCTCCGCTGCTTTCCGCTCCTCCCGTTCCCCCGCGTTCAAGCCCCCGAAGGTGGTGTCATGCTTCGCCGACTCCCTGATCTGTGGTTGTTCCTGCTCGTCGCGTTCGGCCTGTCCTGGTTGTTCGCCCTCCCCATCTGGCTGATGGACGCCTCGACCAGCGCGTCCGTATTCATGGCGATGGGGGTGGCGATGATGTTCACCCCGACGCTCGCAGTCCTCGCCGTCCGGCTGCGCGACAGGCGCCGTGGAGACGTCACCACCAGGCGTGAGTGGGCCGTGCGAACCGGCCTGTCGGCGGGCGGAAGCCGGGGCCGCATGTTCGCACTGGTCGCACTCGCCTGGTTCGGCGTACCCGTGCTGGTCGTCGTCGCGACCGCGCTCAGCGTCGCCTTCGGCCTGCTCTCCGTCGACCTGCGGGAGTTCAGCCTGTTCCGCCAGAGTCTGGCGGCCGCGCCGGGCGGGCCGCCCCCGGTGGAGGTCGGAGTCCTGGTGATCGCGCAGATCGTGTCGATGGTGCTGGTCGCCCCAGTGATCAACTCGATCGCGGCCTTCGGTGAGGAGTGGGGGTGGCGGGGGTGGCTGCTGCCGCGCCTGATGCCGCTCGGCACCTGGCGGGCCCTGCTGGTGTCCGGAGTGATCTGGGGGCTCTGGCACTTCCCGCTCACCCTGCGCGGATACAACTATCCCGAGCTGGGGGCGTGGGCCGCACCGATGTTCATCGTCTTCTGCGTGGGCTTCGGAGCCCTGCTCAGCTGGCTCCGCCTCTATTCGGGAAGCGTCTGGCCCGCGGTCGTCGGGCACGGGTCACTGAACGCCTCCGCGGGCCTGGCGATAATCCTCGGTGACGCGGCAGACCCGCCGGTGTTCGTCGTCGCGGGGATCACGGGTCTGGTCGGCTCGGTGTTGCTGGCCGTGGTCTCGGCACTGCTGTTCAAGTACCGTCCGGTCGAGCGACCGGCCCCGGCCACCGTCGCCGCGTGAGAGCCGGGCGAGTGTTGCCTCACGCTCTTCCTTCGTTCGGCCGGCGTCCGCTGGACGGGACCCGTTCGGCCGGCGTCCGCTGGACGGGGCGAGAGCGATCGCACGCTTTGTTCGGGCAGGAGAAGTCCGGGCGGAAGACGGAAGAAGGCGGTCAGTTCGTGAGGATGGTGCAGGCCAGCAGGGTCGTCGCGGTGGCGATCTCGACGAGGGCGCCGAGCACGTCGCCGGTGACGCCGCCGAGTCGCCGTGCGGCCCTGCGCCGTACGGCCCAGGCCGCCAGCAGCCCCACGAGCATGGCGAGGGGGAGACCCCAGGGGGCGAGGAACCGCCCCACGCCCGCCACGGGAATCACATCGGTGATGCCCGTCAGGTCGTCGGCTTCCACGTAGGCGAAATAGCCGAATTCGCCGGAGGACCCGGAAGTCCACGGGCTGAAGGCGCCGATGCCGTGGAGATAGACCAGCGCCGTCGTTCCCGCGAGCACCAGCGCGGTCACGACCACCGCGACGCTCCGCCGCACGGTGCCCGCGACCATCGCGCCGAGTCCGTCGGGGCGTGCCGGGGGGATGCCCGTGCGGCAGGCCCAGGTAAGGGCGAGCCGTCCGGCGGTGCAGGCCGCGACCAGGATGATCACGGCCGCGCCCGCTCCGGCCCAGGTGATGGCCTCCTGTAGAGCCGCCACCTGGACCAGCAGGACGAGAATCAGCGTCACCACGCCGAAGGGGCCGATGTCCGACCGCTTCATGATCTCCAGCGCCCGCTCGGCGGGTTTGGCGCTGCCCAGCCCGTCGGCGAGGTCGGCCAGCCCGTCCAGGTGCAACCCCCGGGTGAGCAGTGCCACGGTCGCCACAGCCAGCACCGACGCCGGAAGCGACGTCATCCCCAGCCACAGTGAGATCACCAGCACCAGCCCGCCGCAGGCCCCGATCGCCGCGCCCACCAGCGGGGCCACCGCCATCGCGATCCCCCCTGCCCGGCGGTCGACCACCCCGGGACGGACCGGGAACACGCTCAGAGTGCCGATCGCGAGACGCACTCCGTCGATGAAGCCGGACGGGCCGTTCTCGGGCGGGGGCGAGGGCTGGGACATGACCGACGATCGTAGTTCTTGCGGCTCCCGGCACGGTGCTCGCATCCGTTCACCGTTCTTGATGGGGCCCGGGGAGCTTGAGGGGGCAGAGCCGAGGGGTCAGAGGGGGAGGGGCAGGAGACGGCCGGAGACGACGAGGGTGACGTCCTCCGACTCCAGGGCGAGGCGCTGGTTCAGGCGGCCGAGGGTGTCACGGAACATCCGCCCGCCGGCGGTGTCGGGCACCAGACCGAGACCGACCTCGTCGGAGACCGCGACGACCCGGGAGCGGGTCTGCCTCCAGGCCGCCACCAGGTCGTCGCACCGGGCGGCGACAGCCTCCAGGGCGCCGGGGGCGTCGCCGCCCGCTCCGCCCGGCCAGGCGTCGCACTCGTCGAAGACCGCGGCCACCCAGGTGCCGAGCCCGTCGATCAGCAGCGGGGTGTCGGCGGACCGCAGCACCTCGGACAGACCGGTGGTCTCGGCGGTGTCCCAGTGGGCGGGCCTTCGGTCGCGATGCGCCCGGACTCGGCGCAGCCATTCGGGATCGCCGTCGCCGGACGGACCGGTCGCGACGTAGAGCACCTTGGGCTCGGCCGCCAGCCGCAGTTCGGCCTCCGCCGACTTACCCGACCGGCTTCCCCCGAGCAGCAGGGTTCTCCTGGGCGGGGGAGCCGGAGCGGGAGGGGGCTCGCTCGTGTCGACGACCGTGCCGTCCGGTACGACGCGCACCCCCCACAGCGCGGCCCGCCGGGTCAGTTCCGTCTCCGTCGGCACCCGGTGGTCGACATCGACGGCCACCACGTGCGTCCGCTCGCCGACCAGACCTCGCCGGCGCAGGTCCCCGAGCCGTTCCGGCCGGTCCAGCACGTCCAGCAGCACCAGGTCCAGCGTCCGCTCACCCCGCTCGTCATATGAGGACCCATCGTGCGGAGACTCGCCGTACAAGGGATGGGTGAATGCGGCATAGAGGACGCGCCGGCCATCGGAGGTGGTGACGGTGAGGCCGTCAGGACCGGGCGAGGCGCGGTAACCGGGCGGGAGCGGGCCGGACAGCGGCAGCCGTGCGGGACCGTTGGGCGGCATCGAACGGTTGGGTGTCATCGAGTCGCCGGGGGTCGTCGAACCGCCGAGTGCGGTCGGCCTGTCGGAGAGCGTAGAAGTGTCGGGCACTGCCGGGTCGTCGGGCGAGGGGGAGCCGTCGAGCGGCAGAGGGCCGTCCGCTGGCGCCGAGACGCCGAGTACCACAGAGGTGGCACGACGGCCCGGCGTGACACGGGCGCAGGAGGCACACCCGCAGTCCGGGGACGGCCACCCGCCAGGGCCCGCCGTGCCGGAGATCAGAACCTTCACACCCGGTCTCCTGTCGCGTTGAAAGGTTGGTCGAGAAACCGCGAGCCCTCGCCTCCGGGAGGAAGCGGTCGGCGTACCGGGGGAACGTCCCGGCGGTGAAGAGCGGTCATCGTGTTTCTCATCGGTTCGCGGGAGTAAGCCGTCCGGCAGGCACCCGGTGCCGGCCGCCGACAGGTGAACACTCCGGTGTCCTGGACCTCGGGTGCTGCCTTCAGCTGGAAGCCCCCGGCTTCGGTCGTGAGAAGGAAATCAAGATCTCGCCTTCATGCCCGGGAGCGTCATGGAGAGGTAGGGTTCGCTGAGGCCGCCGAGGGGCACCGGCAGGACCTGCGAGAAGGAGTTGTGGCATGACGTGGCGCTGGCGTTACGAAGACGCGAACGGCGGCGAGGTGGTCGAGGGTGTTTCGCCCTCCGACACGTTCCCGAGCCAGGCGGACGCCGAGTCGTGGCTGGGTGAAAGCTGGCGTGAGCTGCTGGAGGCCGGGGTCGAGAGAGTCACCCTGATCGAAGGCGAACGTGTCGAGTACGAGGGAATGTCACTGCGCCCCGAATGAGTGCCCCGAATTCGGCGCACTGAATGACGTGGGTGAACGGAAACCCTTCGGCTTCTCGTTGAAGAACGAGAAGCCGAAGGGTTTTTGCCGCTAGGGGCGCCGCTCGGGGCTCACGGTCTTGGCGGGGTCGCGCTCGACAACCGGGCCGAGGATGTCGTCGATCTTCTTCAGCACCTCGGACTCCAGCTTGACCCCGGAGGCCTTGACGTTGTCGCGGACCTGCTCGGGCCTGCTGGCCCCCACGATGGCCGAGGCCACGTTGGGGTTCTGCAGCACCCAGGCGACCGCGAGCTGGGCCATGCTCAGGCCGAGGTCGGAGGCGATCGGTTCCAGCTGCTGGACGCGGGTGAGCACGTCGTCGTTGAGCATCCGGGCGATGAAGTTGCCCCCGGTGGGGTCGGTGGCACGTGAACCGGCGGGGGGCGGCTGCCCCGGCCGGTACTTGCCGGTGAGCACGCCCTGGGCGATGGGGGAGAAGACGACCTGGCCGACGCCCTCCTTCTCGCTCAGCGGCACGATCTCGGTCTCGATGACCCGCCACAGCATGGAGTACTGAGGCTGGTTGGAGACCAGGCGGTCGAAGCCCATCTCGTCGGCGATCTTCAGTGCCCGGCCGATCTGGTCGGCGGTCCACTCGCTGACGCCGACGTAGAGGACCTTGCCCTGGCGTACGAGATCGTCGAAGGTCTTGAGGGTCTCCTCAAGCGGTGTCTCGTTGTCGAAGCGGTGCGCCTGGTACAGGTCGACGTAGTCGGTCTGCAGACGGCGCAGCGAGCCGTGCAGCGACTCGGTGATGTGCTTGCGCGAGAGCCCTCGGTCGTTGGGGCCGGGTCCGGTCGGCCAGTAGACCTTGGTGAAGATCTCCAGGGACTCGCGGCGGACTCCGGAGAGGGCGCGGCCGAGCACCTCCTCCGCCTTGGTGCCCGCGTACACGTCGGCGGTGTCGAAGGTGGTGATCCCCTCGTCGAGTGCCGCCTGCACGCACTGCTTGGCGGCGTCCTCCTCTACCTGGGAACCGTGTGTGATCCAGTTGCCGTAGCTGATCTCGCTGACCATGAGACCGCTGCGGCCAAGGTGGCGGAATTCCATGATTCGAGATTAGTAGGCGCCATGCTTCGCGATGATTCGGGATACCTTGCCGGATGTGTTGCGGTTGATCACTTCTCGGAAGGTACGGCTCGCGCTCGCCGTCGTGACGCTGGCGGCGGCCGTCGTGGCGGTCGCACGCCTGTGGCGGCGAGCCGAGGAGCGCCGAGCCGGCTTCCCACGCGGGGGAGATCGGAGCGTCTCCCCACCGGGGCCGCAGACCGCCTCCCGCGTGGAGGGGACGGAGTCCGGCTCTGCCGAGAGGGCGGCCCCCGGAGCGGAGCGCGCACCGAGATGGCCTCCCGCGCCGATCCTCGGCACCCCCACGGACGAGGACCTCAGGCGGTACGCCGCCAGGACCCCCTCCGCCTTCCAGGCCGCCGTCGAGCGGACGTTCGAGCGGAGGCGGACGCCGAGAGAGCCGCTGGACGAGACCACCCGGCGCCTTCTGGTCCGCTGGGGAGCCGTGGGAGCGGGACTGTGCCTGTTCGCCGCGGGCACGCAGGTCCTGGAGAGCGCGGTCTTCTCGAACGGAGGGGAGACCATGGAGGTGATCGAGGTCGGGAGCCGGCCCGGCGCGGACGAACGGTGTGGGCCGGGACCGGTCGACCAGGACGACTCGGTGGCGCGCTACGTCGAAGAGGGGGAGACGGGGACGGTCGTGATCGGTTCCGTATGCGGGCACCGTCCGTGCGAGGGAGACCTGTGCGGCGAGGTGTCCAACCTGCGGGAACTCGCGGAGGCCGCCGAGAGGAGTCCGGGACCCACCTGGCCGTACGAGACCTCGCCCCCAAACGAGACGTACGAGACTTCGCCCCCGTACGAGAGTGTCGAGGCTCCCGACGCCGACTGCCGCCCGCGGGCGTCGAGTCCGCGGGTGCGGGCGCTCGATCCGAAGGTGACGAGGGCGGTGAACCGCGAGTGGCGTCGCATCGAGAGGTGGCTGGAGGCGAACGCACCCGCGACCCTTCGCACGCTGGGCGAACCCGCCCGCGCCCGTACGATCGCCGTCGCGGAGGCGCAGATGGGCCTGCGCTTCCCCGACGACCTGCGTGCCTCCCTGCTGCGGCACAACGGATCCTCCGTCGTGCCCGGCATCTCGCCGTTCGGGTTCCCGAACGCCTGGAACCTGGGGGTCCGCGGGATCCGCGACACCTGGCGGCGGCTGTGCGCGACGGACGGGGAGACAGGGGACGGGGCCGGCACCGTGGCGCGGGCGGAGTGGTGGGACGGACGGATGATCCCGTTCGGTGCCGACGACAGCGGAGGCGGTTACCTGGTGATCGACTCTGTGGCGCGCGATGTCGGTGCCGTCCATCACGAGGGCAGGACGAGCCTCACATCCGGGGGCGTCCGGCTCCGTTCGTACTACGGCCTGCTGAGGGCGACGGCGCGCGCCCTGGAGACCGGCGGGTCCATCGGCCACTGGAAACCGGTCGTCACCGACGGCGAGCTGGACTGGAACGTCGTCGAGGGCTGACATCGCCCGGGGGAGACGCCCTTCCGGCGGGAGAGAAGTGAAAAGTCCCGTCCCCTCATGGAGGGGACGGGACTCGGGGACGGATGTGCTCGGCCGCGGTGCTCCTCGGGTCGGGCTCCGCCGCCGTCAGTTCTTCGGCGGGACGGGCTTGCCGCCGGGCAGCACGGCGGGCGGCGGGAAGCGCAGTTTGCGGATCTGCAGCGCGCGCATGGCGGCGTAGAAGCCGACGCCCTTGAGGTTCTCGTTGGGGAACTTCTCGGCGGCGAGGTTCTTCACCTTCCAGGACACCCAGATCGAGGTGAGCAGCACGGTGACCATCATGAGCGGCCAGCCGACCGTGATCACCGCGGCGTAGATGTAACCGCGGACCTCGAGGGGGAACGGGATCCAGGTGAGCAGCAGGATGAGAAGGGAGAACGGCAGGAAGTACTGGCTGACGAGACGACGGGAGTCGACCCAGTCGCGCGCGAACTTCCTGACGGGGCCCTTGTCGCGGGCGGGAAAGTAGCGCTCGTCGCCGCGCAACATGCCCTCGCGCGCCTTGACGCGTTCGTTGGCCTGACGCTCGCGGAGGTTCTTGTAGGCCTCTTTGCGGTTTTGAGGGGCGTTCACCGGCTGCCGGCGACGGCCTTCGGCGTCCCGTCGCTTGGGTGTGGGACGCCCCTTGCCCGCAGGCTTAGGATCGTTAGCGGAGGCGGGGGAGTCGTCCGCGGTGGTCTGGGTACGTCGGAACACAACGTCAGCCTACCGGGACTGCAACTTAGTGACGCCCCCGCGCGTTATGCGTAGGGTGAACCCTATGGTGGCTCCGGTGCTTTTCGGTGGGGCTGGAATCACTTGGGGTGACCCGAAGCGCACTTGAAGAAGGGGACGGCCGACGCGCATGAGCGTGATGAAGAGACTTTCGCTGATCTTCAGGTCCAAGGCGAACAACGCGTTGGACAAGATGGAGGATCCTCGCGAAACCCTGGACTACTCATATCAGCGACAGCTGGAGCTGTTGCAGAAGGTGCGCCGGGGTGTGGCGGACGTCGCCACCTCGCGCAAGCGCGTGGAGCTCCAGATCAACCAGATCGAGGCGCAGGCGCGCAAGCTCGAGGAGCAGGGCCGTAAAGCGCTCGGGGTCGGCCGTGAGGACCTGGCCCGTGAGGCGCTGACCCGGCGCGGCAGCCTGCAGACCCAGATCGCCGACCTCCGCGTGCAGCACGACAACCTGCAGGCCGAGGAGGAGAAGCTCACCACGGCCTCTCACAGGCTGCAGGCCAAGGTCGACTCCTTCCGGACGAGGAAGGAGACGATCAAGGCGACCTACACCGCCGCCGAGGCGCAGACGCGGATCAACGAGGCCTTCTCCGGCATCTCCGAGGAGATGGGCGACGTCGGCCTGGCGATCCAGCGCGCCGAGGACAAGACCGCCTCCATGCAGGCCCGCGCGGGTGCCATCGACGAGCTGCTGGCCAGCGGCGCGCTCGACGACTTCAGCGGGCAGCGCGGCGACGACATCCAGGCCGAGCTCGACCGCATGGGCGGCGGGAACGACGTGGAGCTGGAGATCGCCCGGATGAAGGCCGAGCTGGGTCAGGGTCCCGCGCCGCAGGGCGCGATCACGCCCGGACCGGCTCAGCACCAGCAGCAGCAACCTCAGTACCAGCAGCAGCACCAGCAGCCTCAGCAGCAGCCGGAGTCCAACCAGACCCAGCAGCTGCGCCAGCCGGGGGAGGGCCTGTGATCGTCCGCATCATGGGGGAGGGGCAGATCGACATCGCCCCCGCCGACCTCGACGTGCTGAACGCGCTGGACGCCGAGCTGGAGGCCGCGATCGAGGCCGGCGAGGAGGATGCCTTCCGGGTGAGGCTGCACGCCCTGCTCGACAAGGTCCGTCACGTCGGCAAGGCACTGCCCGACGACAGCCTGGAGTCCTCGGAGCTGATTTTGCCTCCCGCTGACGCGTCCATGGACGAAGTGCGGGAGATGCTCGGCAACGAAGGACTGATCCCCGGTTAGATTGGGGATATGGCAAAAACCCGGTTTGCCCCGGACCGGGGCCTGACAAGGCGCATGGTGATCACCATGTTCCTGCTCGGACTGCTCTACGTGATCTTCGTGGCCGTGTTGATCGCGTTGGGCGTCCGGGCCGTCGTGGTGCTCGTGATCGCCGGTGGCATCCTGCTCGTGCAGTACTTCATGTCCGATCGCATCGCGCTGTTCGCGATGCACGGGCGTGTCGTCTCCCCGCAGGAGGCTCCCGAGTTGCACGGCATGATCGACAGGTTGTGCGCACTCGCCGACATGCCCAAGCCGCGGGTGGCGATCGCCGACTCGGACGTCCCGAACGCGTTCGCCACCGGCCGCAACCAGAAGAACTCCGTGGTCTGCGTGACCACGGGGTTGCTGCGGCGGGTCGACAGGGGCGAGCTCGAGGGCGTGCTGGCCCACGAGATGTCCCACGTGGCCCACCGCGACGTCGCGGTCATGACGATCGCGTCCTTCCTCGGCATCGTCGCCGGGCTCATGACCAGGGTCGCGCTCTACAGCGGCCTGGGCGGACGCGGGCGCGACGACAGAGGCGGCCTGCCGATCGGCCTCATCATCCTGCTCGTCTCGGCCCTGGTGTACGCGGTCAGCTTCCTGCTCACCCGCGCCCTGTCGCGCTACCGCGAACTGGCCGCCGACCGCGCGGGAGCGCTGCTCACCCAGCGTCCCTCCGCCCTGGCCAGCGCCCTCGTCAAGATCAGCGGTGAGATGGCCCGTATCCCGACGAGGGATCTGCGCGAGGCCGAGCCGTTCAACGCCTTCTTCTTCGCGCCGGCCCTGTCCGGCAAGGCGGGCCTGTCCGCCCTCTTCGCGACCCACCCGCCGCTGAACCAGCGCCTGGATCAGCTCAACAGGATCTCCGCCCAGCTCGGGCAGGGTGGATGACCGGACGCGCGGACAGGCGCGCCACGCCGTGCGGGGACGAGACGGAGGAGTGATCGATGCGCTGGTGGAACGTGCTGATGGGGCGCAGCGAACCGGCCAAGGCCGACCTGGACGCGCTGTTCGCGCTGCCTTCGGCCGCGGTGACCCTGCAGGCCGCCACCGGCCTGGCGCCGACGGGCGTGGGGGCGGTCTGCTTCCGCTCGGCCGAGGGCGGGGCGTTCGCCGAGCTGGAGCGCGACATCACCCAGCTGCTGAACGCCGGAGGCGGCCCCCCGGTGGAGTTCTCGAAGGACTCCTTCGGCTACACGTGGCTGCTGGTGCGCCGTGGTCCCGACATGCTCGGTGATCTCGTCACGGACCTGCACGCGGTCAACTCCTCCCTTGAGGCGGCGGGTTTCGGCCCCTCCCTGCTCTGCTCGCTCATCTCCTTCACCGACCCCGGCGGTCGCGGCCTCGCCCTGGTCTACCTCTACAAGCAGGGCACCTTCTACCCGTTCGCTCCGCTGCCCGCCGAGCATGGGACGGGGCAGACGCAGCGCAGGGACAACGCCCTGGAGCTGCAGGTACGCGGTGCGATCGGCGGCGAGCTGGAGATCGAGCCCGATCTCGGCCGCTGGTTTCCCCTCTGGGGCGCTCCCGGCCTCTGAAGGCCCGCCACCACGTGCCCGCGAGGTACGCGCCTGGCCTGGAGGGTTCGCCACCCCCGGTGACGTGCCCGCGTGGCGCGGTGAAGTGTGCCCGGCCTCCGAGACGTTCGCCCTCCGGCGCCGTGCTCGTGCGCCCGGCGAGGTGTGCCCGGTCTCGGGGAGGTTCTCCCGCGAACCCCTTTCCCGCGAGGCCCTGCCGTGTGACCGGTGGGACGCATGGAGCGTGCCACACCGGCCCGTCCGGCTTGCGGTTTGATGTACGTCCTGTGACCCTTTGCCCCCACAATGGGACCGGAAATCATCACGGGAGAAGGGTGTGACCATGGCGGACCTCGTGTCCCTGCGGCCCGGGGATCCCGAGAGGGTGCGGGAGTATCGGCTCACCGCCCGGCTCGGTGAGGGAGGCCAGGGAACGGTCTACCTGGGCGTTTCCCCGACGGGAGCGCGTGTCGCGGTCAAATTGCTCCGCGCGGATCTCACGCAGGACGAGGAGGCGATGGAACGCTTCGTCCGCGAGGTCAGCACGACCCAGCGTGTCGCGCCCTTCTGCACCGCCGCGGTGATCGAGACGGGTGTCGACGAGCATCGCCCGTACATCGTCAGCGAGTACATCGACGGTCCGACGCTCGACGCGGTCGTGACCGGCGAGGGACCTCGTGAGGGCGCGGGCCTGCACCGCCTGGCGATCGGCACGGTCACCGCGCTCGTCGCGATCCACCAGGCGGGGATCGTGCACCGCGACTTCAAGCCTTCCAACGTGCTGCTCGCCTCCGACGGCCCCCGAGTGATCGACTTCGGTATCGCCAAGGCGCTCGACCGGACCTCCACGCTGACCGCGATGGCGATCGGCACCCCCTCCTACATGACCCCCGAGCAACTGGCGGGGGAGAACGCGGGCTCGCCCGCCGACATGTTCGCGTGGGGTTGCACGATGGTCTTCGCGGCCACCGGGCAGCCGCCGTTCGGCACGGACAGCCTTCCGGCGATCTTCAACCGGATCATGAACATGGAGCCGGAGCTGGGAGCGATCGCCGATCCGGCGCTGCGCGACCTGGTCGGGCAGTGCCTGTCCAAGGACCCCACCCAGCGTCCCACCGCGGGAGAGGCGCTGTTGAGGCTGCTCGGCCACGCCGGTGGTCCCGGTGACACGGGCGGTGCGACCGGCGCCGCCCTGCCCACCGCGCCGCGCGGCATCCTCGCCGAGGGCTCGGCCGCCGCGGCGCAGCGGACCGGCCCCGGCGGACATCCGGGCGGAAACGATCCCGAGCACACCGCGTACGGGCAGCGGCGTCCGCAGGGCGAGGGGCAGCACTCGGGGCCGCAGCCTTATCCCCAGCAGAGCGGGCCCGGCGTGGGCTACCCGATGGGGAGTCCGCAGGGTGGCCCCGCCGGTCATGTCCCGCACCTCCAGCAGTCGAACCCGCACGGTCATGTGCCGAATCCCCAGCAGTCC
Organism: Streptosporangium sp. NPDC000509; assembly: GCF_042898365.1. Taxonomy (NCBI): domain Bacteria; kingdom Bacillati; phylum Actinomycetota; class Actinomycetes; order Streptosporangiales; family Streptosporangiaceae; genus Streptosporangium; species Streptosporangium sp. NPDC000509. The sequence goes on along the minus strand of NZ_JBIAYX010000001.1, from coordinate 563,231 downwards.
GATCCGCGCGGCCAGGCTGCGTATCCCCAGCACCTTCAACAGTCGGACCCACGTGGCCACGCCCAGCAGTCCGGGCCGCACGGTTACCCGCAGCAGGAGCCGCCCACCCGGCACTTCCCCGGCGGGTATCCCGGTCACGACGGCTACGCGGGCGGCTACCCCCCGCAGGGCCCCGGGCATCCGCAGCCCGGATATCCCGGACAGCCCGCACCTCAGTCCTACGGCGCTCCCGCGGCCTTCCCCTCCTCCGCGGGTCCCCAGTACCAGAACCCCGGGCCGACGTACCCGGGCCGGTCGGCCCCCGAGCGGCGCGGGCGCAAGATGTGGCCGGCGATCGTGGGGGGTGTGCTGGTCACCGCGCTCGTGGCCGGGGGCGTCGTACTGGCGACGCGCGACACCACGGAGACGCCGGGGGGCACACAGGCAGGTGTCACGAAGGGCGTGAGCACCCCCGCGCCCACCCCCACCCCCACCGTCCCGACGGTGCCGCAGGACACGAGCACGATCAAGCTGCCCGGCAGCTCGATCACCCTCCACGAGAGCACGCAGGACCCGATCAAGCTGAGCTCCTACAGCCTGGAGTGGGACAAGACCCTCTACGTTCGTCGGCAGGGCACCGAACGGTTCGTCAAGAACGACAAGTACTTCCAGTACACGGTGAACGCCGCGGGCACCCAGGCGCTGGGCACCGACCGGATCTACGACACGGACAGCTACGCGATCGTCTCGGTCATCGATCATCGATCCGGTGCGGCGACCAGGATCAGGGTCACCAAGGCGCCGGTCTACCCGACGCTGCCGCAGTGGTCACCGGACGGCAAGCGCGGTCTGGTCACCCTGTATGAGGCGGTCGGCGACACCAGCAAGGAGTACGGCTTCGCGATCATCGACGTCGCCACGAAGAAGGCGAGGGTCGTCCGCGTGAAGGAGAAGGACGCCGGCACGTGGAGTTACTTCTGGAGGGGGGACGGCCGGGCCGTCGGCACCTGGGCGCTCACCGGCAAGACCCAGCGCATCCGCTTCTACGACACCCAGGGCACCGTGCTGCAGACCCTGCTGGACGTGGGCACCCCGATCACGGTCGAGGGCGACGACATCTCCCCGTCCGGCTCCTCCCTGCTGACGTACTGCAAGGAGAGTAAGAAGGAGATCTGCGTCTGGTCCACCGGCTCCGACGCACCCGCGAAGGTCAGGATCCCGTTCGAGACGGAACGGCTCATCGGCTGGTACGACGACGAGCACATCGCGGGCTGGCGGCGCAAGGGCTCCGGCTACGAGGCGGTGGTGTTCGACTTCAAGGGGAAGGCACAGCGGGTGCTGGCCACCAGCACCGACGCCAAGGAGTACGAGAAGCAGTTCATGCGCTTCACACGAGAGGGCTGACATGAGGGAGTGGACCCACGCCGAGCACACCGCGGCCGCCGCCGCGGAGATCACCCGGATGGCCGACGTGCTGCGCGGACGTGACCTCTCCGTTTCCGTGCTCACCTGTCCCGGCTGGGATCTGGCGAGGCTCACCGCCCACACCGGAGGCGTGCATCGGTGGGTGGCCGCCATGGTGCGGGACCTGGCCGAGAGGCGCTACGACCGCGACGGCATGGACATGGGCCTGCCCGCCGACCCGGCCGGATATGCCGCCTGGCTCGGCGAGGGCACCTCCTTCCTGCCCGAGGCGCTGCTGTCGCGGGATCCACAGGAGCCGATGTGGTCCTGGGGAGGGGAGCGGCGGGTGCGGTTCTGGTCGAGGCGGATGCTGTACGAGACCCTGGTGCACCGGGTGGACGCCGAGCTCGCGCTGGGCGTCCCGGTCGCGATCGACGAGCACGTGGCGGCCGACGGGGTCGAGGAGTTTCTCGACATCCTGCCGCATGTGAAGTGGAACCCGGACGTGGCCGAGATCAGGGGCGGTGGTGAGACGATCTCGCTGCAGGCCGACACCGGAGCCGGGTGGGTGATCACTCTCGACCCCGACCGCTTCCACTACCAGCGGTCCCTGCGACCGGGCACCGTGACCGTGCTCGCCGCCACGTCGGCCGACCTGCTCCAGGTCGTGTGGGGACGCCGCAGCCCCGACGACTACGCGATCGAGGGGGACGGCGGGCTGCTGGGCTGGTGGCGGGGGCTCGCCCGGATCTAGGCTCGCCCGGCTTCCCCGGCAGGTCCCCGACCCGTGGGGCGAAGGCAAAACAGCCGTCCGAGGTTCGGCCAAGACACGACAGGGAGCGCGCGGGGCTCGCCGCCGCGATCACGGTCCCGTGGTGTCATGACTCCATGATCAGGATGTCTCAGGCGATCACCTCGGCGGTGCTCGTCACCACGGGACTGTTCTTCGCCGGTCTGTCCGGCGGCACCGCGCTCGCGGATTCCGATTCCTCCGTGGCGACCGTGGAGGGCGGCCGCCCTCACATCACGGTCGTGGGAGAGGGCAGCGTGTCCACCACCCCCGACATCATGCGACTGGACACCGGCGTCGAGGCGCGCCGTCCCACCCCCGGTGAGGCGTTCACCGCGGCCCGTGCCGCCGCCGCCGACCTGACGCAGGCACTGCTCGCGGCCGGGGTCGCGCCGAAGGACCTGCGGACCGACGAGCTCACCCTCGCCCCCGAGTACAAGGACTACCCCACGATCTCCGGATACCGGGCCACGCAGGGCATCGAGGCGATAGTGCGCGACCTTGACAAGGCGGACGACGTGGTGGACGCGGCGGCCGCCGCCGGAGAGGCGGTCCGGTTCAACGGTGTCACCTTCGAGGTGTCCGACAACCGGGTGCCGCTCAGGCTGGCGCGCGATATCGCGTTCAGGGACGCGAAGAGCCGTGCCACGCAGTACGCCAGGCTCGCGGGCCGAGGGCTCGGCCGCGTCATGGAGATCACCGAGCAGAACGTCACCCCGCCGACGCCGTTCGTCGGCTTCGCCGCGGCTGTCGACAGGGCGTCGATCAGCCCCGGCACCAAGAACGTGTCCGTCAGCGTCAGGGTGGTCTACGAGCTCGAATAGGCCCCGCTCACGCGGTGCTCCCCCGACCCCGGGTACGCGACAGGTCCCCGGCACGCGACGGGCCCCGGCGGGTCACCACCCGCCGGGGCCCGTCCACTTGAGGTCCCTGAGGTCCCTGAGGTCCCTGAGGTCGGGGTGGAGCCGCAGGGACCCCGAGCCCGGCAGGATCAGGGATCGAGACCTTCCCCGGCCGGGGCCTGGCCATGAGGTCAGGGCAGGGCGAGCATCCGGTCCAGGGCGACCCCGGCCCAGTGGGCGGTGTCGGCGTCCACGGTGATCTGGTTGACGACCTGACCGGAGGCGAGCGACTCCAGCGCCCACACCAGGTGCGGAAGGTCGATCCGGTTCATCGTCGAGCAGTAGCAGACCGTCCGGTCCAGGAACGTCACGTTCTTGTCGGGGAACATGGCGCCGAGCCGCTTGACCAGGTTCAGCTCGGTGCCCACCGCCCAGGAGGATCCGGCCGGAGCCTCCTCGATCTTCTTGATGATGTACTCGGTCGAACCGACGTGGTCGGCCTTGGTGACCACCTCGTGCCTGCACTCGGGGTGGACCAGCACGTTGACGCCGGGGATGCGGGCGCGGACGTCGTCCACGCACTCGGGGCTGAAGCGGCCGTGCACCGAGCAGTGCCCCTTCCACAGGATCATCTTGGCGTTCTCGAGTTGCTCGGCGGTGAGGCCGCCGTTCGGCCGGTGCGGGTTGTAGACGACGCAGTCCTCCAGCGACAGGCCCATCTCCAGCACCGCGGTGTTGCGGCCCAGGTGCTGGTCGGGGAGGAAGAGCACCTTCTCCCCGCGGGAGAAGGCCCACTCCAGGGCGCGCCTGGCGTTGGAGGAGGTGCACACGGCGCCGCCGTTGCGCCCGCAGAACGCCTTGATGTCGGCGCTGGAGTTCATGTAGGTGACGGGGACGGTGACCCCGGCGATCCCCGCGTCCTCCAGGGCCTCCCAGCACTCCTCGACCTGGTCGAAGGTGGCCATGTCGGCCATCGAGCATCCCGCCGCGAGGTCGGGCAGCACGACCTTCTGGGAGTCCGAGGTGAGGATGTCGGCGGATTCGGCCATGAAGTGCACACCGCAGAAGACGATGTACTCGGCGCCGGGCCGGGCCGCGGCCTCCTTCGCGAGTTTGAACGAGTCGCCGGTCACGTCGGCGAACTGGATGACCTCGTCACGCTGGTAGTGATGGCCCAGCACGAAGACCCTGTCGCCGAGTGCCGCCTTCGCCCTCCTGGCGCGCTCGACGAGCGCCGGATCGGAAGCGGACGGCAGCTCGCCGGGACAGTCGACGCCGCGCTCGCTGTGCGGGTCGACCCCCCTGCCGAGGACGAAGAGCGGAAGCCCGGTCTCGGTGGTCGTCATGGCCACACCCCCTTATCGTCTAAGTGACGACTAATGATGACACACAGGATTGGGGCTTTATTCCGGGGGAGGGGTCTTTGTCCAAAGGTGGATGGTTCTGGCGGCTGAGGAATGTGTGCCGGGGGACGGGTGTTGGTAGCGTCTGAGAAGGACGTCAAAAACAGACAGCCGTTCCCGGGGAGCGGCCGACGCAGACGCGGGAGTCACCAACATGTCGGTTGAGAGCAGCGAGACCACGGCGCAGGGCCTGATCCTCAGTTCCGCGGCCGCGGCGAAGGTCAAGAGCCTGCTGGAGCAGCAGGGCGAGGAAGGTCTCCAGCTGCGCGTGGCCGTGCAGCCCGGCGGCTGTTCCGGCCTGCGCTACCAGCTCTTCTTCGACGACCGTTCGATGGACGGCGACGTCGTCTCCGACTTCGACGGCGTGAGCGTGGTCACCGACCGGATGAGCGCCCCCTACCTCGTGGGCGCCACCGTCGACTTCGTCGACACGATCGAGAAGCAGGGCTTCACGATCGACAACCCCAACGCCACCGGCTCGTGCGCCTGCGGCGACTCGTTCAACTAGGCGAGTTCTCCGCGAGGCGGGCGAGCGAGAACGCCCGGCCCCGCGGGGGTGACATCGGTCACCCTCGCGGGGCTTTCGCGTGCGCGGCCGCGGTAGCACGCTGACACGAGCGGGACGCGAGCAAGGTCGCGTATTCTTGCGTGGCTCATCTTCCCGCGTGGACCAACCGCCCGCGTTTCCAGAGATGCTGACAACGAGGAGAAGAACCCCGTGCGCATCGCCGTCACCGGCTCAATCGCGACCGACCAACTGATGACCTTTCCCGGCCGCTTCAGTGACCAGCTCATCGCCGATCAGCTCCACCGGGTCTCCCTGTCGTTCCTCGTGGACGACTTGCAGGTCCGCCGCGGCGGCTGCGCGGCCAACATCGCGTTCGGAATGGGCTGCCTGGGCCTCAGGCCCGTCCTGGTCGGCGCGGTCGGCTCCGACTTCGCCGACTACCGCTCCTGGCTGGAGCGCCATGGCGTCGACTGCGACTCCATCCACGTCTCCGAGACGCACCACACCGCGCGCTTCCTGTGTACGACCGACGAGGATCACAACCAGATCGCCTCGTTCTACACCGGCGCGATGGCCGAGGCCCGCCTCATCGAGCTCGGTCCGGTGGCCCAGCGGATCGGTGGCCTGGACCTGGTGCTGATCAGCCCCAACGACCCCGAGGCGATGCTCAGGCACACCGCCGAGGCGCGCCAGCGCGCGATCCCGTTCGCGGCCGATCCCTCCCAGCAGCTCGCCCGTATGCCCGGGGAGCAGATCCGTGAGCTGGTCGACGGCGCCGCCTACCTGTTCGGCAACGACTACGAGAAGGGCATGATCGAGCAGAAGACCGGCTGGAGCGACGAGGAGATCCTCGGCCGGGTCGGCGTCCGCGTCACCACGCTCGGTCCCAAGGGCGTCGTCATCGACCGCGAGGGCGAGCCGTCCCTGCACGTCCCCTCGGCGCCCGAGCTCGGCAAGGTCGACCCCACCGGCGTGGGCGACGCCTTCCGTTCCGGCTTCCTCGCCGCCCTGGCCTGGGGGCTGTCCCTGGAGCGTTGCGGCCAGGTCGGCAACCTCACCGCCACCCACGTCCTGGAGCGTGTCGGCGGCCAGGAGTACGAGCTCGGCCAGAAGGTCTTCCTGGAGCGCCTCGCCGACGCCTACGGTGCCGACGCCGCGGCCGAGGTGGCCGCCTTCGTGAAGTGCCACCACGCCTGAGCCACCGCGCCTGAGCCGCCGCGCCTGACCACCAGGCCTGAGCCACCGGGCCTGTGACGCTCCTCCCGAGTCGCCACGGCCGTGACGGTCATCCCTGAGCCATCACGGCCGCGACGCCTCGGCTGAGCCGTTGCGCCACGGCGTCTCTTCGGACCCATGTCTTTCCCGGGCACCGTGTTCGAGCCGCCGATCGGAGCACCGCCGGGCCGTCGCCCGGCGGTGGCCCCGGCCGGTGCCGCCGGTACGGCGGCCACCGTCAGGCACCTGTGCCGGTCTGGTGCCGGCCGGGTGCCGGGTGTCAGAGATTCGCGTAGACGCGATGCACGAACTCGGCCATCTTGTCGTCGGGCAGCTTCCTCGCCAGATCGGCCTCGGTGATCATGCCGACGATGCGGCCGTCCTCGATCACCGGCAGCCTCCGGATCTGGTTCTCCTCCATCTTGGCGAGCGCCTCCTCGACGCTCGCGTCCGACGACACCCAGACCAGGCCGGTGGCGAGGTCTTCCGCGGTCGTCGTGGAGGGGTCGAGGCCGTGCGCCACGCACTTGACCACGATGTCGCGGTCGGTGATGATCCCCTTCAGCCGGTCGTCGCTGCCGCAGATGGGCAGGGCGCCCACGTTCATGTCCCGCATCATCTGCGCCGCCCGGTCGAGTGTCTCGTGTGCCTCGACGCACCTGACCCCGGTGTGCATCAGGTCTCTCGCCGTCTCACCACTCATGTCGTCCCCCCGAACTGTTTGGGCGTGTTTCCGGGAGGGTCATACCCAATTTCGGGACATGTCAGTAATTGCGGCGCACGTGGATGGCCCAGCCGCCCTCGGGGCGTTCGTGGCTGCCCACGTGGTGGTGCGATTTCAACCGGCACCAGGCCGGGATGTCGGTGAAGGCGGCCGGGTCGTCGGCGAGGACCGCGACGATCCCCTCGCGCGGCACGTCGTTGATCTGGGCCGCGAGCATGATGATCGGGATCGGGCACTTCTTGCCCAGCGCGTCGATCGTGAGGGCTACCGGCTGCGCCGATCCCGCCGGGGTGGCCTGGCTGGAGGTCATCGCGTCTTCACTCCCCGAATGTTGATCAAAGCTTGACCCCCGCCTCCTCGCGGATCCTGCGCACCATGCCCGGCAGGACGGAGAGGAAGCGGTCGACATCCGCCGTCAAGGTGCCCCGGGGCAGCGAAACGCGGACGTTCCCGTGCGTGAGCACGCCCATGGCCTCCAAAACATGCGACGGACGAAGCGTACTCGCCGTGCAGGAACTGCCGGACGACACCGAGAACCCGGCCTTGTCCAGCTCGGTGAGCAATGCCTCACCTTCCACGTAAAGACACGAAAAGGTGACGATATGCGGTGCCCGAGCGACCGGATCACCGATGACCTCGACGTCGGGGACGAGCCGGGGCACCTCGGCCCTGACGCGATCCACCAGCGCCGAGAGCCTGGCCGACTCCACGGCCGACTCGGCCACCATGGCGCGCAGCGCGGCGGCCGCGGCGACGATCGCGGGGACGTTCTCGAACCCGGGGACCCGGCGGCGCTCGCGGTCGTCCTCGGGCAGGGGGGTGCGCCACCGGGTGCCCTTGCGGACCACCAGCACGCCGACCCCGGCGGGCCCGCCCCACTTGTGCGCGCCGGCGGCGAGCACCGACCAGCCGGGGGGCGGCGGCATCCTGCCCACCGTCTGGGAAGCGTCCACCAGCAGGGGCACCCCCGCCTCCGCGCACGCCGCCGCCGCCTCGGCGACCGGCTGGAGCGTGCCGACCTCGTGGTTGGCGCTCTGCAGGCAGGCCAGCGCCGTGCCCTCGGCGCGGACCGCCTCGCCGAAGGCGCCGGGGTCGACCGCGCCGGTGATGTCGACGCCGACCGTCTCGACCGAGCCGCCGTCGCGCTCGTGGACGCCCGCCGCGTGCAGCACGCTGGAGTGCTCCACGGCCGAGGTGACCAGGCGGCGGCCCGTCCTGCGGCGTCCGTGCAGGGTGCCGAGGACGCCCAGGTGCACCGCCTGGGTGCCGGAGGTGGTGAAGGAGACCTCGTCGGGCCTGGCGCCCAGCGCCTCGGCCACCTCGACACGCGCCTGTTCCAGTAACATCCTTGCCCGGCGGGCGGCACCGTACAGTCTCGCGGGGTCGGCCCAGCCGACGTCGAGGGCCGCGATCAGAGCCTCGCGAGCCTGGGGGTGCAGCGGCTCCGTGGAGGCCGCGTCGAAGTACGCCACCTCTCAATCGTCGCACCACGCGCGGTGCGCACGGGGGCTGCGGGGGAGGGCGAGGGTGGTCCGCGCTAATGTGTCCCCCAGCGTGAAGCTGTGAACTACGAAATCTTGAACGTGAACAAACGACCGCCCAGGAGCGACTCCTGGGCTTCATCTGTGGGGTAGGCGATCCGTGAGTCCGACCCGCCGTTCTGCACGGCGTCCGTTGGCCCGCCGCCGGGTGCCGCGCGCTGCCGCTCTGGCACTGCTGCTGGTTTCCCTGACGGCGTGCAGTGCCGAAGACTGGTCCCGAGCCGGCTTGCCCGAGGGCGTCACCAAGCAGTCCGAAGCCGTCCAGAGTCTGTGGAACGGATCGTGGATCGCCGCCCTCGCCACCGGTGTGGTCGTGTGGGGCCTGATCCTGTGGTCCGTCGCCTTCCACCGTAAGAAGAAGAACTCCAAGGACGAGTTGCCGCCTCAGGTGCGGTACAACCTCCCGATCGAGATCCTCTACACGGTGGTGCCGATCATCATGGTCGGCGTCTTCTTCTTCTTCACCGCGCGCGACCAGAACTACATCACCAGCATGTCCGAGAAGCCCGACGTGACGGTCAAGGTCGAGGGCTTCCAGTGGAGCTGGCGTTTCACCACGGAGTACAACGGCAAGACCGCCCAGGTGGTCGGCCAGCCCGCCTCCGACTACACCAAGGGGCCGCAGCTGGTGCTGCCGGCCGGCAGGAAGGTGAGGTTCGACCTGCACTCGCCGGACGTCATCCACTCCTTCTGGGTCCCGGCGTTCCACTTCAAGCTCGACGTGATCCCCGGGGTGAACAACAAGTTCGAGGTCGACACCCTGGACAAGCCCGGCACCGTCCACGCCGGGCGCTGCGCCGAGCTCTGCGGCGTCGACCACAGCCGGATGCTCTTCTCGGTGAAACTCGTCACCCCGGATGAGTTCGACCAGTACATCGCTAGCCAGGCGGGTGCCCAGTGACCGCACTTAACGAACCCCTCGTCCACTCCCCGGTGCCGCCGACCCGTAAGGGCTCGATCATCACGAAGTGGGCGTCGTCCACCGATCACAAGATCATCGGACACCTCTACCTGATCAGCTCGTTCATCTTCTTCCTGATCGGCGGCGTGATGGCGCTGATCATGAGGGCGGAGCTGGCGCAGCCCGGTCTGCAGTTCACCAGCAACGAGCAGTTCAACCAGCTGTTCACCATGCACGGCACGATCATGCTGCTGATGTTCGCGACCCCGCTGTTCGCGGGCTTCGCCAACGAGCTCATGCCGCTGCAGATCGGCGCCCCCGACGTCGCGTTCCCGCGGCTGAACATGGTCAGCTACTGGCTCTTCACCTTCGGCAGCCTCATCGCCCTGTCGGGCTTCATCACCCCGGGCGGCGCGGCGAGCTTCGGCTGGTTCGCCTACACCCCGCTGTCGAACGCGATCAGCTCGCCCGGGATCGGCGGCGACCTGTGGATCGTGGGCCTCACCATCAGCGGTCTGGGCACGATCCTCGGCTCGGTGAACTTCATCACCACGATCATCTGCATGCGCGCGCCCGGCATGACGATGTTCCGCCTGCCGATGTTCACCTGGAACGTCCTGCTCACCTCGATCCTGGTGCTGATGGCCTTCCCGGTGCTGGCCGCCGCGCTGCTCGCGCTGGAGGCCGACCGCAAGCTCGGCACGCACATCTTCGCCCCCGAGACCGGCGGCGCGCTGCTCTGGCAGCACCTGTTCTGGTTCTTCGGGCATCCTGAGGTCTACATCATCGCGTTGCCCTTCTTCGGCATCGTGACCGAGATCCTGCCGGTCTTCAGCCGCAAGCCGCTGTTCGGCTACATCGGCCTGGTCGGCGCGACGATCGCGATCGCGGGTCTGTCGATCACCGTGTGGGCGCACCACATGTTCCCCACCGGACAGGTGCTGCTGCCGTTCTTCTCCTTCATGACGTTCCTCATCGCGGTGCCCACCGGGGTGAAGTTCTTCAACTGGATCGGCACCATGTGGCGCGGCCATCTGTCGTTCGAGTCACCGATGCTGTTCTCGATCGGCTTCCTGGTGACGTTCCTGTTCGGTGGCCTGACCGGCGTCATCCTCGCCTCCCCGCCGCTGGACTTCCAGGTCTCCGACTCCTACTTCGTGGTCGCGCACTTCCACTACGTGGTCTTCGGCACCGTGGTGTTCGCGATGTTCGCGGGCTTCTACTTCTGGTGGCCCAAGTTCACCGGCAAGATGCTGAACGACACGATGGGCAAGATCCACTTCTGGACGCTGTTCATCGGTTTCCACACCACCTTCCTGGTGCAGCACTGGCTCGGCGCGCAGGGCTTCCCGCGCCGCTACGCCGACTACAGCCCGATCGACGGGTTCACCGATCTCAACATGATCTCGTCGGTGGGCGCGTTCCTGCTGGGCGCCTCCACGCTGCCGTTCCTGTACAACGTGTGGAAGACCCACAAGACCGCGCCGAAGGTCACCGTGGACGACCCGTGGGGTTACGGCAACTCCCTCGAATGGGCGACGTCCTGCCCGCCGCCGAGGCACAACTTCACCTCGCTGCCCCGCATCCGGTCCGAGCGCCCGGCGTTCGACCTCAAGCACCCGCACATCCCGGCCCGTGAGCTGGAGGAGAACCGATGAAGGTCCAGGGCTGGCTGTTCATCCTCTGCGGCGTCTTCTTCGCCGCCGTGGACGTCGTCTACTGGTACTGGTCGAAGGAGCCGGTCGGCACGACCGCGATGGCCATCTCGGTGGGCTTCGCGTTCATGATCGGTTACTACCTCATGTACACGGCCCGCCGCATCGGCGACCAGCCGGAGGACGACAAGCAGGGCGAGATCAGCGACGGCGCGGGGGAGCTCGGCTTCTTCAGCCCGCACAGCTGGTGGCCGCTCTTCGTCTGCCTCGCCGTCGCGCTCAGTGGGGTCGGCCTGGTCATCGGCTGGTGGCTGTTCCTGATCGGCGTCTTCGCGATCGTGATGAGCATGATCGGTTTCGTCTTCGAGTACTACCGGGGCAACTTCTCGCACTGACCCCGCGCTTCTCACCACAAACCGGGCGGGCCACGGAAAAACTTCCGTGGCCCGCTTTTTGGCGTTTATTGGACGCTCCAGGCGGTCGTCTTATGTGGCGAACCGCTTACTCCGGGTAATAACTGACTCAGTGGTTCAGTCCGGGACAGGGGAGTTCATGTGGGGCACGCGATCCGTGGTCGGAGCCAGGGAGCGGGACTGCTTGCCCTCGCACTGGTGACGGCCTCCTGCTCGGGAAACACCGCCGTACAGGGCGAGAAGGCGCCGCAGGCGTCACAGAACCCGGCCGCCGCGGCCGCGGCCGTCACCGTGGCCCCCCTCGACAGGGCCACGGGGGTCGCCACGGACACGCCCGTCCTGGTCGCGGCGCAGGGGGGCACCCTCAAGCAGGTCGCCGTGAAGGCCGTGAAGGGCGCCAAGGGCTCCCTGCCGGGCGTTCTCAGCGCCGACGGCACACAGTGGCGCAGCAGCGGCCTGGCGGCTCCTGGAGCCTCCTACGAGGTCTCCGTGACGGCCGTCAACCCGGAGGGCGCCGTCACCACCAAGACCTCCACCTTCTCCACGGTGAAGGGGAACGAGACCTTCACGATCGAGAGCTTCATGCCGGGCAGGGACTCGACCGGCCTCACCGTCGGCGTCGGCATGCCGGTGATGATCACCTTCGACCGGGACGTCACCGACCGCGTCTCCATCGAGCGCAACCTTCTCGTCCGCACCTCCAGGCCGGTCCTGGGCGCGTGGCACTGGTTCGACAACCGGAACGTGCACTTCCGCCCGAAGAACTTCTGGCCCTCGGGCACCAAGGTCAGGGTCGAGGCCCGCCTCGCGGGGGTGCGCGGCGGCGACGGCCTGTACGGGGCCGCGAACAAGGTCGTCAACTTCAAGATCGGCCGCTCGCAGATCACCCGGGGCACCATCCAGTCGCACAACCTCACGGTGAAACGCAACGGCAAGGTCGTCCGCGAGATGCCGATGAGCGCCGGGCAGGGCGGCGACTGGAAGTACCACACGACCAGCGGGGTGCATCTCGCCATGTCCAGGGAGAACGTCACCGTGATGACCTCCCCGGGCATCGGTCCCGGTTCCCCCGGCTACTACCAGCTGACCGTCTACGACACCGTCCGCATCTCCAACAGCGGCGAGTACATCCACAGCGCCCCGTGGTCGGTCGGCTCCCAGGGCAACTCCAACGTCAGCCACGGATGCGTCAACGTCAGCCCGAGCAACGCCAAGTGGTTCCTCGACAACACCCTGATCGGGGACCCGATCATCATCACCGGCTCGCCCCGCGTCCTGGAGCCCACCAACGGGTGGGGCCACTGGCAGGAGAGCTGGAAGGAATGGCTCAAGTGGAGCAGCCTCAAGCACTTCACCACCGACGACGTCTGACGGCCCCGGTGCGAGGACGCGGTTGAGCGCCTCGGGGCGGGGACGGCCACCGGCCGCGGCGCCCTGAAATCCGCCGAGGGCGGGAGACGCGGCTTGGGCGCCCCCGACTCCCGGTCTGGTACACGAAAGCCCCCGAGAAGCCCTCTGAGGGCCTTCCGGGGGCATCATGGCAGCTCAGATGTCTCCGTCCGAGGTGTCGCCGTGCTCCCGGCGGCGCGGAGACGCCCTCCCGCGCCGTGACGGGTGCCGCCGCGTGAGCCCGCGCGGCCTCGGTGCTCCCGGCGGCTCACCGGCATCGCCTTCGTGGTGCCGAGAGGGGCCGGCGGTTCGTGGACATCATCCCGTGAACGACCCGCGAGCGACCTCGCGAACGACCCCGAACGACAAGGGGCCCGGACACCGTGTGGTGTCCGGGCCCCTCGGGTGGCCGGTGGCGCAGGCCGTGACGGATCAGCGGGTCAGGGACTTGTCCTCGCCGCTCTTGCCGACCGTCGCGTGCTCCTCGTGGCTCCCGTCGCCGATGGCGCCGTGACCCTCGCCGTGGCCGTGGCCGTCGTCCAGCGGGATCTTCTCGCCGCCGTACGCCGCGCTCATCTTGGCGCGGAGCCGGCCGAGCGGGCCGCGCATCCCCTTGGAGGGGATGTCGTCGCGACCCTTCGGACCCGCGCCGTCTCCGGAGACGATCGGGACCGCCTCCTTGCCCCGCATGTGGGCCTCGATCGCCTCGTGCGGCGGTACGTGGACCTCGATGTACTCGCCGTGGGGCAGCCGCTTGATCACACCGGACTCGACACCGTGGCCGATGATCGCCGCGTCGCTGCGCTGCAGGCCGAGGCAGATCCGGTAGGTGACGATGTAGGCGATCACGGGACCCGCGATGACCAGGAACCGGCCCGCGTAGGTCGTCCAGTTCAGCGAGATGTGGAAGAACGCGGAGATTTCGTCGTTGGCGCCCAGCAGCCACAGCACGCCGTAGAACGTGACCGCCGACATGCCGATCGCGGTGCGGTGCGGGTTGTTGCGGGGACGCTCCACGACGTGGTGCTCGCGGCGGTCCCCGGTGACCCACTGCTCGATGAACGGATACAGCGCCAGGCCCGTCATCACGATGCCCATCGGCACCAGGGCCGGGATGAGCACGCTCATCGCGATCGTGCCGCCCCCGGTGCCGAAGAGGTTGAGCTCCCAGGCGGGCATGAGGCGCAGCGAGCCTTCGAGGAAGCCCATGTAGAAGTCGGGCTGCGAGCCCGCCGAGATGTCGGCGGGGGTGTAGGGACCGTACAGCCAGATCGGGTTGATCTGGGCGAAGGTGCCCAGCAGCGCGATGACCCCGAAGGTGAACATGAAGTAGGCGCCGGCCTTGATCATGAAGGCCGGGTAGAACGGCGCGCCCACCACGTTCTCGTTGGTGCGGCCCTTGCCCGGCATCTGCGTGTGCTTCTGGACCCACATCAGGATCATGTGGGCCGAGATGAGCGCCAGCAGGATGGCCGGGATGAGCAGGATGTGGATCGAGTAGAAGCGGGCGATGACGTCCTCGCCCGGATACTCGCCGCCGAAGAGGAAGAACGTGAGCCAGGTGCCGATCAGCGGCAGCGAGATCGCCACACCCTCGGTGATCCGCAGACCGGCGCCGGAGAGCAGGTCGTCGGGGAGGGAGTAACCGGTCAGGCCCGCGAGCAGCGCCAGCGTCAGCAGCAGCACGCCGATCAGCCAGTTGAACTCACGGGGCTTGCGGTAGGCGCCGGTGAAGAACACCCGCAGCATGTGGACCATCATGCCGGCGATGAACAGCAGAGCCGCCCAGTGGTGCATCTGCCGCATCAGCAGACCGCCGCGCACGTCGAAGCTGATGCTCAGCGCCGAGGCGTACGCCTCGGACATGACGACGCCCTGCAGAGGACCGTAGGACCCGGTGTACTCGACGTGGCCCATGCCGGGCTTGAAGAAGAACGTCAGGAACGTGCCGGTCAGCAGCACGACGATGAACGAGTAGAGGGCGATCTCACCCAGCAGGAACGACCAGTGGTCGGGGAAGATCTTCCGGAGGTTGCGCCGGAGGAAGTTTCCCGCGCCGATACGGTCGTCGACGTAGGTGCTCGCGCCCTCGATGGGCTTGGGAACGGTCTCCATGCTCATTACTGTTGGGCTCCGTTCTCACGGACCTCGGCCTCGGCGTCGCCGCGCTCCCAGAAGCTGGGGCCGACGGGGACCGGGAAGTCCGCCGTTGCGACGAGGTATCCCTCATTATCGACGGCGATCGGCAGCTGAGGCAGGGGCCGGGCGGCCGGGCCGAAGATGACCTTGGCGCCGTCGGCGGCGTCGAAGGTCGACTGGTGACACGGGCACAGGATGTGGTGGGTGGTCTGCTCGTACAGGGCCGCGGGGCAGCCGACGTGCGTGCAGATCTTGGAGTACGCCACGATCCCGTCGTGTGTCCAGTTCAGGTTAGTGCCTGATTTGAGCTCCTCGGGACGGAACTTGATCAGGATCAGTGTGGCCTTGGCCAGCGCGTTCAGGTCGTGCTCGTATCCCTCGGGCACCACGGAGAGGATGCCGCCCGGGGAGTTGAAGTCGGCGGCCCTGATGGGGGAGCCGCTTCCCTCGACGATGAGCTTGCGCTGCTTGCCGTCCTTGGTCTTCTCTCCCCAGACGGTGTGCCGGAGCTTGGCGGGGAAGTCCGAGTAGCTCGGGCCGAGGTCGCGCAGCAGGACCAGCGGGGCGAGACCGAGGGGGGCGGCGGCGAGCAGCAGGGTGCGGCGCAGCAGCGGGCGCTTGAGGATGCCGCTCTCGTTCGCGCCCTGCACGAAGGTCGTGCCCACGTAGGACCTGGTCCCGGAGTCGGAGGCCATCGGGTGGCGCTCCTGGATCAGGTTGTACTTGGGCATGACCATGCGGGCCCAGGTCGTCATGCCCGCGGCCAGCCCGAGCAGCGCGAGCGTGAGCGAGGCGCCCAGCGCGAGGTTGGAGACCTGCGTGGTCTCGAGGTCGCCGACCTGGAAGACCACGTACGACACCACGAAGCCGATGCCGCCCAGGAAGGCGACGAGGAAGCACAGGGCGGCGTATCGCTCGCCCTTCTTCGCGGTCGCCTCGTCCTGCGGGGTCACACCGGGAACCTGGACGGACTCAGCCCTCCTCGGCTCCTCATGGCCGAGAAGGGAGGTGCTCGCCGCCGGGGAGGGGGTGCCGATCACGCGCTTGGGCGCGCGCTCCTCCGGCTGCTCGATGTCGTGATTGTTGTCAGTCATTTGGCCTGTCGCCTCTTCGCGGTGATCCAGATGGCGGCCAGGGAGAGGAGGCTGAGGCCGACGATCCAGGCCACCAGACCCTCCGTGACCGGGCCGATGCGGCCGAGACCGGCGCCACCCGGGTTGGGCTCCTCACGCACGCCCACGATGTAGGCGATCATGTCCCGCTTCTGCTCGGGGGTGATGATGCTGTCGTTGAACACCGGCATCGCCTGCGGACCGGTGATCATCGCCTCGTAGATCTGCCTCTCGGTGGCCTCGTGCAGCGGCGGTGCGTACTTGCCCTGGGTCAGGGCGCCGCCGGAGCCGACGAAGTTGTGGCACTGGATGCAGTTCGCGCGAAACAGCTCGCCACCCCTGGCCTTGTCGCCCTTGGAGGCGTCGACCTGCTCGTCGGTCGGGATGGTCGGGCCACCGCCGAGTGACTGCACGTAGGCGGCGAGCTGCCGGACGGTGTCCTCGTTGACCCAGGGCGCCGGGGGCTTGCGCGGTGCCTGCGCGCCGGGGTTGGCCAGGGGCATGCGGCCGCTGCTGACCTGGAAGTCCACGGAGGCGGCGCCGACGCCGATCAGGGTCGGACCCTGGGCGGTGCCCTCGGCGTTGAGACCGTGGCAGCTGGAGCAGCTCTGCTCGAAGAGCTTCTTGCCCTCCGCCACGTCGTCGGCCCTGCCGGAAGCGATGGCGGCGTCGGCCTGCCGGCTCGGAGAGATCGAGAGCACGACGGTGTAGACACCGCCTATCAGGCCCAGGGCCAGGAGCAGGACGGCGTATCTCGCGAGGGGATGCCGCCGCCCAGCGGTGATCCTATTCACAGAGATCCCCGATTCCTTAGTGAATGCCATAGATGGTTACGAAAAGTCCGATCCAGACCACATCGACGAAGTGCCAGTAGTAGGACACGACGATCGCGCTGGTCGCCTGCTCACGGGTGAAGCGCTTCGCGGCGTACGTGCGTCCCAGCATGAACAGGAACGCGATCAGTCCACCCGTCACGTGCAGGCCGTGGAAGCCGGTGGTGAGGTAGAACACGGAGTCGTACGCGGAGTGCGACAGCGTGTGCCCCTCGTGGACCAGCTCGCTGTACTCGTACAGCTGGCCGGCCACGAACACGGAGCCCAGCACGAAGCTGACGATGTACCAGAAGCGCAGCTTGGCGACCTGGCCCTTCTCGGCCGCCCACACGCCCAGCTGGCAGGTCACACTGGACAGGACCAGGATGATCGTGTTGCCCAGGGCGAACGGGATGTTCAGGTGGGCCTCGGGCCAGGGCAGTCCCTGGCCGATGCTCACCGACCGGATGGTGAAGTACATCGCGAACAGCGCCGCGAAGAACATGAGCTCGGAGGACAGCCAGACGATCGTCCCGACGCTGACCAGATCGGGCCGGCGGGACGAGTGTGCTGTCGTCGTCGTTGAAATTGCGGATGCTGTCGCCACGGGCAGCATTATTGCGGCTCTCCTGCTCGGGTCGCCGCACGACCCCCCGTTAGGGGGTGCATACGCCCCCTCAAAGTGGACGTATAGGGCAATTTTCTCGGCGCTGGCTCCGGCCTGGGTCTCCGGAGCGGCCGACCGGTAGCATCCCAGGTGACCATACATCGACGAGGGATAGTGAGCGCGACCGTGAGCACCGACGACAAGATGAGGGTTCTCGTCTACAGCGACGACGCGAGCACCCGCGAGAAGGTGCGGCAGGCGATCGGCCGCCGCCCCGCCGGAGACGTGCCCCTCGTGGAGATCGTGGAGTGCGCCACCCACGCCAAGGTCGTCCAGCACTTCGACTCCGGGGAGATCGACGTCGCAGTGCTCGACGCCGAGGCCCAGCCGGCCGGGGGCATGGGCGTGGCCCGCCAGGCCAAGGACGAGGTCCACGACTGCCCGCCGATCTGCCTGCTGATCGCCCGCCGCGACGACCGCTGGCTCGCCGAGTGGTCGCGCGCCGAGGCCGTCGTGCCGCAGCCGATCGACCCGGTCGTCCTCGCCGAGACCGTCGCCGACCTGATGCGCCGCCGCTCCTCCACCCGCCTGTCCGCCCGCTAGCCCCTCGGAACCCCCCTGGAGAGACCTCTGATGGACGCGCGCACCACCTGGCCCGCGCTGTTGTCCGCCCTGCTCGCGGGCGAGCACCTGACGGCCGACGAGACCGCCTGGGCGATGAACCAGATCATGTCGGGCTCCGCCACACCCGCCCAGATCGCGGGCTTCGCGGTGGCGCTGAGGGCGAAGGGCGAGACGGTCGCGGAGGTGACCGGCCTGGCGCGCACGATGCTGGAGCGGGCCACCCCGCTCTCGGTCGCCGGTCCCGTCGTCGACGTGGTCGGCACCGGCGGCGACCGGGCACACACCGTCAACGTCTCGACCATGGCCGCGATCGTGGCCGCCGCGGCGGGGGCGAGGGTCGTCAAGCACGGCAACCGGGCCGCCTCCTCCTCCTGCGGCGCCGCCGACGTCCTGGAACACCTCGGGATCGTGCTCGACCTCGCCCCGGCCGACACCGCGAGGGTCGCCGTGGAGGCCGGGATCGCCTTCTGCTTCGCGCCGGTCTACCACCCGGCGCTGCGCTTCGCGGGCCCGCCGCGCAAGGAGCTCGGCATCCCCACGGTCTTCAACTTCCTCGGCCCGCTGACCAACCCGGCCAGGCCCGCGGCCCAGGCGATCGGCATCTTCGACGAGGGCATGCTCCCCGTCGTCGCGGGCGTCTTCGCCGAGCGCGGAGTCTCCGCCCTGGTCTTCAGGGGTGACGACGGGCTGGACGAGCTCACCATCGCGACGACCTCCACGGTCTGGGTGGTGCGCCAGGGCGTGATGGAGAAGGTGGTCTTCGACCCGGCCGCCCTCGACATCCCCAGGGCGGCGCCCGACGCGCTGCGCGGGGGGGACGTGGAGTTCAACGCCCAGGCCGTCCGCGACCTGGTCGGCGGCAAGACGGGACCGGTCCGTGACGCGGTGCTGCTGAACGCCGCCGCCGCGCTGGTCGCCCTCGACGGCGCGGGCGAGGGGGCGGGCGCCGGTGACGACCTGAACGCCGCGATGGCCGCGGGCTACCAGCGCGCGACGCGGGCCGTCGACTCCGGCGCCGCCGCCGAGACCCTCGACCGCTGGGTCGAGGTCAGCCGGGCGCTCGCGCCGTCCTGACCCTCGATCGACAGGTCCTCCCCTCTTGGGCGGATGGAAGATCCGCCCAAGAGAGGATGTGTCGCCGAGGGGGGCCGTTCTAGATTGCGGCCATGTGGCGTGTTGACCCCTTGGACGAGCAGGTGCTCCCCATCCTGCTGTCGTGCGCGGCGCTCGCACTGGGCGTGGCCGTGGCGAGCCTGGTGTGGGAGCGCAGGCTCCTGCTGCTGAGGCTCAGGTCCTGGGAGGCCAGGTTCGCCGACCAGGGGGAGGCCCTGGCCGGTGCCCAGCTCGCGCAGCGGCGGGCACGCATCGCCCGTGAGCTGCACGACGTCGTCGCCCACGGGATCAGCATGATGACCCTCGGGGTGGGCGCCGGACGGATGATCATGGACAAGGATCCCGAGCGGGCCAGGCAGACCCTGCGGGTGGCCGAGGAGACGGGACGCCAGGCACTCGTCGAGCTTCAGCGCACCCTCTCGTTGCTCGACCTCGACGGACCCTCGACCGGCAGGGCACCCCAGCCCAGACTGTCCGACCTTCGTGACCTGCTCGCCGAGGTCGGGGAGAAGGGCCTGCGGGTGGACGTGGTCGAGGACGGCAGGCCCGCCGAGGTCGGGCTCGCCCTCGAACTGGTGGCCTACCGCATCGTCCAGGAGGCGCTCGCCAACACCCTGCGGCACGCCGGTGCCCGTTCGGCCCGCGTCACCCTGCGCTGGCGGCCGGGTTTCCTCGACGTCCTGGTACGGGACGACGGCAGGACCGTCCCCTCGGCCGCCGCGGGGCACGGCCTGCTCGGCATGCGCGAGCGGGCCACCCTGTTCGGCGGGACGCTGGCGGCGGGGACCCTGCCCGGTGGTGGGTTCGAGGTGCGGGCGAGATTGCCCACCGCGGGCGAGGTGGGAGGCCGCACGGGTGAGGCGGACGAAGGGGACGTCACCGTCGTCGGGCCGCTCCGGGGATTCGCCGGGGTCGGCGAGCCGGACGAGGACGACACGGTCCCGGTCTCGCGCCCCGCCTCGGCCCGTACGGGGGAGGATGCCTCAAGCCCCGGCACGGGGTGAGGATGCCGCCGGGCCCGCTGCGCGTTCTGCCTCGGCCCGTACGGGTGGGGATGCCGCCCTCTCCGGTCCCGGCAGGGGGTGAGGGATCCGCAGGGCCCGCCCCACGCGCCGTTCCGCCCGTACGGACGAGGACGCGGCCGTCCGTGGGAGGCCGGTACGGGCAGAGGATGCCGGGCCTGCGCTCCGGCTCGGCCCGTGCGGGCCGAGGTCATACCCCGGCGGGAGGTGCTCGCCTACATCGTCTCCGTCAGTCGGACTCGCCGAGGCCGATCGAGAAGGCGGCGTCCAGGTCGTGCCGCGAGTAGGCGCGGAAGGCGACGTGGGTCTCGGTGTGCAGCACCCCGTCGACCTTGTTGATCCGGCCGGGGACGACCTCGGCGATCTCCTCGTAGGAGGTGACGCGGACCATGGCCATCAGGTCGTACTCCCCGGTTATGGAGTAGACCTCGCTCACCCCGTCGATCTCGGCGACCGTCTGGGCGACCTCGGGGATCCGGTCCACCTCGGCGTTGATGTGAACGATCGCGGTGACCACGAGCTTCCTCCTCGTTGAGTGCGGCTTGCCGCCTCAGAAGCTATCAGCGCGGCCGTCAGCGCAGCGGGCGGCCCTCACGTGCCCTGCGCGGCTCGGCCGTCTGGTAGGCGCGGTCGATGCGGGCCTTGAGCCGGCCCGCGCCGGAGACGGGCAGGCTCCAGGTGCCCTCCACCTGCACCAGTCGCACCCCCGGCGACTCCAGCCAGCGCAGGACGCACTCCGTCTCCTCCGCGCTGGCGGCGTGGACCGGCCCGGGCCCTCGCGCCACCGTCTCCGCGGTGGCGGTCAGCGCCTCGACGAACGGGGTGGGGTGGGCGCCTCTCGGCATCACCCCGGCCGAGGCGAGCCGCCCGTAGCGGACGACGTGGATCTCCCAGGCGCCGTCGGGCAGGGGGGCGGCGGCGACCATCTGGGAGATCGTGGTCAGCGATCGCAGCCGTTGCATGCGGGCCGAGGTGCGGACGTAGGAGGCGAGCCGGTCGCGGTCGGCCGCGGCCTCCTCGTAGCGCTGGTCCAGGGCGAGGCGCTCCATCCTGGCCTCGATCGCGGAGAAGACCGGGGCCGCGTCCAGCTCCATGGCCCGGCGGGCCGCCACGACGTGCACGGCGTACTCGTCCGGGCTCTGGCGGCCCTCGCACGGCGCCCCGCACCTCCCGATCTCGGCGAGGGCGCAGGCGGAACGCCTGGTGCGCGGGGTGATCCGTTCGGTGCACTGCCGCAGCGGGACCGTCTCGTGCAGGGCCGTGCGGGCGTCCTCGGCGGCGCGGACGCTGTTGAACGGGCCCAGGTAGGAGGCCGCGTCGTCCTTGACCTCGCGGACGACCGACAGGCGGGGGAACGGCTCGTCGGTCAGCTTGAGCCAGAACATCTTCTCGGGGAAGCGCGACCTGCGGTTGTAGCGGGGCTTGGCCGAGCCGATCAGCCGCAGCTCCCTCACCTCGGCCTCCAGCGAGGTCGCGCAGCCGATGGTCCGCACCCTCGCGGCGATGCCGATCATCTCGCGGACGCGGGGCCTGGTCTCGCTCGCGGTGAAGTAACCGCGCACGCGGTTGCGCAGGTTGGTGCTCTTGCCGACGTAGAGCGGGTCACCGCCCTCGTCCTCGAACACGTAGACGCCGGGACCCGCGGGAACCGCGTCGGCCAGGTGCCGCTTGCGACGCTGCTCGGGGGTGGGAGCGCGGACGAAGCCCTTGAGCTCCTCCAGCGTCCGCACCCCGAAGGAGCCCGCCCGCTCCAGCAGGGCGTGCAGCACGTCGACGGTGGCCTGCGCGTCGGCGAGCGCCCGGTGGCAGGGCTCGGTGCCGCTGAAGATCCTGGCCAGGGTGGACAGCTTGCAGTTGGGCGCCTCGTCACGGGTGAGCAGCTTGCGGGCGAGATCGACGGTGTCGACGACCTGGTGGGCCGGCGGGGGATACCCGTGCGCGGCGCAGGCCGCCTTGAGGAACCCGAGGTCGAACCCCGCGTTGTGCGCCACGAGGGTGGAACCCGTGGCGAACTCCAGGAAGGACGGCAGCACCGACTCGATCCTCGGCGCGGCCACCACCATGCTGTCGGTGATGCCCGTCAGCACCGAGATGAACGGCGGGATCGGCGAGCCGGGGTCGACCAGGGTGGCGAACTCGCCGAGCACCTCGCCGCCCCTGACCTTGACGGCGCCGATCTCGGTGATCGCGTGCTCGCCCGCGGAGACGCCGGTGGTCTCCAGGTCGAACACGACGAAGGTGACCTGGCTGAGCGGGGTGCCCAGCTCGTCGAGTGTTCCCTGTACGGCGTAGTCCACGATTCACGACCATAGAAGCCTCGACCGACATTTACCGCACCGGCCCCTTCCGCGCCCGGTGCGCGCCGGGCGCGGGGAGAGCCCGCGGCCTCCACGGATCCGCGAGGGCCTCCGACGGGCCTTCGATCGGGCCTCCGACGGGCTTTCGAGTGCCTTCACGAGTGCCTTCAGGGGGACTTTCACGGGTGTTCTCTCCGGGGCCTCAGCCCCAGTGGCTTCCGTCCAGCATCCGTTCGAGGGTGGCCCGGTGCATCACCAGGTCGTCGGGATCGCCCGGCATGACCCGCTCGCCGAAGTGGATCCTGCGGTGCTCGATGCGGGCCATGATGATGCCGTGCCTGAGGGCGGCGTACGTCTCGTAGAACTCCATGTCCCGAGGCTTGTATCCCGTTATTTCGTAGTACGTCTGGCACACATCCTCGCGCCGCATGAAGTCCGGCATCCCCGGCAGCTCCATGAACTCGGTGATCTCCTGGAAGAAGGCGTGCAGGAAGATCATCCAGGAGATGTCCAGCTCACGGGGGCCGATCGCGGCCATCTCCCAGTCGAGCACCGCCACGGGGGTGAAGTCCTGGTACATCACGTTGCCGATACGGGCGTCACCCCAGTTCAGCACGTCGGGTCCGGGATCCGCCGGCCAGTGCTCCTCCAGCCAGGCGAACGCCCGCTCCAGCAGCGGCACGGGCATGGAGCCGTGCGCCCACTCGTAGTAGGCCCGCTGTTCCTCGACGTGCCTGCGCAACGCCGTTTCGCCCGTCCCCGGGCTCCGCAGGGGGCGTAGCTCCTCCGCGGTGAAGCGGGCGTCGTGCAGCGTGGCCAGGATCTCGACGCTGCCGCGCTGCAGCCGGTCGCGGTCGGCGGGGGAGGCGTCCAGCAGCCGGCTCCCGAAGGTGTAGGGCATCACGTCCGGCGGTATGTCGCCGGTGAGCCGCTCCATCACGAAGAACGGGGCGCCCAGCGGGCCGGGGTCGGGCTCGTACCACAGGGTCCGGGGCGCGAGCACGCCCGCGCGCTCCCTCGCCAGCCGCATGACCTCGTACTGCCTGCCGAGGTCGTAGCCGGGGAAGACCGGGACGGCCTCGTCCGCCGGGGCCATCCTGGCGACGCACGGAAGGTCGTACCCGCCCTCGGCCGAGGTCCAGGAGGCGTCGAAGAACAGGGTCTCGCTGGACATGCCGTTGTTCAGGGGACGGGAAAGCGGAGAGATCGTGACCGGGCCTCCCACCCTCAGGGAGAGCCACGACCTCATCCGCTCGCGTAACTCCCCGAGGTCGCGGGTCGAGGTCCGTATCTTCTCGCTCCGCCGGTCGTGCTCGTTCGTCGGCTCATGCATCGCGCTCTCCCGGGTGGCGTACGTCACAAGGTGATCCGCACAGTCGTAACCCAGCAGCAAGCGCTTGTCCATAAAGCGTTCACGGCCTCGTCGATCACCGGCCCACGTACGGTCAGGTCGGGGTCACGGTGCGGTAGCCGTACCCTTGACGGGAAGACCGATCCGAGTAGGGGCCGTGATGAGTTCAGCCGGAGAGGGCCTGTCTCGTCCGTTACCCGAGCAGGTTCGCTTACACGTCGTGGAGCTGGCCGCCCAGATCCTCGGTTCGATGCCTGCGGCCTCGGTGCCGCTGCCGCTGAAGGGGATCGCCAGGTTCGATCCCCGCAAGAGGGCCAGGCTGGGCGGCGCCCCGATCGCCGCGCAGCTGGAGGTCGACAAGAAGTTCCGCGAGCTGGTCGCGGAGACGCTGACCGCGGGCTGGCCCGAGCTGGTCGCGAGCCTCGCCGAGGGCACGGTCCCGCCGGCGGCCGAGCCCGTCATGGTGGCCGCCGCCGCATACCTGACCAGGCCGCCGGGCTGGGCGGACATGGTGGAGGCGGCCCGCGCCGAGCTGGAGAGGTCGGCCGTCGCGGCCGAGGGCTCCGCCCAGGAGCAGACGGTCTCCCGGCTGCGCGAGCAGCTGGCCGCCCAGAAGGCCGCGGCCAAGGAGGAGTCCGAGCGGCTGCGCGAGCAGCTCAAGACCTCACGTTCGGAGGTGTCCGACCTGCGCCGCAGGCTGCACGAGGCCCGCGAGCGGACCAAGGCGGCCGAGGCGCGTGCCGCCGCGGCCCAGGAGGTGGCCGACGAGGCCAAGGCCGCCGCGCTCTCGGCGGGCAGCACCGTGGAGAGCGAGCTGCGGCGCCTGCGCGAGCGGCTCGCCGACGCCGAGCGGCAGCTGGAGTCGACGCGCAGGGCCGCGCGCGAGGGCCGCAGCGTGGAGGACACCAAGGTCCGGATGCTGCTCGACGCCCTGCAGGACGCCGCCGCCGGGCTGCGCAGGGAGCTCGCCCTGCCCTCGGGCATCCACCGTCCCGCCGACTCGGTCGCCTCGGTGGCGCCGGGCAGGCAGGGGGTCCAGGCGGTTCCCGCGCGGGCGCTCGCCGACGACGACCCCGCCCTGCTCGACCAGTTGCTCGCGCTGCCGCAGATCCATCTGATCGTCGACGGCTACAACGTGACCAAGGCCGGTTACGGAACGTTCACCCTGGCCGACCAGCGAAGCCGCCTTCTCACCGGTCTCGGCGCGCTCTACGCGCAGACCCGCACCGAGCTGACCTGCGTCTTCGACGGCGCCGAGCTGAACGGGCCGGTCCCGGTGTCGGCACCCAGGGGGGTGCGCGTGCTGTTCAGCGCCCCGAACCAGATCGCCGACGACCTGATCCGCCAGCTGGTCCGCGCCGAGCCCGCGGGACGCGCGATCGCGGTGGTCTCCTCGGATCGCGAGGTGGCCGAGTCGGTGCGCAGGATGGGCGCGAGGCCGGTGCCCTCGGTGCTTCTTCTCAGACGTCTGGGCCGCGCGTAAACCTTTTGAGGTCGTTGGGCATCGGATCACCCAGGAGGCTCGATTCGTTGACTTTCTCCCCACGGCTGAAGGCGGGGGCCTCCGTGCTGAAAGGGTCCAGATGAAGAAGATCATAACGCTCGCCCTCGCCGTCCTGGCCGCAGGGGCGACCGTCACCACCCCCGCGACGGCCGAGGCGGCCGCCATTCCCAGAGGTTTCCTGCTGTACGAGAAGGACGCCGCCAAGAAGGACAACGATCCCGAGACCAACTGGACGGTCGGCAACTCGGCGAAGGCCAGGCTCGCCGTCAACCCGTGCGACAGGCGCACGCTGGCCGCGACCGGCCGCGTGGCCGCCCGGACGGTGACCTTCACCGGTGTGCCGGACTTCATGAAGGTCGAGCAGGTGATCCTGTACGGCTCACCGGCCTCGGCCGCCTCGGCCGTCGCCCAGGTGCGTGCCGCCCTGGTCAAGTGCGCGGCCAAGACCGACTCCGGCGCTAGTTACCGCTACGCCTCCTCGCGCCTGACCGGACTCGGCGACGAGGCGCTGAGGATCTCCGGCCAGGTCTACTACGGCAGGAAGGCCGGGGTGGGCGGTGACCGGAGCGTGCTGGTCAGGAAGGGCAACGCCGTCCTGGTCTATCTCTGGGCGGGGGAGTACGACAAGCCGGGGAAGGGCGACTGGAGCGTCCAGTTGCGCGACGCCAGGAGGATGACCGCCAAGATCTGCGACATCGCCGCCTGCGGGTAGTGCGACCGGAGTACCGGCGGGGGTGCTTCCCGCGGCCGGGACACCACCTGTTCCCAAGGGACGCTTCCCGCGGTGCCCCCCTGCGGCCGAGGTGTCGCTCCTGACAGGGCCGTCTCCCGCGGCCGACGACGCCCTCCGGGGAGAAAACCGTCGGCCGCGGGTAAAGCGGTCACCTGCGAACAAGGAGCAAACCCGGTGAAAAGGTGAGTCAACCATTACTTCTTCTGTACTATTCGCCGCAGGTCTGGTGCAGTCGGGAGGCGTTGACGTGGCCGTGGCGGGTTTGCCGGTTGGACTGATTCGGATACCGGTGGCGGTAGGGCTCGCTCTCGCGCTGTTGACGATGCCGGTGAGCGGAGCGTCCGCCCAGCTGAGGCCGACCCCCGCCGAGGCGAAGAAGAAGCTGGAGAAGCTCAACGAGCAGGCCGACCAGATCGTCGAGAAGTACAACCAGGCCTCGGAGAAGTGGAAGCGGGCCAGGAAGAAGTACGGCGATCTGAACGCCGATCTGACCCGCCAGAACAAGCAGGTCGCCGGGCTGCGCAAGGAGCTCGTCTCGATGGCCGTCAGCAGCTACCAGGTCGGGTCGATCAACGGCTGGGAAGGCATGATCTACCAGTCCGACCCCGGTGCCCTGCTGAGCGGCCTGGCGGCCGCCGACCAGATGTCCACCTCCCGCGCCCAGTCGCTGAACGCCTTCGACGAGGCCACCAAGGCGCTGCGGATCGGCCGGGACGAGGCGAAGAAGGCCCTGGTAGAGGCCGACGAGACGCGCGACGAGCTGGCCGAGGAGAAGGCCAAGGCCGAAAAGATGGTCAGGGCCCAGACGAAGCTCCTGCGCGAGCTCAACGCCTTCAAGGTGGGCAACCCGCAGAGCACCGGCGTCCAGTACACCGGCTCCGCCTCGGGCAACGCCCGGGCCGCCCTGCAGTTCGCCTTCGCCCAGATCGGCAAGCCCTACCGGTACGGCGGCACGGGTCCCAGCGGCTGGGACTGCTCCGGCCTGGTCCAGGGCGCCTGGCGCAACGGGGGAGTCTCCCTTCCCCGGACGACCTGGGAGCAGTGGAGCTGGGGTGCGAGCCGCAAGGTCTCCCTGAGTGACCTCCAGCCCGGCGACCTCATCTTCAGCGAGGGCCTCGGCCACGTCAGCATGTACGCGGGCAACGGCCAGATCGTGCACGCCCCGCAGACGGGCGACGTCGTCAAGACCGTCCCGCTGTCGTCCTACGGGCGCCGCATCGTCGGAGCCGTCCGCCCCTGAGCGTTGCCCCCGCAGCGTTGCCCCGCAGCGTTGTCAGTGGCCGTCAGTGGCCGCCATGGCCCCCGGTGGTGCCCGGTGCCCCAAGCCGGTCCCCTGGTGCTCCCTGTGGCTCAGCGGCTCCACGGCGGCTCCGTCCGCAGTGGCCTGCGAGGCGACGGCGCGGCTCCCGCGCCGGGTGAGGTGCCGGAAAAACCGGATGTGCCGGGCGCGGTGCTGCTGCGAGCATCGGAACATGATCAAACCATGGATACCCGACGAGCTCGCGTACGCCGGACCTGAGCACCTCGACGCCGCGTTCGTCGCCGGGTTCGACCGGAAGCAGGGCAGGCCCGACCCCGAAGAGGACCTCGCCGTGCTCGCGAGGCACGGCGTGGGGGAGAGCGCGACGGTGGTGGAGTTCGGCGCGGGGACCGGACAGTTCGCCCTGGCCGCGGCGCGGCGGTTCTCGCGGGTGGTGGCGGTGGACGTCTCCCCGGCGATGCACGACTTCCTGGCCGCCCGTGCCGCCGAGAACGGGCTCTCCGCCGTTGAGTGCGTGCGGGCGGGCTTCCTGTCCTACGAGCACACCGGGCCGCCCGCCGACGCGGTCTACACCCGCCACGCACTCCATCAGCTCCCCGACCTCTGGAAGGCCGTCGCGCTCGACCGCGTCGCGCGGATCGTACGGCCGGGGGGCGTCCTGCGCCTGCGTGACCTGATCTTCGACTTCCGGCCGGACGAGGCCGACGCCGTGTTCGGCCGCTGGCTCGACGGCGCGGCGGACGACCCCGCGCTCGGCTACACACGGGAGGACTACGCCGAGCATCTGCGCACCGAGTACAGCACCTTCAGATGGCTGCTCGAACCGATGCTCGACGCCGCCGGCTTCGAGATCGTCGAGGCGGACTTCCAGCAGTCGATCTACGGGGCCTACACCTGTGTCAGACGCTGAGAGCGTCCGCGACCGCCCGGGAACGATCCATCCTCACCGGATCGCAACGAGTGTGACGAACATTACGAAACCGTGATCTGTCCGGCTTGATGTGAAAGATGTGACGAGAGTCATATCTCATTAGCATAAATAGCCATTAAGCAGGGATAACGGGAAGATCAAGATGGGTGCCGGCTCTCCCGGATTTGGGGAATGCTTTGCCGAACGTTGGGGATCGGGGTAACTTCTGGCGTCGCGACGTGCGAGCCACGCCGTCGCGGCGAATGTCGGTCTTCGGGCCGGTTCCCTTATAAGAATCCAGTCGGCCGCCGTGCCCCCGGTCGGGGGTGGAGATCATTACGGCGGCCCGCCGAATCCATGCAGCCAGGAGGTATGGAACCGGGGACCCAAAAGGCCCAGCACGCTGCGGCCAGGGGTGAATCGGCATGTTTATGCCGTAGGGCATCTTCCAAGCCCGAATCCGTCAGCTAACCCGGTAGGCATCAGTGGAAGCCTCAAGGAGAAATCCTGTCCAGCACCCTGCACAACCCTCGTCTGTCGCGCCTTTTCCGCCTTTCCCTCGGCGGTATCGCCCTCACGTTGACCGCCTCAGCCGGAGCGGTCACCCTCGGGCCCACGGCGGCGCAGGCGGCGGACGGTCCCCCCGAGATCCTGGTCAACGGCGCGGCCGGCGTCTCTGAGAAGACCGAAAGCACCACCAAGACCGTCACTCAGGCCTCGGCCTCGGCCACAGCCACGGCGAAGGCCAAGGTGAAGGCCAAGGCCAAGATGAGCAAGGCGGCACGACAGAAGGTACGGGCCGGTAAGGCGGTCTCGACGGCCAAGAAGCAGATCGGCACCCCTTACCGCTGGGGAGCCTCCGGGCCCGGAGCGTTCGACTGCTCGGGGCTCGTCCGGTACGCCTGGAAGAAGGCGGGTGTGTCCCTCCCCAGGGTCACGCACAGCCAGTACAGGGCGATCAAGAAGAAGGTCTCGTGGAGCAAGCTGCGCCCCGGTGACCTGATGTTCTTCAGCGGGAAGGGCCACGTCGGCATGTACGTCGGCAAGGGCAGGATGGTCCACTCGCCGAGCAGTGGCAAGACGGTTCGTGTCGTGAAGCTGGCGGGCTACTACAAGTCCTCCTTCGCCGGAGCGGTACGGCCCGGAGCCTGAGCCCGCGCCCGGGTGGGGGACCCGGGACCGCGTCGAGCGCGGCTCCCGAGACCCGAACCCGAACCCGAGCGCCGGATCCGACCCCGAGCCCGAGCGCCGGACCCGAGCACGGTGCCTGAGCACCGCGCCCGAGTACGGGAGCCCGAGCCCGCGTCCGGGCACATGCCGGAGGCGCGTCGAAAGCACGTGCCGAAAGCACACGCCCGAGCACGGAAAAGCGGCCCCGGCCCTCCACCAGGAGGGCCGGGGCCGCTCCATGCCGGTCGAGATGCCGGTCAAGTACCATCGGCTCGTATGTCCGTCCCGAAAGGGCGCCGCGCCGTGCTCGCCGGGATGCTGGCGCTGATGAGCGCCGGTCCGTTCGCCGGGACGGGCCCCCTCCTGGCCGGAGCCGCCCCGCTCCTCCCGCACGGCCCGTACGACGCCCGGCGCCTCCTCCGGGACCCGAGCGACCTCCGCGACCTGTGGCCGGGTGCCGCCGTCACCGTCAGGGGCGAGCACTCCCTCGTGATCGGCCACGGCGTCCCCGACGCCGTCCTGCGGGATCTGGCGGCGAGGGCCGACCGCGCCCGCGCGACGATCGCGGAGATCTGGGGGCCGGTCTCCGCGGTGATCCTCTTTCCCGCCGGCGACGCCGAGGCCGCGACGCTCGCCGGAGCCGGCAGCACCCGCGGCCTGGCCGCGATGGCGACCGCGGACCGGGTGATCGTCCTGCCCTCGGGATACGCCAGGCTCACCGAGACCGGCAGGGACGTGGTGATCACCCACGAGCTCGCCCACGTGGCCACCGGCGCGAGCCGTGGTGGCCGGGTGCCGATGTGGCTGTCGGAGGGCTTCGCCGACTACGTGGGCTACCGCGACGCCGGGATCGCGGTGCGCACGGCCGCCGCCGAGCTGGCCGCCGAGGTGCGCGCGGGCGTCCTGCCCGAGCGCCTGCCGGGACCGGCCGACTTCGCTCCCGGGGCGCCGAGGCTCGCGCAGGCGTACGAGGAGGCGTGGCTCGCCTGCCGGTTCGTCGCGGAGCGCTTCGGGGAGAAGGCGCTGGTGAGGCTCTACGGTAGCGATGTCGGGAGCGCGCTCGGCCTGTCGCCGGCCGAGTTCACCGCATCCTGGCGCGACTACCTCGGGAAGGAACTCACGTGACGCTGAGCACGAAGGACGCGCCCTCGGGCGTGCGGTCGGCGGGATGGGCGACGGCCGGCCTGGGGGCGGTCACGCTGGCGGTCGTGGCGTTCACCACGCCCTGGAGGGTGCTGCCCGACGGAGCTCCGCCCGTCACCCCCGATCCGGCCCGCGACTTCACCGCCGAGCAGATCGCCAGGGCCGAGACGTTCGACGCGCTGGTCAGCCTTCCCGGCTACCTGTCGCTCGGCCTGACGCTGGTCGTGGCGGGGGTGCTGATCGCCACCCCGCTGGGCGCGCGGCTCGTCGACCGGCTGCCGGGGCCGTGGTGGCTGCGGACGCTGCTCGGCGTGCTGGCGCTGTCGGTGGCCGTGGCGATCCTGCGCTGGCCCCTGGGGATGTGGTCGGAGGGCTACCTGCGCGACTTCGGGCTGTCCACCCAGGCCTGGCCCGCGTGGGCGGCGGACCGGGCCAAGAGCACCGGCATCGGCGCCGGGCTGACCGCGATCATGGTGGTGGCGGTGATCGGCCTGGCGCGACGCTACCGGCGCTGGTGGATCCCCGCGGCGGCCGGGGCGTTCGTCCTGACCGTCGCGGCCTCCTTCGCCTACCCGGTGCTCATCGAACCGGTCTTCAACGACTTCAGGCCGCTGGAGGCCGGGCCACTGCGCGACGACCTGCTCGCGATGGCCGACAGGGACGGCGTGCCGGTCGAGAACGTGCTCGTCGCCGACGCCTCCCGGCGGACCACCGCGCTCAACGCGTACGTCTCCGGATTCGGCGCGACCCGCAGGATCGTGGTCTACGACACGCTGCTGCGCGCGCCCGCCGACGAGGTCGAGCTGGTGGTCGCGCACGAGCTGGGCCATGCCAAGGCGGACGACGTGCTGTGGGGCACCCTCGTCGGCGGCCTGGGCGCGGCG
The DNA here is from genome assembly GCF_042898365.1 of Streptosporangium sp. NPDC000509. Classification (NCBI taxonomy): domain Bacteria; kingdom Bacillati; phylum Actinomycetota; class Actinomycetes; order Streptosporangiales; family Streptosporangiaceae; genus Streptosporangium; species Streptosporangium sp. NPDC000509. Next base: position 531,785 of record NZ_JBIAYX010000001.1, on the reverse strand, counting down.
TTCGGGGCGTGCCTGCTGTACGTGGTGACCTCGGCGGGAGGCGTGCGGCGCAGGGCCGGGGTCACCTCACTCGGCGACCCGAGGGCGGTGGGACTGGTGATGGGGGTGCTGAGCCTGGCCACGGTCCTGTCGGGGCCGGCCCAGAACCTGGTGAGCAGGCATATCGAGGCCCGCGCGGATCTGCACGCGCTGGACCTGACGAGGGATCCCGCGACGTTCGTGGCCATGCAGAAACGGCTGGCATTAACCAATATTTCGGATTTGTCGCCTGATTTCGTTGAGTATGTACTTTATGTATCGCATCCCACGGCACCGCAGCGCATCGCCATGGCACGTTCCTGGGCCGGGCTGAACGGCCTCCCCGAGCCGTGAGCCGCACGCTGGTCGTCACGAACGACTTCCCGCCCCGCGCGGGAGGGATCCAGTCGTTCGTGTACGGTCTCATCGCCCGACGCCCGCCCGGCTCGGTCGTCGTCTACGCGCCCCGGTGGACCGGCAGCGCGGCCTTCGACCTGCGCCAGCCGTATCCCGTCGTACGGCACCCCACCTCGCTGATGCTGCCCACGCCCGCCGTCGCCCGCCGGGCCGCCGAGCTGGTCGCCGAGTTCGGGTGCGACACCGTGGTCTTCGGGGCGGCGGCGCCGCTCGGGCTGATCGCGCCCAGGATGCGCGAGGCCGGGGCCCACCGCGTCGTCATGGTCACCCACGGCCACGAGGCGGGCTGGACCGGGATACCGGTCGGCCGCCAGGTGCTCGCCAGGATCGGGGCGAGCGCGGACGTGGTCACCTATCTGGGGGAGTACACCCGGCGCAGGCTGGCCGGGGTGATAGCCGAGGACAAGCTGGTCCGGCTCGCTCCCGGCGTCGACACCGAGGTCTTCCACCCGGGGGCCGGGGGAGGGCGGGTGCGCGCGAGACTCGGCCTGGGAGAGCGGCCGGTGGTGGTCTGCCTGTCCAGGCTGGTGCCGCGCAAGGGGCAGGACACGCTCCTGCGGGCCTGGCCCGGCGTGCTCAGGGACGTGCCCGGCGCGGTGCTCCTCATCGTCGGCGGGGGCCCGTACCGCAGGACCCTGGAGCGGCTGGCCCGGCCGCTGGGCGGCTCGGTCAGGATGACCGGCCCCGTGTCCGAGGCCGAACTGCCCGGCTACCTCGCCGCGGGCGACGTGTTCGCGATGCCGTGCCGCACCCGCCTGGGCGGCGTCGACGTGGAAGGGCTCGGCATCGTCTACCTGGAGGCCTCCGCGAGCGGCCTGCCCGTGGTGGCCGGCTCCTCGGGCGGCGCCCCCGACGCCGTACTGCGCGGGGAGACGGGCCTGGTCGTCGACGGCACCCGCCCGCGGGAGGTCGAGGCGGCCCTGATCGGCCTGCTCAAGGACGGGGCCGGGGCGCGTGCCATGGGGGAACGCGGGCGCGAGTGGGTGGCGCGCGAGTGGAGCTGGGATCTCGCGGCCTCCCGCTTCGCGCGCCTCCTGGAACCGGCGGAGACCCCCTGACGGCAGAGGGGCTCCGCGAGGACCTGCCTCCTGGCCGTGCAGGGGCCGCTGAGACCTCTGGCGGTGGAGAGACACGCGGCCCTGGGGCCGTGAAGGGATCCCGCTGAGACCCCTCGTGAGAGGTCTCAGATGGGCATCCGGCCGTGAGCGGGGCCGCGCGGACCTCTCAGCCGTAGAGGGATTCGACGGGGACCTCTCGTGAGAGGCCCCAGCGGGCATCCGGTTGTAAGCGGGGCCGTGAAGATCAGCCGTAGAGGGATTCGACCTGCTTGGCGAAGTCGCGCATCACGATATTGCGCTTGATCTTCAAGGTCGGGGTAAGGTGCCCGCTCTCCTCGTTGATGTCGACGTCGAGGATGACGAACTTCTTGATCTGCTCGGCCTTGGAGACGGACCTGTTGGCGCCGTCCACCGCCTTCTGCACCTCGGCGACGATCGCCGGATCGGAGCTGAGGGTGGCGAGGTCCGCGCCGGTCCTGTCGTTGGCGGCCTTCCACTGCTCCAGGGCCTCGACGTCGAGCGTGATGAGCGCCGCGACGAACGGCCTGTCGTCGCCGACCACCATCGCCTGGCTGATCAGCGGGTGGGCCCGGATGTGGTCCTCCATCGGGGCCGGGGCGACGTTCTTGCCCGCGGCGGTGACGATGATCTCCTTCTTCCTGCCGGTGATGCGGAGATAGCCGTCCTTGTCGAGCTCGCCGATGTCGCCGGTGTGGAACCAGCCGTCCGCGTCGATCGCCTCCGCGGTGGCCGCCTCGTTGTTCCAGTAGCCCTTGAAGACGTGGCGCCCCTTGACGAGCACCTCGCCGTCGTCGCCGATGCCGATGGTGACGCCGGGGAACGGCTTGCCGACGGTGCCGATCTTGTTGGCTCCCGGCATGTTGACCGAGGACGGCGCGGAGGTCTCGGTGAGGCCCCAGCCCTCCAGGGTCTCGATGCCCACGCCGCGGAAGAAGTGGCCGAGCCGCTCGCCGAGGGCGGAACCGCCGGACACCGCCGTCGTCAGCCTGCCTCCGGTCGCGGCGCGGATCTTGCCGTAGACGAGCTTGTCGAACAGGGTGTGCTTGAGCCGAAGGCCCAGCCCCGCGCCACCCGCCGACTCGGCCCTGCTCCAGGCGACGGCGGTGTCGGCCGCGGCGTGGAAGATCTTCCCCTTGCCCTCGGCGGTCGCCTTCTGCTCGGCGCCGTTGTAGACCTTCTCGAACACACGGGGCACGCCCAGCAGGAACGTGGGCTTGAAGGCCTGCAGGTCGGGGGCGACGTTCTTCATGTTGGGGGTGTGCGCGAGGATCGTGGCCGTCTCGATCAGCACGATCTCGATGATGCGGGCGAAGACGTGCGCGAGCGGCAGGAAGAGCAGCGCCGCCCTCTCCTCCACGACGAACAGCCGCTCCAGCGGGCCTTTCGCGACGTTCCTCGCGGTGAACAGCAGGTTGTCGTGGGTGAGGCTGCAGCCCTTGGGCCTGCCGGTGGTCCCCGAGGTGTAGACGATGGTCGCCAGGTCGGCGATGCCGCGACTCGACCTGCGCTCCGCGAGCGTCTCGTCGGTGACCTCGGCGCCGAGCGCGGTGAGCTCCTCCAGGGCGCCGCCCTCGATACGCCAGATGTGCTTGAGGCCGGGCAGGCCGGACGCGTCCTCGCGGATCGTCTCCTCGTGCGACTCCAACTCGGCGAACACGGCCTTCGCGCCGCTGTCGGAGACGATCCAGGCGACCTGGTCGGCGGAGGAGGACTCGTAGATCGGCACGCCCACCGCGCCCGCGGTCCAGATCGCGTAGTCGATCACGGTCCACTCGTAGCGGGTGCGCGACATCAGGGCCACCCGGTCGCCGGGCTCCACCCCGGCCGCGATCAGGCCCTTGGCCACCCCGGCGACCTGGTCGCGGAACTCACGGGCGGTGACGGCGATCCAGTCGTCGCCGACCTTGCGCCGCAGGGTGACGACGTCGGGCTCCTCCTCCGCGCGCCGGAACACGGTGTCGGTGAGGTTGGCGGAGGCGGGGACATCCACCAGCACGGGGACGCTGTACTCGCGCACGGGTCACTCCTGGAGACGCACGATCGATGGGCTGTCTGGAAGTTATCGCGATAAGTTACGTGTGGGTAAATTCGTCACCCAGGCGTTATGAAGACTGATTTCACCGTAGCAAGTACCGTCGCAGCGGACCGTCGGCCGCGCCGTACGCCTTCACGCCGGGCTCACGCCCTGCGAGGTTCATCCCATATGGCCCTACTCGTTGGTGGTGAGGATGCCTGACATGCGGGTTCACGTCGTCAGTGACGTACACGGAAGAGCCGACGCGCTGGCCCGCGCGGGAGACGGCGCCGACGCGCTCATCTGCCTGGGCGATCTCATCCTGTTCGTCGACTACGAGGACCACTCCCAGGGCATCTTCGCCGAGCTCTTCGGGGCCGAGCGGGCGGGGGAGTTCATCGCGCTGCGTACGGCCAAGCGGTTCGAGGAGGCGCGGGCCATGTCCTCCGCGCTGTGGGCCTCGCTGGAGGGCGACCCGCGCGACCACATCGAGCGCTCCGTCCGGCGGCAGTACGGCGAGATCTTCGCCGCGATGCCGACCCCCGCGTACATCACCTACGGCAACGTGGACCTGCCCGTCTACTGGCCGGAGTACGTCAGGGAGGGGCACCGGGTGCTCGACGGCGAGACCGTGGAGATCGGGGGGCTGCGGTTCGGCTTCGTGGGGGGCGGGCTGCGCACCCAGTACCGGACCCCGTACGAGATCGACGACGAGGAGTTCGCCCGCAAGGTCGAGGCCGTCGGCGAGGTCGACGTGCTCTGCTGCCACATCCCTCCCGCGATCCCCGAACTGCTCTACGACGTGGTCGCCCGGCGCTTCGAGCGGGGCAGTGAGGCCACCCTGGAGATGATCAGACGGACCCAGCCGCGCTACGCCCTGTTCGGCCACGTCCACCAGCCCCTGGCCGCCCGCACCCGGATCGGCAGGACCGAATGCCTCAATGTGGGGCACTTCAGAAACAAAGGCGTCCCCTACGTGCTGGAGCTGTAGCCGATCCGGCGCCGGACGGGCGCCTCGGGGGCGGCTTCCCGTCGTCGGGTTCCCGTCACCGGCCCGTCACCGGCCACCGCCGTCGTGGTGTCCCCACCTGGCCACGCCCGGCCCCGCCGGGCGTACATCGGCGATCGTGAGGCAGTACGGTTGCCCCATGGCTGATCGCACCACCTCCAGCATCAAGATCGGCGCGGACCGGTCGACCGTCATGACGGTCATCGCCGACTTCCCCTCGTACCCGGAGTGGGCCGGTCAGGTGAAGGCCGCGCGCGTCCTGTCCACGGGGGAGGACGGCCGGCCCGCCACGGTCCGGTTCGTCCTCGACGCGGGTGTGATCAGCGACGAGTACACCCTCCGCTACACCTGGCACGGTGAGGAGGCCGTCGACTGGAGCATCGCCGAGGCCGGAAAGATGGTCTCCGGGCTCACCGGGAGCTATCGTCTTGCCGACGCGGGCAACGGCACCGAGGTGACGTACGAGCTCGCCGTGGATCTCAAGGTCCCGATGATCGGCATGATCAAGCGGAAGGCGGAGAAGGTCATCATCGACACCGCCCTGAAGGGGCTGAAGAAGCGCGTCGAGACCCCATGAGGGTGGGGGAGGCGCGGCACGGCGCGGAGCGCGGCTCCACGTCCTTCCGCCGGGAGGTGGCGTGAGCAGGGTCCTGCTCTTCACCGGCAAGGGCGGCGTCGGCAAGACGACCGCCGCCGCCGCGACGGCCACACTCGCCGCCCGGTCCGGGCTCAAGACCCTGGTGGTCTCCACCGACACCGCCCACTCGCTCGCCGACGCCCTCGGCGTGCGCGCGGGCGGGGAGCCCACGGAGATCGCGCCCGGTCTCTCCCTCTACCAGGTCGACACCCAGAAGGTGCTGGAACGCCAGTGGGGCGAGCTGCGCGACTACGCCAGGGGCGTCTTCGCCGAGCTCGGCCTCGACGAGGTGACCGCCGAGGAGATCACGGTGCTGCCCGGCGCCGAGGAGATCATCGCGCTCCTCGAACTGCGCGAGCAGGCGCGCACCGGCCTGTGGGACGTCATCGTCATCGACTGCGCCCCGACCGCCGAGACACTCCGGCTGCTCGCTCTGCCCGAGGCCCTCGACTGGCACGTGAACCGGCTGCTGCCCGTCGGCAGGCGGCTGCTCGGCGCCCTTTCCCCGCTGGTCCGCCGTCTGGCGCAGGTCAGCATGCCGGAAGACCACGTGATCGGCGCGGGCGAGCGGCTCCACCGGGGCCTGCTGGAGGTTCGCGAACTGCTCACCGGACCCGACGCGAGCGTCCGGCTGGTGCTCACCCCCGAGGCCGTCGTGCTCGCCGAGGCCCGGCGCACGCTGACCTCCCTCAGCCTGTACGGCTACCGGGTGGACGCGGTGGTCGCGAACCGTGTCTTCCCCGCGGAGGGCGCCGACCCGTGGCGGGAGAGATGGGTGCGAGCCCAGGCCCGCCACCTGGCCGAGGTCGAGGAGTCGTTCGCGCCGCTGCCCGTGCACATCGTGCCGTACCTGGAAGCCGAGCCCGTCGGCCTCGACGCCCTCATCGCCGTCGCCGAGGCCATGTACGGCGAGAGCGACCCCTTCGCGCCGCCCTCCGTCGACCCGCCGCTGCGGATCACCGCCGACGGCGAGCTGTTTCTCGCCCTGCCGCTCGCGGACAAGGACGAGGTGGATCTGGCGCGCAAGGGCGACGAGCTGATCGTCAACGCCGGTTCCTACCGCCGTGTCCTGGCCCTGCCCGCCGCACTGGCCCGCAGGCCGGTGCGGGACGCCGCGCTCCGAGACGGGTTTCTCCGGGTACGGTTCGAATCGGGAGGGCCTGATGACCGATAACACGAATGACGCTGAGAAGACCCCGAAGCCGCGTGCGCCGAGGAAGCCGCGGAAGAGTGCCGCCGCGAAACCGCCGCCCGAGGCCGGAGACATCGGGGGCGCCGGGGGCGCCGCGGGCACTGAGAGCACCGGGGGCGTCGAGAGCACCGAGAGCACAGGAAACGTCGAGGCCGCTGGGGGCGCCGGGGCCGCGGGCAAGGCTCAGAGGAGCCGCCGACCGGCGAAGACGACGGCCAGGAAGAGCCGGCCCGTAGAGCCGGTCGAGGAATCCCCGCAGGGAGGACCTGCCGGGTCGTCCGAGCCCGTCGAGCCCGTTGTGCGGGCTGAGCCGGTGGAGGCCGTCGAGCGACAGCAGGACGAGGAAGCGCCCGTGCGGGCCGAGCGCGTCGAGAAGGTCGCGCGCCTGGAGGCGGTCGAGGTGGAGACCGTGGCCGAGGCCGCGCCCTCCGAGCGGCCCCCGGGCTCCGGCCAGGCTCCGGGTTCCGAGCAGGTCTCGCCCGCCGAGCAGGCCGAGCGCGACGCGCGCGCCGAGTGGTTCGAGCGCGCCGACCGGGCCAGGCGTGAGGAGCGGGCGGCCGGATGGACCCCTTGGTCCCGGCCGGGCGACCGCGCCGAGGCCACGAGCCGGGAGAAGGACACCGCCGCCGAAGAACGAGCGCGTGAGGAGCGGGCACGTGAGGAACGTGCGCGCGACGAGCGGGCGCGTGAGGAGCGGCGGGCACGGGAGGAGCGGTCCCAGGGGGGCAAGGACCCGCTGGGCACCGCCGCCGAGGAGGCGTTCAAACTCTTCGACACCCTGCAGCAGAAAGCCACCAGGGAACTGCGCAAGAATCTGATCAAGGGCACGATGACCGGGGTCGGCAGCGCGCTTTCCGGTGGCGGGCGCGGAAGAAGAGAGCGGGACGTGTGGGAGGAGGCGGTCTCGGAGCATGAGGAGTACATCTGCCGGGCCTGCCCCGTCTGCCGCGCGATGGCCGCGCAGCGTGAGTCGGGCGGCGGCGCCGTCACCGACCACCTCATGCAGGCGGGCACCGAGCTGTTCGCCGCCTTCAAGTCGGCCGTCGACGGACTCGGCAAGCCCGCGCCCGCACAGCGGGAGCGCGAGCGAGGAGACACCCCCGTGGAGCACATCGACCTGGGGTGAGCCCAGGGGGAGAGGATGAATGGACAATGGCGCTGACCATCGGTGTGGACATCGGCGGTACGAAGGTCGCGGCGGGAGTCGTCGACGAGGACGGCCTGATCATCGAGCATGCTCTGCGACCCACCCCGGCGGAGAATCCGGACCAGGTGGCCAACACGATCGGTGATGTGATCCTGGAGCTCTCCAAGGACCGGGAGATCGAGGCCGTCGGACTCGGCGCGGCCGGGTTCGTCGACGAGACCAGGTCCATTGTCCGCTTCGCCCCCAACCTCGCCTGGCGTGAGGAGGCGCTGCAGAAGAAGGTCTCCGACATGGTCGGCCTTCCCGTCGTGGTGGAGAACGACGCCAACGCGATGGCGTGGGGCGAGGCGAGGTTCGGCGCGGGACGCGGCGAGACCCACCTGGTGTGCGTGACCGTCGGCACCGGCATCGGCGGAGGCATCGTCTTCGACGGCTCCCTGTACCGGGGGCGCTGGGGCATGGGCGCCGAACTCGGCCACATGCAGGTGGTCCCCGACGGGCGCCTGTGCGGGTGCGGCAACCTCGGCTGCTGGGAGCGGTACGCGAGCGGCAGCGCCCTCGTGATGGAGGCCAAGCTGATCGCCGAGGCCGAACCGGACCGGGCCGTCAAGCTCCTGGAGATCGCCGGAGGAACGCCCGACCAGATCGAGGGCCAGGAGGTCACCGAGGCGGCCAGGCAGGGCGACCCGGCCGCGCTCGCCGCGTTCTCCTCGATGGCCCGCTGGATCGGCCAGGGCCTGGCCGACCTCGCCGCCGTCCTCGACCCGGGCTGCTTCGTCCTCGGCGGCGGCGTCTCGCGCGCCGCGGACCTGTGGATCGACGAGACCCGCGAGTTCTTCAACACCCACCTGAGCGGACGGGGGCACCGCCCGCTGGCCGAGGTCCGCTGCGCCGAACTCGGCCCCTCGGCGGGCCTGGTGGGCGCCGCGGACCTCGCCCGCAGGCGCTGACGGCTTCCTCGCCATCCGTACCGGTCGCCCGCATGCCAATCGGAGCGGGCGACTGGTATGCCCCTGGTATGCCCCGGGGTGCGCGGTTATCCTCGCGGCACGTGTCGCGAATCGAGGTGGCCGGGTGCTCAGGATCGCCAGCTACAACGTGCGCTCCATGAAGGACGACGTCCCGTCGCTGGGACGGGTGGTCGCCGCGCTCCGCGCCGACGTGCTCTGCGTGCAGGAGGCGCCCCGTTTCCTGTTCTGGCGTCGCAGGAGAAGGCGGCTCGCCTCATTCGGCGGGCTCGCCGTGGCCGCGGGCCGCCGCAGGGGCGGGGTCGCGGTGCTGACCGGCCCCGGGGTGCGGCTGCTGCACGGGGAGGGCCGTCTCCTGGAGTCCTTCTTTCCCCTGGAGCGGCGCGCCATCGCGATCGCCGTGGTGGAGTCGGGGGGACGGCGGGTCGCCGTCGGCTCCGTCCATCTGGATCTCGACGAGACCGCCCGGCGCCGCCACGCGGACGAGGCGGTGAGGTTGCTCAGGGCGGTGGCCGACCGGTTCGACGCGCTGCCGGTGCTGGCGGGAGACATCAACGAGCAGTCCGGTCAGCCGAGCTGGCGTTACCTCACCGAGCGGCTCACCGACTGCTACCCGGTCTCGCCGAGCGGCGACGGATTCACCTTTCCCGCCAAAGGCCCGCACAAGCGGATCGACGCGATCTTCGCGGTGGAGGGCCTCTCGGTGGTCTCCTGCGGCGGGGCCGACGCGGACCCCGCCGACCTGGTGGCCGCCACCGACCACCTGCCGGTGATCGCCGAGCTTGACCACTCGCGCCCCGAGACCGGCCGACCGGATCCGGCCACGGGTACCGGCTCCGGTACGGGTCCGGTGAGGTCACCCGATGTGGGCGGGCCGCGGGGCGCCACGCGGGGCGACCCCGATACGGGCCTTTCCGGGGAGCCGGACGCGGGTCCTATGAGGGAGCCCGGATGACGAGCGGTTCCGTGCCAGGGAAAATTTCCGTGACGGGGAAAGGACGTCTTTCCAGATAGCGCCCGTCAAGTGAGAAGACCGGCACGCGGGGAGTGGATGAGCCCCGTACCATTTGAAACATGACCCGTCGCCTTCCGCGGCGTGCGCTGGTTCTCTGCGCGGGAGGCCTGCTCCTGCTGTCCTCGCAAGCGTTCCCAGCCCATGCCGACCCTGTCAGCCCGCCCGCGATCGAGGCGTGGCAGGCTCCGGTGAGCGCGGGCCTGAGCAGTGACGGGTCGCTGTCCGACGTGGTGGGGGTCTCGGCCACGAGCGTGTGGGCGGTCGGCCAGCAGAGTGTCTGGGACGTCTGGCAGAGCCGGGGCGCGATCACCCACTGGGACGGCTCCTCGTGGAGCGAGGTCGGCATCCGCAACGACCCGACCGGCGCCGGGCCGCTGCGCTCGGTCGCGGCGGCCTCGCCGACCGAGCTGTGGGCCGTCGGCGAGGGGCACGACGGCCTCCCCTACCTGGCGAGGGGAGACGGGGCGTCCTTCGACAGGGTCATCGTCGACAAGCTGCACGCCGGCGACTGGCTGGGCGGGGTGGCGGCCGTGCCGGGCCGGGTGGTCGCCGTCGGGCGGCGCGACAAGGTGCCCATGGTCGTGACCGGCACCGGCTCGAAGTGGAAGCTCACCCAGCTTCCCGACAAGGGCGCGCTGTACGGGGTGGCGCTGTCGGGCAAGAGCGACGGGTGGGCGGTGGGCGACACCGGCGGCAAGCCGTTGATCATGAAGCAGTCCGGCGGGCGCTGGAAGACCTACAAGATCCCCCGGATTCCGGGCGGCTACCTGCGTGACGTCCACCTCGACGGCCCCAAGCGGGCCCTCGCCGTCGGCGGCGTCTACCGGGAGAACGGGGGGATCGTCCCGCTCGCCCTGTCGTGGAACGGCAAGAAGTGGTCTCGGGTCTCCCTCCCCGAGGGAGACGTCCGGCTGTACGGGGTGACGGGCGACCGCAAGGGCCGCTACTGGATCTCCGGGGTCGATCTGGATCGACCGGGGGAGGCCTTCCTGCTCCGGTACGACGGGCGCAAGGTCAAGACGCTGCGCGGCCCTGAGACCGCCGCTCCCCGGACGGTGCGGCTCCAGTCGGTGGCCTACCTGCCGGGCACCGACACCGTGTGGACCGTCGGCCACGTGGTCGACGCCTCCGGCAAGTACACCGACGTGATCGAGCGCTTCGGCAACTCGGCGCGTGCCGGCTCGGCGCGCACCAAGCAGTAGCGGACTCGGGGCGCACCGACTCAGGGCGCCAAGCGATGGCGGACTCGGGGCGCACCGAGCAGCAGGCCGCTCAGATGACCGCGCCGTCGTCCCAGCCGGAGTCGTTGGGCGGGCCGTCACCCATGCGGACCACCAGCGCCACGAAGCCGCCGATGAACGCCGCGACCGCGGTGAAGAGCATCCATCCCTGCAGGTTCCAGCCGAGCGCGGCGCTGATCAGCAGGTAGGCGGGGCCGCCGAACAGCGCGAGCCATGCGATCTTGGTGGTGGCGTCGGTCTTGGGCAGCGGGGGCGGGGGCGGAGGCACGTAGTGCCCCTCCTCGTCCTCGCCGCCGGACTGCTCCGTGCCGGTTTCGGCCTCGTCGGCGGGATCGTCCTCACGCAGGAGGTCTTCCTCGTCCGATTGCTTGATCACCCGTCGCGGAGGCTCGGCCGGGAGGTTCTCGCTGTCCGGCCACGGCTGATCTGCCGAGTCGCGCTCGGCGGTGTCGTTGAAGGACGCGACGATCTGACGCCAGACCTCGTCCTCATCGCTTTGAGGTGTCACCTAGTTGGGCTCGTTGCTCATCGGTCGATCACTTTCTCCCGAAGACCGCGCATCCCCCGCTCGCGATCAGTCTCTCTGCAAGGGTACAGACGCGTTCGAGGTGATGAACTCCAGGCTCCCCGCGAAGATCCGTTCAGCGTCGTTGTCAAGCGTCGCGACATGGTAGCTGTCGGCGAGCTCCACCACATTCAGATTCCCCTTGGTCAGCCTCTCCCGCAGAATACGCACACTCATCGGTTTCACAACATGATCCTGCGGACTATGGAAAACCAGGACGGGTTGGGTGATCTTACCCAGCTCCGATCGGGTCAGCGACCACAGCCGCAGGAGGGTGGCCGCGGCCTTGACCGGTGTACGCGTGTAGCCGAGCTCGGCCGCCCCCTCCTTCTTGATGTCCCCGGCCACGCCCGGCACCGACGCGACCACGAACTTGAGCAGGGGAGCCAGTCTGAGCAGTGGCACGTCGTTGACGATCGACGGGTTGACGACCACCACTCCCTTGATTCCGTCGCCGTGCACCTCGGCGAGCCGCAGCGCCATGCACCCGCCCAGTGAAAGGCCCATCACGAAGACCTCGGCACAGCTGCCGCGCAGGTCCGCCAGGGCCTTGTCCAGCTCGGCGTACCAGTCCTCCCAGCCGGTGCGGGCCATCTCCCGCCAGGTGGTGCCGTGGCCGGGCAGCCTCGGCAGCGCCACCGTCAGGCCCGCCGCCGCAAGGTATTCGCCCCAGGGACGCAACGACTGCGGCGATCCGGTGAATCCGTGGCAGAGCAGGACGCCGATCTGTCCTCCCGCATGGTGGTACGCCTCCGCACCGGGCATGACTGGCATCGCGGCTCCTAGTAAGGTTCGCCTGATCGTCGCACGACTGGGACATGTTTTGCGAGAGGTCGATTTGGGTGGTTCGGTGGGGTAGGTGGCCGGGATCTGAAGTGGGAGGATAACTCCAGATTCTCGGCTGTCAATCGAAGGAGCATCGAGTGTTCTACTGGGTGGTGAAGGCCATCCTCTCGCCCTTACTTCATCTGATTTTCCGCCCCTGGGTGGAGGGTGTGGGGAACGTGCCGAAGCAAGGGCCGGTGATCCTCGCCGGAAACCACCTGTCGTTCGCCGACCACTTCTTCGGGGCGCTGTTCCTGCGGCGCAAGGTGATCTCTCTCGGCAAGTCCGACTATTTCACCGGGCGAGGTCTCAAGGGGCGGTTGAGCAAGGCCTTCTTCAGCGGCGTCGGCACCGTGCCCATCGACCGCTCCGGCGGCAAGGCGAGCGAGGCGGCGTTGCGCACCGGCAAGCGCATCCTCGGCGAGGGGAACGTGCTCGCCATCTATCCCGAGGGTACGCGTTCCCATGACGGCCGCCTCTACAAGGGCAAGACCGGTGTGGCCCGCCTCGCGCTGGAGGCGCGGGTGCCGGTCGTCCCGTGGGCGATGGTCAACACCTTCGAGATGATGCCCCCGGGCAGCGTCCTTCCCAAGCTGGGCATCCGCCCGGGGGTGAAGTTCGGCAAGCCGCTCGACTTCAGCCGCTACTACGGGATGGAGGAGGACCGCCTCGTCCTGCGCGCCGTCACCGACGAGATCATGTACGCGCTGATGGAGCTCTCCGGCCAGGAGTACGTCGACAAATACGCCGCGAGTGCCAAGGTCGAGGCCGCCCGCGCCGCCAAGGAGGCGAAGGAGGCCGCCAGGCAGGCCGCGAAGGAGGCGCGCAAGCGCTCCTGACCGGGCCGGCGGCGTCACCGGTGCGGCGGGATCAAAGGGCGGTGAAGCCGATCCGAGGGCTGGGCGGAGTGACCGGCGAATCAGGATCAAAAGGGTGAGGCAGGGTGACCGGTGAGGCGAGTCAGCGGGTCGACTCGCGGATCACCAGCTCGGGTTGGAACATGATCTGCTGATGGGCGTGCGAGCCGGGGTTGTCGCACTCGTCCAGCAGCAGCTCGGTGGCGACCCGGCCCAGCCGGTGGGTCGGCTGCCGGATGGAGCTGAGCGAGACCGTCGACGCCGAGGCGAAGTCGATGTCGTCGTAACCGATGAGGGAGACGTCCTGGGGGACCCGTACGCCCGCCTGGAGCAGCCCGCGCAACATGCCCAGGGCGAGCAGGTCGTTCGCGCAGAACACGGCGTCGGGCAGCCGCCCCTCGGAGATCAGCTTCTCCGCCGCCTGCTGCCCCGCCCTGGTGTTCATCGCACTCATCGTGATCTCCTGCAGTGCCTCCCCGGGGTCGCGGCCGGCGGCGGTCAGCGCCCGCTCCGCGCCGATCAGGCGGTCGGCGCCTTGGCGGACGGTGTGCGGGCCGCTGACGTAGGCGATCCGCTCGGCTCCGGTGGAGAGCAGGTGGGAGACCGCGAGCGAGCCGCCGGCGATGTCGTTGACCGCGACCGAGCACTGGTCGGCGTGTTCGGCGGGGTGGCTCACCAGGACCACGCTGATGCCACGCTTCTTGAGCTGGTCGATTTTGGTCAAATTCGCCCCGGCGGGCGTGATGAGCACCCCGCGGACCCGCTGTTCGGCGAAGACCAGGAGGTTGCGCTCCTCCTTGAGGAACTCGCCCGAGGAGTTGCCCAGGATCACCGCGTACCCGCGCTCGCTGGCCACATCCTCGACCCCCGCCGCCACGTCGGTGAAGAAGGGGTTGCCGATGTCGATGACCGACAGGCCGAGGGTGCGGCTGTGCCCGGCGCGCAGGCTGGAGGCGGAACCGTGCCGGACGAAGCCCAGGTCGCGGATGGCCTCCTCGACCCGGGCGCGGGTGGACTCGGCGACCTTGTCCGGCCAGTTGAGCACGTTGGATACCGTTCCTGGGGAGACCCCGGCGCGTGTCGCGACTTCCTTAATGCTCACCGAGCTCATGTGCACTGATTAAAACGTAACAACCTTCGGTTCGCTAGTGAGTTCAGGTACTTTCGTCCCACTTGACTGGTTTCGTCCCTCGGTCCGACGTGGTGATGTTGACGGTTCCCATGGGTGGCACGCGACTTTTTCGCCGTCGTTGAAACGTTTTCAAGAAGCGCTCGGATCTTGCGCGACGGTCTTCCCGGCGTCCGGGGGAGGAGCGAGCGGAGAGGATCGTCCGGCCTGTTCCCGCTCTCGCCGACAGGCCGGACCCCCTTCAGGCGGGGGATCCGGCGTTCGCGGGTGTGGAAGGCGCGGTGGCCGCTCAGGACCTCACGGGGTGTCCGCCCCCGTGAGGTGGGCGCGGATCTGGCGGATGTGCTCCGGGGTGGTGCGGCAGCAGCCGCCGACGAAGGCCGAGCCGGCGGCGGTCCACTCGGCCGCGGCCTCCCCGAACTCCACCGGGTCGGCCAGCCCGAGCCAGCGCCGGTTGGCGGAGTCCCAGACCTCGCCCGAGTTGGGGTAGACCATGGTGGGCTTGCCCTTGATCTGCGAGATCAGGCTGGGCACGTGGCGCGGTGCCGTGCAGTTGACGCCGATCGCGATCACCTGGGGGTTGCCGGCGAACAGACCGGCCGCCATCTTGAGCGGGGTGCCGTCGTTGATGTGCTCGCCGTCGCGGCAGGAGAAGCTCACCCACGCCCGCATCCCCGGCGTCTCGGCGAGCAGCCGCCTCAGCGCCCTCGCCTCGGTGTAGGACGGGATGGTCTCGCAGGCCATCAGGTCGGCCTCGCTGTCGGCCAGGATGTGCCAGCGGTCGCGGTGCCAGTCGGTGAGGCCGTCCTCGTCGAGGTCGTAGGCGCCGGTGTACTCGGCGCCGTTGGCCAGATAGGCGCCGTACGGGCCGACGCTCGCGGCCACCGTGCCCGAACCGTGGGCGTCCCTGGCCTGGGCGGCCAGGTGCACGGAGAGCAGGATGAGGTCCTCGGCCTCGGCGGCGCTCAGCCCTCGCTTCACGAACGCGGGGATGCTCGCCTGATAACTCGCCGTTATCGCCACCTCGGCGCCGGCGGTGAAGTAGTCGAGATGCGCCTGCCGGATCACGGAGGGGTTCTCCAGCAGGAGTTTCGCCGACCAGAGGTCGTCTCGCAGGTCCGCGCCCAGCTCCTCCAAATGGGTGGCCAGGCCGCCGTCCAGAATCACCATCCCGCTACTTTATGTGGCACGGCCGAGGTTGGAACCCCGCTCTTCCTGACCTTGGTTCCGCTCTGTCCCATATCGGCCTCGTGGCGTCTTCACCGCGTACGGTGATCCACGCCCGCACGAGCGCCGGATTCGCAGGGGGCGCCGTTGACCGCGAGGGGCTGGTGCCTCGCTCACGCGAAGCGAAGGAAACGGCCACGCGTCACCTCCCGCTGTCGTCCGAATCGGCCCGCCGCCCGGTAGATGTCTGTAAGGCCTCAGGACGGAGATCGTGAATGGACGACGGGTTCGACGGTTACGTGGCGACACGCTACGAGCGGCTCCGACATACGGCGTATCTGCTCACGGGGAACAGGGCGACCGCCGAGGATCTCGTGCAGACGGCGCTCGCCAAGGCATGGGTGGCGTGGCGGCGGATCGAGGGCGATCCCGATCCGTACGTGCATCGGATCATCGTCAACACCCACGCCTCGTGGTGGCGCAGGAAGTGGCGCGACGAGGTGCCCGCCGAGCACCTTCCCGAGCACGCCGATCCGAGGGACTTCACCACCGAGGTCGGTAGCCGCCAGGTGCTCTGGGAGGCGATCGGCGGCCTGTCGAGGCGGCAGCGCGCGGTCATCGTCCTGCACTACTTCGAGGAGCTCACCCTCGCACAGTGCGCAGACGTGCTCGGCTGCTCCCTCGGCACGGTGAAGACCCAGCTCGGCCGGGCGTTGAAACGCCTTCGCGTCCATTCGGAGATCCAGACCACGGGGGCGAATCGATGACCCACACCGAGGACGAGTTGCGCGCGGTGCTGGCCGGGAACGTCTTGGAGGGTCCCCCCGACATGCGGGAGATCGTGCGGCGTGGCCGTCGCATCAGGCGGCGCAGGGCCGTGACGGGCGTGGTGGGCGTGGCGCTCGCGGGGGCCGCCATAGCCGTCGCGGCCTTCCAGGCTCAGGGATTCCGGGAGGGCACCGAATCGGTGGAGAAGGAGCCGCCGACGGCGGCGAGGATCTCACCGCCAGCCGAACTGCCCTCGCAGGACGTCCTGGACGCCCCCTTGATCGCGTCATACGGTTCCGCGACCGTGCCCGGCGGCACGACGCTCACGTTCCGGCCGTTGAGCGACTACACCTCCTACCGGGTCGTGTGCGCTGATCCGAAGGCGGTGGTGGTGATCCGGGCGAGCGACGGAAGCAGCTCGGTCGGTACCTGTGGAGAGGAGGGCAGACATCAGTACCACTATGAGAGGCCGCTGACCTCCGGCTGGTCGGAGCGACCCCAGCGCCTCAAGGTCTGGGTCCTGCCCGGTGACGCGCCGATCGATCCTCCCGCTCCTCCCTCGCCGTCGAAGGATGACTGCAAGGTGGTCAAGAAGGAGCTGGGCATGTGTGACGGCAGGTACAAGATGACGTGGTTGACGGATCCAGGGGTCATCGAACGGGTGATCGCCGAGTTCGAGCGGCGACCGGGGCGGTGGGCGGTCGGGGTCTACGATCGGATGGGCAGGCCCGCACCGTCGAGGACGGCCCCGATGCCGACGAGGACCGTCACCGTCGGACCGGACGATCGAGCCGGTACGGCGACACCGCCGGGGCCGATGCCGACGAGGACCGTCACCGTCGGACCGGACGATCGAGCCGGTACGGCGACACCGCCGGGGCCGATGCCGACGAGGACCGTCACCGTCGGACCGGACGACCGAGTCGGTACGACGACACCATCGGGGCCGATGCCCACGAGGACCGTCACCGTCGAACCGTGAGCGGGACCGTGCGGAGAGTGGGACCGTCCGCCGGTGGATCCGGGAGACCTGCCAGGAACGCACTCTTCTCGGGTGCTCGTGCCGGGGGTGGTCCGGTGACCGTTCGAACGGTCACCGGACCGAGCCGGTCCCGCCGGGGCGCCCCGATCCGGTGACCGGAGAGGTCAGCGCTTCCAGAACGGACGTCGCCCGGTTGAACCCGTCAGGGACTCCAGGACCTCCACGGCCCTCCGCCACAGGACGTCCACGTCCCCACCGGCCTGCAGCTCGCTCGCCAGGGCGGCGAGTTCGGCGTGGCCGCCGAGGTAGACGACGAGGGCCGCGAGGCGGCTGCCCAGGTCCTCCAGCAGGAGCAGCCGCTCGGCGGCGGGCAGGGAGGCCGCGGCGCGCAGCCGCTTCAGCTCCTCGGCGAGTTGCTCCTTCGGCGGGTCCTGGGGGGCGCCCTGGGACCTGCCGCGCTTCGGGGCGGCCCCCGTCGGTGCGGGGCGCAGCATCCTGGCGCGGTCGTCGAAGCCTCCGGCCGCCGCCTCGTGCGGCATGCCGCCGACGGCGGGGCTCGCCGCGAACCTCGGCATGGAGCCGGGGCGGGCCATCCCGGGCGGTCCCGTGGGCGCGGGCGGCGGCGGGGCCGCCGCGTTCTCGAAGGCCATCGAGGTCATCATCATCGGAGCGGCGGCGATCGGGTTCTCCCAGCCGCTGGGCGGCTCCACCGGCTGGATCACCCGGTGTCCGGGACCGCCCTCGGCGACCACCTGCGTGTCGACCGCGACGAAGGCGGTGAACCTGCAGAGCACCCCGTACCTGAGCGAGGTCTCGACGATCTCGGCCTCCAGCGACCGGTCACCGGCCGCGTAGCGGTCCTCCAGGGCACGCAGCCGCGCCCGCGCCCAGATCGCCCGTACGGCCGGATTGTCCACCACGGAGGCGGTGACCCTCCGCTCCCACGGCGAGCCATCGGCGCCCACGCCCCGTACGGTGATCGCCCCTTCGGCGGGGCCACGGTAGCGGCCGAGCACGGTGAGCGGGACGCCCGAGTAGATCGAGCCGATGTGGCTGATCGTCTCGGTGATCAGGTCGAGCCCGTCGGCCTCGATGGACAGGTCGGTGACGAGCGGGGCGCCGATCCGGCGGTGGATGTGCTCCATCGCCTCGTCCAGCCGGTCCTCGGACTCGACCAGCTCGCACCTACCCCCGCCCACCCCGGCCAGCCGGCCCAGGAAACCGGCGTTGACCGCCCTGTCGATGCCGACCGTGTGCACCCGCACCCCGGCCAGCGCGGCGCCGGTCCGCGCCAGGATCTGGTCCTCGTTGCCGACCTGTCCGTCGGTGACGAGCACCAGCACCCGCTCTCTGGCGGAGTCGGCGAGCAGCGCGGCGGCCCGCTCCAGCGGGGACAGCATCTCGGTGCCGCCGCGCGCCTCCAGCCTGGCCAGGTGCTCCACGGCCCGGTAGCGGTTGCGGTCGGACGCCTCCGACAGCCCTTCGCCGAGACCCTCCGGGTATTCCACGACGCTGTCGAAGGAGAGCACCGCGAACCGGTCGCCCGAGGTGAGCGTGTCGACGATGCGCGCGGCCGCGCGCCGGGCCGCCACCATCTTCCAGCCGGTCATGCTGCCCGAGCGGTCGAGGACGAGCACCACGTCCTTGGGCCTGGCCCCCGCGGGCGCCGGTTCGGGGACGACGGTCAGCGTGAACGTGCCTTCATCGTTCTCCGGGCCGTTCTCCTCGTCGTTTTCCTCGGGGGCGAGCGCGAGGGAGGTGGAGGCGCCGGTGGCCAGGCGCAGGATGAAGTCGCGGTCCAGCCGCTCACCCGGCTGGAGGCGGATCACACCGCCCTCTTCCTGGACCACGTGCAGGCTGGAGCGGACCTCGCGCAGCTCCAGGCCTGCGGGGTCGACGGAGACGGCGAGCGAGAGGCGGACCGGGTTGGGGAAGCCGGGCAGCAGCACCGGCGGGGTGATCCGGGAGGCGTCGGGGACCGCGTCGGTGTCCGGTGCCCACCCGTCGCCCGCCCGCTCGCCGTCCAGCGGGGTGCCCGGGATGTAGCGGGGGGCGACGACCAGCGGGAAGCGGAAGGTGGCCGCGCCGTCCTCGTACGGGAGCGGTTGGTTCAGTGTGAGGTGAACGGTGACCCGTTCGCCCGGCACGATGTTGCCGACCCGCATGGTGAAGACGTCCGGCCGGTCCTCCTCGGCGATCGCGGCCCGCTTGCCCTGGGAGATCGCCTGGTCGTAGTCGGCCCTGGCCTGGCCGCGCTCCTTGAGCACGCCCTCGATGACCCGGCCGTCGGCCTCCATCCTGAAGGCGGTGACGGCGGCCCGGTCGGGCAGCGGGAAGACGTACGTCGCCTCAAGCGCCACGTCGTGCGGGTTGCGGAAGCCCTGGACCACCTCGACCCCGGCGCTCAGGCCGGACACGGCGGCGGTCACGTCCACGCTCTCCAGCGGCAGGTTGCCGAGCTCGGTGGCGAGCGCCCCCAGCCCGGTGTCGGGGACGGGGTGGCACTCCTCCGGCGGCAGTGTTGTGATCGAGGTAATCATGAGCGAGTTCCTTCCGGAGGTGTGAGGCCGCGTTCGCGGAGGAGTGACAGGAGCCCTTCCGAGGCGGCGGCGATCTCGGCGAGGTCATCGGGGGTGGGGGCTTCCGCACCCGCGTCGAGCAGGAGCGTCACGCCGTTCGCGAGCCGTACGCCGTGGACGGCCACCGCCTTCGGGACGGGTGGCGAGGACGGCGCGAGCCGGGTCCCGGTCGCGGGGGCGAGGGGCGGTGGCGGCTGTGCGGCGTGTGCGGCGGCCGGTCGGGGCGGCGGTGCGGGCACCTCCGGTTTCACCGGTTTCACCGGCTTGGCCGGCTCCGGTGACTTCGGTGGCTCGGGGGAGGGCGGTCCGGCCCAGAAGCGCGGGCGTGCCGGTTGGGGGGAGCCGGTCCCTGCCGGAGGGGGCAGGGGTTGCGGCGGGTGGTCGGGGAGGCGGGCGATCGACTCCAGGGTCTGGTCGGTGGCTCCGGCCAGCTCGGCCTGGATCTCGGCGATGGTGCGGCCGTCGGACTGGCGTCGCTTCACGGCGACGATCTGGAGCAGGTGGCGCCTGCCGTACATGGCGACGCGACCTCGGCGGGCCGACGGGGGGTCGAGGAGGCCGATCGTCGAATACCAGCGGATGAGGCGCTCGTTGGGCATGTCCCTCACCCGCCCGTTGAGCTGGGCGGTGGGGGCCAGCGCCGCGGATGCCCGCTCAGCCAGTTCACCGATGGTCCATTCCATGCCTTGATAGTGACACTGTAATCGTGACAGTGTCAACATTTCGATCGGCATAGGGGGCGGGTAGGTGGGTACGGACATTTAGCAGCAAAGAGGACACTAGGTTCGAAACAGGGGGAAACTCTATGTCTGCGATCACCAGTCCACTCAACCCGGAAGACAAGAAGGTCGTCGGCAACGTGCTCCAGGGCGCGCTCGTCGACCTGCTCGACCTGTCGCTCCTGACCAAGCAGGCGCACTGGAACGTGATCGGCCACAACTTCCGGTCGCTGCACCTGCAGCTCGACAAGATCGTCTCGTCGGCGAGGAAGCACGCGGACACCGTCGCGGAGCGCGCGGTGGCCCTCGGGTGCAACCCCGACGGCCGGGCCTCCACGCTCGCGAAGACCAGCGAGGTGCCGCAACTGGAGACGGGCTACATCCACGACGGCAAGGTCGTGGCGGCGATGACGGACATCCTCGGGTCCATCGTTCGCCGGATGCGTGAGCGTATCGAGGCCACCGAGAAGCCCGACCTGGTCACCCAGGACATCCTCATCGAGATCACGCAGGATCTGGAGAAGCACCACTGGATGATCGAGGCCCAGCGCTAGATCGTCTCACCAAGGCGCCCCGGCCCGCCGGCCAGGGCGCCTTCGGTGTTCTCCGGAGTCCTTCTTTCGGCGGCGACGTCATCGGGACCTACACCAGGCCCTTCCGGCGGGCCCAGACCCGGACGCCGCCTCGGTGTCAGGGGCATGGCGCTCCTCGCCTGCGGGCGGTAGGACCGGCTTCCGGGGAGATTGGAACCGGATTCGGAGGTAGGCCCAAGCCGGGTGACGAGGCACACCGGAGAACGTGAAAGCCCGTGGTCCGCGTAGGGGGCTACGGGCGGGACGATGTCGATCAGATGCGGTTCACCGGATACGCGGCCTGCTTGGTCGGCTTGTTGTGGTTGAGCACCTCAAGCCGTACGGTGCCGTTTCCGCTGCTCTGCGTGGACTTGTTCCAGAAATCGCCGATCGTCTGGACGACGCCGGGCTTGAGCACCCGGCTCCTGACCGGCCCCGGCTGGCCGTCGGCCACCAGGCGGTACCTGACCTCGGTCTCCCGGTCCGTCGTGAACAGCCCGTACGGCTGGGACCTGGCCAGGACCACCGGTCAGGAGTACGAGCCGGACCCCGAGGCCGTCTCGCGGGCGCTGGACTTCACCGGCCGGATGGCGGAGACGGGCAGGCAGCGCGGCACCTTCGGACCGCCGGTGGCGGTGCCGGACGACGCTCCGCGGTTCGACCACCTGCTCGGCCTCATCGGCCGGGACCCGGCCTGGACACCGTGATCCGCTCCAGCCCTTCAAGACGGCTCCCGGCACGGTGCCCCGTACCGGGAGCCGATGCCGGTGGCCATGCCACTGCTGTCTGTCGCACACCGACGCAGTGAATGCGAGCCGGGCATGGCGAGCGGCGGAGCCGGTGGTCGTCACCACCAGTAGGTGGGGTAGCGCGGGGTCACCCCGCTGCGTCCGACGAGCATGCCGACGAGTACCAGGATGACGGTCGCGGCGACGAGTATCGGCAGGAACGGCACCAGGGGCTGCTGCTGGGCGACCACGAGCGTCGCGGTGGCGGCGGCGGGCGAGTGCGGCGTACGCGTCAGGGCCGTGACCCCGAGGGCCAGGCCGCCGGCGACGGCGGCGGCCCAGACGGAGGAGCCGGCGACGGCCAGTACGGCGAATCCGGTGAGCGCCGCCAGGAACTGGCCGCCGATCACGCTTCGCGGCTGCGACAGCGGCAGGGTTGGCGCGCCGAAGACCAGGGCGGCGCTGGCGACGAGCGGGGGCATCAGCCAGACCTGGTCCAGTACGGTGCCGAACGCGACCAGGGTGAGCAGGGCGATCGTGGCACCCGTGGTGAAGACGGCGATGGCCGCCGTCTTCGGCCGGGCGGGTGCGCGGCTCCTGAGGCCACGCCAGGCGTCCGTCGCGGTGGTCTCGTCGTTCCCGCTCGCCGGCGAGACGAATGCCGTCCCCTCGTCGTCCCCGCCGAAGGCGACCGGGGGCGCCACATAGGCGGTCCGCCAGGGTCGCGACGGCTCCACCCAGGTCTTCGGATCCGGTCTGGCCTCGATGGGCCCCTTCAGGTGCGTCCTGCCTCCCGGCGAGACCTCCTTCGTGTCCCCGACGGCCCGCGGATCGAGCCGCGCGGCCGCCAGGACCTCTTCCGGTCCGGATGCCTGCGGCGGGAACGGCGTCGTCCACCTGCGCATCCGGTTGGCCGGAAAGAAGTTGCGAACCCCCATGGAAAATCTCCTGCGATCTCGGTATCGGTCACCGAAAGTCGCAGAAGGTACTTGTGCCTTACTTGGAGGTCAGCGCAAGCGCCCGCTCACCGGGCAAACGTTGGCTGATACGGCACTACAGCGGCTGGGGGGTGGAGGTTGCGGGGGTGTTCTGCGGCGAAGGCTGTGACCAGGGCGTGGAGTTCAGCGGAGGGAGCTTGCTCGCCCGGTCGCGCCACCGGTGTCGCAGCACGCAGGGGGCGGCCGACCGCAGATCGCGCGAACGCCGCAGAGGTAGGCAAAGGGCCCCAACCCCCTACTGCGGATTCAACGTTCCTGTCACGATCATCGCTTCCACGGGTGGTGCAGGACGTATGACATGGCGGCTGGGAGGGAAGCGCACGTCTCGTCCCCCTGACGGCGATCTCCAGGCCGAAGCCGACGACGAACCGCTGTCCGGCTCACAGGAGATAGCGGGCCAGGTCGGCGATGAGGTGGGGGCGGGAGAGGAGATCGCGGAGGGCTTCCAGGTGGGTGGCCGCGTCGTGCAGGACGGCTCCCGGCACGGTGTCCCGTGCCGGGAGTCGATGCCTGTGCATACCGGGATCTATCGAGTGGATTCCTGCATGCCGCCGTCGCCGAACCAGACCAGGTCGGAATGGAGTCGGCGGGCGGCGCTGCGGGGGCTCGCCCACAGGCCGAAGCCGCGGCCGTTCGCGCCGACGGTCGTCGCCGTGCCGCCCGGCAGCGCCAGCCCGTAGGCCACCACCTCGGGGTGACTCTCCTCGCTCTCGGCGAAGTCCTGGACCAGGGCGAACATGCGGGGGAGATCGCCGGTCAGCGTGTACGCACGCTCCAGAGCCACCTCTCGCGGGTAGTGCTCGCCGAAGTCCGGGTTATGGCAGGCGGATGGCTGGTCGGAACCAGGGTGGTGCTCCATGCCGGTACTCCCTTCCGATGCTGAACCTGGGTGAAGATCTGCCGTACGACTCCGCTCCGCCCTGATTTCTCTACGTTTTCGAGCGAACACCGAGTGTGACGGCCGATGCTTCGGTAGCGTGGCATCGAATTCGAATTTGTGCAAGCTTACGTAACGAGCTTGCCGGATTTGTTCGGATTTACCCAGAAGTGGTAACAGGGCAGCGTGAACTCGAAGGAGGCAACGATGGGTGCGAGGCGAGGACCCACCCTGCGGGCGCAATGGCTCGGCAAACATCTGAAAGATTTCCGCGATTCGGCAAAAATAACGCTCAAGCAGGCAGGCGATTACCTGCAGCGTGACGCCGCGACCATCAGTCGACTGGAGTCCGGAATTATCCCGGCGAGGGCGTCTGACGTGCTGGCACTCCTCAACCTGTACGGCGTCGACGACCATAAGATTCGTGACGGACTAGAAGAGCTGAGCCGCGATATCTGGCGCAAAGGCTGGTGGGACGGTTATGCCGCAGCTCCCCTTGGTGTGATGTTTGATCATGCCTGGCTCGAAACTCGGGCGGAGAGAATCCGCTTCTACGGAGTGATGGTCATTCCCGGTCTCTTTCAGACTCGGGACTACGCGCAGGCGGTCATCGCAGCAGGTGGTATGGATGCTTCCAGCGAGCAGATCGAGCGCTGGGTGGACTTCCGGATGGACCGGCAACGTGTGTTCGATGCCGAACCCGCTCCGAACTTGGAGGTCATCCTTGATGAGGCTGTATTGCACCGCATGATCGGTGATTCGAAGGTGATGGGTGCCCAGTTGGAGCATCTGTCCGAGGTTATGAACAGGCCGAATGTGACCATTCGGATTCTGTCATTTACTGCTGGAGCGCACGCCAGCCTGGAGGGCTCTTTTTCGATCTTCGACATGCGGGAGCCGTATTCCGACATCGCCTGCGTGGAAACCCGGAGCGGCGCTGTTTATAGCGAAGCAGAGGGCGCCGAGAACTTCACACGAGCGTACAATTCCATCCGTAGCATTGCTCTCAACCCGGATGAGTCCGCGACTCTCATTCGGACTGCGATCGGTCGTGTCGGACGAGCGAGAGGGAGAAGCACATGATGATCGACCCCAAAGAACTGGCGGGTGTCGCCTGGCACATCAGCACCAGAAGCCCTGATGCGGGTGGTCAGTGTGTTGAGGCCGGTCCGCTGGGTGATGGTAGTGGGCGGGTCGCTGTGCGGCACAGTCGTCGTCCCGAGGCTGAGGTGATCGTCTACACCCGGGCTGAGTGGGAGGCGTTCGTCGGCGGCGTCAAGGACGGCGAATTCGACTTTTCCGTCCGCTGACCGCACCGGCTCACGATGAGGCGCGACCTCGGGTGATGGTGTGGCCGTTCGGGGGCGGTCGAGTGCGGCGCGCTTTCCGGTCTCGGTCTTCGCGAGCCTCGCCCTACCTCGGCGGTAATCGACGGGCGGCATCCGAAATCGGGATGCTTGCGACATGAGTGGTGAAACCCGTGACGTCGTGGAAGAACTGCTGGGTCGGATGGTCAAGGGCGATCATGATCGTACGGCGGAGTTGTTCGCCGAGCCGGTCGACTGGCAGCTGAACTGGCCCGCCGAGGGGCATCCGGCGGTGCCGTGGATTCGCCCCAGGTCAGGCCGGGCCGAGGTGGCGGACCATTTCCGGTCGCTGGAGGCCCATCACGTGCCCGAGCTGAACGGCACGTCGGTGACGCGGATCCTGGTCGACGGGGCGGACGCCGTCGTGTTCGGGGAGATCGTGCAGACGGTGCGGGGCAACGGGGCCGCGTACACCTCGCCGTTCGCACTGCACCTCACCGTCGAGGACGGGCTCATCACCCGCTATCACATTTACGAGGACAGCCTCACGGTCGCGCGGGCCCTCAGCGCCTGAAGGTGCGAGCGTGCCCGAGATGTGATCGTGAAGGGGGGCCATCTCGTGTACGCCGGGGACTCTCGGCAGCCCAGGCCCGGAGAGGGCCTGGGTTTCTTCGTTGACGGGGGCCGTCCTCAGAACAGGTCGCGGGAGGGCCAGGCGGTGAACTGCTGGAACACCTCCCACATCATCGTGTCGAGGTCGATGCCGTTGCCGTTGGCGAGCGCCGCCCAGCAGAACTCGTTGCTCGTCCGGGCGAGGATGCTCTCGGTGCCGTAGGGGATCAGCCGGCCGTCGTGCCACCAGTTGCCGAGGGTGTTGACGTTCCAGCCGCAGGCGTACGTCGGTTTGGCCGAGGAGGGCGCGGTCATCGTCGCGATCGTGTCCGGCCTGAGCAGATCGGGGACGGTCGGAAAGCCGTCGGCCCGCAGGGCGAAGCGGACGATGTCGACGGGTGACGCGAGCCAGCCGCCGTGGGAGTCCATCCGTCGCGCCGGGATGCCGTAGGGGTCGCCGGCGCCGTAGTAGACCACCTCGTCGGGGCGTCGTTCGGCCCGGGTGTTCCCCGCGAGGTGCATGTTGGTGATTCCGCTGGGCGTGAGCACGATCCGGCGTACGGCGTCGGCGTAGGGTTCCCCGGTGACCTGTTCGATGACCCGGCCCAGCAGGCAGTAGCCGAAGTTGGAGTACAGGTAGGTGGTGCCGGGCGTGTGCAGGAGGGGCCGGTTGTCGAGCACCCAGCCGATCAGCTGGTCGTGGTTCATCGCCGGGTTGCCGAACATGGGGTCGTTGACGTCGTTGGTCCAGCCGCCCGCGGTGTGCTGGAGCAGGTGCCTGACCGTGATCGCCTGAAGTTCCGCAGCGTAGGGCCTGCCGCCGTACCGGGTGCCGAGGATGCCGCCCGCGCCGAAGACGCGCTGGTCGAGCGTGAGCCGACCGGCTTCGACGAGCCGCATGACCGTGACCGCGGTGATCGGCTTGGAGACGCTGGCGATGCGCATCAGGTGCCGTTCGGTGAGCTGCTCGCCGGTCTCCCGGTTGGCCAGCCCGTACCCTCGGGCGAAGACGAGCGCGCCGCGCCGGGCGATCGCGAGTGACACGCCGGCGACTCCGGAGGCCCTCATGTGGCGGTCGACGACCGCGTGGACGGCGGCGAAGTTGCCGTCCACGATCTTGTCGCTCAGCCAGACCCCCGCGAACCGCTCCGAACCGGAACCGTAGCCGCTGACCCGGGCGGGCCGGTAGCCGTCTCGCCGGTGCTCCTCGAAGACCCCCTGGTAGTCCGCCCCCGCCACGCCGTGACGGGCCGACCAGGCAGGGCCCGCACCCCGCACCCAGATCGCCGCGTACAGGTCGGTGCCACCGACGGTGTAACCGCTGACGTGGAAGGGGCGGTATCCCTTCTTCGTCAGCTCGTCGAAATCGGCCTGGTACTGCGCCCCTGTCAGGTTGTGGCGGGCCTCCCAGTCGGGTCCCCGGGCTCCCCAGACCTTCTCCCAGATCGCCGCGAAGTGTGCCTTTCCTTCGAGGCCGTACCCATCTACGTGGATCAGCCGGTATCCCTCCTTGAGCAGCCGGTCGAACTCGGCCTGGTACCGCTCCGAGGACATGTCGTGCTGGGTGACCAGGTGTGGCCCGCCGGTGAGCTCCCAGATCGCCGCGAAGTACACCTTCCCGGCGACCTCGTATCCGGCCACGTGGAGCAGGCGATAGCCCTCCTTCTCCAGCCGCTGGTATTCGGCCCGATACTCCGGCTCGGTCAGGCCGTGGCGGGCGAACTGCGGCGGCCCCGGCGCGTTCTCCCAGATGGCCGCGTATCCCGCCCGGTCACCCATCTGGTAGCCGTCCACCTGGATCAGGCGGTACCCCTCCTTGGCCAGGCGGTCGAACTCGGCCTGGTACTCCTCCGAGTTCAGGCCGTGGCGGGCCACCCACGGGAACGTCCCCGCCGACATCGCCGTCCCGGTACGGAGCCTTTCCACGCTTTCCGCGACGCGGGCCGCCGAGGCGACCCCCGATCGTTCGAGGCCGAGGAACGCGGCCAGCCCGAGCCCTGCCAGGAGCGCGCCGCGACGGCTGAACGGCACCGATGAATCCCGCACGTCGAACTCCTGTCCTGGGCTGTCGCGCCCGGCCGGATAGCCGGATGCTCTGAATGTTCGATGATCCGAATCATCGGAATCCGCGAGACGCGAGCCGTACCGGCGATCGTTTCCCACGGCCTTCGAGCGCGCGCCGTCGCCGACGAGCCGGGCGGAGCCGCCGTCTCAAGTGTGCGAACCCGCGCCGTCCGGCATATGAGTACACCCCTACTCATTTCCGTCTCCATTGGTCGGAGCCGGAAGGACGCGTGCATCAGAGGAGATAGCGGGCGAGGTCGGCGATGGGGTGGGGGCGGGAGAGCAGGTCGCGCAGGGTGTCCAGGTGGGCGCCGCCGGAGGTGTGGTGGGCGACGAGGCCGGTGTCGCGGACGGCCCGCTCCCAGCCCGCGTCGTCGTTCGCGGCGTCCTCAAGCCGTCGCAGCACGCTCTCCCCGTCCGTCTCCATCGCCAGCAGTGTGAGCAGGTGCGGCCACTGGACGGCGAGCGCCGCGAGCTTGGCGACCTCGCCGTCCGAGGCGGGGGCCGCCCCGGCGAGGGCGCGGCGGTAGGTGAGGAACGAGTAGAAGCGGAAGACGTTCACGTACCGCTTGATCTCGCGCGGGTTGAAGAACGTCAGGGCCGGGAGCACGAACTCGATCGCCCGGTAGGCGTTCTCGTCGCTGTAGAGGTCGTCGAAGACCCGGTCTGCGGCCTCGCGGGTCGCCGCGCAGAGACCGCCGACGGCGTCGGAGCACTGGATGCCCAGGGCGTCCTGCGCGAGGCGCGCCGCCTCGTCGAGGGTCGTCGTGGTCGGGCGCAGCGCCCAGATGGCGTCCTGCAACCGGCTCACCTGGACCGGATCGGGCGGTTCCGCCGCCTGTGACCCGGGTTCCGGTGTCTCCGCCGGCGTTCGCGGTCCGAGTCGTCGCGGTTCCGACACCCGCGGTCCCGACACGGCCGCTCCCGGTGGCGCGGTGGTGCCGGGAAAGCCCGGTGTGACCGCGCCGAGCGGGGAGGGCCGTGCGGGAGGCAGGGGACCGCGCGAACGCGGTCCGGCCGGATCCGGTGGCGGGTCGAGCCGTTCCAGGGCGGCTGGGGGACCCGCCGGACGCGGTCCGGCCGGATTCGGTGTCCATGTGGTCTCCGGGACCTGGGGTCGCGCGGCCTCCATGCTCGTGGAAACACCGCTCATGGAAACGTCTCCCGGGGAGATGCCGAGCGTGGAGACACTGCCCGCGGGGACGCTCGCGTCTACGCCGGTCGCGGGCCGCGCCAGGTCGGGCACGCCCAGCAGGGCGCGTACGAAGGCGGGCAGCCGGTCGGCGTCGTCCAGCAGCGGCACGCTCAGCGGGAGCTGCACGATCTTCTCCAGGAACCGCCAGCCGAGGCCGGACCGCCCGGCGCCCGGCAGCGTACCGGCCAGTTCCGGGTAGGCCGCCTCGACGTGCGCGGCGACCACCTCGGGCTCCATCGCCAGCACGAACACGCAGTTGGGGAACTCGCCGGCGAGGAACAGGTTGATCGCCTCGATGACCTGCGCCACCGTGGCGGACGAGCAGCGGTCCAGGTCGTCCACGAACACCACCAGCGGGCGCTCCCCGGTGGCGACCAGGTCGAGGACCTGGCGCATGTCGGTCTGCACCAGGTGCAGGAAGCCGGTCCTCGACCGGTACCCGGGGGTGGCCGCAGCCTCGTTGACGAGCCCTTCGGCCGCTCCGGGGCCGAGCAGGTCGGGCTGCGTGACCAGGCCGCGGAACGCGTTGTCCGCCGACTCCCCGAAGAACCGCGCCAGCCGCAGCGCGCCCGCCCCGACCACCACCGCGGATCCGGCGGAGCCGACGGCCGCCGCGGTGTTCCCCAGGAAGGTGCCGAGCGCGGGCAGCAGCGTGGCGGCGGCGAGGAGCGCCCCGGTGAGGACGACGGTGGCGACCAGGCCGAGGGCCACCGGGGCCAGGCGGGTGAGCGCGAGGTGGTAGGCGCGGCTGCGGACCGCCTCCCGGTCGATCCTGGACAGGTTCAGCTCCAGCCAGAACCGCTCCCGCTCGGCGCGGGGCAGCCGCCGGGTGACCTGGCTGATGATCTCGTGGGCCAGCCCGGCCCAGACCTGCTCGCCGTTCTGGTACATCCACGGGTTGAACCAGACCGTGGGCCGCCAGTCCGCGGGCCGTAGCGGGAGCGGGCCCGGCTCGGCCCGCCCGGCGTTCTCCCGGGGGCGCCGTCCGGTCCTGGCCAGCACCTCGGCGTTGGTCAGTGCCCGTTCCGCGCGGGAGCCGGGCAGGTGGATCGGGGCGGCGGCGTCCCCGGCGGCCCCGGGGTCCAGAAGGTCCTGGATCATCCGCATCAGGGAGGTCTTGCCCGCCCCCCACGGTCCCTTGACGCCGATCGTGAGCGGGGGCCTGGTCTCCGGGTGGCGGACGAACGCGGCGATCGCCTCGGCGTAGACACGGTGTCCGAGCTGGTCCTCGGTGGTCCACCGGTCGGCGGTGAGCCTCGCCCTGGGCCGTACCGTCCGCAGCCCGGCCCTGCGACGGCGCAGCAGTGCCGAGGTCTGCGCCCGCTCGGCCGCCGACAGCCGCGAGTGGCCGAAGGCCCGGACGTCGGGGTGGACGAACGTGGTCGTCTCGCCCAGCAGGCCCCACTGCCGCAGCTCGGCGGCGTCGCCGAGGATCTCGTCGATCGGCTCGTCCTCGTCGAGGAGGGCGGCCCTGCGCAGCAGCTCCCTGGCGGGTTCGCTCAGGTGCAGCTCGTAGACCCGCCGTACGATCTCGACTCCGCAGGCGGGCGGGGCGTGGTCACCGAGCCGCGCCAGGACGTGGGCGAAGGCGGCATGCGGTACGGCGGCGGTGTCCCTCGCCGGGGTGAGGGCAACCCCCGTGACGGCCCCGTACGAGATCAGGATGGGGGTGCGGGCGGCGGAGGCCGCGGCGTAGCGGGCGAGCGCGTAGGCGTGCAGGTCCCCGACGCTGATCGTCCCGTCCCCGTCGAGATCGGCGGCCCGCGTCAGCAGGCCCTCCGCGATGACGTCGGTCAGCGTGCGCGCCGGTCCCGGCGCCGTCTCGTCGAACCTCAGCGTGAGGGTGAGCGCGGCCGCGGCGACCCTCGGCTCCCCGGCCACGGCGAGCTGCCTGACCGGTTCCGCGGAGCCGCTCAGCGCGCTCCAGCCGAAGTCGACGATCATCAGTACGGCGGCGGCGAGCGACTCGCCGACCTGCCGCCCGAACGCGCCGATCATCGATCCGAGTTGTCCGGAGGTCCAGCCGCCGTCGGCGGGCAGCCGGATCACCAGCAGGTCGCCCTCCCGCGCCGAGCGCAGCAGGTTCCACACGCGTTCGCCGTCCGGGCCCGCCCCCTCGCTGAGCTCGGCCTCGACGGTGAACCCCTCGGCGCGCAGGGCGCTCGCCAGCCGCGCGTCCGGCCGCGTTTCCTGGAGGGGTCCCGGCAGGGCGGTGCGCGATCCGGCGACGGGGGTGCCCGTGCCCACGCCCGAGTCCGGCGAGAGTGAGGGCGGGGACGGAACCGGGGACAGGGGTGCGGACGGTGGCGAGGGCGAGGCGGGAGAAGAGTCGAGGAAGACGAGAGCTCGGCGGGTGCCCACATGGGGCGTGGTCTCGAAGACTGGATTCGCGAACGCGAGTCCCTCGCTCAACGGTCCTCCCGATCTGACGGCGGTCATCCCACTGTGGACGCGTCGGGCGGGGCAGATGGCGATCTTGGCGATAGGTCGACCTGTTTTGACGGATGTTTGCTCCGCGGTTTCCGCAAAGTTTGCGGCGGGAGGGAGCCTCGCCGTCGTCGGGGGCGGCCGAGACCCCCTTCGACGGCGTCACCTACGAAGTCACCGGCTGCTTCCGCCGCTGAGCGACGCGGCCTGCCTGACGACCTCCGTCAGCTCCTCGCGCAACCCCGCGAAGAGCGGGTCGGTGCGAGGGTGGTCACCGTACGGCAGGTTCGAGGCGCGGTCGAGGACCACCCGGCCCGGCCTGCCGCTCAGCGCGAGCACGCGGGTGCCGAGGTAGACGGCCTCGTCCACGCTGTGGGTGATGAAGACCACCGTCGTGCCCGCCCGCCGCCACAGCTCGCGGACCTCCTCCTGCATGCGTTCCCTGGTGAAGGCGTCCAGGGCGGCGAACGGCTCGTCCATCAGTAGCAGCGCGGGTCCCGGCGCGAGCGCGCGGGCGATCGCCGCGCGCTGCTGCATGCCCCCCGACAGCTCGTACGGTCTGGCCCTGGCGACGTCGGTGAGCCCGGTCAGCTCCAGCAACTCGGCCACCCGCTCGCGCCGCGCGACCCTGGGCAGGCCGCGCAGCCCGAAACCGACGTTCCCCTCGACCGAGAGCCAGGGGAAGAGCCGATGCTGTTGGAACACGTACCCCCTGGCCGGGTCGGGGCCCACGACCGGTTCGCCGGAGGCCGTGATCGTTCCCGCCGACGGCGCGGTGAAGCCCGCCACCAGCCGCAGCAGCGTGCTCTTACCGCACCCCGAGGGACCGACGACCGTGACGAACTCCCCGGCGGCGATCTCCAGGTCGATCGGCCCGAGGGCGTCGACCGTCCCCGCGCGCCCCCGGTAGGAGTGCGACACCCCGGCGAGCGCGAGCGCCGTGGTGGAGGTTCCGGCGTCTTCGGATCCGGCGCTCCCGCCGGAAGCCGTGCCGAGGTCCGTACGGGCGGATCCGGTGTTCCGTCCGGCTGTGTCGGGATCGGTGTGAGCCGGGCCGGGAGTCGCGGCCGTGCCGGGGGCCGTGCGGGCACGGCCGGAGTCCGTGCCCGCGCGAGTGGTCTCAGCTTCCGGCGAAGGCATCGGCGAGCTCCTGCGTGGCCAGGCCCTTCTGGAAGACGCTCAGCTCGGGCACGGCGTCCACCTTCTGCTGGCCCTTGAGGAACTCGGCCGAGCTGCGCAGGTTCTCGGCGAACTTCCCCGGGGCCGAGGGAGTGCCGAGATACTCGGCCGAGCGCTGTTCCGTCGCGTCGAGGAGCACGAGCTGGCCGAGCTGGCGCGCGGCCTCCGCCGGGTCGAGGTTGAGCTGGCGGCCGATGGCCGCGGCGGCGGCGTCCTTGTCGCTCCTGGCCAGTTTGACCGCGCGGTCCTGCTGCTGGAGCCAGACGTGCAGCGCCTTCGGGTACTTCTTCGCGAAGTCGTCGCTCACCACCGCGAGGTCGGCGGTGAGCTTGCCCCGCTGGGCCAGCTCACGGCTGGTGACCAGCGTCGTGCCGCCGTTCTTCTGCAGCTCGGCCAGGGTGGGCGTCCAGACGTAGGCGGCGTCGACGTCGCCGCGCTGCCAGGCGGCCTGGATGTCCGGCGGCTCCATGTCGAGGATCTTCACGTCGGCCTCCGACAGCCCGGCCTCGTCGAGCGCGGCGAGCAGGCTGTAGTGGGTGGTCGAGGCGAAGGGGGCGGCGACCCGCTTGCCCGCGAGCCCCTTGACGTCGGTCACGCCGCCCCTGGCGACGAGCGCCTCGTTGTCGCCGATCACGTCGAAGATCCACGGCACCCGGTACGGGATGTTGAGGGGCGCCGACAGGCCGCGGGTGACCGGGCTGCTGCCCGCCAGCCCGATGTCGAGCGATCCGGCGATCATCGCGGTGTTCACGTCGCCGCCCGAGTCGAACTTACTCCAGGTGATCTTGGTGTTCGGCAGCGCCTTCTCCAGCCACTGCTGGTCCTTGACGATCAGGTCACCGTTGGGGATGAGCTGGTAGCCGATGCGCAGGGTCGCGGGGGAGCCGTCGGCGGCGGGCTTCGCCTCCTCCGTGCCGGACCCGCAGGCGGTCAGGGCGAGTACGGCGGCGGTCAGGGCGAGCGCGGCCCGCTTCACGGGGGTCATTGCCAGGTGTTTCATGGGGGTCTTTCCTAGGTACGGCCGCGCCAGGGAACCAGGCGGCGGTCCAGCGTTTGCAGGAGGAAGTCGATGAGCAGGCCGGACAGGCCGATGACGATGATCCCGAGCACCACCACGTCCGTCTGGTTGTAGCGCTGGGCGTCGCGGACCATCCCGCCGATGCCGGGCACGCCGTTCACGGTCTCGGCGGCGACCACGGTGGTGTAGGCGACGCCCACGGCCACCCGTACCCCCGTGATGATCTCGGGCAGCGCGCTCGGCAGCACCACCCGCAGCGGCAGCTCGTGCCGGCGGGCGCCCAGTGAGCGGGCCGCGTTCAGGTAGTCCTCGTGCACGCCGCGTACGGCGTCGGCGGTGGCCACCGCGACCGGCGGGAGCGCGGCGAGCAGCAGGAGCCAGATCTTGGGCTCCTCGTCGATGCCGAACCAGATCACCAGCAGGCTGAGGTACGCCAGCGGCGGCAGGGTGCGCACGAACGTGACCAGCGGGCCGAGCAGCGCGCGCAGCGTGGGGACCATGCCGATCAGCAGTCCCAGCGCGATGCCGCCCGTCACCCCGTACAGGCAGCCGAGCAGGATGCGGCGCAGGCTGGTCAGCAGGTGCTCCTGGAGGGTGTGGCCGCTCACCCCCTCGGCGGTGGTGCGCAGGAACTGGTCCCAGACCGCGACGGGCTCCGGCACGAAGACCGGTGGCCAGATCCCGGCCATGGCCACGGCCTGCCAGATCGCGACCAGCGCGACGATCGCCCCGGCCCGCAGCGCGAGGGCCCGCCAGAGTCCGGAGCCCTGTTCGCCTCCGGAGGCGCCGGTGCGGCGAGGGCGGAGACGGGGAAGGCGGGGAGGGGCGGTGAGGACGCTCACGTGACGAGCGCGGGGGGCGCGAGCCGGGGAAGGACGAAGTCGCCCACCCGCCAGGCCTCCTCCAGATGCGGCCAGCCGGACAGCACGAACTCCGACAGGCCCAGCTCGGCGTACTCGCGGAGGCGCTCGGCGACCTCCGCGTAGCTGCCGACCAGCGCGGTGCCCGCGCCCTCCCTGACCAGCCCGACCCCCGCCCAGAGGTTGGGCGAGATCTCCAGCGCGTCCGCCGAACCCCCGTGGAGGTCGGCCATGCGGCGCTGTCCCACGGAATCCATCCGGGCGAACCGCGCCTGGGCGGCGGCGATCCTGTCCGGGTCCATGCCGTCGAGCAGGCGCCGGGCGTGCGCCCAGGCCTCCTCGGAGGTGTCGCGGGCGATGACGTGGAGCCTGATGCCGAACCGCAGCTCACGGCCCGCCTCGGCGGCGAGCTTGCGCATCCTGGCGACCCGTTCGGCGATCATCGCCGGAGGCTCGCCCCACATCAGGTAGACGTCCGCCCCGGCGGCGGCCACTCGCTCCGCGGCGGGGGAGGCCCCGCCGAAGTAGATGTCGGGGGTGTCGAGGAGCGGTGTGGCGAGCCCGCCCCCCGACACCCGGTAGTGCGCGCCCAGGTGGTCGAACGGCTCGCCCGCCCAGGTGCGCCTGAGCACCTCGATGAACTCGCCGGTGCGCTCGTAGCGGGCGTCGTGGTCGAGGAAGTCGCCGTAGGCGCGCTGCTCCAGGGGGTCGCCGCCGGTGACCACGTTGAGCAGGAGCCGTCCCCCGCTGATCTCCTGGAAGGTCTGCGCCTGCTGGGCGAGCAGCGTGGGGAGGGTGAAGCCCGGCCGGAAGGCGACCAGCAGCTTGATCCGCTCGGTCCGCGCCGCGACGGCGCCGCACACCACCAGCGGGTCGGGACAGCCCGCGCCGACCGGGGTCAGCGCCGCCTCGAAACCCGCCGCCTCGGCGGCGCGGGCCACCTGGGACAGGTAGTCGAGCGTCGCGGGCCTGGCCGCGGCGCCGTCCGCCGCGACGGTGGTCGTGGCGGGCCTGACATGGTGGCCGTCGCCGGTGGTCGGCAGGAACCAGTGCAAGCGCATCTTCGCCTCATCGGGCTCATACGGAACGGGGTGGTGCCCCCGATAGTAACCACATAATACCTATCTATAAAGAGGGAATTAGGGGAGGGGTGGGAGGACCCCGGGCGGGCCTTCGGCCTGCGGGCACCTGGGACTCGGTCGGAGCGACCTTCGAAGACGAGGCTGTCGGGACAGAGTCGGGGGCCGGTATGGAGCAGGAGGGCCGGAGTCGGAACCAAGGACCAGGACGGAGCGGGGCAGGGGCGAAGCCAAGGCGGGAGTGGAGCCGGGAACAGAGCCGGAGGCGGGGGCGGGCTCAGAGGTCGCGGGCCCAGATCTCCTCGACGAAGTCTTCGCCGCCCTCGTTCCGCTCCTTCTCGACCAGCTCGAAGCCGGCCGCCCGGTAGATGCGCCTCGCGCCCAGCAGCACGTCCCTGGTCCACAGCATCATCCGCCGGTATCCGGCGGCCCTGGCGAAGCGCATGCACTCGTCCACCAGGTGGGTGCCGATCCCCATTCCGCGCGCGGACGGCTCGACGAGCAGCATCCGCAGCTGCGCCGTCTCGTCGTCCCTGCGTACGCAGAAGACGCACCCGGCGCGCTCGCCGTCCACCTCGGCGATCCAGCCCGCCTCGCGCCGAGGGTCGTGGTCGTTCACGTAGTCGGCCACGACCCCGGCCACCAGCGCCTCGAAGTCCATCCCCCAGCCCTGCTCCTGGCTGTAGAGCGCGCCGTGGCGGTAGACCACCCAGCCGAGGTCGCCGGGACGTGGCGGGCGGATGACGTACGGCCGGTCCGGCTTCGGTGCCTGGCCGAGGATCTCCTCGATCGTCGCCATGCTCGCGACCAGTCGTCCGCGGTCCTCCTCGGTCAGCCCGGCGAGCAGCTCGTGCACCTCCGCCGCCGCGCGTTCGTCGAAGCCCGCGAACCTCGTCCTGCCCTCGCCGGTCAGCTCGACCACCTGTCGTCGCGCGTCGGCGGCGGACCGCTCGCGCACCACGAGCCCTTCGCCCTCGAACCTGCCGAGCATCCGGCTGAGGTATCCGGCGTCGAGGCCGAGCAGCCGCCGCAGCTCGCTCGCCTCCATCCGGCCCGCCCGGTCCAGCTCGAACAGCACCCTCACCTCGGTGAGCGAGTAGGAGCTGTCGAGGATCCCCTGGTGGAGCAGGCCGATGTGCCCGGTGTAGAAGCGGTTGAAGGCGCGGACGTCCGCCACGTGTCTTTCCATGCTTGACAGCATCAACCGATTCGTTGACGCAGTCAATGAATTAATCGATGCGGGCCGATGTGAGATCGGCGGGCCGCTGCGCTAACTTCGCATTTTGGTCGGAAACAGATGATGATTCCGGGGGCGGCGCGTGCCGTGCCCATGACGGGAGCATGATGGCTGAGGTCGCGTACATCGGTGGGTACACCCCCGACACCGACGGGTCCGGGCCGGGGATCACCCTGGTCGAGCTGGGGAGCCTCGCGCGTCTCGGGGAGACGACGGCCTCCGGCCCCTCCTTCCTCGCCGTCCACCCCACCCTCCCGATCCTGTACGCGGTGGGAGAGAGTGAGCGCGGCACCGTCGGCGTCTTCGCCCGAGCCGAGGACGGCACGCTGAGCCCGCTCGCGCAGCGGCCCAGTGAGGGATCGGCCCCCTGCCACCTCGCGGTGGACCCCACGGGCACGCGTCTGGCGGTGACCAACTACGGCGACGGCACGGTCAGTGTGCACGGCATCGACGGATCCGGCCTCCTGACCGATGTGTGGATCTTCCCCTACCGTGAGGGCGCCCACGCCCACCAGGCGGTCTTCGGCCCCGACGGGGTGCTGCACGTGAGCGACCTGGGCTCCGACGAGATCCGCCGCTACCTGGTCGGGGACGAGGTGGTCCCGCACCCCGCGGGGCCGGTGCGGCTCGCGTCCGGCATGGGGCCCCGGCACATGGCCTGGTCGGACGGCCACTGGTACGTGGCGGGCGAACTGGACGGCACTGTACGCGTCTACGAGGTCTCCGACGGCGCCGGTCCCGCCGACGCCTCCGATCCCTCCGGCGGACAGTGGCGCGAGATCGCGGTCGTCGCGGCCAGTGGGGGCGAGGGGCACAACCAGCCCTCGCACCTGGAGGTCTCCGGCGGCCTCGTCTACGTCGCCAACCGAGGGCCCGACACGATCTCGGTCTTCTCCGGCCCCGAACTGGAGCGGGTGGCCGAGGTTCCCTGCGGCGGTGTCTGGCCGCGGCACTTCGCCATCGCCGACGGTCACATGTACGTGGCCAACCAGCGCTCGAACGGCGTCGCCGTGCTCTCGCTCAAGTCGGGCCTCCCGCAGCCCGCGGAAGAGGTCTTCGCCGTCGGCACTCCCTCCTGCGTACTGCCCCTGTCATAGGGTCGTGTCATAGGACGCCGTGTCGCTGTCACAGGGCCGCTCCCGCAGGGCCCGTGCCGCCCTCGTCGTGAAGGTGCTCAGCGGAGGCTTTCCCGAGGTGTCCGGTGAGCCTCCGACGTGCGCGCCGGGCAGGACGCGGGCGGAGAGGGACGCCGCCACGCGGCCCGGACGCTCCGCCGTCGATCGTGAGAAACGATATGTGAGGCCTACTACACTTGGTCTAGACCACTGGGGCATCTGCGGGCAGAATGCGTTGCGTCGGTGGCGAAAATCCGTTGCCGGACGACCAAGCCACCTAGTCTGGCCACCTTGAACCGACACTCATTACCGGAGGATGCCATGCGTATCGGAGTGCTCACCGGCGGCGGCGACTGCCCCGGCCTGAACGCCGTTATCCGCGCCGTCGTGCGCAAGGGAGTGGGTGTTCACGGGCATGAGTTCGTCGGGTTCCGCGACGGCTGGCGGGGTCCCCTCGAGGGCGAGACCATGCCGCTCGACATCAATGCCGTACGTGGAATCCTGCCCCGTGGCGGAACGATCCTGGGCTCGTCGCGGACGAACCCGATCAAGATCGAAAACGGCGTTGAGAGGATCAAGGAGAACCTCGCGAAGAGCGGGGTCGACGCGCTGATCGCGATCGGCGGCGAGGACACCCTCGGCGTGGCCAAGCAGCTCTTCGACAAGGGCGTGAAGGTCGTCGGCGTGCCCAAGACGATCGACAACGACCTCAACGCGACCGACTACACCTTCGGCTTCGACACGGCCGTCAACATCGCCGTCGAGGCGATCGACCGGCTGCACACCACGGCCGAGTCCCACCACCGCGCGCTGATCTGCGAGGTCATGGGCCGCCACGCGGGCTGGATCGCCCTGCACGCCGGAATGGCGGGCGGTGCCAACGTCATCCTCATCCCGGAGAAGCCCTTCGACATCGACAAGGTGTGCGCCTACGTCGAGTCCCGCTTCGAGACGAAGTACGCGCCGATCATCGTCGTGGCCGAGGGTGCGCACCCGGTCGAGGGCCAGATGGCGCTGCAGGCGGGCGAGCTCGACGCCTTCGGGCACGTGCGGCTCGGCGGCATCGGCGAGACCCTCGCCAAGGAGATCGAGAAGCGCACCGGCAAGGAGGCCCGCACCACCGTGCTCGGCCACATCCAGCGCGGTGGCACCCCCACGGCCTTCGACCGGGTGCTGGCCACCCGGTTCGGCCTGCAGGCGATCGACGCGGTGCAGGAGGGCGACTTCGGGAAGATGGTCGCCCTTCAGGGCACCGAGATCGTCCGGGTCGGTCTCGACGAGGCCACCAAGGAGCTGAAGACCGTGCCGACCGGCCGTTACGAGGAGGCCGAGGTCTTCTTCGGCTGAGCCCCGCTTTCCGAGGCGTCCCCCTTGAGGGGACGCCTGCAAGCGTTCTGCAAGCGGCCTCTCCTAACCTCCCGGCAGGGCGGCCGCCCGCGATTCCCCTCCGTGTACGGCTTGCGCCTTGACCAGGCAAAAGCGGGGGCGCAAGCCGTACACCATCGCCCTCCTCGCTCCGGGACCCACCGGGCGCGAACCGCTCGGGGGCGAACGGGGGCCGAAGAGGGACGGATCTCTCGTCGGCGAATCATCGCGGCTCGTCGCCTTTCCGATGAGCGGCTCGTCGCCTATCCGATGAAAGGTGCGGGCGACGGGTGACGGGAATCGAGGATCCGTTCTGGCGTGCGATCGCGGTCTTCCGCGTCGCGTCCCTCGCGTACGCGGCGGTCCTGCTCATCCGCGCCGGAGGGTACGCCCACCCGGCGACCGGCTGGGTGGTGATCGGCGTCATGGCGCTGTGGACCGTGGCGACGATCTTCGCCTACTCCGTCGAGGAGTTCCGCGGCCGGCCTCTGCTCGCCGCCGACATGCTCGTGACCATGGGTTGCCTGCTCGCCACCCCGGCCGTACAGGGCGTCTACCAGCAGGGCAGCCTGCCGATCACCGGCACCTGGATGGGCGGGGCGGTGCTCGCCTGGGGAGTGTACGGCGGGCGGCGGCTGGGGGCGGTGGCCGCGCTGATCGTCTCGCTCGCCGACCTGTGGCTGCGCGGCATTCCCGGTGGCGACTTCGAGACGCTGCCGATCAACGGCACCGTCCTGCTCTTCCTCGCCGGTGTGGTCGTCGGGCACGTCGCCCGGCTGGCCAAGAAGGCCGAGGAACGCATGCAGCAGGCGATCGAGCTGGAGGCGGCCGGCCGGGAGCGGGAACGGCTCGCGAGGGGAATCCACGACTCGGTGCTCCAGGTGCTCGCGCTGGTCCAGCGACGCGGGCAGGAGATCGGTGGTGAGGCGGCCGAGCTGGGCAGGCTCGCGGGCGAGCAGGAGGCCGCCCTGCGCGAGCTGGTCAGGCTCAGGCCGGAGCCGCCCGCCCTCGGCACCGCGGACCTGTGCGCACTGCTGCACCGGTACGGCTCGGCCACGGTCACCGTCTCCGCCCCGGCGACCCCGCTCACCCTGCCCGCGGCCACCGCGACGGAGCTGGCCGCCGCGGTCGGGGCCGCCCTGGACAACGTCGCCCGCCACTGCGGGGCGCGGGCGCCCGCCTGGGTCTTCGCCGAGGGCGAGGACGGGCTGGTCACCGTGACGGTGCGGGACGAGGGGCCGGGCATCGCCCCCGGACGACTGGAGGAGGCCGCCGCCGACGGGCGCCTCGGTGTCGCGCAGTCCATCAGGGGCCGTATCGCCGACCTCGGCGGCACGGTCACCGTGATCTCGGGTCCCGGCCGGGGCACCGAGATCGAGATGTCGGTCCCGGTCGGTTAGGGAGCCGGTCGGGTAACCGCACAAAGTGTTGATCGACACCGGACGCGGCCGGGCCGACCTGTCGCGACCTGCGGTTCACCCGGAGGCCGAACACCGCGTGGGCTGTACTCGACCGCCGCTCCGGGCGTGTCGCCCGGGACGGAACAGTCCTAAGGTGGGCCAATGCGCGTGATGGTGGTGGACGACCACCCGATGTGGAGGGACGGGGTGGCCAGGGATCTGGCCGAGGCCGGGTACGAGGTCGTGGCCACGGTCGGGGAGGGGCGCCAAGCCGTCCGGGTGGCCGCGGCGGTCCGGCCGGAGCTGGTCGTGCTCGATCTGCAACTGCCCGACCTGCCGGGGGTCGAGGTGGCGAGGAGCCTGGCCGCGTCGAAGCCGCCGCCCCGCGTGCTGGTCCTGTCGGCCAGCGGCGAGCAGGAGGACGTGCTGGAGGCCATCAAGGCAGGCGCGTCCGGATATCTCCTGAAATCCGCGAGCAAGGAGGAGTTCCTCGACGCGGTCAGGCGCACCGCCGAGGGCGACGCGGTGTTCACTCCAGGGCTGGCGGGACTCGTCCTGGGGGAGTACCGCAGGCTGGCGGCCAGACCCGCGCCCGAGGCGACGCCCCGCCTGACCGAGCGGGAGACCGAGGTGCTCCGCCTGGTGGCCAAGGGCCTGTCGTACAAGCAGATCGCCGAGCGTCTCGTGCTCTCCCACCGGACGGTGCAGAACCATGTCCAGAACACGCTGAACAAGCTCCAGCTCCACAATCGGGTGCAACTGGTCCGCTACGCGATCGAACAGGGCCTCGACGGGTCGTAGGGACGACCCGGGTGTGGCGGAGGCGCCCCGGACGGCGATCACGTGGACGGGTCTCGGCGGGGTGCGGGCGACGATCCGGGTGACGGCGCAATCGGATTGACGGCGCGACTAAAGTGGCAAGGTCGAGACGTTGTCTTTGCGCGAGTACGCGAGAGACTTGACGGTGACTCCCCGACGTCCCCGACTCCCGTTCCCCTCGAAGCTCCACCGGAGGTCGCACCATGACCATGTCCGCCTTGGGCGAGCCCTGCGTTCTGCTCAAACTGGGCGAGGTCGTCCTCAAGGGCAACAACCGCGAGCTCTTCGAACGCAGGTTGCAGGCCAACATCAAGGCCGCCCTGAAGGACGTCGGCGTCAAGGTCGACGTACGGCAGCGCCACGGTGTCATCGCGCTCTTCCTGCCGGACGGCAGCGAGGTCGAGGTCGCCGACGCGGTCGCCGAGCGCGTCTCGTACGTCCCCGGCCTGGTCTGGGTGCACCGCGCCTGGCGGGTGGAGAAGGACCCCTCGGCGATCACCAAGGCGGCCATCGAGTTGCTGGCCGACCGCGACGACGTGAGGCGTGGCGTCTCCTTCGCGGTCCGCTCCCGTCGCCGCGACAAGCGCTTCCCGCTCACCTCGATGCAGCTGGACCGCTCGGTCGGCGGCGAGCTCAACGACATCTACGGCCTGCCGGTCGACCTGAAGCGCCCGGAGCTGGTCGTCTCCATCGAGGTCGACCGCGACGAGGCGTTCGTCTTCACCGGCGGGCAGCCCGGCCAGGGCGGGCTGCCGGTCGGCACCAGCGGCAGGGGCCTGGTGTTGATGTCGGGCGGCATCGACTCCCCGGTGGCCGCCTACCGGATGATGCGCCGGGGCCTGCGGGTCGACTTCCTGCACTTCTCCGGAATCCCCTTCACCACCTCCGAGTCCATCTACAAGGCGTACGCGCTGGTCAGAGCGCTCGACAAGTTCCAGGGCGGATCCCGGCTGTGGGTCGTCCCCTTCGGCAAGGCCCAGCAGTCGATCAAGGCTTCGGGACAGGACCGCCTGGCGATCATCACCCAGCGGCGCCTGATGCTGAAGACCGGCGAGGAGGTCGCCCGTCGCCTGCGCGCCGGTGCCCTGGTCACCGGTGACTCCCTGGGACAGGTCTCCTCGCAGACGCTGCAGAACATCACCGCCCAGGACGACGCCGTCGACATGCCGATCCTGCGCCCCCTCATCGGCCTCGACAAGACCGAGATCATGGCCGAGGCGCGCCGCATCGGCACCCTGGCGATCTCCGAGCTGCCCGACGAGGACTGCTGCACGCTTCTCGCCCCCCGCCGGGCCGAGACCGCCGCGAAGGTCGCCGACCTGAAGAAGATCGAGCGCCGCCTGGACGCCGAGGAGCTCGCCGTCCAGCTCGCCGGGTCCCTGCAGGAGTACAGGCTCGACGCCTGAACCACCCCCCTCGGGCGACGGGCGTCGCCCGAGGGGGGTGGGGCTACCGGGGCCACCGAGGGGCCACGAGGGCCACAGGGGCGCTACTGAGGGGCTACCGAGCCGACCGGTGAGACCGAACCGGCGGCTCCCGTCAGGCGGGGGCGAGGAGGTCGCCGGCGGCGACCTTGCCCAGCAGCGGCGGGAGGTGCTCCATCACCTGGGCGAGCTCCTCCAGGTCTGCGTCGACCAGTGCCTGAGGGCCGTCGCAGAGGGCCTGGGCGGGATTCGGGTGCACATCGATGATCACACCGTCGGCGCCGACGGCGATGGCCGCGCGGGTGAGGGGCAGGACCAGGTCGCGGTGCCCGCCCGAGTGGGACGGGTCGACGATCACCGGCAGGTGCGACAGACGCTGGGCGAGCGGCACCGCCGAGACGTCCAGGGTGTTACGGGTGGCGGTCTCGAAGGTGCGGATGCCGCGCTCGCACAGCACGATGTCGAGGTTGCCGCGCTGGGCGACG
The DNA here is from genome assembly GCF_042898365.1 of Streptosporangium sp. NPDC000509. Lineage (NCBI taxonomy): Bacteria > Bacillati > Actinomycetota > Actinomycetes > Streptosporangiales > Streptosporangiaceae > Streptosporangium > Streptosporangium sp. NPDC000509. The sequence continues at coordinate 488,696 of NZ_JBIAYX010000001.1, read as the reverse complement.
TACTCGGCGGCCATCAGCCACTCCTCGATGGTGGCGCTCATCCCGCGCTTGAGCATCACCGGTTTGCCGGCGGCGCCGACGGCCTGCAGCAGCGCGAAGTTCTGCGCGTTGCGGGTGCCGACCTGGAGCATGTCGGCGTAGGAGGCGACCAGTTCGACGTCGGCGGCGTCGACGACCTCGGTGACGATGGGAAGCCCGGTCTCCTCGCGCACGTCGGCGAGGATGCGCAGGCCCGCCTCACCGAGCCCCTGGAAGGCGTACGGGGAGGTGCGGGGCTTGTAGGCGCCGCCGCGCAGCAGGGTGGCACCGGCGGCCTTCGCCATCAGGGCGGCCTTCAGGGTCTGCTCCGGGGTCTCCACCGCGCACGGCCCGGCGATCAGGGTGACCGTGTCCGGGCCGATCGGCACGCCGCCGACGCGGACGGTGGACCGTTCGGGATGGTTGTCGCGGCTCACCAGCTTGTACGGCGCGCTCACCCGCATCACGTCGGCCACCCCGGGCATCCCGCGCAGGTCGAGGGTGGTGAACTGGGCGATGTCGCCGACCAGGCCGATGATCGTACGGCTCACCCCCCGGCTGACGAACGCCTCCCCTCCCACCGAGCTGATGATCTTCACGATCGACTCGACGTCCTCCCGCGTGGCGTCCGGACCCATGACGATGACCATTTCTCTCCCTCTCGATCACTCCGTCGGCGCCCGCCGATCCCGGCCGGCTCCGATGTTTCCTGCAGTGGTTGTGACGTTCTCGACGAAGGCCGGAAAAGCAGAAGGCCCCGGGTCCGAAAACCGGACCCGGGGCCTTCTGTTCGCCAGGCTGTCAGCGCAGCATCTGGAGGCGAACGGTCCGACCTGAGGGTCCGTCGCCATACCAAAACCAGAACGCGGTGCGCATAGCGGGAAATGATAGCGCACGCGGAGAGCACACCCTTCCCGCGACCCCGGGGCCAGGCAGAAGAGCGCTATGCGACAGCCACCGAGAGGCCGGGAAATCCGCGATGGCAGGATTACCCCGTGCCATGGGGGAAACGGCGAGGGGAGTGATGGTGGAGCAGTCCGAACCTTCGGAGGAGTCTCGCCTGCCCCCGGGCCAGTACGTCCCCCGGGGCAGGCCGGTGATCCACTACGGCCGGGTGCCCACGTTCCGCCCGGCGACCTGGCAGCTGCACGTCATGGGGGCGACCGCCTCCGGCGAGCAGCACCGCTTCAGCTGGCCGCAGTTCTCGGAACTGCCACGCACCACGATCGTGGCCGACTTCCACTGCGTCACCAAGTTCTCGATCATGGGCAACGAGTGGAACGGGGTGTCCACGGCGACGCTGATGGAGATCGCCCCGCCCGCGCCCGACGTGAGGCACGTGATGATCTGGGGTGAGTACGGCTACAGCGCCAACATCCGCATCGGCGACTTCACCCGCCCCCAGACGATGTTCGCGCTGGAGTTCGACGAGAAACCCATCTCCCCGGAGCGCGGCTTCCCGGTGCGGATGATCGTCCCCCACCTGTACGCCTGGAAGAGCGTCAAGTGGGTCCGCGCCGTGGAATACCTGCTGGAGGACAGGCGCGGCTTCTGGGAGGAGCGCGGCTACCACAACATCGCCGACCCCTGGCGTGAGCAGCGCTACTCCTATCAGGAGGAAGCGGGCGAAGGTCCACCGTGATCGGTGTTCGCCCCTGATCAGAGGGGTCGGTTGACTACCGTTTCCCGCATGTCGACCACCGGCTGGACGCTGCTCTGCGCCTTCAGCGCCATCCTCGGATTCCTCCTCCCCCGCCCGCGCCGGGAGCATCCGGACCGTTCGGGCACCCCGATGGACGAGGCCACCTTCCTCGCACTGCACATCGCGGCGATGGCGGCACCCTCGCTGCGGGCCGGGCTCACCCGCGAGTCCGCCGGCAAGGCGGCCCGCCACCTGCGCGCCCTGCTGGGCACCGGCGCCGTCGCGGTCGCCGACACCGGCGGCCTGCTCGCCTGGGACGGCGCGGCGGGCTGCCATCGCGACCACCTGCCCGAGCACGCCCGCGGCGTCCTGGCCCCGGCCGGCCCTCGGGCGGTGGCAGGACAGGATCTGAGCTGTGGCACGCCAGGCTGCGTCATCCGGAGCGGCGTCGTCGTACCGCTCACCGTCGACGGGCGGGTGGTCGGCGCACTCGCCGCGTACGACACCGTGATGGGCGCGGCACTGGCGCGTACCGTCACCGAGGTCGCCCGCTGGGTCTCCGGGCAACTGGAGCTGGCCGAGGTCGCCTCCTCGCGGCGGCGGACGATGGAGGCCGAGATGCGGGTGCTGCGCGCCCAGATGTCCCCGCACTTCGTCTACAACGCGCTGACCACCATCGCCTCGTTCGTCCGTACCGACCCCGACCGGGCGCGGGAACTGCTGGTGGAGTTCGCCGACTTCAACCGGTACGCGCTGCGCCGGGCCCGTGACTTCGCCACCCTCGCCGAGGAACTGCACTGCGTGGATCGCTACCTGCTGCTGGAACGTGCCAGGTTCGGCGACCGGCTGCACGTCACCCTCACGGTCGCGCCGGAGGTGCTGTCGCTCTCCGTCCCGTTCCTCTGCCTGCAACCCCTGGTGGAGAACGCCGTCAAGCACGGGGTGGCCGCCGCGGGACAGCGCGGCGAGGTCCGGGTGGTCGTCAGCGACGCCGGACCCGAGGCCCACATCAGCGTGCAGGACGACGGCCTGGGCATGCCACCCGAGCGGACCCGGCTGCTCCTCGACGGCGGCTTCCCGCGCGAAGGCTCACATGAGGGCTCACCGGGAGGCCCGCCCGAGGACGGGGAGGGTGGGATCGGGCTGGCCGGAGTCGACGTGCGGTTCCGTCAGATGTACGGAGAGGACTACGGCCTGGTCGTGGAGAGTGCCCCGAACGCGGGCACCACGGTGAGGCTCCGCGTTCCCAAGCTCCCACCGCCGATAGCTATTTGTAGTCAAACTATTACCTGAAGTCGCCGTGAGGCTTGCGGCGGATGCGATTGGAAGGGCAGCGTAGGGCCATGTTGCGAGTCCTGGCCGTTGACGACGAGGTCCCCGCTCTTGAGGAGATCGCCCATCTCCTCCGCCAGGACCCCCGGATCGAGCACGTCTCCACAGCACTGGGCGGCGTCACCGCGCTCCAGGACATGGTCCAGATGATCGGTACGGGCGAGCGGCTGGACGGGGTCTTCCTCGACATCCGGATGCCCGGCCTCGACGGCCTCGACCTGGGCAGGCTCATCGCGGGCTTCCCCAACCCGCCCCGGCTGGTCTTCGTCACCGCCCACGAGGATTGCGCGGTGCAGGCCTTCGAGCTGGAGGCGGTGGATTACCTGCTCAAACCGGTCAGGGCCGACCGGCTGGCCGAGGCGGTGCGGCGCCTGGAGTCCATGGTTCCCGCGGCGCCCGCCCTCGTGCCCGAGGACGTCATCCCGGTCGAGCTCGCCGGACGGACGAGGTTCGTGCCCCAGCAGGCGGTCTGGTTCGCCGAGGCGCAGGGGGACTACGTCCGGCTGCACACCGACGAGGGCAGCTACCTGGTCCGCATGCCGCTCGCCGCGCTGGAGCGGCGGTGGGCGGGATCGGGGTTCATCAGGGTGCACCGCAGCACGCTCGTCTCGGTGCGGCACGTGAGCGAGCTGCGCTTCGACGGCGGCCGGGTGATGCTCAGGGTCGGCACCGAGACGCTCCCGGTCAGCCGCCGCCACACCCGCCAGGTCCGCGAGCGGCTCGTCCGCCAGTTCCGCGACCGCCCGGCCGTCCCCGGCGTGACCCGGACCAGGCCCCTGCCCTCCGCCGCCCTGCGGTAGCCACCCGCATCTCCCTCGCGGATCGAGGAGCCCCGTCCAACGGGTCCGGTCGCTTCCTCCTCGCGGGAATTCCGTCGCATCGGCCCGGCTCCGATGGGAGTTCCGTCGCACCCGCTTCGTCGGCTTCGTCGGCGCGAACCCGGCGCTGACGGTCAGGGCTCACCTCTCGAAGACACGGGGTCGGGGCGGGTCCCGCCCGTTCTCTGCCTTTCGTGGCTTTCGCGGGCGCTCTACCGGACGCCGTGCGGGGTTTCCCCGGCGGCTCCTTGCCTCTCTCGCGGCCGTAGACCGCTGTGGGAGTTTTCTTCCCGAGGACCGGGTCGTCGCGGCCTCCTGTGGCGATTCACGCCCGCGTGGACCCGGGTGCGCCCCCTTCGACCGGTGGACCTTCGTCCGTGTCCCCGATCGCGGCCCCCGACGGCCGGCTCCTGGTGACCCGCGTCCGTCCCGGCGGTTGGTCCTGGGCGACGCGTGCCCGTCCAGGCGATCGGTCCGGGAGTAATCCGCACCCGCCCCGGCGGTGAGTCGGGGAGGCCCGCACCCGACTCGACAGTGGGCCGGGAGGCCCGCGCCTGGCGTAAGCACCCCCGCCTGGGACGCCCACCTGTCGTCGCCGGACTCCCGGTCGCGGACTCCGCTCACCGGCGGGCGTTTCGCGCACCCTGCCGACCGGTGTTCACGCAGGCCCCACGAGCCCCCGATCGACCGTTCGTCGCCCGTCGGCGGCCGCTCGTCGCGTCGGCACTCTCCGCACATCGACAACTACGAACCGTTAATCGCGCTGGAGGGAAAGCGCCGCTCGCTCGTCTGGACGCGCCTCTAGTGTTCCCTCATCGGAGAACGGGACCCGCCGCGTCAGGGGGGGACAGAGAGCCGCGAGGCTCGGGTAAGACCTGACGTGCGGACATCGGGTGACCGTCGAGAGCCGGCGACATCCGGTCACTCGGCCGCCGGGTCCTCGGCCAGAACGGGGAGGGGCCGCCGATCTCCGATATGACGGGACGCCCGCGCCAGCCGACGGGCCGGACCGTGATCCGGCCACACGGGGGCGGTCGGATCACGAGGACGGGCGTCCCGTCCGGCCCCACGAGCCCGATGACGCGGGCTCTGCCGGACGGCGAACGCCGAGGTGAACGACCCGGCGAACACCGGAAGGCGGCCGGTCGTCGCGTCAGGCGTCGCGGAGCTTCTTGAGCAGGTCGATGTCCTCGCGGTGCTTCTCCGCGCCGCCCGGCGTCTCGATGCAGAACGGGACGCCCGCCACCACGGGGTGGCGCATCATCTCGGCGAAGGACGCGGCGCCGATGTGGCCCGCGCCGATGTTCTCGTGCCGGTCCCTCCGGGAGGCGCACGGGTCCTTGGAGTCGTTGGCGTGGACCAGTTTGAGCCGCCCGGGGGCGATCGCGTGCAGGGCGTCCAGGGTCTCGTTGAGGCCCTCGGAGGTCGACAGGTCGTGCCCGGCGGAGAAGACGTGGCAGGTGTCGAAACAGATCCCCGCCTTCGGATGCCAGCCGAGGGCCTCCAGGTAGGGCTCCAGGTCCTGGACGGTCGCGCAGAGGACCCCGCCCTGCCCGGCCATCGACTCCAGCAGCAGATCGGGGCCGTCCTCGGGGATCTCCTCCAGGAGCGGCAGGAGATGCTCGTGCAACTGCCGCAGGGCGTCCTCACGGGACTGGCTCACCGCCGACCCCGTGTGGATCACCACTCCCTTCGCGCCGATCGCGTGGGCACGCAGCAGGTTGTGCCGCACGGCGGCCACCGACTTCTCCAGCGTCTCGGGACTGGGAGACCCCATGTTGACCAGGTAGGAGGCGTGCACGAAGGAGAGCACGCCCGATTCGCGCAGCTTGGCGTCCTGGACGGGGTCGCCTGCGGCGAGCGCCCAGCCGCGGGGGTTGCTGACGAACACCTGGATCATCTCGGCGCCGATGTCCGCGGCGTAGCGCAGCCCGCCCTTGGCGAGGCCGCCGGTGACGGAGACGTGCCCGCCGATGGGGGAGAGTGAAGTCATAGTGCCACCATTTTAGGCGTCGTCCAGGGGGCAGGCCCGCTTCCGGCGATCGGCGTTTCTTATCGCGTGACCTCGGCCGCCGACGCTTTGTACCTTTCGGTGCTCATGGATGGGACGGTGGTGCGCGAGGGCGGGGCGGGAGCGGGTGATGTACGGGATCGGGCGGGCGGCCCGCGACGGTCCGGCGGTGATCCGGCGGGCCGCCCGGCCCGTTTCGTGGGACCCCTTGACAGGGGCCGGTTCGGCACTCCCGCAGGGCTTTCCGGCGCACATCACGGAGGCGGGCGGAGGGTGAAGATCAACGAGTTTGGAGCATGTTACGAAAATCCGGGGCAAATCATGGCTCAGTTTGCGCTTCGTGGCGCTGGACCGCACACACCGGTGGTGTGTGTACTGCTGCCATGCCTAACGTGAACTCCGCGCCGCCGGTTTCGGGGCTGGCCGCGTTCAACGCGCTGGGCGCCGAGGAGGCCGAGGCCGGTCTGCTCGCCTGCTGCGCCTGCCGGGCCTTCGCCCGGGAGGTGGCCGCGTCGCGCCCCTATCGCGATCTCGACCGGCTGGCCGAGACGGCGGAGGCCGTCGTACGAGGGCTGGACTGGTCCGGTGTCCGCGAGGCGCTGGCCGCCCACCCCCGGATCGGCGAGCCGCCTCGCGCGGCGGAGCGGCCCCCCGCCGAGGAGCCGTCCCTCGAGGGAGGACCGGTGCCGGGTTCCGGGTCGGCCGATCGCCCGGAAGGACACCCGGAACGCCCGGAACACCAGGAACGTCCGGAACGCTCGGAAAGGGAGGCGGCCTGGTCGCGCGGGGAGCAGGCGGGGGTGGACACGGCGGGGAAGGACATCCTCGACAGGTTGGCGGAGGGCAACCGCGCCTACGAGCGGCGGTTCGGTCACGTCTACCTGATCTGCGCCACCGGTCTGTCGGCGGAGGAGATGCTGGCCCGTCTCACCGAGCGGCTCGGCAACGACGAGGACACCGAGCGGGACGTCGTCAGGACCGAACTCGCGAAGATCACCCGTCTGCGGCTGGCGAAACTTCTGGGAGCCGCCGCATGAGCCTGTCCACCCACGTGCTGGACGCCGCCCTGGGCAGGCCCGCGGCGGGGGTCGCCGTACGCCTGGAAAGGGACGGCGAGGTGCTCGCCGAGGGGGTCACCGACGCCGACGGGCGGATCGCGGGGTGGACCTGCGGGGTGGGAGAGCACCGCCTGGTCTTCGACACCGGCGGCTACTTCGCCGCCCGCGCGGTGGACGCCTTCTACCCCCGGGTCTCGATCGACTTCACGGTGGCGGACCCCGGTGAGCACCACCACGTTCCCCTGCTGCTCAGCCCGTTCGCCTACTCGACGTATCGAGGGAGCTAGATGGCCGTCGTTCTCGGTCCCAACCGCTACGGCAAGGCGGAGACCCGCCTGGTCCGCGTCGTCAGGGACGGCGGCGTCCACCACATCAAGGACGTCACCGTCGGCTCGGCGCTGTCGGGCACGATGGAGGAGGTCCACCTCACCGGCGACAACGCCGCGGTCCTGCCGACCGACACGCAGAAGAACACCGTGTACGCCTTCGCCAGGAAGTACGGCGTGGCGGAGATCGAGGACTTCGCGATCCTGCTGGCCCGTCACTACGTGGAGGCGCAGCCCACCGTCCACCACGCCCGCGTGGAGATCGAGGAGCACTTCTGGGACCGCATCCCGGTGTCGGAGGAGGCCGAGAAGAAGGGCGGGCGGCACTCCTTCGTCCGCTCGGGAAGGGAGACGCGCACCTGCGTCGTCCACCACGACCGCGACGGCACCACCACCGTGGTCTCCGGGCTGAAGGACCTGACGGTGCTCAACTCGACCGACTCGGAGTTCTCCGGCTTCGTCCAGGACGAGTACACCACCCTCGCCCCCACCAAGGACCGGGTCCTCGCCACCGCCGTCTCGGCCCGCTGGCGGCACCTGCCGGGGGTGGCCGGGCAGCGGACGGCGTACCGGGAGTCGTACGACGAGGTGCGCCGCCACCTGCTCGGGGCGTTCGCCGAGACCTACAGCCTGTCGCTGCAGCAGACCCTTTACGCGATGGGCGAGCGGGTACTGAACGCCAGAGAGGAGGTCTGCGAGGTGCGTCTGGCGATGCCCAACAAACATCACTTCCTGGTCGACCTCACCCCGTTCGGGCTGGACAACCCCAACGAGGTGTTCTACGCGGCCGACCGTCCCTACGGGCTGATCGAGGGCGACGTGCTCCGCGACGACGCCCCCGACGCCCGCTTCGCCTGGGAGTGACGACCATGGACTTCCTGCGACCCGCCACCTGGGCGGAGGCACTCGCCGCCAAGGCCGGCCTGCCGGAGGCCGTGCCCATCCAGGGCGGCACCGACATGATGGTCGAGCTCAACTTCGACGTGCGGCGGCCCGCCGCGCTGCTCGACCTGAACCGCGTCGCCGAGCTCACGGCGTGGAGCGAGGAGGCGGACGGCAGGCTCAGGATCGGCGCGGGCGTGACGTACGCCCGCCTGATCGGCGAGCTGGGCGACCGGCTCCCCGGCCTGGCGCAGGCCTCCCGCACGGTCGGCTCGCCGCAGATCCGCAACCGCGGCACCGTGGGGGGCAACCTCGGCGCCGCCTCGCCCGCGGGGGACAGCCACCCGCCGCTCCTGGCCGGCGGCGCGGTCGTGGAGGTCGAGTCCGCGGCCAGGGGGACGCGGATGATTCCGGCCGACGAGTTCTACCTCGGGGTCAAGCGCAGCGCGCTGGAGGCCGACGAGCTGATCCGGGCGTTCTGGATGAGCCCCGCGAGCGGCCCCCAGTACTTCTCCAAGGTCGGCACCCGCAACGCCATGGTGATCGCGGTCTGCTCGTTCGCGATCGCGCTGCACCCCGGCGAGCGCCGGGTCGGCACCGGCATCGGCTCGGCCGCCCCGACCCCCCGCCGCGCCGTCGCCGCCGAGGAGTTCCTCGCCACCGAGCTCGACTGGGAGGCCCGGCTCGACCCCGGGGTGCTGGAACGCTTCGGGGAACTGGCGGCCGGGTCCGTCTCCCCGATCGACGACGTGCGCGGCACCGCCGACTACCGGCGCCACGCCATCGCGGTGATGGCGCGGCGCACCCTCACCTGGGCGTGGAACGAGTTCCGCTCGGGACACTTCGAGAGGAGGGCCGGATGATGCGCGTCACCTTCACCGTCAACGGTCGCACAGAGGTCGCCGACGACGTCTGGGAGGGCGAGAGCCTCCTGTACGTCCTGCGTGAGCGCGTCGGCCTGCCCGGTTCCAAGAACGCGTGCGAGCAGGGCGAGTGCGGCTCCTGCACGGTCTACCTCGACGGGATCCCCGTCTGCGCGTGCCTGGTCGCGGCCGGGCAGGCCGAGGGGCGTGAGGTCCGCACCGTCGAGGGGCTCGCCGACGGTGACCGGCTCGCCCCGATCCAGGAGGCCTTCGTCGAGTGCGGCGCCGTCCAGTGCGGCTTCTGCACCCCCGGCCTCCTCGTACAGGCCCACGACCTGATCGAACGGGTCGCGCGGCCGTCCGACGCGGAGATCCGCGAGGCCCTGGCGGGCAACCTGTGCCGGTGCACCGGCTACGAGAAGATCCTCGACGCCGTTCGTCTGGCCGCGGCGCGGAAGGCGGAGGCCTCGTGAGCGCGACCCTGATCGAGAACGTCCACATCGCCCCGGTGGTGGGCGAGGAGATCCCCTCGGGGCACATCCACGTCGAGGGTGACAGGATCGTGGCCCTCGGCGCCGGCCCCGCGCCGGACGTCCCCGGGGCGGCAAGGATCGACGGCACCGGCTGTCTCGCCACCCCCGGCCTGGTCAACACCCACCACCACCTCTACCAGTGGGCCTCCCAGGGGCTCGCCCAGGACGCCACCCTGTTCGAGTGGCTGACGGCGCTCTACCAGGTGTGGGCCGCGATGGACGCCGAGGTCGTCAGGGGCGCGGCGGGCGCGGGGCTGGGCTATCTGGCCCTGTCGGGCTGCACCACCTCCAGCGACCACCACTACATCTTCCCCTCCGGGCGCGGGGACCTGTTCGCCGCGGAGATCGAGGCGGCGAGGCAGGTCGGCCTCCGCTTCCACCCCGCGCGGGGCTCGATGGACCGGGGCAGGTCGCAGGGCGGCCTGCCACCGGACGTCGTGGTCGAGCGGCTGGACGAGATCCTTGAGGCGACGGCCGAGGCCGTCGACACCTACCACGACCCGTCCTTCTCCTCCATGCTGCGCGTCGCGGTCGCCCCCTGCTCGCCGTTCTCCGTCAGCGCCGACCTGATGACCGAGGCCGCCGCGCTGGCCAGGTCCAAGGGCGTGCGCCTGCACACCCACCTCGCCGAGACCCTCGACGAGGAGGAGCACTGCCTGCGGCAGGTCGGGCAGCGCCCGGTCGACTACATGGAGAAGCTCGGCTGGCTCGGCCCGGACGTGTGGTTCGCCCACGCCGTCCACCTGAGCGACGGCGACATCGACGTCTTCGCCCAGACCGGTACGGGTTCGGCGCACTGCCCCAGCTCCAACGGCCGCCTCGGCGCCGGGATCGCCCGCGTCTCCGAGATGCTCCACCGGGGGGCGAACGTCGGCCTGGGCGTGGACGGCAGCGCCTCCGCCGAGCTCACCTCCCTCTCCGGCGAGATGCGCCAGGCCCTGCTGTTCCAGCGGGCCAGGTACGGGCCCACCGCGCTCACCGCGCGCCAGGCCCTGGAGATCGCGACCCTCGGCGGGGCGAGGAACCTGGGCCGTCAGGAGGAGCTCGGCTCCCTGGAGGCGGGCAAGCTCGCCGACATCGCCCTCTGGCGCACCGACGCCTTCGCCTCCGCGGTCGCCGACCCGGTCTGCGCCCTGGTGTTCGGCACCCGGCAGCCTCCGCTGGCCCGTCTGCTGGTCGGCGGCGAGACCGTCGTCGAGGACGACGAGCTGCGTACCGTCGCCCAGGACGAGCTCGGCCGCGCGGGAGGCGAGGCGCACCGCCGTCTCATGCGCCTGGCCGAGGAGCAGGGCTTCACGGCGGCGAAGGAGGTCGGCGGATGAGACGGGTCGCGGGGCCGGGCGTCGAGGACGCGCGGGGACGAATGTGATGATGGTGCTCCGTCTCATCGGGGTCCGGCGTCCGCCTCCCGGCCGTTCACGCCGGCCGGGGGCGCGTGCCCCCCGTCCGTCAGCAAGGAGCAGGGTTGTCTGAGTCTTCGGGACACGTCGTGATCGCCCCGGACAAGTTCAAGGGCTCGCTCACCGGCGCCGAGGTCGCCGCGCGGGTCGCGGCGGGCCTCGGGCCGGGCGTCGCCACGGTCGCGTTACCGGTGGCCGACGGTGGTGACGGCACCGTGGACGCGGTCGTGGCCTGCGGGTTCACCCGCGTCGAGGTCGAGGTCACCGGTCCCGTCGGCGAATCGGTCCTCGCCTCCTACGCCTGGCGCGACGCCTCCTCGGGGGAGGGTGCCCTCGCGGGAGTGGACGTGCCGACGGCGGTCGTCGAGCTGGCCGAGGCGTCAGGGCTGCGGCGGCTGCCGGTCGCCTCGGGGCGCGCGGCCACCGAGGGATCTCCCGCGCACGAGGGGGTGGAGCTCGCCCCGCTCACCGCGACCAGTCACGGCACCGGCGAGCTGATCGCCCACGCGGTACGGCGCGGGGCGAGGCGGGTCGTGCTCGGCCTCGGCGGCAGCGCCTGCACCGACGGTGGCGCGGGCATGATGCGGGCGCTCGGCGTCCGCTTCCTGGATTCCGGGGGGCGGGAACTTCCCTTCGGGGGAGCGGCCCTCCGCGACCTGGAAAAAATCGATATTTCTGGACTTATCGCGATTGATGATGTCGAGTTCGTCGTCGCCGGTGACGTGGACAACCCGCTACTCGGCCCACACGGCGCCGCCGCCGTGTACGGACCGCAGAAGGGCGCGAGTCCTGAGGACGTGAAGCTGCTCGACCGGGCACTCGCCAGGCTCGCCGCCGTCGCCGCGCACACCCACGGACTGGTCGGCGCCATCGAGCACGACGGTGTCGTCCGTTCGATGGGGGTGGCGGGGCGGCCGGGCGCGGGCGCCGCCGGGGGAGTGGGCTTCGCCGCGCTCGCCTTCCTCGCGGCCGACTTCCGTCCCGGCATCGACTACCTCCTTGAGCTGCTCGGCTTCCGCGACCGGCTTGAGGGCGCACGCCTCGTCATCACCGGTGAGGGCTCGCTCGACGAGCAGACACTGCGCGGCAAGGCCCCCGCCGGGGTCGCGAGCGCCGCCGCCAAGGCGGGCGTCCCGGTCGTCGCGGTCTGCGGGCGCCGCACGCTGGGCGACGAGGAGCTGAACGCGGCGGGGATCACCGCCGCCTACGCGCTCACCGACATCGAGCCCGACCCGGCCGTGTGCATGTCCCAGGCGGGCCCGCTGCTGGAACGGCTCGCGCGCACGGTCGCGGAAAGGCACCTCTGACAGGCGGCCGACCGGCAGGCGGCTCATGGACGGCTCATGGACGGCTCATGGACGGCGAGGAACGGAGAGTGGATGAGCGCGGAGGTTGAGGACGTGGCGGATCTGGTCATCAGGTCCCGCAGGGTCGTACTGCCCGAGGGAGAGGGCCCGGCGGCGGTCGCCGTGAGGGGCGGGAAGATCGTCGGAGTGTACTCGCACGACGCCGCGCCGGACGCCGTCGAGCAGGTCGACCTCGGCGACGTCGCGCTGCTGCCCGGCCTGGTCGACACCCACGTACACGTCAACGAGCCGGGCCGTACCCACTGGGAGGGGTTCGCCTCCGCCACCCGGGCGGCCGCCGCGGGCGGGGTGACCACGATCGTGGACATGCCGCTCAACTCGCTGCCACCGACCGTGAACGCGGACGCCCTGGCCGTGAAGCGCGAGGCGGCGGACGGGCAGTGCGCGGTGGACGTCGCCTTCTGGGGCGGGGCGATCCCCGGAAACGCCGGGGACCTGCGGCCGCTGCACGAGGCGGGCGTGCGCGGGTTCAAGTGCTTCCTGTCCCCGTCCGGCGTGGACGAGTTCCCGCCGCTCGACGAGGACGGGCTGCGGGCCGCCATGGTGGAGATCGCCTCCTTCGACGGGCTGCTGGTCGTCCACGCCGAGGACCCCGCGCTGCTCGCCGACCCGGAAGGACCGGGATACCCGGAGTTCCTCGGCTCCCGGCCAGGAGAGGCCGAGTGCCGCGCCGTCGAACGGGTCGCCGCGCTGGCGGGGGAGACCGGGGTACGGGCGCACATCCTGCACGTGTCGTCCGCGCTGTGCCTGGAACCGCTGGCGAAGGCGAGGCGGGAGGGGGTGCGGATCACCGCGGAGACCTGCCCGCACTACCTCACGCTGATGGCCGAGGAGGTGCCCGAGGGCGCCACTCAGTTCAAGTGCTGCCCGCCGATCCGCTCCTCGGCCAACCGTGACGAACTCTGGCGCGGCCTCGCCGACGGGGTGCTCGGCTGCGTCGTCTCCGACCACTCGCCGTCCACCCCCGACCTGAAGGTGCCCGACTTCGCCGCCGCCTGGGGCGGGATCTCCTCCCTGCAGCTCGGCCTCACCGCCGTCTGGACCGAGGCGGCCCGGCGCGGGCACGGCCTGGGTGACGTCGTGCGCTGGATGGCGGAACACCCGGCCGCGCTGGCCGGGCTGCGCGGCAAGGGCGCCATCGCCGTGGGCGCGGACGCCGACCTGGTCGCCTTCGACGCCGACGCCGTCCACACCGTGGACGTCTCCACCCTGCACCACAAAAACCCGGTCACCCCCTACCACGGCAGGACGTTGATGGGCGAGGTCCGTACGACGTGGCTGCGCGGCCGGGTCGTGGGGAACGATCCCCAGGGCACCCTCCTGTAGGACGACGCCGCCAAGACGATCCCGGTCCGCGGTGGGACCGCCACGGCGGCCCGGACGGTTCACCGTGAGAAAGGCCCTCTCCTTGACCGAACCGACCGACGCGACCGACGCGACCGAACCGGCCAACGCGACTGACGCGACTGACGCGACCGAGCCGACCGACGCGGCCGGCCCCACCGGATTCACCGCGCTGCCCGACCTCGCCCTGCGCACCCTCGGCGGCGCGGTCGTCGCGGCCAACGACGAGTCCTTCGCCGAGAGGGAGAGCCTCATCAGGCCGGGCCGTCCCGGCTTCATGCCGCACACCTTCGGAGCCAAGGGCCAGGTCTACGACGGCTGGGAGACCCGCAGGCGACGCGAGCCCGGCCACGACTGGGCCCTGGTCAGGCTCGGCATGCCCGGCGTGGTGAGGGGCGTGGTGATCGACACCGCCTGGTTCAAGGGCAACTACCCGCCGTACGCCTCCGTCGAGGCCGTCGAGGTCGAGGGCTACCCGACGGTCGCCGAGCTGGAGGCGGCCGACTGGGTGGAGATCGTTCCCAGAAGCGGTCTCAAGGGGGACGCCGAGCACCTCTTCGCGGTGTCCGGCGAGCGCCGCTACACGCACGTGCGGCTGAACATGTTTCCCGACGGGGGCATCGCCCGCCTGCGAGTGCACGGCGAGGTCAGGCCCGACCTGTCCCTGTACGAAGGACTCGGCCTGGACCTGGCCGCCCTGGAGAACGGCGCGCTCGTCACCGCATGCTCCAACGAGTTCTACTCCTCGCCCAACAACGCCATCTCACCGGGTCTCGCCCGTCACCAGGCCGAGGGCTGGGAGACCGCGCGCCGCCGCGACGGCGGCAACGACTGGCTGGTGATCCGCCTGGCGGGCTCCGGTGTCGTCGGCCTCGCCGAGATCGACACCACCAACCTGGTGTTCAACGCCCCCGCCGAGGTCTCCGTCACGGGCACCGCGGACGGCACCACCTGGTTCCCGCTGCTGCCCAGGACCCGTCTGCTGCCCGACACCCGGCACCGCTTCCGCATCCGGGACGCGCCCGCGGCCACGTACGCCAGGGTGGACATCTATCCGGACGGCGGCCTGGCCAGGGTCCGCCTGCACGGCTTCCTCACCGAGACCGAGAGCTGACGCGGTCCCGGCGACGGATGGTGACCCGCGGTCCACACCCCGCCCGTACGGCCTCCTTCACAGGGGCCGTACGGGAGGTCAGTACCAGATGGTGACCTGGGTGCCGGGCGGGACCGCCTGGCCGCCCGGCGGGACCTGGGCCAGGACCCTGCCCTTGCCCAGGGTGCGCTTCATCTTCACTGTGACCCCCGCGGCGCGCAGCTCGTCTCTCGCAGCCCGGTAGTCCTTGAAGACGATGTTCGGGATCACCACGACGTTGCCGCCGTTGTCTCCGTTCTCCCCGGGCGGAACCTCACCGTCGCGCTCCCAGGGCCAGCGCCACTCGCTGCTGCACTGCGACAGGGTGAGCCGGACCACGGCGCCCTTGTCGATCTCGGCCTTGGGTTGCGGGTCCTGGGCGATGACGGTGCACGGCTGGGCCGAGTCGGTCTGCTCGACGAACTCGGGAGCGAACCCCGCCCCGCGCAGCACCCCGTCGGCCTGGTCGCGAGGCATGCCCCTCACGTCCGGCATGAGCAGGCCCGCACTCACGATCAGGTCGACTTTGCTGTTCTCCTTGACCGGGTTTCCCACGGCGGGGACGGTCCGCATCACCTGGCCGCGCGGCACGGTCTCGCTGGGCTGCTTCTTGACGTCGTCGACGAGGAGTGAGGATTCGGCCAGCCTGCTCCTGGCCTGTGGTTCGGTCATTCCCACCACATTGGGCACCGCGACCCGCTTGGGGCCGGCGGAGGCGATGAGGATCAGCTTGCTCCCCGGCTCGGCCTCGGTGCCGGCCACGGGCTCGGTGCGCAGCACGGTCCCCTTCGGGGCCTTCTCGTCGTGCTCGGCCTTGCCGGTCTCGACGGTGAAGCCGCGCTGCTTGGCCTCGCCGGTGGCGGCCGTGATGTTCTTGCCCACCAGGGTGGAGGGCACCACGATGGAGGTGTTCTGCGAGAACAGCCAGCCGGTCACCCCCACCGCGATCACCATGACCGCGGCGAGCCCGATCAGGAACCAGCGGGCGCCGGACCTCCCGCCTGCCTTGGGAGCGGTCGTGTGGCGGCCGTCGGCCGGGCCGGTGGGCAACTCCACGCGGGGCTGGATCAGCGTGTGGTTGGCCGGGGCGGGGGGCGTGGGCGCCGCCGTCTCGGGGCCGTGCGGCGGGCCGGCGGGCAGGGACGGCACCGGGCCGCTCTCCCTGGGCAGCATCCGGTGGGCCTCGACGGCGGCGACGAGCAGCGCGGTGGCGTCCACGGGGCGGTTCGCGGGATCGCGGGCCGTCGCCTTCGCCACCAGGGTGTCGAGCAGCGGGGGAGAGCCGGGCAGCAGTGCCGAGGGCACGGGAACCGTGTCGTGCACGTGCCGGTAGGCGACCGACATCGGGGTCTCGCCCTCGTAGGGCTGGCGGCCGGTCAGAAGCTCGAACAGCATGATGCCGGCCGCGTAGACGTCGCTGCGGGCGTCGGCGCCTCCCGCGGTCACCTGCTCGGGCGACATGTAGCCGATGGTGCCGATCATGACACCGGTGCGCGTCTGGTTGCTCGCCTCGATCGCGCGGGCCAGGCCGAAGTCGACGACCTTGACCCGGCCGTCGTCGGCGAGCAGCACGTTCTCCGGCTTGACGTCCCGGTGGATCAGGCCGGACTGGTGGGCGGCGCCCAGCGCGGCGAGGACCGGGATCATGACCTCCAGTGCCTCGCGGGCGGGCAGCCTGCCCCGGGCACGGAGCACGTCGCGCAGGGTCCGGCCCGGCACGTACTCCATCGAGAGGTAGACGTTGTCGCCGTCGGTGCCCTGGTCGAACACGTGCACCACGTTGGGGTGCGACAGGCTGGCCACCGACTTGGCCTCGCCGATGAAGCGACGCACGAAGGCGGGGTCCTCGGCGAGCGAGCGGTGCATCACCTTGACGGCGACCGTGCGGTCGAGCCGGACGTCCAGGGCCAGATAGACGGTCGCCATTCCGCCCCGGGCGATCCGGGACTCGACGCGGTAACGCCCGTCGAGGAGTTTCCCGACCAGGGGGTCCGTAAGCGTCGTGTCCACGTGGCCGAGTTTACGGGCGATTTGGCGCCGACAGGATCCCCGAATCCCAAACCGATGCCGAGACGTGGTGGTTTTCTATCGATGGACCGCCGGCGGCCTGTCGATCGAGGGAGAGGAGGCTTCCGCGTAGCGACGCCGGGGTATCCGCCCGGCCATACGCGCGAACCGGCCTGCGCAGACGGCCGAGCGCATCGCCTGGGCCATCAGGTCGGGACGCTGTGCCCGGGTGACCGCCGTGGCCAGCAGGACCGCGTCGCAGCCGAGCTCCATGGCGAGTGCCGCGTCGCTGGCCGTGCCGATCCCGGCGTCCAGGATCACCGGCACGCTCGCGAACTCCACGATCAGCTCGATGTTGTGCGGGTTGCGGATGCCGAGTCCCGAGCCGATCGGCGCGCCCAGCGGCATCACCGCCGCGCAGCCCGCCTGCTCCAGTCTGCGTGCCAGTACGGGATCGTCGCCGATGTAGGGCAGCACCGTGAACCCGTCGGCGACCAGCCGCTCCGCCGCGTCGAAGGTCTCGATGGGGTCGGGCAGCAGGGTGCGCTCGTCGGCGATGACCTCCAGCTTGACCCAGTCGGTCTCCAGCGCCTCCCTGGCGAGCCTGGCGGTCAGCACGGCCTCACCGGCGGTGAAGCAACCCGCGGTGTTCGGCAGCACCTTGATGCCGCGCCGTCGCAGCACGTCGAGCACCGAACCCCGCGCGGACGGGTCGAGCCGCCGCATCGCGACGGTGGTCAGCTCGGTCCCGGAGGCGGCGAGCGCCTGGTCGAGGATCTCCAGGGACGGGGCGCCCCCGGTGCCCATGATGAGGCGGGAGGAGAACTTCTCCCCGCCGATGACCAGGTCGTCCACCGGGTCCGCCGTCACCCCGTCGGCCTCCCTCACGTCCGTCGTCACCCTGTCGCCCCCTCTCGCCTTCGTCGTCGGCCGGTCGGCCTCCCTGGCGTCCGTCATCGACCGGCCGGTCCCTCTCGCGTCCGTCGTCATCGGTCAGCCTCCCTGGACCGCGGTGAGCACCTCGACCCGGTCGGCCTCCGCGAGCGCCGTGGAATCCCAGGCGCCGCGCGAGACGACCTCGTCGTTCACCGCGACGGCCACCCCGTTCCGCACCTCGGTCAGCCGCCGTACGGCCTGCGCGACGGTCGCGCCCGAGGGCAACTCGTGCGCGGCGCCGTTGATGGTCACGTTCATCTGTACTCCTGCGGTGTGTGGTCGCGGAGGCGGTGCTCCCGTGGCGAAGGTTCTGGGGAATCGAGTTCCCGGGAGTCGTGCTTCCGGTGGTGCTCTCCGAGGTTGTGTTCCCGCTGTTCCCGGCGTTCCCGGTGGCGGTCCTGAGCACCGCGATCACCGAAGCGGAGCGGCGAGCAGATCGCGGAGAGCCCGGCGTCCGCCTCGCCCGCCTCCCGCGAGCAGAGGTCGGCGGTGAGCGGCGCGAGCAGGACCCCGCCCCGGTGATGCCCGGTGGCCAGGTGGAGACCGGGCACGATCGTGGCGCCGATCAACGGCAGGTTGTCCGGGGTGCCCGGACGCATGCCCGCGGTCATCTCGGCCACCTCCAGCTCGGTCACCCCGGGGACGAGCTCCCGCGCGTCGCGCAGCAGCTCCCACAGCCCACCGGCCGTGACGCGGGTGTCGAAGCCCATCTCCTCCTGGGTGGCGCCGAGGACCGTCTCGCCGTCGCCGCGCGGAACCAGGTAGACGTGCGAGCCGTGAACGACCCCGCGTACGCACCGCCGCAGGATCGGCGCGGGGGAGCGCAGTCGCATGATCTGGCCCTTGACCGGCCGTACCGGGGGCAGCGCCTCCGGGGGCACCCCCTCCAGGGAGCCCGACCAGGCTCCGGCGGCGAGGACCACCAGGTCGGCCCCGACACTCTCGCCGGTCGAGAGGCGTACCCCGGTGGCCCTTCCCGAGGCGGTGATCAGCTCGGCCGCGCGGGCGCGTACCAGGGTGCCGCCCGCGCGCTCCAGGGCCGCGAGGAGTGCCGCGGTGACCCGCCGGGGGTCCACCCAGGCGTCGCCGCCGGCCAGCAGGCCACCGCGGACCGCGGGGGCGAGCATGGGCTCCAGGCGGCGGCACTCGCGGCCGGTGAGCCGCTCGGCGGGCAGCCCCAGCTTGGAGACGAAGGCGGCGAGGTCGTCCAGTGCCGCCAGGTCGTCGGAGCCGAAGGCGACGTCGAGCGTGCCGTCGGTGCGGTAGTCGAGGTCGTGCCCGCTCGCGTCCGCCAGCTCGGCGGCGAAGGCGGGCCAGCGCTTCAGGGAGGCGAGCCCCAGCCGCAGCAGCGGCTCCTCGGTGTAGGTGACCTCGCTCACCGGGGCCAGCATGCCCGCCGCCGCGTGCGAGGCGCCGGAGGCCGGCGCGGGGTCGGCGACCGTCACCCTGTGGCCCCGGACGGCGGCGCGCCACGCCACCGACAGGCCGATCACGCCGCCGCCCACGACGAGGAGGTCGAGATGGTCCGCCATACGTGCTCCGCTCCCTTCGCCGGCATGACCCGGATCAGGTTCGTGGCGGTCGAGGGCCCGCTCGCGGTCGTCTCCGGACCTCGCTCGCCGTGCCGTGCGGGGCGTTCCTCCTCGCACATCACCAGCTCGCAGGGGGTCCTTCCTCGTCCGCAGCCCTCCTCTCAGCCCGGTGCGTTCCGGGCTCCCGCGCGTCTTCTCCTCTCACCCTAAGGGCTGGGACAACACGCTTAGCGCGTTAGATGTGAGGTAAATCCCGTTTTCGTTATCAACGACCGTTGGTAGGAGTACGGGGTTCCGGCTTATCGTCGGGAAGTGTGAATCATGTCGTGGTGGTTGGAGCCGGCCTCGCCGGTGTGCGCAGCGTGGAGGCGTTACGAGCCCGTGGGTTCGGCGGCAGGATCACCCTGATCGGGGAGGAGCGGCACCGGCCCTACGACCGCCCGCCCCTGTCCAAGGGAGTGCTGCTCGGCGAGACCGATTCCACGGTCGTCGACTCCGACCTCGACGCGCTTGAGATCGACTTTCGCGCGGGCGTGTCGGCCAAGGGTCTCCATCCCGGTGTGGTGGAGACCACCGAGGGCGAGATCGCCTACGACGGCCTGGTCGTCGCGACCGGTGCCCGCCCGATCAGGCTGCGCGGGGACGGCCCCCAGCACGTGGTGCGCACCATCGACGACGCGCTCCGGCTGCGCTCCCTGCTCGGCGAGGGAGTCAGGGTCGCCGTCATCGGCGCGGGCTGGATCGGCGCGGAGGTGGCCACCGCCGCCCGCAGGGCGGGCTGTGCCGTGACCGTCGTCGAGGCCGCCCGCACCCCGCTGGCCGCCGCGCTCGGCCAGGTCGGCGCGTACACCACCCCCTGGTACGCCGAGGCGGGCGTCGACCTGCGCCTGGGCACCATGGTCGCCTCCGTCGACCACGGGGGGCTCACCCTGGCGGACGGCTCCGCCCTGGAGGCCGACGTGGTCGTCACCGGCGTGGGCGTGCGGCCCGCGACCGAGTGGCTGGCCGGATCCGGCATCAGGCTCGACAACGGCGTGGTCACCGACGAGCACCTGCGCACCTCGCTGCCCGACGTGGTCGCGGTGGGTGACTGCGCCGCCTGGTGGTCGCGCCGCTACGGCATCCGCCTGCGCGTCGAGCACTGGGACACCGCCCTGGGCGCCCCGGACGTCGCGGTGGCCACACTCCTCGGCGACGCCGCGGTCTACGACCCGGTCCCCTATTTCTGGTCCGAGCAGTTCGGCCACATGGTCCAGTACGCCGGCCACCACGACGGTGCCCGGCTCGTCCTGCGCGGCGACCCTGCGGCCGAGGGAAAGCCCAGGTGGGCGATCTGCTGGGTGACCGAGGACGACCGGCTCGCCGCGGTGCTCTCGGTCAACCGCCCCCGCGATCTGGTCCAGGGGCGCCGCCTCATCGAGGGCGGCCAGCGCCTCGACGTCGATCGCCTCACCGACCCTGCGATAGCGTTGCGCGATTGTACGGTGGCGTAACCTCGCCGCCGGGTGTTTGGCGAAGGGCTCGATGTGGTAGTGGTGGATTCGTGACGCTTTCTGTTGCGCAGATCGACCGGGAAACCGACCAGCTGGTGGGCGAGTGGCTCACCCTGACCGAGGTGGCCAGAAGGCTCAACCTGAGCGCCGGTCGCGCCAAGCAACTTCTCAAGGACCGTAAGCTCATCGGAGTGCGCAGGGGCGGTGGAGAGCCACAGGTCCCCGCCGTGTTCCTCGTCGACGGAGAAGTGATCAAGGGCCTTCCCGGGACCCTCACGGTGCTCCTGGACGCCGGATACGACGACGTCGAATCCCTTCGCTGGCTTTTCACTCCCGACGACACGCTGCCGGGCTCACCGGTGGACGCGATCGTGGCGGGCCGCCACACCGAGGTGAAGAGACGTGCCCAAGCCCTCGGTTTCTGACGCCCGCCTGTATCTCTGCACGGACGGGCGCCGAGACCGGGGAGACCTCGCGGACTTCCTCGACGCCGCCCTCGCGGGCGGGGTCGACATCGTGCAGCTGCGCGAGAAGGGCCTTGAGGCGCGCGAGGAGCTCGACCTCCTCGCCGTCTTCCGCGAGGCCTGCGACCGGCACGGCGCCCTCCTGGCGGTGAACGACAGGGCCGACATCGCGTACGCGATCCGTCCCGACGTGCTCCACCTCGGCCAGGATGATCTGCCGGTGCGGGTCGCGCGCGACATGCTCGGCGACGACATCCTCATCGGGCGTTCCACTCACGCCCCCGAGGAGGCGTCCGCCGCGGCCGTCGAGCCCGGAGTCGACTACTTCTGCTGCGGCCCGATCTGGCCGACCCCTACCAAACCGGGAAGATCCGCCCCGGGCCCCGGTCTGCTCAGGCACGCCGCGGCCCTGGAGACCGACCGGCCATGGTTCGGCATCGGCGGCATCGACCTCGCCAACCTGGAGGAGGTCATGTCGTACGGCGTGCGCAGGGTCGTGGTCGTCCGGGCGATCACCGAGGCCGACGACCCCAAGGCGGCGGCGGCGGAGTTCAGGCGGAGGCTGGACGCCCCCGCCTGAGGTTTCCGCCGCTCCCGTGACTCGCCGCCCGGCGGGCCCGTGCCCACGGGCGGGCGGATCGCCTTGATCGTCGGCCCGGTCCTGTTCGCCGCCCGCCGGGAGCCGGCTCTGCCGGGAGCCGCTCCGTCGTGGGCGACCACGCCGCGAGCCGTTCCGCCATGTGCCGCTCCGTCATGTGCCGGGTACGGTCAGGTCCGCCGGGAGGTGGCGGCCACCGCGAGGTCGGCCAGGGCCACGCGGGCCTCGGGGAGGATCGGTGCGCCCTCCAGCGAACCGAGGGCGTTCTCCAGATACCCCTTGATCAGGTCCTCGCACGCCACGAGAGCCCCCGTCTCCTCGATGATCTGGCGCAGCCGGTCGATCCCCGTCTCGTCCAGGCCCGGGTCGCCGAGCGTGGTGCGCACCACCTGGGCCTGGGACTCCGAGGCCACGGCGAGCGTGCGGGCGATGAGCATCGTCCGCTTGCCCTCGCGAAGATCGTCGCCGGCCGGTTTGCCGGTCTCGTCCGGGTCGCCGAACACGCCGAGGATGTCGTCGCGCAGCTGGAAGGCGATGCCCACCGACTGCCCGTACTCCTCGCAGAGCCGGTCGATCCAGGGCTCCCTGCCCCGGGCCGCCAGCACCAGGCCGAGCCTGAGCGGCTGCTCCACGGAATACTTGCCGCTCTTGAAGAGGGCGACCCGCAGCGCGCTTTCGAAGGTGCCCTCGCCGTGCGCCTGCTCCAGCAGGTCGAAGTACTGACCGCACATCAGCTCGGTGCGCATGTCGTCGTGGACCTTCTGCGCCGCCGCCAGGGAGGCGGCCGGCAGGCCGCTGTTGCGCCACATCTCACCGGACCAGATGAGCATCAGGTTGCCCAGCAGGATGGCGGCCCCCTCGCCGAACTGCTCGGCCGAACCGTGCCAGCGGGCCTTCCTGTGCAGGTCCTCGAACCTGCGGTGCGCCGAGGGCATGCCCCGGCGCAGATCGCTGGCGTCCATCACGTCGTCGTGCACCAGAGCGCTGGCCTGGAGCAGCTCAAGCGAGGCCGCGGCGGAGAAGATGGCGGGCTCCTCGCCCCCGCCCGCACCGTGCCAGCCCCAGTAGCAGAAGGCGGGGCGCAGCCGCTTGCCACCCGCGAGGAAATCCTCGGCCGCAGAGATGAGCGGCGCCAGCTCGGGAGCGCTGACCTGTGGGCGCTGTTGTTCGACGAATCGCCGAAGAGAACGATCCACCTCGGACCGGATCATGTCCAACGCGGCTACAGAAGTGATCATCGAATACCTCCAGTGTGGAGACCCTGGGCTTCAGCTCTGGGGGGAAAACGCGGTACGGCGCCGTGCATCCCGGCGTCGTGACCGGCGGTGATGACACCCCGACCACCGTACGCATGATGGACAAGATCCTCTCCACCGGTCCGGCGGAGAGGTGGAACGCCTGTGGAGCCGGTGTGGGGCACGACACCTCCGGGTTCCTTGCGACTGAGGATGAGGCAGGGAACCCAATCTATGAAAATTGGAATCCCCCGGCTTTGACGGCGTGAGGAGGTCAGGTAATGAGATTAACGGTCCAAGGGGACATTTCGATCTAGAGGGGTGGTGGTTTACGTGCTAATTGTGACAAGTTCGCGCCACGCCCGGCGAAGATGATCTGATCGGACGGCCGAGCGGCCGGGCAAGTATCCTTGACCCCATGGCTCTGGGTCGCGCGTCTGTCCTTCCTGATCGTGTCGCCACCGTCCGCGAACTCCTCGCTGCCGGTGCCCGCTCGTTCTCCTTCGAGTTCTCCCCCCCGAAGACCGACGAGGGGGAGCGTCAGCTCTGGCGCGCCGTCCGTGAGCTGGAGTCGCTGCACCCCACCTTCGTGTCCGTCACCTACGGCGCCGGCGGCAGCACCCGAGACCGCACGGTCGACATCGTCGAGCGGATCGCCCACGAGACCACGCTCACCCCGGTCGCCCACTTCACCGCCGTCAACCACTCCGTCCGCGAGCTGCGCCATCTGATCGGCCGCTTCGCGGGAGCGGGCGTGCGCAACATCCTCGCCGTGCGGGGCGACCCGCCCGGCGACGTGACGGGCGAGTGGGTGCGCCACCCCGAGGGCGTCCTGTACGCCGAGGAGCTGGTCCGGCTCATCCGGCAGTCCGGCGACTTCTGCGTGGGCGTGGCCGCCTTCCCGTACAAGCACCCCAGGTCGGCCTCGATCGAGTCCGACACCGACTACTTCGTGCGCAAGTGCCGTGCGGGCGCCGACTACGCGATCACCCAGATGTTCTTTCGTGCCGAGGACTACCTGCGGTTGCGTGACCGGGTGGCCGCCGCCGGCTGTGACACGCCGATCATCCCCGGCATCATGCCCGTCACGCAGATGAGCACCATCGCCAGGTCCGAGCAGCTCTCCGGCGCGCCGTTCCCGCCGGAGGTGGCCGAGAGGTTCGCGGCCGTCGCCGACGACCCGGCCGCGGTGCGCAGCCTCGGCATCGAACACGCCGCCGAGCTCTGCCAGACCCTGCTCGACGAGGGCGCGCCGGGCATCCACTTCATCACCTTCAACCGCTCAAGCGCGACCCGGGAGGTCTTCCAGGCGCTCGACCACACGCCGGAGATCGCCCCGCTGCCGACCTGAGACCGCGGATCCTTCGGGACGGCTCAGCCGCCCAGCGGCAGGGGAGTCCCGAGGATCGCGTAGCGCTCGTGCCCACCGGGGAAGACGAACTGCGTGAGCAGGTCCACGAAGCCGATACTGCGATAGAGGTGGCGTGCCGCGGTGGGCCGGTCGCGGGTCGACAGCACGGCGGTGCGCTCCAGGCGGCCCGCGCACATCCCCGTGATCATCGCCCGGCCGATGCCCTTGCCCTGGTAGTCGGGGTGGACGTGGATCTCGGCGAGCTCCAGCGCGTCGCCCAGCCAGCCGCGGGCGCCGCCCTCTCCGTACTCGTCCGCGAGGGCTCGCCTGACCACGTCGTGCCACCACTGCCCGGGAACCCCGTGGAAGCCGTAGGCGATGCCCACAGGAGTGCCGTCGGGGAGCTCGGCGAACAGGCAGGTGAAGGCGGGATGAGTGGCGTGGTTTCCCATGATGAGCCTGCGGCCGGCGATCTGGTCGGCCGGAGGGTTCATCGCCTCGGTGTAGACGCCGAGGACCGCGTCCAGCCGGAGCGTGAACTCGTCGGGGCCGATCCGTCGCAGTCCGATCACGCGTCGCACCCTAGCAGGGTGGCCGTGGCACGGGTCACCGTGTGGCGAGGGAGGGTCGTCCGGCGCTCACCAGGGAGTTTCCCGGCCTTTCCCACCCGCCTGCCGACCCGGTCACGAAGGGCCTGACCGGCTTCTCGCGACCGCGCCCGGAGCCGTGCGGCTCCGGGCACGGTCGCGAGCGTCGTGCGCACGAAGCGCCGGCGTGCTCGCCCGCGGTCCGTTCGGTGTGGGACCGGTCGTGTCGCGCGTACGAGCCCGCCGGGTCGCGGGCGCGCAGGCCCGGGGTGGGCACGGAGCCCGTGGGCACCGAGTTCAAAAGCCGCGCGAAGCCGTTATTCGACCTCGACGGGCACCCCGCCGGTGATGCGGACGAGCTCGTCGAAGGAGGTCGGGAAGACGGTGTGCGGGTGGCCGGCCGCGGCCCAGACGACCTCGTGCTTGGCCAGCCAGGTGTCGACCAGGGTTCTGACCGGGGCGGGGTGGCCGATCGGGGCGACGCCGCCGATGACCTGGCCGGTGGCCGCCCGCACGAAGGCGGGGGCGGCGCGCTTCACCTTCGCCGCTCCGGCCGTCCTGGCGATCAGGTCGGTGTCGACGCGGTGGGCGCCGCTGGTCAGCACCAGGAGCGGCTCACCGTCGGCGTCGAATATCAGGCTGTTGGCGATGGCGCCGACCTCGCAGCCCAGCTGCGCGGCCGCGGTGGCGGCGGTGGGGGTGGCCTCCGCGAAGATGACGATCTCGCCGGGGACGCCGTGCTCGCGCAGGACGGCGGCGACTTTCTCGATGTTCGGATGCAACTTTTCTGGCACGCGGCCACTCTAAACAGATTGACCGTTGATTGCCGTTTCATGACCGGCTGTCTGCACAGGGAAACCGTGCGCTATGGTCCCTTGACCCGATCCATAGTGATATGAGGAGTTGATCGAAAGTGGGGGTTGGACTGCGGCCGGGAGTGGCCGCGCTGATGACGGCGGGGGCCGTGCTCCTCTCTTCCGTGTCTTTCGTGGGCGTCGCCCTTCCCGCCGGCGCCGCGGCGGCGGGGACGTCGGGTTCCCCGGCCGTCACGGCGGGGGTGACGGGCGTGTCCTCGTTCGTCGCGCCCGGCAAAACGCTCAAGCTCGGTGCGAAGGGCGCCGCGGTGAAGGTGCTCCAGACCCGGCTGGCCGAGCTCGGCTACGCCCCGGGCAGGATCGACGGCCGCTACGGCGGGGCGACCCTGACGGCGATCTGGGCCTTCCAGAAGGTGAACGGCATCTCGCCGACCAGCACCGTGGCACGCAGGACCTGGGACGCTCTGGAGGCTCCCCTGGCGCCGAAGGTGCTCGTCCCCAACGGCAAGCCGACCCGGGTGGAGGTCAACCTCGCCAAGCAGGTGATGGTCCTCTACGTGAACGGCACGGTGAAGCTGATCAGCCACACCTCCTCCGGCAGCGGGATCGCCTACTGCGAGACGGCCACCTGGGAGGGCAGGACCCAGCGGTTCTGCGGCGACGCGCGCACGCCGACCGGCGACTACAAGACCACCTGGCGCAGGGACGGCTGGCACAAGTCCTACCTGGGCCAGCTCTACAACCCGATCTTCTTCAACGGGGGCATCGCCTTCCACGGCGCGCTGTCGGTGCCGCTGGCGCCCGCCTCCCACGGTTGCGTACGACTGCCGATGCACGTGGCGGAGGTCCTTCCCGGGCTGCTCGGTACGGGGGTGCCGGTGCACGTCCGAGGCAGGTTCGTCCGGTAGGGGCGAGCCGGCGGAACGCGAGCCGCCGGTCGTGCCCACGCCGGTCGAGAGCAGGGGCCCCGGGAGACGGTGATCTCCCGGGGCCCTTTCGCGTGCTCCAGGGACCCGAAGATCGAACCTTTGTTCGTCGTTTTACTTGACAGTATTAGTGATCGAATTTATGTTCGATGTGATGACACGGGGCTCGCGGCTCGTGTTCCAAGAGCGGCCGATCGGGTCCATATCGTCGGCAGAGACGATCGGACCAGGTCAGGGCGGACGGGGAGAGGGGAAGCTCCTCGTCCGGCCGTCCGGCGGATTTGTCGGTGGGGTCTGCGAATGTGATACCACCGGCGAAAACGCCGGAGCCGCTTGCGACCAAGGAGGCTGAAGCGCTATGACCCCTCGGCTCGGCGATTCCGGTGGGCCCCGGCTGTCCCCCACGGTGCGGGCACACCTCTCAGACGCGCGCGACTGCCTCGAAGAGGCCGCCGCCGCCCGGACCTCCGCCGCGCGTTACGTCGCGGCCCACCTCGCCGCGCTCAGGGCGGCAGCCGCCGTCCTGGCGGCCCGTCCCCGTCCGATGCAGGGGCGCAGGCGCAGGCTGCGCAGCGCCTGGGAGCTGCTGCCCGAGGCCGAGCCCCGCCTGGCCGAGTGGGCACCCTATTTCGAGACGAGCGCGGCCAAGCGGGCCGCCGCCGAGGCGGGCCTGACCCGCACGGTCTCCTCGCGAGACGCCGAGGAGCTCATCTCCGAGGCTGAGCGGTTCGTCAGCGCCGTGGAGAAGCTGCTCGGTGTCCCGAGCCAGCCCATGCTCCCGGGCCGGATCCCGCTAGCCGGTTAGAGCGGGAGCGGCCCTCCACCCGGGAGCGGCCGCCCGAGCTCATCGGCGCCGTCCCCGTACGTCTCGCCTCCGCCGGTCCCGCCGGCGGGCGCAGGGCGTACGGGGACGTTCTCGTGCCGTCGTCCCCTCGCGCCTCGTTGTTCTCCCAGGCTTTTCTCTTGCCGGTGTTCTCTCACGCCGGCGTGAAGCCGTTGCCGGTGTTCTCTCACGCCGCCGTGAAGCCGGTTTCGCGCAGCCGTTCCCGCTCGGGGCCCTGTCGGCGCTCTTTCTCACGCCGCCGTGGAGTTCTGGCGGGCGGCGCGCTGGCGCAGCAGGAGCATCGCGGCGTCGTCGCTCAGCGGCCTGCCCACGTGGCCGAGCAGGTCGGCGCGCAGGGCGTCCAGCGAGCCCTGGGGGTCGTCGCCCTCCAGCAGGTGCGCCCGCTCCAGCAGCGGATAGAACTCGCCCGCGTCGTCGCGTGCCTCGATGACCCCGTCGGTGTAGAAGAGGACCTGGTCGCCGGGCTCGAAGGGGATGTGGTGCGGCCGCGGCTCGACGGCCTTGAGGGCGCTCATGCCCAGCGGGAGCGCCTCGTCCGGGGGGTCGGCGAACCAGATCCCGCCGTCGGCGTCGAGCACCAGGGGCGCCGGGTGGCCGCAGTTGATGACGGTGATGGTGGAATCGCCGCTGATCTCGGCCAGCACGGCGGTCACGAACTGCTCGCCGGACAGCTCGCGGGTCAGGGCGTTCTCCAGGCGGCCCACGACGCCCTGGAGCGTCCTCTCGTCGTGGGCCGCCTCACGGAAGGCCCCGAGCGCGACCGCGGCCGTCTCCACGGCCTCCAGGCCCTTGCCCTGGACGTCTCCCACGATGATCCGCACCCCGTGCGGGGTGGTGACGACCTCGTACAGGTCGCCGCCGATCCTGGCCTCCGCCGTGGCGGAGGTGTACGAGACGGCCACGCCGATGCCCGGTCCCGCGCGGCGGGGCACCGGGCGCAGCAACACCCGCTGGGCGGCCTCGGCCACCGAGCGCACGTCGGCGAGCTGGCGTTCGTGGCGCAGCCGTCCGGCGCTGGCCAGCACACCGGCCACGGTGACGCCGAGGATGGCGATGAGGGTGATGTTGATGCGGGACGAGAGGATGTCGTTGTAGAGGCCGAGCGCGAAGCACAGCACCAGGGCGACGACGCCGACCACCGTGGTGCGGGTCAGGTCGCAGGCCACGCTGGCGAAGGCCGGGCCGAGGGCGAGCAGCGGCAGCAGGCCGGACGTGGGGCCGGTGCCGAAGTCGATCGCGGCCACCACGGCCATCACGACGAACGGCAGGAGTTTCAGGGTGCTCTGGGTCCGGGTGGTGCCGATCGAGGTCAGCAGCCGCGGAAAGGCGCGCTTCCTGGTCGACCCCGGCTGCGCCGGGGCGGTGCGGAGACGGGTCTTGGGGGTCGATCGAGAGTGATCGATCCGATCATCTCCCCTGGCCATGTCCACCACACCTCGCTAAATGCGTGTCTGCCTTTTCCTACCACAATGGCTGTAGCCCGGGGCGGAACTAAGGACAGGTTCTGCTGAGAACGAGGAGCTCTGCGGGGTGGGTACGCCGGTTGCGGCGCACCCACGACCGGTCAGGGGTCGTCAGAAGGCTTCGACGGCTCGGCGGGCCTCCGGGTCCAGGACACCCCAGCCGATGAGCTCCTCGGTGAGCTCACTGGGGGACTTGTCATAGATCACGGCGAGGGAGCGGAGATCCTCCTGGCGGATGGACAGCACCTTGCCGTTGTAGTCGCCACGCTGGCTCTGGATGGTGGCCGCGTAACGGGCGAGCGCGCCCGCCTTCTCCTTGGGGAGCTGGGCGAGACGCTCAAGGTCGATCACAAGCTTCGGTGTCGGGCCAAGAGGGCTCGGAGCCGAACCCCCCGGCAGCAACTCCGAGACCGGCACCCCGTAGAAATCAGCCAGTTCGGCAAGCTTCTGCACGGTGACGGCACGGTCGCCACGCTCGTAGGAGCCCACGACGACCGCCTTCCAGCGTCCCCGGGACTTCTCTTCGACTCCGTGCAGGGACAGGCCCTGCTGGGTGCGAATGGCACGGAGTCTTGCACCCAGTGACTTGGCGTACTCAGACGGCATGGTGTGGCCCCCCGGCTCTGTTATGTAGTGCTCTCAACTTGATTGTGCTACCTCGCAACTTATGCCCCGTTCACTGGGTTGGTGCCTGAGGCTGGCACCTTCGGTGACCGGTGCGTCAGGGTTCACCCGATAACGCCACGAGGTGTGGTTACGGACAGTGACGGTAAAGCTGTGGGCGCCTAAGGTCAAGCTGATTGGAAAAAAGATGTCGAATCCGATCCGGTGGGGTCCGCGTCAAACGCCGCACTTGTCCTACCCGACATGACAGAAACTTCGATTTTTTCGGTACTTTCGCTTGATTCCCGCGTCTTCTGGATGGCTTGCGGCAGCGGCGTCGCGGCGGGCGGCGACGGGCGTATGATCTTGAACGACGCTCCCTCCGGGGAATACCCGGTGCGACGGTCCCGTCCGCCGGAGACGGCGGCCCGCGGCGTGCCCGCGTGCCGGTCGCGGGCCCGCGAGCGCCGTCCCGGCTTCCCGCGGGGGAGGGTCAGATGCCCTCGCGTTCGAGCGGGCAGCTCATGCAGCGCGGGCCGCCCCGGCCCCGGCCGAGCTCGCTGCCCCGGATCGTGATGACCTCGATCCCGTTCTCGCGCAGGTGGTTGTTGGTGGTGGTGTTGCGCTCGTAGGCCACCACCACGCCGGGACGCAGGGCGAGCACGTTGCAGCCGTCGTCCCACTGCTCCCGCTCGGAGGAGTACACGTCCTGCGTCGCGCTGAGGACCTTGATGTCGTCCAGCCCGATCGCCCGGGCGATGGCCCGGTGCATGTCCTCGGGGGGATGATCGGTGATCTTGAGTTCCTTCTCGTTGTCGCCGGGTTCGACCGTGTAGGAGGGCAGCATGCCCAGTCCCGCGAACTTGGTGAAGACGCCGACGTCCACGTTGGTCATGACCGTGTCCAGGTGCATGAAGGCCCGTGCCTTCGGCATGTCCAGCGCGACGATTCTCGTCGCGGCACCTCGCCCGAACAGGCTTCGCGCGAGCATCTCGACCGCCTGGGGCTGCGTACGCTCGCTGATCCCCACCAGCACCGCGCCCCGGCCGATGACGAGCACGTCGCCGCCCTCGATGGTGGCGGGAGCCGCGGGGGTACCCGGCATCCAGACGTTGTAGCCGCCCTCCTCCGGACGGTCGTAGCCGGACGCGAAGGCCGGGTGGTAGCGGTAGATCGCCTCCATGTTGAGGGTCTCGCGGCGGCGTGCCTTCTTCTTCATCGCGTTGATCGAGACGCCGTCGTAGATCCAGCAGGA
The DNA here is from genome assembly GCF_042898365.1 of Streptosporangium sp. NPDC000509. Lineage (NCBI taxonomy): Bacteria > Bacillati > Actinomycetota > Actinomycetes > Streptosporangiales > Streptosporangiaceae > Streptosporangium > Streptosporangium sp. NPDC000509. The sequence goes on along the minus strand of NZ_JBIAYX010000001.1, from coordinate 457,861 downwards.
GGTGTCGCGGGTGAACAGGTGATTGGGCAGCGGGGGCAGGACGAAGTCGTCCGGCCTGAGCGTGTGGAAGGCGAGGCTCTTGGGGTCGGTGCCCAGCTCCACCAGCTCGCGCTTGGTGATGCCTCCGGTGAGATAGCGCTTGAGCGTGACGGAGTCCATCGAGTCGAGCGCGTTGCGGATGGCGTCGACGGCCATCGGGCCGAAGTAACGCTCGTCGGCGATGCCGTCCAGGATGTGCTTGCGCGCCTCGGGGATCTCGACCGTCTCGTGGAGCAGGTCGGAGAGCATGTGGACGGTGACGCCCTGGTCGACCAGAAGCCTCTGCCACTCCTCGTGCTCCTCCACGGCGCGCTGCACCCACAGCACGTCGTCGAAGAGGAAGTCGTCCTTGTTCGACGGCGTGAGCCGTTTCAGGGCGAGTTCCGGCCTGTGCAGCAGGACCTGGTGGAGCCGGCCGACCTCGGAGTCGACGTGAAAGGTCATTTCTCTTCCTTAGCGGCTGGTTGACGGGAGTGGCCGGGGGCGGGCACGCCGGGACGGCCGCGTCCGGGAGGTGGCCGTCATGCTTCGCCTTGGTGCGGATGTAAAGCGCATACCCGGAAGACCAAGGGGAAGTCAGCGAAGATCGTGATATTTATTCACTTTTGAGAAGATTGTCGAGCCGGACCCGCGCTGTTCGCGAAGCGGACCCCTGTTCGGGCGAACCGTCACCGAGCTGGTACCTTGAGGTCGTTGACTTCCTTTAAGACCCGTCCCGTGAGGCGGGAAAGGTGGTGTTCCTCCTTGGCAGAGGCCATTTCGCGTGCGCTGTCGCACGCACAGGGCGGCGCCCGCGCCGTCCTTGAACAGCCCGACATCAACCGGGCCCTCATCCGCATCTCCCACGAGATCCTTGAGCGGACCAAGGGCGGTGAGAACGTCGTCCTGCTGGGCATTCCCACCCGCGGCGTCCACCTGGCCCGCCGGCTGGCCGCCCACATCAAGCAGTTCGAGGGCCGCTCGGTCCCGGTGGGCTCCCTCGACGTCACGATGTACCGCGACGACCTCCGGCTGCGGCCCGCCCGCGCGCTCGGCCGCACCGAGCTGCCCGCCGACGGCATCGACGGCAGGGTGGTCGTCCTCGTCGACGACGTCCTCTACTCGGGCCGCACCGTCCGCGCCGCACTCGACGCGCTCAACGACCTGGGCCGCCCGCAGGCCGTGCAACTCGCCGCCCTGGTCGACCGGGGTCATCGCGAGCTGCCCATCCGCCCCGACTACGTGGGCAAGAACCTGCCGACGTCGAAGTCCGAGATCGTCAAGGTCTACCTGGAGGAGAACGACGGCAGCGACGCGGTCCTGCTGCTGAAGGGGGACGAGCGATGAAACGCCACCTGATCTCCGCGGCCGACCTGACCCGCGACGACGCCCTGCTCATCCTGGACACCGCCGACGAGCTGGCGAAGATCTCGGAACGTTCCATCAAGAAGCTCCCCACCCTGCGGGGACGCACGGTGGTGAACCTCTTCTTCGAGGACTCCACCCGGACCAGGATCTCCTTCGAGGCCGCTGCCAAGCGACTGTCGGCCGACGTCATCAACTTCTCCGCCAAGGGCTCCAGCGTCTCCAAGGGCGAGTCGCTCAAGGACACCGCGCTCACCCTGGAGGCGATGGGCGCCGACGCCGTCGTCATCCGCCACGGCGCCTCGGGCGCGCCGCACCGGCTGGCCGGCTGGGTGCGCGGCAGCGTCGTCAACGCCGGAGACGGCACCCACGAGCACCCCACCCAGGCCCTGCTCGACGCCTTCACCATGCGCCGCCGCCTGGGCCCGCTGGACGGCAGGAGGGTCACCATCGTCGGCGACGTGCTGCACAGCAGGGTGGCCCGCTCCAACGTGCTGCTGCTGGCCACGCTCGGCGCCGAGGTGACCCTGGTCGCCCCGCCGACCCTGTTCCCGGTCCAGGTCGGCTCCTGGCCGTGCGAGGTCTCCTACGACCTCGACGCGGTGCTGCCCAAGTCCGACGTGGTGATGATGCTGCGCGTGCAGCGCGAGCGCATGAACGCGGCGTTCTTCCCCACCGAGCGGGAGTACAGCCGCCGCTACGGGCTCGACCGCGACCGCGTCGCCAAGATGCCCGAACACGCCATCGTGATGCACCCCGGCCCGATGAACCGGGGCATGGAGATCGCGGCCGAGGTGGCCGACTCGCCGCGCTCGACGATCGTCGAGCAGGTCGCCAACGGTGTGACCGCACGCATGGCCGTCCTGTACCTGCTGCTTGGCGGCGCCGACCTCCGAGGAGAGATCTGATGAACGACCGCATCGGGGCCACGCGTGACGGCATCGTCATCAGGGGCGCCAGGATCCTCGGCGGTGAGCCGGTCGACATCCTGGTCCGCGACGGCCTGCTGGTGGAGATCGGCCGGGGACTGTCCGGCGGCGAGGTCGTGGAGGCGGAAGGGCTGATCGCCCTGCCCGGCCTGGTCGACCTGCACACCCACCTGCGCGAGCCGGGCCGCGAGGACGCGGAGACCGTCGACACCGGCACCCGCGCAGCCGCCCTCGGCGGCTACACCGCCGTACACGCCATGGCCAACACCGAGCCGGTCGCCGACACGGCCGGCGTCGTCGAGCAGGTCTGGCGCCTGGGCCAGGAGGCGGGCCACTGCGACGTGCACCCCGTCGGCGCCGTCACCGTCGGCCTGGGCGGCGAGCGCCTCGCCGAGCTCGGCGCGATGGCCGACTCCACCGCGCGGGTCAGGGTCTTCTCCGACGACGGCAAGTGCGTCTCCGACGCGGTGCTCATGCGCCGCGCCCTGGAGTACGTCAAGGCGTTCGACGGCGTCGTCGCCCAGCACGCCCAGGAGCCGCGTCTGACCGCGGGCGCGCAGATGAACGAGGGCGCGGTCTCGGGGCGGCTCGGCCTCACCGGGTGGCCCGCGGTCGCCGAGGAGGCGATCATCGCCCGCGACTGCCTGCTCGCCGCCCATGTCGGCTCGCGCCTGCACATCTGCCACGTCTCCACGGCCGGTTCCGTGGAGATCATCCGCTGGGCCAAGTCCAAGGGCTGGGACGTCACCGCCGAGGTGACCCCGCACCACCTGCTGCTCACCGACGACCTCGTCGAGGACTCCCCGGTCGGCTCCTACAACCCGATCTACAAGGTGAACCCGCCGCTGCGCACGCGCGAGGACGTCGAGGCGCTGCGCGAGGCCCTGGCCGACGGCACGATCGACTGCGTGGCCACCGACCACGCCCCGCACCCGGTCGAGGACAAGGAGACCGAGTGGGCCGCCGCGGCGATGGGCATGATCGGCCTGGAGACGGCGCTGGCGGTGGTTCAGGAGGCGATGGTGGACACGGGGCTGCTCGACTGGGCGGGTGTCGCCGAGCGCATGTCCGTCGCCCCCGCCAGGATCGGCAGGCTCCAGGGCCAGGGGCGGCCGATCGAGGTCGGGGCCCCGGCCAACATCACCCTCTACGACCCGTCGGTGCGCGCCGCGGTCGACCCCGGGGGCTACGCTTCAAAAAGTCGTAACACGCCCTACGAGGGCCTCACCCTGCCGGGCCGTGTCGTGGCGACCCTCCTGCGCGGCAGGCCGACCGTCCTGGACGGAAAGCTCACGTGAGGGGCCTCGTCCGCCGAGCCCGGACCGTCGCGGGCGCCGCCCCCGACGGCTTCTCCTCTCCCTCGCCGAGGCGTGGGGGTTCCTCCCGAGGACACGAGGGTGTCCCTTCCGGCGGCGGGGCGGCGACCCAGCGTGCCGGATATTTCATACTTCGCGGAGCTGTAACCGAGATGATCGGGGTGTGTGAGTGACCGCAGTGCTAGTCCTGGAAGACGGGCGCGTCTTCCACGGGACCCCCTACGGCGCCGAGGGCGAGACCTTCGGCGAGATGGTCTTCAACACGGGGATGACCGGCTACCAGGAGACGCTGACCGACCCGTCGTACCACCGCCAGATCGTCGCGATGACCGCGCCCCACATCGGGAACACCGGGGTCAACGACGAGGACCCGGAGTCGTCGAGGGTGTGGGTGGCCGGATACGTGGTCCGCGAGCCCGCCCGGGTGGCCTCCAACTGGCGCTCCAACCGTTCCCTGGACGACTACCTCAAGGAGCAGGGCGTCGTCGGCATCGCCATCACCGGCACCCGCGCCCTCACCCGCCACCTGCGGGAGCGGGGGGCGATGCGGGCCGGGGTCTTCTCCGGCAAGGCCCTGGCGCCCGTCGAGGAGCTGCTGGAGCGGGTGCTGGGCAGCCCCGCGATGGAGGGCGCCGACCTGGCGGGCGAGGTCTCCACCCCGAAGCCGTACGTCGTGCCCGCGATCGGTCCCAAGCGGTTCACCGTGGCCGCCGTCGATCTCGGCATCAAGGCGATGACGCCGCACCGGATGGCCGAGCGCGGCTGCGAGGTGCACGTGCTGCCCGCCTCCGTCACCGCCGAGGAGATCCTCGCGATCGGTCCCGACGGGGTGTTCTTCTCCAACGGTCCCGGCGACCCCGCCACCGCCGACGGCCAGGTCGAGGCGCTTCGCGGCGTCCTCGACGCGGGCGTGCCGTTCTTCGGCATCTGCTTCGGCAACCAGCTCTTCGGGCGGGCGCTCGGGCTGGGCACCTACAAGCTGCGCTACGGCCACCGGGGCGTCAACCAGCCGGTGCAGCACCGGGGCACCGGCAAGGTGGAGATCTCCGCGCACAACCACGGCTTCGCGGTACGCGCACCGCTGGAGGGCGTGTTCGACACGCCGTACGGGCCGGCGGAGGTCAGCCACGTCAACCTCAACGACGACTGCGTCGAGGGGCTGCGGCTGCTCGACCGCCGGGCGTTCAGCGTCCAGTACCACCCCGAGGCGGCGGCGGGCCCGCACGACTCGGCCGGCCTGTTCGACGACTTCTGCGCGTTGATGGCGGGCGGGCGGCGAACGGCCGGCGAGGAGCCGAGCGCGACCATGAGTGCGGAGCGGTCGAGGGGACGAGCGGGCGGAGTGGCCGGCGAGGGACGAGGCGTCCGCGGAGCCGGCGAGGAGCCGAGCGCGACCATGAGTACGGAGGGAAGCAAGGGTGCCTAAGCGTACGGACATCCAGTCGATCATGGTGATCGGCTCAGGGCCGATCGTGATCGGCCAGGCCTGCGAGTTCGACTATTCGGGCACCCAGGCCTGCCGAGTGCTGCGCGCCGAGGGCTTCCGCGTGATCCTCGTCAACAGCAACCCGGCGACGATCATGACCGACCCCGAGTTCGCCGACGCCACCTACGTCGAGCCCATCACCCCCGACATCGTCGAGAAGATCATCGCGAAGGAGCGGCCCGACGCGCTGCTGCCCACCCTGGGCGGGCAGACCGCGCTGAACGCCGCGATCTCCCTGTACGAGGCCGGGATCCTGGACCGCTACGACGTCGAGCTGATCGGGGCCGACGTCGACGCCATCCAGGCGGGCGAGAACCGCGAGCTCTTCAAGGGCATCGTGGCCAAGGTCGCCGCCGAGCGCGGCCTCAACGCCGAGTCGGCGCGCTCGTTCGTCTGCCACACCATGAACGAGTGCCTGGCCGCCGCGCACGAGCTGGGCTACCCGCTGGTGGTGCGGCCCTCCTTCACCATGGGCGGGGTGGGTTCCGGCTTCGCCCACGACGAGGAGGAGCTGCGCCGCATCGCCGGGGCGGGCCTCGACGCCTCGCCGACCACCGAGGTGCTGCTTGAGGAGTCCATCCTCGGCTGGAAGGAGTACGAGCTGGAGGTCATGCGCGACCGGGCCGACAACGTGGTGATCGTCTGCTCGATCGAGAACATCGACCCGATGGGCGTGCACACCGGCGACAGCGTCACCGTCGCCCCCGCGCTCACGCTGACCGACCGCGAGTACCAGAACATGCGCGACGTGGCCATCGCGGTCATCCGCGAGGTCGGCGTCGACACCGGCGGCTGCAACATCCAGTTCGCCGTCGACCCGCGCACCGGCCGCATGGTCGTCATCGAGATGAACCCCCGCGTCTCGCGCTCCTCGGCGCTCGCGTCCAAGGCCACCGGCTTCCCGATCGCGAAGATCGCCGCCAAGCTCGCCATCGGCTACACCCTGGACGAGATCCCCAACGACATCACGAAGGAGACCCCCGCGTCGTTCGAGCCCTCGCTCGACTACGTCGTGGTCAAGGTGCCGAGGTTCGCGTTCGAGAAGTTCACCGGCGCAGACCGGACCCTCACCACCCACATGAAGTCGGTGGGCGAGGCGATGGCGATCGGCAGGTCCTTCCCCGAGGCCCTGCAGAAGGCGCTGCGCTCGCTGGAGAAGAAGGGCGCCTCCTTCACCTGGGCGGGGGAGCCCGGCCCCAAGGACGAGCTCCTGGCCGCCTGCCGCGTCCCGCACGACGGGCGCCTGTTCACCATGCAGCAGGCCATCCGCGCCGGGGCCACGATCGAGGAGCTGTCGGAGGCGACCTCCGTCGACCCCTGGTTCCTGGACCAGCTCTTCGCGATCGACGCGATGGCCGCCGAGTTGCGCGAGGCGCCACAGCTCACCGCCGAGGTGCTGACCGGGGCCAAGCGGTACGGGTTCAGCGACGTGCAGATCGCCGAGCTGTGCGACATGACCGAGCCGCGGGTGCGCGACCTGCGCCACGCGCTCGGCGTCCGCCCGGTCTACAACACCGTCGACACCTGCGCCGCCGAGTTCGCCGCCCAGACCCCCTACCTGTACTCCACCTACGACGAGGAGACCGAGGTCCCCTACGGGGAGCGTCCCAAGGTCCTCATCCTCGGCTCTGGACCCAACAGGATCGGCCAGGGCATCGAGTTCGACTACGCGTGCGTGCACGCCTCCTTCGAGCTGTCGTCGGCCGGGTACGAGACCGTCATGGTCAACTGCAACCCCGAGACGGTCTCCACCGACTACGACACCTCCGACCGCCTCTACTTCGAGCCGCTCACCCTGGAGGACGTCCTGGAGGTCGTCCACGCCGAGCAGCAGACCGGTCCGGTGGTGGGCGTCATCGTCCAACTCGGCGGCCAGACCCCGCTCGGCCTGGCCCAGGCGCTCAAGGACGCCGGGGTCCCGATCGTCGGCACCTCGCCCGAGTCGATCCACCTCGCCGAGGAGCGCGGCGCGTTCGGCAGGGTGCTGGCCGAGGCGGGGCTGCCCGCGCCCAAGCACGGCGTCGCGGTGACGGAGGAGGAGGCGCTGGCCATCGCCGCGGAGATCGGCTACCCGGTGCTGGTGCGGCCCTCCTACGTGCTGGGCGGCGCCGGTATGGCCATCGTCTACGACGACGACACCCTGACCTCCTACATGGCCAAGGCCGGAGCGGCGAGCGACCATCCGGTGCTGGTGGACAAGTTCCTCGACGAGGCCGTGGAGATCGACGTCGACGCCCTGTTCGACGGCGAGGAGCTCTACCTCGGCGGTGTGATGGAACACATCGAGGAGGCGGGCATCCACTCCGGCGACTCGGCGTGCTCGCTGCCGCCGATGACGCTGGGCGGCTACGACATCAAGCGCATCCGCGCCGCCACCGAGGCGATCGCCCGGGGAGTGGGCGTGCGCGGCCTGCTCAACGTGCAGTACGCCATGTCCGCCAACATCCTGTACGTGCTGGAGGCGAACCCCCGCGCGAGCCGCACCGTCCCGTTCGTCTCCAAGGCCACGGCGGTGCCGCTGGCCAAGGCGGCGGCCAGGGTGATGATGGGCGCCACGGTGGCGGAGCTGCGCGCAGAGGGTCTGCTGCCCCCGACCGGCGACGGCGGCACCATGCCGCTGGACGCGCCCATCGCGGTCAAGGAGGCCGTGCTGCCGTTCAACCGCTTCCGCGGCGTGGACATCGTGCTCAGCCCCGAGATGCGCTCCACCGGCGAGGTGATGGGCATCGACGAGTTCTTCGGCACCGCCTACGCCAAGTCGCAGGCCGCCGCGTACGGCTCGCTGCCCACCAAGGGACGGGCGTTCGTCTCGGTGGCCAACCGCGACAAACGCGCCATGATCTTCCCGGTCAAGGCGCTCGCCGACCTCGGCTTCGAGATCCTCGCCACCGAGGGCACCGCCGAAGTGCTGCGCCGCAACGGCGTCCATGCCAAGATCGTGCGCAAGCACAGCGAGGGGACGGGCCCCGAAGGCGAGCAGACGATCGTCCGGCGCATCCTGGACGGGGAGGTGGACCTCATCGTCAACACCCCCTTCGGCAGTCCCGGCCAGGCGGGGCCGCGTCTGGACGGTTACGAGATCCGCACCGCCGCGGTGCTGCGCGCCATCCCCTGCATCACCACCGTCCAGGGGCTCGCCGCGGCCGTACAGGGCATCCAGGCGATCGTCCGTGGCGACATCGGCGTACGGTCGCTTCAGGAGCACGCGAAGCGTTTGCGGAGCGGCTGAGGAGCGGGCCGGTGCCTTAGCGGAGGTGAGGGAGACGCCTGTTACCCCGGTACAGGTGACCGGCACGGTGCTGACGACGCGCCGCGTCGACGCCTACCATGCGCTGACCGTCGTGGCGCCCGGCATCGCCGAGCGCTTCCGGCCCGGCCACTTCGTCGGGGTGGCCGTCGGCGGTGCCCGGACGTCGATGCTGACGCGTCGTGCCTTCTTCGTCCACGACGTCAAGCCCGACTACGGGGGTACGGTCGAGTTCGTCTTCTCCGTGCGCGGCTCCGGCACGGCCTGGCTCGCCGAGCGCCGCGCCCGCGACACCCTCGACCTGGTGGGCCCGCTCGGCCGCCCGTTCCCGCTGCCCAGGGACCCGGTGACCTGCGTCCTGGTCGGTGCCGAGCACGGTGCGGCGACGCTGTTCACCGTGGCCGACGCCCTCCAGGGGCGCGGCTGCCGCGTCGACTTCGTCCTCGGCGCGGTCTCCGCCGACCGGGTGTTCGGCGCCCTGCGCGCCAGGAGGATGGGGGAGACCACCACGCTCACCACCGAGGACGGCTCCCTGGGCATGCGCGGCCGGGTGACCGACGTGCTGCCGGGGGTGATCGCCGACGTGCGGGCCGACGCCGTCTACGCCTGCGGCCCGATGCCGGTGCTGCGCGGCGTCACCGCGGTGGCGGTCGAGTTCGACATCCCCGTCCAGGTGGCCGTCGAGGAGGGCATGGCGTGCGGGATCGGCGTGTGCATGACGTGCGTGCTGCCGGTGATCGGGGACGACGGGGTAACCCGGATGGTGCGCTCGTGCGTCGAAGGACCGGTCTTCAGGGGCGAGCGCGTCCGCTTCGACGATGTCGGCACGATCCCGTTCGACGCGCTGGGAGCACCCGGTGGGGGAACGCGGCATGCCGGTTGACATGCGGACGTACCTGGGGCACGTGGAGCTGGTCAACCCCGTCACCACGGCCGCCGGGTGCGCGGCGTCCGGCTCCGAGCTCGCCCAGTTCTTCGACCTGGCCAGGATCGGCGCGCTGACCACCCGGTCGATCACGATGGCCCCCAGGGCGGGCCGCCCGACCCCGAGGATGGCCGAGACGCCCTCGGGCATGCTCAACGCCGTCGGGCTCCAGGGACCGGGCGTGGACGCCTTCCTGGAGCGTGAGCTGCCCTGGCTGTCGCAGCGGGGCGTACGGACCGTGGTGTCCATCGGCGGCGGCACCGTGGCCGAGTACACCGCGCTGGCCCGCAGGCTCACCGACGCGCCCGGCGTCACCGCCGTGGAGGTCAACCTGTCGTGCCCCAACATCGAGGATCGCGGCCGGGTCTTCGCCCGCGACGGCGCCGCCTCCGCGGAGGTGATCGCCTCGGTGCGCTCGGTGATGCGGTACGACGTGCCCGTGGTGGCCAAGCTCTCCCCGGACGTCATGGACATCGTGAGCGTCGCGCGCGCGTGCGTGGACGGCGGCGCCGACGCGCTCTCGATGATCAACAACCCGCTCGGCATGAGCATCGACACCGAGGCGATGCGCCCCACGCTCGCGGCGGTCACCGGTGGTCTGTCGGGACCGGCCATCCGTCCGCTGGCCGTACGCTGCGTGTGGCAGGTCCACGCGGCCCTGCCCAGCGTGCCCATCATCGGCATGGGCGGCGTGCTCACCGGCAGGGACGCCTTCGAACTCATCCTCGCGGGCGCCTGTGTCGTCGCCGTGGGGACGGCGCTGTTCCACGACCCCTACGCCTGCCTGCGCATCCTCCGCGAGCTGGAGGAGCTTCTGGCGGCCCGGGGGTTCCACCGGCTGGCCGACGCGGTCGGACTGGCCCACCGCCCGCCGGGGGCGTCCACCCGGCACCGGATTGATCTTGAGGAGAGTTCCCTGTGACGCCCGCACCCATCGCCGTCGCCCTGGACGCGCCAGACCTTGAGACCGCGGCCCACTGGGCGAGCATGGTGACCCCGCACGTCACCACCGTCAAGGTCGGTCTGGAGCTCTATCTCCGCTACGGCCCCGACGTGATCGCCTCCGTCCGTGGGGCGAGCGGAGTGCGGGTCTTCCTCGACCTGAAGCTCCACGACATCCCCAACACCGTCGCGGGCGCCGCGAGGGCCGTCGCCAGGCTCAAGCCCGCCATCCTGACCGTCCACGCCGCCGGCGGCCCCGCGATGATCCGGGCAGCCGTGGAGGCGATGCCCCACACCCAGATCGCGGCGGTGACGCTGCTCACCTCGCTCTCGGAGGCCGACCTGGACCTGATGGGTGTCAGGGGCCCCTCAGAGGACGCGGTGCGCCGTCTGTCGGCGCTGGCCGTCGCCGCGGGCGCCCAGGCCCTCGTCTGCTCGCCGCGCGAGGTCGCCGCGGTGCGCGCCGAGGTCGGACCCGACATCACCCTCATCACCCCCGGCGTCCGCCCCGCGGGCGCCGCGAGCCAGGACCAGGCGAGAGTGGCCACTCCCGAGCAGGCTCTGGCAGACGGGGCCGACCTCCTCGTGATCGGCCGCCCGATCACCGGCTCCGCCGACCCGGGCGCGACGGCCGCGGGCCTCGCCGCCGCCCTGCGGCGGGTTTCGGCCGCCACGGGGCAGCGCGCCTGAGGACGGCCGGGATACGGCCGGGATTCCGTCGGGCGCTCGTGGGTCTCGTGGGTGAGGACGGCCCGGGATCCGTCCGGCGTTCGCGGGTGAGGTGGCCCGGATTCCGTCGGGCGTTCGCGGGTGAGGACGGCCCGGGATCCGTTCGGGCGTTCGGGGGTGAGGTGGTTCGGAAGGCCGGCCGGGGTCGCGGTCGGGTTCGAGGAGCGCCGGGCGTCGCGGATGAAGGTTTGGATTCCGTCGGGTGTCGCGGGTGCGGTTTGAGACCGCCGAGGGCCGCGGACGGGGTCCGCGGACCCCGGACGTCGCGGGTGGGGTAACGCCGGAAACCACCCGGCTCCGCGCGCGAGGCGATGCGGGAAACCAGCCGGTTTCGCGTGTCGGGAGGCGTGGGAGACCGTCGGGCGTCGCGGGTGAGACAACCCCTGAAAACTCGGCGATGAGAGCAGTTTTGTTGACGGAAAGCGACATGGCGCGCACACAAAGTCACGAAGTAGATTTTCTAGGGGGATAAAGTGGCCTTGACGTTGCTTGAAGCGCCATGACCAGCTAGTTTCCCATCCCGTCCGAGTACATCGACAGGAAATTCGAGGTGACCCGGCGTGGCTCTTCCTCCCCTTACCCCTGAGCAGCGCGCCGCAGCCCTAGAGAAGGCTGCCAAGGCCCGCCGAGAGCGTGCCGAGGTGAAGAACCGCCTGAAGCACGGTGCGGTCTCTCTGGCTGAGGTGCTCAAAGACGGGCAGGCCGACGACGTCATCGGCAAGATGAAGGTTTCGGCTCTTCTGGAGTCGCTTCCCGGCGTGGGCAAGGTCCGCGCCAAGCAGCTCATGGAAAAGCTCGGCATCGCAGAGTCCCGCCGTGTGCGGGGTCTGGGTACGAACCAGCGAGCTTCGCTCGAGCGTGAGTTCGGCGGGGCCGAGAGCTAATCTCGGTTCATACGACCACGCTCGCCCCGCATGGGGGACGGCATCACGGGGGGTTTGGAGTGACCGCAACGTCGTGGTCCGACGAGAGTCGGACTCCGGAGGCAACCGCCGAGGGCGGGGCCGGTCGCTCCACATCCCCGGCCGTAGGTCCGGAGAGGGCGCGAGCCTTCCCCGGGCTCCCGGCAGGTAAGCGCCTGACGGTCCTGTCCGGGCCGTCGGGCGTCGGCAAGTCCACGGTCGTCGCCGAGCTTCGGCGGGCACACCCACAGGTGTGGCTGTCGGTCTCGGTGACCACCAGGAAGCCCCGTCCGGGGGAGACCCACGGCGTCGAATACTTCTTCGCCGACGACGAGGAGTTCGACCGCCTCGCCGCCTCGGGCGAGCTGCTGGAATGGGCCGAGTTCGCCGGTAACCGGTACGGAACCCCGCGCGGCCCCGTGATCGAGAAGCTTGAGGCCGGGGTGCCCACGCTGCTGGAGATCGACCTCCAGGGCGCCAGGCAGGTCCGCGCGACCATGCCCGAGGCCCTGCTCGTCTTCCTGGCCCCCCCGACGTGGGGCGAGCTGGAGAAGCGCCTGCGTGGCAGGGGTACCGAGCCCGAGGACGTCATCGCCCGCCGCCTGGCGGCCGGCCGGATCGAGATGGCGGCGGAGCAGGAGTTCGACCTGACACTCGTCAACACGTCCGTCCAGGACGTATGCCATCGGCTGATAGCCTTGTTGGCTGATGCTCCCGAGGATTCGCACCTCGGACGTTCACCTAGCTAGGGGAAATCACACGTGGCAACCAGCGCCGCCTACTCCGAAGGCATCACCAACCCGTCGATCGACGCCCTGCTCGACATCGTCGACAGCAAGTACAGTCTCGTGATCTTCGGCTCCAAGCGGGCGCGTCAGATCAACGCCTACTACTCACAGCTCGGCGAGGGCCTGCTCGAGTACGTCGGCCCGCTCGTCGAGACCCACGCGCAGGAGAAGCCGCTGTCCATCGCGCTGCGCGAGGTCAGCGAGGGCCTGCTCACCTCCGAGCCGATCGAGGGCTGAAGCCACCTCGATGCGGACCCCCGAAGAAGCCGGGTCTCCTGACAGGCCCAGGGTCGTCCTCGGCGTGAGCGCGGGCATCGCCGCCTACAAGGCGTGTGAGCTGCTGCGCCTGTTCACCGAGTCGGGCCACGACGTGCGCGTCGTCCCGACCAGGGAGGCTCTCCGCTTCGTCGGCGAGCCGACCTGGGCCGCGCTGTCCGGCAACCCGGTCACGACCGATGTCTGGGAGTCCGTGCACGAGGTTCCGCACGTCCGCATCGGGCAGGGCGCCGACCTGGTGGTCGTCGCGCCGGCCACCGCCGACGTGCTCGCCAAGGCCGCCCACGGGCTGGCCGGCGACCTGCTGACCAACACCCTGCTCACCGCGCGCTGCCCGGTGGTGTTCGCCCCCGCGATGCACACCGAGATGTGGGAGCACCCCGCGACCCGCGCCAACGTGGCCACGCTTCGCGAGCGCGGCTCGATCGTCGTCGATCCCGCCGTGGGCCGCCTGACCGGCGCCGACACCGGCCCCGGCCGGCTGCCGGACCCGAAGGAGATCTTCGAGGTCTGCCGCCGCGTCATCGCCGGGCGTCCGGCCGACCTCGCCGGTCGCCGTCTGGTGATCTCCGCCGGGGGCACCCGCGAGGCGATCGACCCGGTCCGTTTCATCGGCAACCGCTCCTCGGGTCTGCAGGGTTACGCGCTGGCCCGCACGGCCGTCGCCCGGGGGGCCGAGGTCACCCTGGTGGCCGCCAACGTCGCCCTGCCCGATCCGGCGGGAGTCAGGGTCGTCCGGGTCGAGTCGGCCCTGGAGCTGCGTGACGCCGTGCTGGAGGCGGTGGAGGGAGCCGACGCCGTGGTGATGGCCGCCGCCGTCGCCGACTTCCGGCCCTCGGCGCGGAGCGGATCGAAGATCAAGAAGACCGCCGACGAGCCTGATGCCATCCATCTCGTGAAAAATCCCGACATCCTGGCGGAGTTGGGGGAGCGGCGCCGCGAGGGTCTCAAGCCGTGCCCGCAGGTGATCGTGGGATTCGCGGCCGAGACCGACGACGTTCTCGCCAACGGACGGGCCAAGCTCGCCCGTAAGGGCTGCGATCTCCTCGTCGTCAACCAGGTCGGTGACGGCCTCGCCTTCGGCACGCCCGACAACGCGGCCGTGGTCCTGGCCGCGGACGGGGAGCGGGTCGACATCCCGCGCGGGCCCAAGGAGTCCCTCGCCGACACGGTCTGGGATCTCGTCGCCGCACGCCTGGCCTGATCCGCGCCTCGGACGCGGACCGAGACCGGGCGGTCATCTTGTCACCGCGCGCCTGGCCTGACCCCTTGCCGTAGGCCACCTCCCGGCGGATACTTCGTCCGAGATGACCTGCGATGTCGCGCCTGGGAGGGGTTTCGATCATGCCGGTCGCCGCCGCCGTGAGGGCTCGATGCCGGGCGTTGCTTCCCCCGGGTGAGGAGATCCACTACGTCCTGCCGGCGCTGTCGGTGGGAAATCCGTGCATGGCGACCTTCCTCATCGTGGTCACCGATCGCACCATCTGCGTGATCTCCACCAAGTTCTTCGATCGTGACGCGCCGACCTCGGTGTACGCCACTCACTCCCGTCGCACCCGGCTCGGCCCGCTGGAGCTCTCCATGGGCGCGGCGATCGAGCTCGGCGGGATGGTGTTCGAGATCGACGAGGAGTACGCCGCGGTGATCGCCGCTGCCGACGCCGAGGTCTTCGCCCCCGAGACGCTCCCTCCCGATCCGTTGCCCGATTTATGAGTAAGAGCGGGCTTTGGGGTACTTCGTCGTTGTGTTGCGGTCGAGCGCATCCCATGTGCCGGTCGCGGACGTTTCGAGCCCAGCTCCGCACGGGACGGGGCTCTTTCCCGTATGCGAGCCGAGACTTTAAGGTGACACGATCTGAGACGATTTCGCGGCTCCACATCGGGTGGGGCTAGAATTCGCCGGAGCGCTACTGGTGTCCGCCGACGCCAGAGCCCCCAAACGCCAGCAGCCGCTGCATGAGGAGCCACTGACTTGTCCCGTCGCCTTTTCACCTCCGAGTCGGTCACAGAAGGCCACCCGGACAAGATCGCCGACCAGATCAGTGACGCGATTCTCGACGCCATGCTCAAGGGTGACCCCAAGAGCCGTGTCGCGGTCGAGACGCTGATCACCACCGGTCAGGTCCACGTCGCCGGAGAGGTGACGACGGAGACCTACGTCGACATCCCCGGCCTCATCCGGGAGAAGATCCTCGATATCGGTTACGACGCCTCGCACAAGGGCTTCGACGGCGCCTCCTGTGGCGTGTCGGTGTCCATCGGCGCGCAGTCGCCCGACATCGCGCAGGGCGTCGACGACGCCTACGAGAACCGTGAGGGCGAGGCCGGCGACGACCTCGACCGCCAGGGTGCCGGTGACCAGGGGCTCATGTTCGGCTACGCCTGCCGCGAGACCCCCGAGCTGATGCCGCTGCCGATCCTGCTGGCGCACCGTCTCGCCGAGCGTCTGTCGCAGGTCCGCAAGGACGGCACGGTGCCCTACCTGCGCCCCGACGGCAAGACCCAGGTCACCGTCGAGTACGAGGGCGACACGCCCGTCCGGCTCGACACCGTGGTGGTCTCCACCCAGCACGCGGCCGAGATCGACCTCAAGGAGATGCTCGCTCCCGACATCAAGGAGCACGTGGTCGACCCGGTCCTCGCCGGCCTGGAGATCGCCACCGAGGGTTACCGCCTCCTGGTCAACCCGACCGGCCGCTTCGAGATCGGCGGCCCCATGGGCGACGCCGGCCTGACCGGCCGCAAGATCATCGTTGACACCTACGGCGGCATGTCCCGCCACGGTGGCGGCGCCTTCTCCGGCAAGGACCCGTCCAAGGTCGACCGCTCGGCCGCCTACGCCATGCGCTGGGTCGCGAAGAACATCGTGGCCGCCGGTCTCGCCGACCGCGCCGAGGTCCAGGTCGCCTACGCCATCGGCAAGGCACACCCGGTCGGCGTGTTCATCGAGACCTTCGGCACCGAGAAGACCGACGTCGAGAAGATCCAGCAGGCCGTGCTCGAGGTCTTCGACCTGCGTCCGGCCGCGATCATCCGCGACCTCGACCTGCTCCGCCCGATCTACTCGGGCACCTCCGCGTACGGTCACTTCGGCCGCGAGGGCTTCTCCTGGGAGTCCACCGACCGCGCCGACGCCCTGCGCTCCGCCGCCGGTCTCTGACCCGCACGTTCCAAGACGGCCCCCGCGAACTCCTTCGCGGGGGCCGTTCGTGTTCCCGGCCGTTGTCCCGCCCGGCGGGATACCGGGTCACGGCCGCGAAAGCGCGTCCCTCGACGGCGAGTGATATCACTTTCAAGGCTTTAATTGATATCGTCGATGAATGAAGCAACTCCTTCTCCGTATCGATGACGATCTTCATCGCCGCATAACGCGAAGGGCCCGCCGCACCGGCCGATCCATCAACGCGACCGCCGGGGAGATCCTCGCCCACGGCGTCTCCGACGAGGCGCTGGACGCCCGGGCGGAGCTTCGCGCCCGAGCGCGAAGGCTCGGAGTGCTCGCCGAGCGACCCCCCTCCCCTCCGGTGATCGAAGCCGACCGGGAGCGTGCGCTCGCGGCCACCGAGGGCGCGGGACCGGTCCTCGACGACCTCTGGGCGGAAGGCCGCTGACCTCGTGCTCACCTACGTCGATTCCTCGGTCCTGGCCTGCGCCTACCTCCGCGACGAACCCGGTCACGACCGGGCCAGGGACCTTCTCGAAGACCCCGAACACCTCCTCGTCACGAGCACCTTGACCGTGGTGGAGGTGACCGGGGTGCTGGTCCGCGCCTCTCGCGCCAGGCGGCTGCTGGAACTGGACACCAGGCTTGCCGTACTGGCGGCGGACCTTGGAGAGGACGGCCCGGTCACGTTGCTGAGCGCTCCCCGTGACGCCGTGGAACGCCGGGCGGTGGAGATCGTCCACACCCACGCCCTTCGTGCGCTCGACGCCATGCATCTCGCCATCGCGGAGCTGGCGGCCGTGCCGCTTCTGGAGGAGCCGGGGGACAAACTCGGCTTCGCCAGTCGTGACACCGCGCAGAGCGAGGCCGCCGCGGCGCTTGGTTTCACCTCCGTCTAGTACTTCGGTGACACTTCGGGATCATGGTTGGGATCTGCGCTTGTAGTGGCAGCGGCGGCGTGACGTACGTCATTCACCCGCCGGATCACCCGCCGCCTCCGACGACCTCAGGGTTGCCCGCGAACCGGTGAGCAGCGCCCTGGCGGATTTGCGGAACGACGACACCAGGCGGTTGCGGTCGCCGGCCCGGGTCGCCAGCACGACGTGGCTCGGCTCGACGCCCTCCAGAGGGATCGAGGTGATGTCCGGGCGGAGGTTGACAAGGGGCGGGCCGCCTATGATGGCCACCACCTCCCCGGCGGCGATCAGCTCGGACTTGTCCTCGATGTCGGTGATGACGGGGCCGTCGGGGGCCGGGCGGCCGTCGGGCCTGGGATCGATGCGCCAGTACGCCTCCCAGGCCGGGTCCGGGTCGGCCAGTCGGGGCAACGGCTCGTCGGCGATGTCGGCGAGCGTCACGGATCCCCTGCCCGCCAGGCGGTGGTCGCGCGAGAGCAGCAGCACGCGCGGCTCGCCGTACAGGATCGTCACGTCGAGCCCGTCGGTCGCCAACGGCAGCCGGGTCACCACCGCGTCCACACGGTAGTCGAGCAGAGCGGGGCGCGGCTCGTTCCAGGCCACGTGTGAGGTGCGTACGTCGGCATCCGGATGCAGGCGGCGCAGCTCGCGCACGGCCGGCGTGACGATGAGGCCCATCGTGTACCCGATGGTGATCCGGCTGGGCCGAGCGGCGGCGCGGGCCTGCGCCGCCGCCTGGGCGGCCGCGTGCAGCAGCGTCTTCGCGCGGGGCAGGAAGACCTCGCCGGCCTCGGTGAGTCGCGTGCCCTGCGGGGTTCGGTCGAGCAGGAGGGCGCCCAGTTGCCGCTCAAGGGCGCGGATCTGCCGGCTCAGCGACGGCTGGGTGATGTGCAGGGCCTCGGCGGCGCGGCCGAAGTGCCGGTGCTCGGCGACGGCCGTGAAGTAGCGCACGAGCCGCAGATCGAGATCGGGCGACTGGGGCATGCCCGCAGCCTACTGCGGTGATGCCTGAAACGTATCGCCCGATGAGCGACAGGCTTTGGACGCCGCACGGCACCGGCTCCGACGATGGGAACACCGCTGAAGAAGGAGATCATCATGCGTGTTTTCGTCACCGGCGCCACGGGTTTCGTGGGGTCCGCCGTCGTACGTGAGCTCATCGAGGCCGGACATCAGGTGACCGGTCTGGCCCGTACGGATGAGGCCGCCGCCGCGTTGAGGGCCGCCGGAGCCAAGCCCCACCCCGGCTCGCTCGACGACCTCGCCGGCCTGCGCGACGGGGCCGCCGCCGCCGACGGCATCATCCACCTGGCCTTCGTGCACGACTTCGCGAACTTCGAAGCCGCCAACCAGACCGACCGGCGAGCCATCGCGGCGCTCGGCGAGGCGTTGGCGGGGTCCGGCCGGCCGCTCGTGGTCACCTCGGGCACCGGCCTGCTCCCGCCCGGCCGCGTCGGCACCGAGAAGGACGAACCGGGTACGCATTCGCCCCGAGGGGCGGCCGAGCAGGTGGCGCTGTCGTTCGCGGAGCGCGAAGTGCGGGTCTCGGTAGTGCGGCTGCCGCTGGTGCATGGAGAGGGTGACCCGGGGTTCGTCGCGGTCGCGATCGGCATCGCCCGCGCGAAGGGCGTCTCCGCGTACGTGAGCGACGGCGACCCCCGGTGGCCGAGCGTGCACCGGCTGGACGCCGCTCACCTGTACCGGCTGGCCCTGGAGGAGGCTCCCGCGGGCGCGCGGCTGCACGCCGTCGCCGAGGAGGGTGTGCCGGTACGCGACGTCGCCGGCGTCATCGGGCGCCGGCTCGGCGTGCCGGTGACCGCGATCCCCGCGCGGGAGGCGGGCGAGCACTTCGGCTGGCTGGCCTCCTTCGTCACGCTGGACATGCCGGCCTCCTCCGCCCTGACCCGGAAGCTGCTGGACTGGCGTCCCGGCCTACCCGGGCTCATCGCCGATCTGAACGCGGGACACTACTTCAGGAGCTGAGCCCGCAGCTCCGCCGGTCACTCCTGCCCGGTCCTGACCGGCCGGCAGCAGAACGCGGCGATCGGTACCTACGTGCGCCGGCGCAACGCCCGAGCCCAGCCCAAGACGAACTTCGCCGCCGGCTCACCCATCCGTAGCTGGACCGGTTACCCAACCAAGGTTGCGTGACGGGCCACCAGAAGGCCAAGGGACGCCCCGGCCGTGCTGCCCCGAGGGGACATCACATCAAGGTCTTAAGTGGGCTTTTAGGGCCCGGAGGCCACACTCCAACCCGATTGCAAATCATGTCCAAGGGGTGTCGCCTAACGTCTCCCTGGACGTTAGGCCGGGAGCGTCCGGGTATCGAGACGCGTACGCAATATGCGCCTCAGTTCCTCCCGGCTTTCCATGGCGAAGTATCAAGGAGCAGCTCATGCAGATCGGATATACAGTCCCGCAGTACGGCGCCTTCGCCGACCCGGATTTCATCCGGCAGGCCAGCGCGGATCTGGAGGCCATGGGTTACAGCAGCCTGTGGGCGGGTGATCGGATCATGTTGCCGCTCGAACCCAGCGACCCCTACCCGGGAGGAGACGGCGAGATCCCTCCGGCCTTCGCGACGTTCTTCGACCCGCTGACCGCGTTGACACTCGCCGCCGTCAGCACTCGGGAGGTCCGGCTGGGAACCAGCACGCTCAACGCGCTGTGGCAACCGCCGGTCCTGCTCGCCCGCATGCTGACCTCGCTCGACCTGCTCAGCCACGGACGGCTGGACGTCGGCATCGGTCTCGGATGGCTGCGTGACGAATACACCGCGACCGGGGTGCCCTGGCAGGGGAGGGGAGACCGGCTCGAAGAGACGCTCGACGTGATGGAGGCCGCCTGGAGCAGTGAGGTCGTCGAGCACAAGGGTGCGCTGTGGACCGTGCCGCCGTCGCACATCGACCTCAAGCCCTTCCAGCGGCCGCGCCCTCCGGTCCTGCTCGCCGGTTACACGCCCTCGTCCATGGAGAGGATCGGCAGGCGAGCCGACGGCTGGCTGAGCGCGGCGATACCCATGCCCTACCTGACCTCCCTGTGGGATATGGCGCTGCAGACCGCGGCACGCGTCGACCGGGACCCGTCGGCCCTGCGAATGGTGGTGCGCGTCAATCCGAAGATCACCGATTCTCCCGCGCCCGACGACCAGGTACCGCACGTCGGAACCGTGCGGCAGATCGGTGACTACCTGCTGACCCTCGCCCAGGCCGGTGCCCACGAGGCATTCGTCGACCTGCAGACGACGACGTCCTCGCGCGATCAGTTCATGGACGTCGCGCACGAGCTCATCACCAGGCTGCACGCCGGCTGAGCTCGCGCGCCCAGCCCACGCTCGGCGTCGTGGCACCGCAGGCACATCCGCGTCCCTTCCTTGTCGGGCCGTTTTCGACAAGACGCCGGAGAGCCAGCCGGCGGAATTCCGTCCGCGCGGCCCGCCCTGTGGATCCGGAACCTCCGACCAGCTGAAGATCCGAAGTCCGAGCAGGCCCGAGTGCTCATGACGGCCCGCTCGTCATGAGCACTCGGGGGACGTGGGTTGCCTCTCGCCGGTGAACTGGGCCCAGACGGCGTGGCCGTGGGACCGGGTGCCCTGGCAGCCGACCCGGGAGGCGAGGGCGACGACCAGGGGAAGACCTCGGCCGCCCTCGCGGAGAAGGGTGGGGTGGAGGAGAGTGGGGACGGAGCCCTGGCCGGAGTCGTAGACCGTCACGCGGGTGACCTCGGGCCTGCGGACGACCTCGACGACGAACGTGCCGTACGGTCGCCCGCTCGCGGTATGGCGGATCGCGTTGGCGGCGAGCTCGGTGACGACCTGCTCCGCGTCCTGGCCGAACGGGGAGTCGGCCAGGAGAAACCGGACGAAGCGTCGAGCCTCGGGAACCTGGTAGGGATGACCGCGGAAGGTCCGCCGCCAGGTCATGCCGCCCGGGCTGAGCCGTACCATCGCCTCGATGAGTTCCGGGGCCACGCCGTCGTGGGCAGTGGTCATGCGCGCTCTCCTGCTCTCCTGGTCAGGGGAAAATCGTCAGCAGAACAGTGGCCCGGTGCTCCCATGCGGTAGCCCTCCGGGACACCGTCGATCGGATACTCCGCGCACAGTGGCGCTGACCTGCGAGAACGCCGCATCCAACGGTCGAGGATCCCCACTTCCCTCGCGGACTGTCATTCTCCGTGACCGCAGACATACGATCCGTGTGTGTTCGGGGAAGGGAGTCGAGGATGCCCGGAGAGGGATACCGGATCCTGCTGGGATGCAGGCGGCGCAGCGAGGCGCTGCGGGCCTGCCGCCTCACGTTCGACCAGATCGCCGGGGTGTTCGCCCTCGATCACCAGGTCAGCCCGTTGCGCCTGTACCGCTACGCCCACGGTCGCACGGCGGGCGACGTGGTGGCCGCCTACAACGACCTCGACCCTGCGGGCACCGCGACCCTGCGCGCCGCGCGCTTCTACGACTACGAAGCCTGGCCACAGGCCGGGCGGCGTCCCGGCGCCGGGGCGATCGCCATCTTCGCCCGCATCTACCAGACCACCGCCCGCCGCCTGGTCGCCGACGAGGTCTATGCCTCCTACGGGGTACGTGACCGTGACCTGATCGACCAGACGGATCACCGTCATCTCGACGCGCACTACCGCCGCGAGGTGTCCGCACCGGCCATCTCGGGCACCAAGGGAACGAAGGCACTTCCCCCACTCGTTCCCGCGCCCGCGCCCACCCGCTGTGCCGACCTGCTGCGCGCGGTCGGCGCAGAGGAGGCCGACGTGAAACGCCGCGAACTGCTCTTCGAACTCGCCCTGCTCCTGGGCGGAACACCGGCCCTGGGCCTGCTGCGCCACCTCACCCCGCCGGAACGGGAACGCCTGGCCGTCGCCGCTCGGCACCAACACCCGATCGACGCGGCCACCATCGACGTGCTGGAAAATCTCACGACTCGTCTCTGGGGGATGGACGAGACGATGGGGCCTCGGCTGATCATTCCGGTAGCCGACGCGAAACGCGCCCTGGTCCAGGATCTACTCAAGCAGGGCTCCCTCGGGCCCGCCTCACGCGATCGTCTTCTTCGCGTCTACTGGAGCCTCTCCCACCTCGCCGGATGGGCCCACTACGATCTCATGGACTACCAAGGTGCCGCCCAGCGGTATGAGGAAGGGCTGGCGGTAGCTCATGAGTTGCGTGCTCCCGCGCTTCTCGCCCATCTTCACAGCTTGTCAGCCAATATGGCTCTCTATCAGGGGAAGCCCACTGTCGCGATGGACCACTCCTTCGCCGCAGAAGGGTGGGCGAAGAACAGTGGCAACCGTCTGCAGCAGTCGGCCGTCTCGCTCATGACGGCCCGGATTTCCGCCGGAGTGAGGCGCGATGAGGGGGGTCTTCGCTTCCTCGATCGTGCCATCGATCTGGCAGGCGACAAGCGCAACGGATCTGACCTTCGTCACCTTTTCTGGGTCAACCCGGAGCGCATCGCCCGTCATACCGTGTTCTGTCTGGTAGAGCTCAAGCAACCTGATCGGGCGATACCTTTAGCCCAAAAGACCCTGGCCAGAGCGGATCCGAGCTGGAACCGTGAACGTGGAATCCTGTATCTCGAATACGCTACCGCGCTGATCCAGAAGCGAGAGATCCCGGAGGCGTCGGCAGCGATCGATGCCGCTGCTCAAATCACCGTGAGACACAGTTCCGCCAGACTTCTGCACTCGATACGACAGGTCCGCGCTCAGCTTCGCCCGTGGGAGGACAACAAGAACGTCCGAGATCTGGATGAACGGTTGCGGTTGCTGTCGATCCCGATTTGACATATTCCGGCGCTTTTCCTGGAAATCGCTTGATTATCGGACATCATTGGATCTGGGTGATGTCGGACGGCGTGAACGGAGAGTTTCGTGATGCATCTTGCTTCCGCCCGCGTTGGATCAGCGGTGATCGCCATCTTGGGGGTGTTTGCCCTGGGGGCATGTTCCTCCGATCCTCCGGGGCCGACGGCGGCTCAGGCGGAGGCGACGCTGAAGGCCGACATCGACTGGTTGGTGAAGTCGACCCATGCAAAAGATGTCAAGGTGACGGACGAGGGTGGCAGGGACATTCCTTGTGGAGAGGGGAAGGCGAAGCGCACGTATGGAGTTGCCGGAGTGGACACTTCCAGTGTCGACGAGCCGGTCATCATATTCAATATGTTGACCGGCGGCCTGGGGAGACGTGGATATAAGGTCGTTTCTGTTGACTGGGAAAAGCCGAGCAATGAGTCTGTCAAGGACAGATCGCGCGTCAGAATTACTGTCGATTCTTTGCGTAAAAAACACTTCGAGCTTTTCGGTGAGACTCAATGCCTTAGGGCCTCTTTGTGAGCTACCCAAAAGGAGTTGGATTTGTTTGCGTGCTTTCCTTGGCTCCTCCGAAAGTGTTGTTGAGCCGAGTGGTCGCTTCTCCGACGGTGCTGTCGTCTCCGCTCCCGGAGCCGTTGCGGATCATCCAGTCGGCAAGATTCTTCAACGCCTTCGGGTCCTTGGCCAGTTTGTCGAAGGGGAGCAGGTTGCCGTCTTTCCCGGTGATGGGAGGCTGGCTGAAGGCCGGATCGTTCGGGGGCACTGTGTAGGAGAACCCGTAGCGCTTCAACTCGTGAAAAATCCAGTATTCGCGGCCAAGGGCGGCTAGGCGGTTGCTCTCCTTGAGCTTGTCCAGGCGGGTTCCTTCGATGTCCTTGTACGAGTCGATGGTCTCGCTCGCAGACTTGCTGATCATCAACCAGATCAGCTCGCCGGCCCCGTCCAGCTCTACGAGAGGACCCGAGAGGTCAAACAACGCGGCGCCTCCTCCCCCGATGCCGAACCCGACGAGGTCGACGCTCAGGCCCATGAGGAAGAAGAGCCGGTCCTGCATCTCCTGGTCGTACTCATCCATTTTCCCTTGGACCTCGTTCGCGGCGGCGAACTGCATGCCGGAGACATACCCCAGGCTCGCGAAGGTGTTTGCGAGGTGCTTGATGCCTGTCCCCTGATCCTTGGCGGCCGCCGCGTCCATAAGGTGTCTGGAGAATTTACCCAGTCCCGCATTGA
The DNA here is from genome assembly GCF_042898365.1 of Streptosporangium sp. NPDC000509. Taxonomy (NCBI): domain Bacteria; kingdom Bacillati; phylum Actinomycetota; class Actinomycetes; order Streptosporangiales; family Streptosporangiaceae; genus Streptosporangium; species Streptosporangium sp. NPDC000509. The sequence continues at coordinate 433,809 of NZ_JBIAYX010000001.1, read as the reverse complement.
ACGGTTTCATCCGCTCCGCCGAGTCGGCGAAGGTCTTGATGAAACGGTAGGTGTCGCCGGGACTGAGGCGGAACTTCGGGTGCAGGCCGGCGGTGAGTGCGGCGGTTTTCTCGAACGCGCTGTCCTGTGTCCGATTGGCGTCCCCGGCGTTGGCGCCCTCGATCATTTCGGCGGGGTAGGCGCCCGCGAGCATCGACATGAAGATTCTCGCGCCCTTCGCCACCTCCATCGGCTGCCCCTCCGGATTGCGGAAGTCCGCTTCTGTCCGGAGATTGCCCATGGTCGTCATGGCGTTGAAGGCGAATCGCACCGCCTCGGGGCCAGGGGAGCGCTTCTCGAAGACACCGGCTCCGGCGGCGAGCATCCGGCCGAACTCCGTCTCCGGGTCGAAGGCGATCGTGTCGTGCTCGTTGGTGTAGAGCGCGACCTCCCGGTTGAGTGCGGAGAACAGGTCCTTGCGATCTTCGGGAGACATGCCGTTGAACAATGCCCTGGCCGTTTCCGGATTGTTGGCCAGAGCGGACAGGAAGTGGCTCAGGTCGGCGGCCTGGCGGGTGAAGGCCCCGGCGCCGGGGGATTTCTGGGTGTGGGGACGGATCACCTCGGCGAGCCACGTGAAGGGGAACCTGCCGTGGCCGAGCACCAGGCCCAGGTTGCCCGCCTGTATTTTCCTGAGGTTCTCCGGCTCCCAGGACGGGCCGAGCGTTTTCGGCCGTCGGGCCACCGCCGTGGCGAGGGCCTCTCCCATGGTCTTCCAGTGCTTCTTGGCGGATTCTCCGTGGTAGTCGTTCAGTTTCCTGAGCGCGGCGGCCGCGCCCTTCGGGCCGAGGGTGGCGAAGAATCCCGCGGTGAAGTCGGGGTCCTGCCGCCTCTCGGCGAGTTGGCCGAAGATCCCGTCATAGATTTTCTTGGAGGAATAGGGAGTCGGGTGCCCCTGGGCGGCGAGGGTTTCCGCGAGTTTCCTCCCCTCGTCGGTGGCGAGAGCAGATCTGGCCAGGGTCTTCTCGTCGAAGGCGATGAGTCCTTCGCGCCCCGGTCCCGGCGTGAGGCCCGGCAGACCAGGACCTGTCAGGCTCGGGGCCCAGTTCGTCAGGAGGTCGGGCTCCTGGATCAGCTGGTTGCGTCTGCGCAGTCGCGGGATCTCCTGATCCAGCCAGTCTTCGATCTCGCGGATCGGCAACGCCGCGGACCGGTCGGCGTCCACCGAGGAAAGCAGCCGGAGGATCGCCGGGAGCTGCTCGCCCACCACTTTTCGCGCATGCTCCAGTGAGGCGATGAATCGTTCCATTAGCTCTGGATTGATTCCCGAGTATTCATCCGAAGATGACCCGTTTTCCGATGGAACAGGCGAGCTCGGTCCCATATCAAAGGTCTCCTGCCGAAGGCGTTCCACGTTTACTCTAAGCACCCGGATCGCAGCCGGATAGGAGTTCGATCGCCGGAGAGCGTGCGGGGGATGCGGGAGCAAGAGGCATCGGCTTCGGCTCGCCCCGCATCGGTTCCGGCGCGGTGCCCGACGTTGCCTGGGAAGGCGGTACGCGACGACGGCCGAAAAGTCCGCGAAGAACCGGAAATAAGGGGAGGAAACGAGGAGAGGGGGTGAGCGACGGCGGCTCGGGGAAAATGCCGATACCCGGGGGAGCGTGCGTCGGGTTTCCGCCTAATCTCTGCTTTATGTCCTCATCGTCTTCTCGCCTGCTGTTGCGCAACGCGCGACTGGGTCCCGGTGGCCCGCTGCGCCATGTCCTGATCGTCGGCGGCCGGGTCGCGGAGGTGGCCGCGGAGCCGCCCCCCTGCGACGAGTCGGTCGACGCCGGGGGTGGCACCCTCCTGCCGGGGCTGTGGGACGCGCACGTGCACTCCGTACAGTGGGCGCAGGCCCGGCGCAGGATCGACCTCACCTCGGCGCGGTCGGCACGGGAGGCGGTCGATCTCGTCGTCTCACGGGCGGACACATCCGGTACGCCTGTCGCGTTCGGCGGGTCCGGGTTCACGGTCGGTTACGGCTTTCGCGATGGCCTGTGGCCGGACACGCCGCACAAGTCGATGCTCCAGGCGGCGGCACCCGACCGCCCGATCGTCCTGGTCAGCAATGATCTGCACACCGCCTGGTTCAGCCCGGCCGCGCTGGCGGTGGTCGGCAGGGGCGAGCACCCGACGGGGGTGCTGCGCGAGCGCGACTGCTACGACGCGATGGCCGAGATGCCCCCGCCGCCGCAGGACGAGCTGGATCGCTGGGTGGCCGAGGCCACCACCGCGGCCGCGGCGAGGGGCGTCGTGGGCGTGCTGGACTTCGAGTTCGCCGACAACGTCACCGACTGGACCCGGAGGGTGGGGTCGCGGCGGATCGACGTCCGGGTCGGCTGTTCGATCCCGGTGAACCGGCTGGAGGAGGCGATCGGCCGCGGGCTGCGTACCGGCGATCCCGTCGCCGGTGCGGAGGGCCTGCTGGAGGTCGGGCCGGTCAAGACGTTCGTGGACGGGTCGCTGAACACCAGGACCGCCTACTGCGAGGACCCGTACCCCGGCGGCGAGGCGCGCGGGCTGCTGGAGACGGCGCCCGAGGAGTTGTACGGCGTGATGGCCCTGGCGGCCGGGCACGGGATCGACCCGGCGGTGCACGCGATCGGCGATCTGGCGGTGGGCATCGCGCTGGACGCCTTCGAGCGGGTCGGCTGCCCGGGGCGGATCGAGCACGCGCAGCTCGTCCGCCCCGAGGACTTCGGGAGGTTCGCCAGGCCGGGGCTGGTCGCGGGCGTGCAGCCCGCCCACGCGCCGGACGATCGCGACGTGGCCGACCTGCACTGGCGGGGACGGACCGGCAGGGCCTTCGCCTACGCCGACCTGCTGGCGGCCGGAGCGGTCGTCGAGCTGGGCTCCGACGCCCCGGTGGCGCCGCTCGACCCGTGGGACGGGATCGCCTCCGCCGTGGCCAGGACCGACGACGAGCGGCCGCCGTGGCACCCGGAGCAGGCGATCCCGCTTCCGGCGGCGCTCGCGGCGGCGGCCAGGGGACGTACGGAGGTGCGCCCGGGAGACCCCGCCGACCTGGTGATCACCGAGTACGATCCGGCCGGGCTGGACGGGGACGGCCTGCGCCGCATGCCGATCCTCGGCACCCTGCTCGGTGGCCGCTGGACCCACCGCCGCTCCATCTGACCGGTCCCGCGGGCGATCGTGCCGCGTCCGCTCCATCTGATCGGCTCAGCGGGCGATTGCGACAGGGCCGCTCCATTCGACCGGCCCTGCGGGCGATCGCGCCGGGGTCGCCTCTCGCCGTCAGCGGCACGAGACCGGGCTGTCACAGGTACGGAGACCTGCTGTCAGAGGCACGGGATCGGCCCGTCCTCCCGCCGTCGTCCGGAGGGGGTGCCCGGGTCTGGTAGGACAGGTGGGTGACCCACGCCAGCCCTTCGCCGGACGACGACGCCCTGCTGCCGCTCGACGCGGTCCGTGAGCGGCACGTGCCGGGCGGTCCCACGAGGACGCGGGGTGGCCGCGCCGGGGCCGTGAGGGCCGCCAGGGTGGTCAGGGCCGCTGGGACGGCCAAAGCCTCCGGGGTGGCCGAGCCGGTGAAAGGGGTGCCGGAGCCGGCCGCCGAGCTGCCGGTCGCGCGGGTCCTCGTCGACACGCCGCTGCCGCACCTCGACCGGTTGTTCGACTATCTCGTCCCCGACCCCCTGGCCGCCGCCGCCGTGCCGGGGACCCGGGTCCGCGTCCGGTTCGCGGGCAAGCTCGTCGACGGGTTCCTGCTGGAGCGGGCCGAGACCACCGAGCACGAGGGCAAGCTGACCCGCCTGGAGAGGGTCGTCTCCGCCGAGCCCGTGCTCACCCCGGAGATCGCCGCGCTGGCCCGCGCCGTCGCCGACCACTACGCCGGGACCATGGCCGACGTCCTGCGCCTCGCCATCCCGCCCCGCCACGCGAGGGTCGAGGCCGAGACCCCCACCCCGGCCGCCCAGGACCCGGCCGTCTCAAGTCCGGCCCCACCGGCTCAGGCCGCCCCGAGTCCGGCCCCGCCGGCTCAGGCCGCCCCGACCCCGGCCGACTCGATCTCGGTCACCCCGGTCCTGACCGTGTCGACCTCGGCCGTCCCGGCCCAGAGCGCACCGGCCCGAGCCGCCCAGCCCTCGGTGCGGGGAGAGGGGCCCGGGCCGTGGGCGGACTACTCGGAGGGGGAGGCGTTCCTGGCGGCCCTGGCGAAGGGGGACGCCCCCCGCGCGGTGTGGACGGCCCTGCCGGGCATCGGGGAGAGCGGGCCCGCGTGGCCGGAGGCGGTCGCGGTTGCCGCACGGGAGACCCTGCGTGGGGGCAGGGGAGCCCTCGTGGTGCTTCCCGACGGTAAGGACGTGGGCCTGCTCGACGCGGCCCTGAGCGCCGTTCTGGAGTCCGGCGCGCACGTGACGCTCACCGCCGACCTCGGGCCCGCCGAGCGCTACCGGCGATGGCTGCGGGTGTCCAGGGGGCAGGTGCGGGTCGCGGTCGGGACGAGGGGGGCGGCGTTCGCCCCGGTCAGGGATCTCGGGCTCGCGGTCATCTGGGACGACGGCGACGACCTGCACTCCGAGCGGCTCGCCCCCTACCCGCACGCCAGGGAGGTTCTCGCCCTGCGCGCCCACCGGGCGCGGGCGGGCCTGCTCATCGGGGGATACGCCCGTACGGCGGAGGCGACCAGGCTCATCGCGGCGGGCTGGGCGGGGCCCATCGTCGCGGCCCGCGCGACGGTGAGGGCGAGGGCGCCGAGGGTCCGTCCGGCGGGAGAGGACTCGGAGCTGGCCAGGGACGAGGCGGCGAGGGCCGCCCGGCTGCCCAGCCTCGCCTGGCGGGCCCTGCGTGCCGGGCTGGAGAGCGGTCCCGTGCTGGTGCAGGTCCCCCGCCGGGGCTACCTGCCCGCGCTGGCCTGCCAGAGCTGCCGGGCGACCGCCCGCTGCGGGCACTGCGGCGGCCCCTTCGCGCTGCGCGGCGGTCATGTGGCCCCGTACTGCCGCTGGTGCGGCCGGATCGCGGGTGACTGGCGCTGCACGTCCTGCGGCGGCGCCCGGGTGCGGGCCCTGGTGATCGGTGCCCGCCGCACGGCCGAGGAGCTGGGGAGGGCCTTCCCCTCGGTGAAGGTCAAGACGTCGGGCAGGGACGGGGTGCTCGCCACCGTCGGCGCGGGCCGCGCCCTGGTGGTGGCGACCCCGGGCGCCGAGCCGGTGCCCGAGGGGGGGTACGCGGCGGCGGTGCTGCTGGACGGCTGGGCGCTGCTCGGCAGGCCCGATCTGCGCGCCGCGGAGGAGACATTGCGCCGGTGGATGAACGCGGCGGCCCTGCTGCGGGCCTCGGCCGAACTGGTCGTGCTGGCCGATTCCTCACTCGCCGCCGTACAGGCTCTGCTGCGCTGGGATCCGGTGAACCACGCCGAGAGAGAACTGGCCGACAGGACAGAACTCGGTTTCCCCCCGGCGGTGAAAATGGCGACGCTCACCGGATCTCCGGCGGCGGTGCGGGAAATGATCGGCGAGATGACCCTGCCCCCGGGGGCGCAGGTGCTCGGCCCCGTCCCGGTGGCCTCTCCCAAGGGGGATCAAGTGCGGGAACGTGCCATGGTCCGGATCGCGCAGGGCTCGGGACCGGCGCTGGCCGCGGCGTTGAAAGGGGCCGCCGGAGTACGCTCCGCGCGCAAGGCGGCGGAGGTGGTCAAGGTGTGCATAGACCCCCTAGATGTGATTTGAGTTGTTTCCCCGATTCGCGGTGCTGGCAGTAAGCCGTTAATTTTCCCCTGTGTCGATCGAATGGGTGAATCGGGCCGTAGACGACCTGCGCGCGTGGGGGCGTGCGCACAGCCTTGACGTTGACGTGGACGAGGTGCGGCTGCTCTGCGACTACGCGAGTGACTATCTGGACGTGAACGAGCTGGGTGACTTCACCCCTGTCACCTTCGAGGAACTGCTGCTCAACATCTACCCGCGCAAGGTCATCGCCCCCCCGGAGAGCGCCCCCGAGACCGTCGCCGCCGCCCGCACCCTGGTCGACTTCCTGCTCGCCACCGAGGAGATCGGCGGCAAGATGGCCGTCCGGATGAGGACCGTCCTCGACCGGATCGAACCCGAGATGCCCATCGCCCTCGCCGACACCTCCCGGTTCGGCATGGCCAAGAGCCTCTTCAGCGCGATCGGCGCCGACTCGCTGGAGCAGGACGCCGGGAGCGCGATCCTCTCCGTCTCCGCGGTGCGCGAGGAGCCCGCCGTCGAGCACTGCGACTGTCCCGGCTGCTCGCCCCTTCCCCCGGTGCGCCTGGCGCCCCGCGAGACACTCGTCCAGAGCGCCCTGCGGGTGCCGCTGGTCACCGACGCGCGCAGGCTGGTCCAGTGGATGCTCGCCGGAGGCCGCACCCCGACCCTCAAGGGCCGCCTGCGGGTCCGCGACGCCGGCGAGGCGGCCGCCCAGCTCTCGGTGGCCGACCCGGGGCTGCTGTGGGAGCTCGCGGTCCACACCGGCCTGGTCCAGGTCGAGGGCAGCGCGATCTTCGACGGCGAGGACTTCGATCCGCTCGAAATCTGGGCCGCCACGGTCGAGTTCGTCGTCGAGAAGGACACCGGCGGCGCCGTGACGGGCGACGTCTCCCTCGACGAGGAGCTCTACGGCCTGTGCGACATGCTCTACCGCCTCCAGGCGCCCGTGCCGATCCCCCTCGTCAGGGACTATCTGGAGGAGATCGGCCTGGTCGAGGGCGGCGAGATCGACGTTCCCGAGGCCGTCAGGCGACTCGCCTACTGCGGGATGGCCGAGCCGGGTGAGGAACTGCTCGAACTCACCCCGCTGGCCCTGTGGGGACTGCGCGAGCTCTACACCGACCTGGGCGTCGAGGCGCCCGAGGCGGCCGATCTGACCACCGCCGACGCGCCCGAGCTCATCGAGGGGCTGCTTTCCGGAATGCCCGCCGAGATGGCCGAGGCCGACATCGGGGGCTGGCTGGAGAACAGGACCCCGGAGCAGGCGGTCACCGAGTTGTTCGGTTCGGTCTCCGGCGCGCCGTCGGTCGCGAGGGGCATCGCGGTGACGATCGTCGACCGCCTCGGCCCCGACGCGGAAGAGGCGGTGCGCGCCTTCCTTGAGGAGCCCGAGCTGCGCCCGCACGCCATCCACTGGCTGAGTTCGCGCGGCCTGGCGGCTCCCACGCTCACCCAGGAAGAGATGCTCTGGATGAGCGTGGACATGCTCGCCCTGGCCATGCCCGTCGCCGAGGAGGATCCGGAGACGTTCGCCGAGAACATGTCCGCCTCGGGTCCTCCGCCACACGTGATCGAGGAGATGTGGAGGGTCGACCATCCGGAGGTCGTCGACGTCCTTGAGCTGCTCGGACGCTCCCTCAGAGATCACGGAGCGGCCAAGGCTGCCCGCAAGGCGGCTTTCAAGGCGCGTTCCCGCGCCATCGGCTGAGCCGTGTATGCGTGAGGCGCGAGTGCAGTAAGTTTCACGAGTGGCAAAGAGCGGGAACAGTGGGAACGTCTTCGACATCGGCGAACTGCGCAGGCTGGTCGACGAGCTGGGAACGGCACCACGCGAGCTGCGGGCGGCCGTTCTCGAGGAGTCCGTCACCACCACGGGCCGAGGTCGCCCCCCGCGCGGCGACGCGCTGAGCTTTCCCCCGGTCGACCTCGCCGCCGACGAGGAGCTGGCCGCGCACGTCCCGCAGGTGCCGCTGGTGATCGACGCCCAGCGTGTGGCCGTCTGGACCGGCACCCGCCGGGTGACCCCCGAGGGGCTGCTGCCCGACCCGTTCACGCCGTGCGCCGAGCTCGGACTGCCGGGCCCCGCGCGGCTGCACCTGCTCTGGGTGGTCGCCGTCAACACCGGCATGCTCCGCATCGTTCGTGGCGAGGTGACGCCCGGCCCGCTCGTGCTCTCCGCCGACCTGCCGCCCCGGGCGGTGCTGGGATTCTGGGACGGCGTGGTCATGGACGTCCTCGACCGTGCCGACGACGACCTGACCGGTTCCCCGGTGATCGACGACCATCTGGCCGAGATGCTCGCCACGCTGTACGCCGTGCGCGAGGGGCTGTCCACCGCGACCCTGGTGAAGGGCATCCTGCAGTCGCACGAGGTGGCCTGCGGTGCCCGCCAGGCGGAGATGCGGGTGCTGACGGGCGCGCTTCCCGCCCAGCTGGAGTCGGCCCTGTCGCTGCTGAGCTACTGCGGGCTGGTCGAGACCTCGCGGTCAGGGCGGCCGAGACTGACCCCGCTGGGCATGTGGGCCGTCCGCCAGGACCTGATGCGGGAGGGCCACGACGCGCCGACGGGCGCGGAGGTCGCCGTCTTCACCGACCTGGGCGCGGCGGAGCTGGTCGAGGCGATCATGAAGGGTTCCGCCGCGCCCAGCGCCGTCACCGTGTGGCTGGAGTCCCGCCACCCCGAGGCCGCCGCCCGCGAGCTGGTCAAGGTCGCCGCCTCGGGTACGGCCGGCCGCCGTGGCGCGGTGGGCACGATCCTGGAGGAGCTCGGCCCCGAGGCCGAGGCCCCGCTCAGGGAGGCCCTCTCCGAGCCCGCCATGTGGCGCTACGCCGCCTCCTGGCTGCACATCCGCCACCTGCCCGCGCCCGCCCTCACGCCCGCCGACAACACCTGGCTCGCGGTCGACTCGCTCGCCTCGCTGCTCGAGCGCGGCGACGCCTCGGAGGCGATCTGCGAGTTCGACACCCTCGAACCCGGTGAGGACCTGGTCCGGGTGATCGAGGAGATGGCGCTGGTGGACCACCCGGACACCTTCGCCGTCCTGGATCTGCTGGGTTCTCGCCACGGTGACGCGGCGGTGGCCAAGTCCGCCCGCAAGGCGGCGATGAAGGCCCGCTCCCGCTGATCCCGGCACTCCCGGTCCCCGGTGACGGCTCGCCGGGATATGTCCGTGTCCCCGGGGACGGACGTGCCCGGGTGAACGCCCGTCCTTCCGCGGCGACGGCTCGTCCGGCCGGTCCCCGTGCCCGGTCCTGAAGAGGGCCCGGGGAAGGCGGCCGCCGCCCTTAGACTGGGCGACATCCCATGAAGTGTGAGGAGATCCCTGTTGTCCATTCAGCCGATCCGTCTTTTCGGCGATCCGGTGCTGCGCACGCCCGCCGACCCGGTCAAGGACTTCGACAAGGAGCTGCGCAAGCTCGTCAAGGACCTCACCGACACGATGATGGACGCGCCGGGAGCCGGGCTGGCCGCGCCGCAGATCGGGGTCGGCCTGCGGGTCTTCACCTACTACGTGGACGACCAGCTCGGGCATCTGATCAACCCCAACCTCGACCTGTCGAAGGAGATGGACGAGGAGGGCGAGGAGGGCTGCCTGTCGTTCCCCGGCCTGTCCTTCCCCACGCCCAGGTCGATACGGGCCGTGGCGACCGGTTTCAACATGCACGGCGAGCCGGTGACCCTTGAGGGCACCGACCTGATGGCCCGCTGCTTCCAGCATGAGACCGATCACCTGGACGGCGTGCTGTTCATCGACCGGATGGACGCCAAGCAGCGCAAACTCGCGATGAAGGCGATCCGTGAGGCCGACTGGAGCGGGCTGTCGGCCCCCACGTTCAAGTTCTCCCCGCACGCCACCCAAGGGAAGGCTCTGTAGGAACCTTGCGACTGGTCTTCGCCGGAACCCCGGACACCGCCCTGCCCTCGCTGCGGGCACTGATCGACTCGCCTCGCCACGACGTCGTCGCCGTCGTCACGCGCCCGGACGCCCAGTCGGGCAGGGGCCGCAAGGTCCATCCGAGCCCCGTCGCCGAGCTCGCCGAGGAGGCGGGCATCGAGGTGCTCAGGCCGCCCAAGGCGGGCGACCCGGAGTTTCTCGACCGGCTCACCGAGCTCGCCCCCGACTGCTGCCCGGTGGTCGCCTACGGCGCGCTGCTGCCGCAGGCCACCCTGGACATCCCTCGGTACGGCTGGGTCAACCTGCACTTCTCGCTGCTGCCGGCCTGGCGCGGCGCGGCGCCGGTGCAGCACGCCGTGCTCCACGGCGACGAGATCACCGGCGCGGCCACCTTCCGGATCGTCAAGGAGCTGGACGCGGGTCCGGTCTACGGCGTGGTGACCGAGGAGATCCGCCCCACCGACACCAGCGGGGAGCTGCTCGCCCGGCTCGCCGAGTCCGGGGCGGGGCTGCTGGCGGCCACCCTCGACGGGATCGAGGACGGCAAGCTGGAGGCCGTGCCGCAGCCCGCGGAGGGGGTGAGCCTCGCCCCGAAGATCAGCGTCGACGACGCGAGGGTCGACTGGTCCGCGCCCGCGATGCGGGTCGATCGCCTGGTCCGCGCCTGTACCCCCGCCCCGGGCGCGTGGACCGGGTTCCGCGGCGGGCGGATCAAGCTGGGTCCCGTGCGGCCGGTTCCCGACGCCTCCGGCCTGGCCCCCGGCCAGATCGCGGCGTCCAAGAACTCCGTCCTGGTCGGCACCGCCACCTACCCGGTCGAGCTGGGCGAGGTGCAGCCGCAGGGCAAGCGCCTGATGGGCGCGGGGGAGTGGGCCCGCGGCGTGCGGCCCACCGACGAGGATCGGCTGGCCTGAAGATCATGAGCAGTGGTAACGGCCGTAACGTCCCGCGCGGCGGGGGTCACGGCCCGGCGGGCGGTTCACGCGGCGCCGGAGGCAGGGGCAGAGGCGGGCGCCCGCCCAAGCCGGTCCGCGACGAGGCGCGCAACGCGGCGTACGACCTGATGCGCGCCGTCGACGAGCGGGACGCCTACGCCAACCTGCTGATGCCCGCGCTGCTGCGCGAGCGCCGCCTTTCCGGGCGCGACGCGGGCCTGGCCACCGAGCTGGCCTACGGCACCCTGCGCGGCCTCGGCACCTACGACGAGGTCATCGCGGCCTGCAGCGACCGGGCGCCCGAGGACGTCGACCCGCCGCTGCTCGACGCCGTCCGCCTGGGCGTGCACCAGCTGCTCAAAACGCGGGTGCCCCCGCACGCCGCCGTCGGCACCACGGTCGACCTGGTGCGGCTGCGCGTGGGCATCGGCGCGTCGAAGTACGCCAACGCCGTGCTGCGCAAGGTCTCCACCCGCTCCCTGGAGCAGTGGATCCCGATCGTGGCGCCCGACCCGGCCGAGGACCCGGTGGGTCACCTGGCGGTGGCCCACAGCCACCCGAGGTGGATCGTCGACGCCCTGCGCGACGCGGTGGGCGGTGACTTCGACGAGACGGCCGCCCTGCTCGCGGCCGACAACGAGCGTCCGAAGGTGACCCTCGTCGCCCGCCCGGGCCGCTCCTCGGTCGCCGAGTTGCTGGAGGCGGGCGCGGAACCGGCCAGGTACTCCCCGTACGCGGCCTATTTGGCCGAGGGCGATCCCGGTGCGATCCTCGCCGTGGCCGAGTCGCGCGCGGCCGTGCAGGACGAGGCGAGCCAGCTCGTCGCGCTCGCCCTGACGCGGGTCCCGCTGGAGGGCTCCGACTCCCGCTGGCTCGACCTGTGCGCGGGTCCCGGTGGCAAGGCGGGCCTGCTCGACGCCCTCGCGACCCAGCGGGGCGAGGCGCGCCTGCTCGCCGCCGAGCTGCAGTACCACCGGGCGCGGCTGGTGTGGCAGACGACCCGGCAGGCCGCGGTGATCACCGCGGACGGCACCGCGCCGGCCTGGCGGCCGGGGGTCTTCGACCGGGTCATGCTCGACGCCCCCTGCACCGGCTTGGGCGCGCTGCGCCGCCGTCCCGAGGCCCGCTGGCGCCGCGATCCCCGGAGCCTTCCCGAGCTGGGCAGGATCCAGCGCGCCCTGCTCGACTCGGCGATCGACGCGGTACGTCCCGGTGGCGTCGTCGCGTACGTGACCTGTTCGCCGCACCTGGCGGAGACCGTCGCGGTGGTCGGCGACGTCCTGGGGCGCCGCGACGACGTCGAGGCGCTGGACGCCCGCGACCCGCTTCCCGAGGTCGAGGGGCTGGGCGAGGGGCCGTACGCGCGGTTCTGGCCGCACCGGCACGGCACCGACGCGATGTTCCTCGCCCTGCTGCGCCGCCGCTGAGCGAACGCCGCCCTCCTGGCGAAGGAGGGCGGATGAGGTCATCGCCGCAGGTCAGAGGACATTATTTGGGCATATATCGACACTGTGGGCTGTTCGCCTGAATGTAACTGCTTCCGAGCAGGATGCGGGGTGTCGAAATGTGTGGAATCTGCGGATGGGTGGACTTCGAGCGCGATCTTCGACAGTTACGGGACATCGCGCAGGCGATGACCGACACCATGGCCTGCCGCGGACCCGACGACGAGGGGCTGTGGCTCGCCCCGCACGCCGCGATGGGCCATCGGCGTCTGGCCGTGATCGACATCGAGGGCGGGCGTCAGCCGATGATCGCCGATGAGGACGGGCAGACACTCGCCGTCCTCACCTACAGCGGCGAGATCTACAACTTCGTCGAGCTGCGCGCGGAACTGATCGCCGACGGGCACCGTTTTTCGACCCGGAGCGACACCGAGGTCCTCCTGCGGGCCTACCTCGAATGGGGTGAGGGCTTCGCCGAACGGCTGAACGGCATGTTCGCCTTCGCGATCTGGGACGTCCGCCGCGAGGAGCTGCTGCTCGTCCGGGACAGGATGGGCATCAAGCCGCTGTACTACCACCCGCTCCCGAACGGCGTGCTGTTCGGCTCCGAGCCCAAGGCGATCCTGGCCAACCCCCTGATCGGGACGCCCGCCGTCGACGCCGACGGCCTGCGCGAGCTGATCGCCTTCGTGAAGAACCCGGAACACGCCGTCTACCGGGGCATGTACGAGGTGCGCCCCGGCCACACCGTCCGGGTGACCCGCGACTTCCTGTGCCGGCGCCCCTACTGGCACCTGGAGGCCCACGAGCACCCCGACGACCTCACCACCACCGTCGGGACCGTGCGCGAACTGCTGAACGACATCGTCACCCGGCAGCTCATCTCCGACGTGCCGCTGTGCACCCTGCTCTCCGGGGGCCTCGACTCCAGCACCATCACGGCGCTCGCCGCGCTCGGGCTGGAGGGGCAGGGAGGAGGGAAGATCAGGTCGTTCTCCGTCGACTTCACCGGATACAGCGAGAACTTCACGCCCGACGAGATGCGTGACACCCCTGACACACCGTACGTGCACGACGTCGTACGGCACATCGGCTCCGAGCACGCCGACATCGTCCTGGACTCCGCCGATCTCATGGACCCCGCGGTGCGCGCCGCGGTCCTGAGGGCGCGTGACCTGCCGATCGGCATCGGGGACATGGACACCTCCCTCCACCTGCTGTTCCGCGCCATCCGGGGCCACTCCACGGTGGCGCTGTCGGGCGAGTCCGCCGACGAGGTCTTCGGCGGCTACCGGTGGTTCTTCGACCCCGAGGCGGTCTTCGCCGACACCTTCCCGTGGCTGGCGTCCCCGGGGTTCGGACGGTTCGCGGGGGTGGGGGCGCTCCTCGACGAGGACCTGATGCGCAAGCTGGACATCCCCGGCTACCGCGCCGACAGCTACCGGCGGGCGCTCGACGAGGTGCCCCGGCTACCGGGCGAGGAGGGCCTGGAGCGGCGCATGCGGGAGATCTCCTACCTGCACCTCACCCGGTTCGTGCAGATCCTGCTGGACCGCAAGGACCGGATGAGCATGGCCGTCGGGCTGGAGGTCCGGGTGCCGTTCTGCGACCACCGGTTGGTGGAGTACGTCTTCAACGCCCCCTGGGCGATGAAGACGTTCGACGGGCAGGAGAAGAGCCTGCTGCGTGCCGCCGCCGCGGACGTCCTGCCGCCCTCGGTCGTCGGACGCCGCAAGAGCCCCTACCCCTCGACGCAGGACCCCGCCTACGAGCAGGCCGTCCGCGCGGCGGCGGCCCGGTTGCTCGGCGGCGGTCACTTCGCCGCCGCGCCGTTCGTCGACAGGGAGAAGGTACGGGCCGTGATCGACCGGCCGGAAGCGGGCGGCGGCCCCGGGGGAGGCCGGGCGTCGCTGGAGGGACTCCTCCAGTTCAACGCCTGGCTGGAGAGATACCGCGTCCGGGTCGACATCTGACCCGCCCGGACCGTCGACCGTCGGCGGCAAGGCGGCGCATCCCGTCCTCCGGCAGGCTCCGGAGACGGGGACGCCCGATCGGAAGGAGGTCGTCCCATGGCCGATCTGGGACTGCCCGAACTGCTCATCATCGCGGCGGTGTTCGTGCTGCTGTTCGGCTCCGCGAGACTGCCCGACGCCGCCAGGTCGGTGGGCCGCTCCCTGCGCGTCTTCAAGAGCGAGCTGAACAGGCCGGACGACCTCCCGCCTCCTCCTGGTGCGGGCGGCGGGCCGGGCGACCTGCCGCCGGCCTCCGGCGGGAGCGGCGAGAACGGGGGACCGGGCGACAGGCGGTAGCCCCTCGGCCGTGCGGTCCTGGGCGTCGCGGACCCGAGCCGGACGGAGGAGGGGCCCGCCGCTAGAATCGGCCAATCATGGCCGTACAGATCTCGCCCAGCATCCTGTCCGCCGACTTCGCCCGCCTCGCCGAGGCGGCCGCGGCGGTCCCCAACGCCGACTGGCTGCACGTGGACGTCATGGACAACCACTTCGTGCCCAACCTCACCCTCGGGCTGCCGGTCGTCGAGTCACTGCTCAAGGCGACCTCGACGCCACTCGACTGCCATCTCATGATCGAAGACCCGGATCGCTGGGCACCCGGCTACGCCGAGGCCGGTGCCGGGAGCGTGACCATCCACGTGGAGGCGGCCAAGGCCCCGGTGCGCACGCTGCGCCAGATCCGCCAGGCGGGCGCCCGCGCGGGCCTGGCGCTGAACCCGGCCACCCCCGTCGAGCCGTACGAGGACCTGCTCGGCGAGATCGACATGCTGCTGGTGATGACCGTCGATCCCGGTTTCGGCGGGCAGAGGTTCCTCGACATCGTGCTGCCCAAGATCCGCAGGGCCCGCGAGCTCATCGGCCGGCACGGCGGGCAGGTCTGGCTCCAGGTGGACGGCGGCGTCTCCGACACGACGATCGAGCGCTGCGCGGAGGCGGGCGCCGACGTCTTCGTGGCGGGCAACGCCGTCTACGGCGCGGAGGACCCGGCCCGCGCGGTCGACGGCCTGCGCGCCCTCGCCACCTCCGCCGAGTCGTGAGCGGTCGGCCGCCGAGCCGCTGACCGCCGGATCACCGGGCGCTGGACCGCCGGCCGTCGATTCACCCGCGGGCGGCCGTTGAGCCGCCGAGCCGACGGCACCGGCCGCCGAGGTGGCGGCCGGTGCCGGAAAACGGCGAGGATCGGGGGAAACGCCGCCATCGGACCGTCGGGCCCGCGACTGCGGGCCAGGCGTCCCGGGGGAGACGCGGGACCGTCAGGTCTGCAGCGCCGGGTCCAACACCACGTCCTCGCCGTGCACGGTCGGCTCCTCGGGGAAGTGGCAGGCTGTCAGGTGACCTTCCCTGTTGCCCTCCAGCCTGAGCAGCGGGGGCTCCTCGGTCGCGCACTTGTCCTGGGCCTTCCAGCAGCGGGTGCGGAAGCGGCAGCCGGACGGCGGGTTGATCGGGGAGGGCACGTCTCCGGCCAGGCGGATGCGCTCGCGCGGCGCCTCGTCCTCCAGCACCTCGGGCACCGCCGACAGCAGCGCGTGCGTGTAGGGGTGACGGGGGCGCTCGTACAGGGAGGCACGGTCGGCGACCTCGACGATCTTGCCGAGATACATGACCGCGACCCGCTGGGAGAAGTGCCGCACGATCGCCAGGTCGTGCGCGATGAACAGGAACGCGATGCCCAGGTCCCGCTGAAGCTGCTGGAGCAGGTTGACGACCTGCGCCTGGATGGAGACGTCGAGGGCGGAGACCGGCTCGTCCGCGATGATCAGCTTGGGATTGAGGGAGAGCGCGCGGGCCACCCCGATGCGCTGCCGCTGGCCGCCGGAGAACTCGTGCGGGAAGCGGTTGAAGTGCTCGGGGTTGAGCCCGACGATCTCCAGGAGCTCCCGGACCCGCTTCTCCCTGCCGCCGGGGGGGTTGATGCCGTTGATCTCCATCGGGCCGCCGATGATGCTGCCCACCGTGTGCCGGGGGTTCAGCGACGAGTACGGGTCCTGGAAGATCATCTGGATTTCGGCCCGGATCGGCTTCAGTTCCTTGCGCGTGGCGTGACCGATCTCCCGCCCGGCGTACCTGATGCTGCCCGCCGTGGGCTCCAGCAGCCGGGAGGCCAGCCGCCCGGCGGTGGACTTGCCGCAGCCGGACTCGCCGACCAGGCCGAGCGTCTCACCGGCGTGCACCGTCAGGTCGATGCCGTCCACCGCGTGGACCTTGCCCACCTGGCGTTTGAAGATGAGACCGCCCATCACCGGGAAGTGCTTCTTCAGGCCGGACAGCTCCAGCAGCGCCTCGCCGCGGGGTTCACCGGTTGTCTCGCTCACTTTTTGATCTCCCTCTTCTGGGCGAGGGTCAGGTAGCACGCGTCGCCGTGGCCGCGGTGCGGGGACAGTTCCGGCCGCTCGGAGCGGCACAGCTCGGGACCGGCCAGCTCCATGTAGTCGCACCGGGGGTGGAAGGGGCAACCGGGCGGAACGTTGATCAGGCTCGGCGGGGTGCCGCGGACCGGCCGCAGCGGCACGTCCACGGAGGCGCTCAGGCGGGGCATGGAGGCGAGCAGGCCCCAGGTGTAGGGGTGCCGGGGCTCGCGGAGGACCTCCCGCACGGTCCCGCGCTCCACCGCCCGCCCGGCGTACATCACCAGCACGTCGTGCGCGGTGTTGGCGACCACGCCGAGGTCGTGGGTGATCAGGATGATCGAGGCGCCCGTCTGGTCCTGGAGCTCCTTGAGCAGGTCCAGGATCTGGGCCTGCACGGTCACGTCCAGGGCGGTGGTGGGCTCGTCGGCGATCAGCAGGTCCGGGTCGCACACCAGGGCCATCGCGATCATCGCGCGCTGCCGCATGCCGCCGGAGAACTGGTGGGGATAGTCGTCCACCCTGGTCTTCGGCTGGGGGATGCCGACCCGGGTCAGCATCTCGATCGCGCGGTCCCTCGCCTCGGCGCGGCTCGCGCCGGTGTGCTTGCGGTAGACCTCGGAGATCTGCCTGCCGATGGTGTGGTACGGGGAGAGCGAGGTCAGCGGGTCCTGGAAGATCATCGCGACCTTGTTGCCGCGCAGCTTCTCCATGGTGGAGTTGGAGGCGCCGATCAGCTCATCGCCGTCCAGCCGGATCTCTCCACTGATCTTGGTGGTCTCCGGGTTGTGCAGGCCGAGCACGGTCAGGTTGGTCACCGACTTGCCGGAGCCGGACTCGCCGACGACACCCAGGGTGGTGCCCTTCTCGACGTCGAACGAGAGCCCGTCCACCGCGTGGACGACGCCGTCCTCGGTGTGGAAGTCGACGGTCAGGTCACGGACCGAGAGGAAGGGAGTTGACACTTTTTTCAGAACTCCTAGCTCAGCCGGACGCGAGGGTCGATGAAGGCGTAGAGGACGTCGACGACGATGTTGAAGAAGACGATCGCGGCGGCCGCCACGAGCACCGTGCCCATCAGCATGGGCAGGTCGGAGGTGTCGACGGCCTTGATGGAGAGCCGCCCGAGCCCCTGCAGACCGAAGGTGGTCTCGGTGATGATCGCGCCGCCGATCAGCGTGCCGAGGTCCACGCCGAAGATCGTGATGATGGGGGTGAGAGTGCCGCGCAGGGCGAATCTCAGCACCACGCTCCTCCCGGACATGCCTTTGGCCCGCGCGGTGCGGACGTAGTCCTCGCTGAGCTGTTCCACCATCGTCGAGCGCGTCATACGGGTGTAGTTGGCGGTGAAGATGATCGCCAGCACCACCCAGGGCAGCGCGAGCCCGCTCGCCCAGGCGACGGGGTTCTCGGTGAACGACAGGTACTGGGGTCGCTGGAGGATCTGGTTCTTGTAGACGAGGAAGTAGAGCGCGAGCGTGCCGATGAAGTAGATCTGCACGGAGGCGCCGATGAGGGAGGCCACGCTGGCGATCTTGTCCAGCGGCTTGCCCTGGCGCAGGGCCGCGACGATGCCGGTCGCCATGCCGAAGAGCAGGAAGACGATCGCCGCACCGATGGTGAGGGAGACGGTGACCGGCAACCGGTCCAGGATCGTCTCGAACACCGGCTCGCGGTTGACGAACGAGTAGCCGAGGCAGGGGGCCGGGCAGTGGCCCAGGCTTTCGTAGTCGCGGCCGACGAAGATGCCGGCCAGCCAGGCCACGAACTGGGCGAACAGGGGCTGGTCCAGTCCCAGGTTGTGCCGCGCCTGCTCCAGGAGCTCGGGCGGGCAGACCTTGCCGCAGGCGAGCCTCGCCGGGTCGGCGGGCACGGCGAAGAAGAGGAAGAACGTGACCGCGGAGATGATCAGAAGCGTGACCGCGGCGCCGAGCGTGCGGCGAGTGATGAATGGAAGCATTGCCTGTTTCCCGAGGTGGCTGGGGCCGCTGCTGGGGCCTGACGGCCCCTTGGCCGTGGCCTCGCGGGAGGAGGTGTCGCCCTCCCGCGAGGCCACGGCCGCCGGTGTCTCCTAAGGCTTCGTGGGCGTTACGGCTTCACGAAGATTCTGTTCGGCTGGACGACCCACGACTGCGGGTCGATCTCCGCGCCGCCGATCTTGGAGCCGTGCAGGGTGTTGGCGATCCGGTTCTCGGCGACCACGAGCGGGGTGATCGTCTCCTGGATCTTCTTGTCCAGGTCCATCCACGCCTTGTTCTGGGCGTCGATGTCGGTCATCGCGGTGATCTCGTCCATCTCCTTGGTGAGCGCCTCGTCCTTCAGGTGCGAGTAGTTCGGCGCACCGTCGGCGATCGGGCCGAAGATGACGGGCATGACCGTCGAGCCGGACGGCCAGTCGGCGCCCCAGCCACCCCAGTACATGTCGAACTCGTTCTTCACCAGGCCGATGGAGTCGTAGTAGGTCTTGCGGTCCAGCGGCTTGGCGACGACCTTGATGCCGGTCTTCTCCAGGGCGCTCTTGATCACGACCATGATCTGTTCCTGGACCGGCGTCTGGTTGTGGGCGAAGACGATGGTCGGCGTCGGGTTGCTCGACTCGGCCAGCAGCTGCTTGGCCTTCTCGATGTCACCCTCGGGCTTGGCCTCCTTGCCGAACAGGTCGTAGGGCTGGTAGCCGACCGTGGTGTTCTCGTTGAGGATGGTGGTCGGCAGCGCGGCCGCCTGCGGGCCACCGTAGACCTGCTGGATCTGCTTGGACGGCCACGCGTAGTTGATGGCCTGGCGGATCTTCTGGTCCTTCACCCGGTCAAGGTTGAAGTAGTAGTAGTTCCCGTACGGGGAGGGGCTCTTCATCAGGCGCGGGGCCAGGCTGGCGTCGCCGAGCACCTGCTGCAGACGCTCCGGCGGGACCGTCGCGTAGAAGGTGAAGGCGGTCTGGTCCGGGCCCGTGTCCGCGATCAGGCGGTCGGTGATCTGCAGGTTCTCCTGGCCGAACTCCAGGCGCCACTTGTCGGGGTAGGCGCCGCGGATCGGGTCGGTGGCCGGGTCCCAGTTCGGGTTGCGCTCAAGGTCGATGGACTTGTCGACCACGTGGTTCTTGATGATGTACGGGCCGCTGGAGACGGGGGCCTTGTCGTACTTCTCCTTGGTGTCCTTCTCCTTGGGGACGATGCCGTAGCCGCCCATGGCGAAGGCGTAGTTGGCGTCGGCGTGCGGCGTCTTGAACTTGTAGACGATCGTCTTGTCGTCCGGCGTCTCGATGCTGTCGAGGCGCTTGCCGTCGTAGGGCCCCTGGTAGGCCTTCTTGTGGTCGACCTCGGTGAGCCACTGCTGGATGTAGGTCGGGCCCTGGGTGACGAAGGGGGCGAACGTCCGCTCCATGCTCCACTTCACGTCCTCGGACGTGATGGGCGTGCCGTCCTCCCACTTCACCCCGTCCTTGAGGGTGAAGGTCCAGGTCTTTCCGCCGTCGGAGGGGGTGCCGGTGTCGGTGGCGAGGTCGCCGACCAGCTTGTACTCGCTCTTGTCGGTGCGCTTGTAGCCGGTGAGGGTACGCGCGATCAGGAGGGAGAAGTTCGTCTCGGTGTTGACGTAGAGCTGGGCAGGGTCCAGGTGGGAGAAGTCGTCCCGGTCGATCATCGTGACGGTGCCGCCCTTGACGACACCCTCCGGCTCGATGGCGGGACCCTTGGAGTCCTCCGCGGTGCCGACCGTGATCGTCGGCGGCTTGAAGGGCTCCGCGGCGGGGGCGGACGCGCCGGCGGAACCGCTGGGAGCGGCGGGGGCGCCCTGGTTGCCCTCGGCGCACGCGCTGGTGAGTGCGAGCGCGCCTATGGCGAGTACGGCCATCGCTGACCGCGTACGGACTTTCATCTCTCTCCTATCGGGTCTAACGCTTGAGCTTTGGATCGAAGGCGTCGCGGACCGAGTCACCGAGAAGGTTGAAGGCGATCACGAAGATGAGCAGAGCCGCGCCGGGGAAGATGAGGTAGGTGATGTCGTTCTGGTAGACCTCGGTGCCCCGCAGGAACATCCGGCCCCAGTCGGGGATGGGCTCGATCATGCCGACGCCCAGGAAGGACAGGGCCGCCTCGGCGGTCACCATCGCGGGCAGCAGCAGGGTCGACTGGATCAGGATCGGTGTCCACAGGTTGGGCAGCAGCTCCTTGAAGATGATCCGCGCGGGGGAGGCGCCGGTCACCTTGGCGGCCTCGACGAACTCCCGCTCGCGCATGGAGAGCACCTGGCCGCGCAGCAGCCGGGCGATGCCGGCCCAGCCGAAGGCCGTCAACAGGGTGATGAGCGTCACCGCGCGCAGCCAGACCGGCGTCTCCTCCGAGGGGTCGACGAAGAGGTTCTCCACCACCGGCATGAACGCGATGATGAACAGGGTCGAGGGGAACGAGAGGACGATGTCGATCAGGCGGCCGATGAAGTAGTCGGTCCTGCCCCCGATGTACCCGGCGACGATGCCCATCACGATGCCGATCATCGAGATGAGCAGCGTCGCGGCCATCGCGATCATCAGTGAGGTCCTGATGCCGTAGACGAGCTGCATGAACACGTCACGGCCCAGGCCGGGCTCGACGCCGAACCAGAAGTCCGAGCTCATGCCGCCGTTGGGCAGCACCGGGTAGCCGAAGTCGTTCAGCAGCCCGGGGGTGTCCTGGCCGTAGAGGGTGTAGGGGTCCTTTCCGTAGAGCCAGGAGATGACCGGCGCGAGGATCGCGACGAGGAAGAAGAAGATCACCACGAGGGCCGAGGCGATTCCGGTGGGGTCGCGACGGAAGCGCAGCCACATCAACTGGCCGGGGGAACGGCCCACCGTCTCCGTTGCCTTCACCGAGAGGGGGTCCTCGGTGGTGGACGCGGCTGGTGCAGGGATGGTCATCGTGCGGGCGCTCCCAACGAGCATGGTTGAGCCTGATCCTTGGAACCATCGCAAAGCAGTGAAGGTCAAATCAATGGTCTGCTCCTTACTCATTTTATCGTTGTGTAATTTCCATCTGTTCGTAGCGTCAATTCCGTTGACGTGACGGGGGGGTGGAGTGAAAGAATCGACGCACATAAATGGTGGTTTTCACGGATCTGTGACACTTTGATGACCTGGTCGTGACACCCCTGCCTGGATCTCGTCTCGCTTGTGTCGCAGATTCGGGACATATGGGTTTAGACCCCTCCTGTAACGTCGTCAGTACGTGTGAGGGAGGCGACGCATGGATCACGGCCTGTTCGGACCGGAGTCGGTGACCTGGAAGGTGATGGGCGAGCGGATCCTGCTCGTCGCGGGTTTCCGCGCGTTACTCATGCAGGGGCTGCACCCCCGGGCGATGCGCGGGGTCGCGCAGAACTCCGCGCTCATGGACCCGGCCGAGGCGTGGTCCCGCTTCGTGCGCACCACCGAGTTCGTCCGGGTCCGCGTTTACGGCACGACCGCCGAGGTCGCCCGGGCGGGAGCCAGGGTTCGGAAGATCCACGCCGGCCTCACCGCCCTCGACCTCGACACCGGCGAGCGGTTCCGCCTCGACGACCCCGACGCGCTGCTCTGGGTCCACGTCGGCGAGGTCGACTCCTACCTCTCGGTCGCCCGGCGCGCGGGAGTGCGCCTGACCGACGAGGAGGCCGACAGGTTCGTCGCCGAGTGGCGGCGGGTGGCCGAGGTGGTCGGACTTCGTCCCGAGAACGTGCCCGGCTCGGTCGGCGAGATGGACGACTACATCCGGGCCAGCCGCCCCGGCCTCTACTTCGTCCCCGAGGTGGCCCACCCGCTCCTGCGGTCGCTCAACGCGCCGCTCCCGGCGCGCCTGACCGCTCTCAAGCCGATGTTCCCCCTCATCACCGGGCTCGCCTTCGCGACCCTGCCGCGCTGGGCCCGCAGGCTGTACGGCCTGCCCGCCACCCCGCTGGGCGATCTGTGGGCGACGGCCTCCCTGCGGGCCCTGCACGCCGGGATCGGCCTGGTGCCCGAGCAGGTGCGCTACTCCCCGGACGCGCTGAAGGCGCGGAAGGCGGTCGCCGAGCGCGCGGCGTAACCCGACCAAGTGCTCGCTTGTTCCACATGATGGAAGAGCGTGTCGTCCGGTTTTCCGGACATGGCACACTGGTGGGGGAGGGTGAGCCGTCCGCGGCGTGCCCTTCGATCGAACGAGAAAAGCAGAGCAGCGTGCTCCGGGGTCGGTGAAATTCCGAGCCGGCGGTTACAGTCCGCGACCCGGTCGAAGCCATCGACCGGTTGACCTGGTGAAACTCCAGGACCGACGGTTAAAGTCCGGATGGGAGGAGGCGCGCGGGTGAAGGAGTGTCTTCGGGCACCCTTCACCGATCGGGTGTACGCATCCGTTGATCCCCCGGGGCCCGCCGTGGCGAAAAGCTACTGGCGAGTAGGAGACCTCGGGTGACTGATCCGGCGCGGACGCGCCAGGCGGTCGGATGTGCCCCTCGCGGGCGCGGCGCCGTCGGCCCCCACCATTTCCCGCATTCCTTGCATTTCCCGCCCGGCCGTTCACGGTCCGGGCACATCGGCATTTCCCCCTTCCCGAGCTTCCCGAGCGCGCCCCGCCTTCCTGGGACACGCTCTGTCGGTCTTCTGCCCCCCGGCCCGCGTCCTTGGGCGTCCCGGACGCCTCTCCCGAGCCCGGCCGTCCGGGCGGTCCCCCGCAAGGAGTTGTGAATGTTCACCGGAATCATCGAAGAACTGGGAGAGATCGCCGGAATCGAGCCGCTGACCGACGCGGCCAGGCTCTCGATCCGCGGTAAAACGGTCACCTCGGACGCCGGGCACGGCGACTCGATCGCCGTCAACGGCGTCTGCCTGACCGTGGTGGACGTCGCGGGCGAGGTGTTCACCGCCGACGTGATGAAGGAGACCCTCGACCGCAGCTCCCTCGGCGCGCTGAGACCCGGCTCCCCGGTCAACCTGGAGCGCGCCGTCCGCGCCGACCAGCGACTGGGCGGCCACATCGTCCAGGGCCACGTGGACGGGACGGGCGTCCTGCTGTCGCGGGAGCCCGCCGAGCACTGGGAGGTCGTCCACATCTCCCTGCCGCCCGAGCTCGACCGCTACGTGGTCGAGAAGGGCTCGATCGCCGTCGACGGTGTCAGCCTCACCGTGATGGGCGTCGGCTCCGGAGGCTTCGCCGTCAGCCTGATCCCCACCACCCTGAGCCTCACCACCCTGGGCGCGAAGCGGCCGGGAGACCCGGTGAACCTCGAGGTCGATGTGATCGCCAAGCACGTGGAGAAGCTCGTCGGGGCGTACGTCCCGGCCGGTGAATCCGTCCGGAGCGCCGTGCCCGCCCCCGAGGAGGCCCCGTGATCAAGCTGGATCCGATCGAGCGCGCGATCACCGACATCCGCGAGGGCAAGGCCGTCGTGGTCGTCGACGACGAGAACCGCGAGAACGAGGGCGACATCATCTTCGCCGCCTCCAGGGCCACCCCGGCGCTGCTCGCCTTCACCATCCGGCACAGCAGCGGCGTGGTCTGCGTGCCGATGCGCGGCGAGGACCTCGACAGGCTCGGCCTGCCGCTGATGGTCTACGACAACAAGGAGCGCCTGCGCACCGCGTACACGATCAGCGTGGACGCCAGGGACGGGGTGAGCACCGGCATCTCCGCCGCCGACAGGGCTCGCACGATCCGCGCGCTGGCCGACTCGGCGACCGAGCCGGCCGAGTTGGTGCGGCCCGGACACGTCTTCCCGCTCCGCTACCGGGAGGGCGGCGTCCTGGCCAGGCGCGGCCACACCGAGGCGTCGGTGGACCTGGCCAGGCTCGCCGGGCTGAGCGAGGCGGGCGTGCTCGCCGAGGTCGTCAACGACGACGGCACCATGATGCGGCTGCCGCAGCTGCGCGACTTCTGCGACGAGCACGATCTGGCGCTCGTCTCGATCGAGCAGCTGGTGGAGTTCAGACGCCGCACCGAGCGGATGGTGACCAGGGTCGCCGAGACGCGGCTGCCGAACAGGTACGGCGAGTGGCGGGCCTACGGCTTCGCGAGCTCGCTGGACGGCGGAGAGCACCTCGCCCTCGTTCTCGGCGACATCGAGGACGGCGAGAACGTCATGGTCAGGGCGCACTCCGAATGCCTGACCGGCGACGTGCTCGGGTCGCTGCGGTGCGACTGCGGGGTGCAGCTCGACCACGCCATGTCGCGGATCGCCGCCGAGGGCAGAGGGGTGGTCGTCTACCTGCGCGGGCACGAGGGGCGCGGCATCGGGCTGCTGGCCAAGCTCAGGGCGTACGGCCTCCAGGACGCCGGCAGCGACACCGTCGACGCCAACCTGGAGCTCGGTCTGCCCGTGGACGCGCGGGAGTTCTCCAACGCCGGGCAGATCCTCGCCGATCTCGGGGTGAAGTCGATCCGGCTGCTGACCAACAACCCGGCCAAGCTGCGCGGCATGGACGGCTACGGCATCAAGGTGCTCGGACGCGAGCCCATGCCGGTGGCGATGAACCCGCACAACGAGAAATACCTGTCGGCCAAGCGCGACCGCCTCGGCCACGAGATTCCCAGGGAGGGCGCATGAGTGAGCGAGTGCACCGGGCGGAGCGGGGCAGCGGGCACGGAGTGATCGCGTGAGCGGGGTCGGACGGCCGGCGGCCGAGGCCGTGCGGGCGAAGGGGCTGACCGTCGGCGTCGTCGCCGCCCGGTGGCACGAGAAGATCACCGATCAGCTCGTGGCGCGGGCCGAGCAGGCGGGCAGGGACAGCGGCGCGGAGATGACCGTGGTGCGGGTGACCGGATCGCTGGAGATCCCGGTCGTGGCGCAGGTCCTGGCCAGGAAGTACGACGCGGTCGTCGCCCTCGGGGTCGTGATCCGCGGTGAGACCCCCCACTTCGACTACGTGTGCGACTCCGTCACCTCGGGCCTGACCCGGATCTCCCTGGACGAGGAGGTCCCGGTCGGCAACGGCGTGCTGACCTGCGAGTCCCTCGACCAGGCCCTCGACAGGTCGGGCCTGCCCGGCAGCCACGAGGACAAGGGCTACGAGGCCACCGTCGCCGCGCTGGAGACGGCGCTGCTGCTGCGGGAACTCCGTGCTTAGAGATCGCTCGCGGCCCCGCTCCACCGTGCCTCGTGGTCGGTGCGGCGGGGCCGTGCGGTAGGTTGCCAACGGCGTCGTGACCAGCTGTCACAGCCGTTCCTGCCGGTGGTTTTCCGAAGGATCGTGATCTGAGAGTGAGCCAGGAGAGCGTCTCCCCGCCCCCGCTGCCCGTCGTGTGGCGGCCCAAGAGGGGACGGATCGCCGCCTACGGCTTCGCCGGTCTGATCATGCTCGGCGCGGTGCTGATGGCGATCTTCCTGTCCGAGCAGTTCACCCTGGCCGACAGGATCGCGATGATCGCGCTGGGCGGGGTGGTCGCCGGGGTCCTGCACCTGCTGGGACGGGTCCGGGTGGAGGCCGACGAGCAGGGGATCACCGTCGTCAACCCGCTGCGGGTGCACCGCTACGAGTGGCCCGAGGTGCTCGGGGTCACCCTGATCGAGCACGAGCCCTGGGCGAAGATCGATTTCACCGACGGGGCCACGGTCGGCGCGATGGGCCTGCAGGGCTCGGAGAAGGACCGTGCCGTCCGCCAGGTCCGCGAGCTCGCCGCCCTCATCAGGGAGCGCGGAGAGGCGTCCGAGACCGGCTGAGCCGCCCTACGGGGGCTCAGGGGGCCCATTGGCCCGCCGAGCCCGGGGTCCCGGAGCCGGTCGGCTTGGTGATGTGCGCGAGCGTGACCTCCCGGCGGGGACGCGGGGAGATGTGTGCGGGCCGTGGGAAAAGCGGTCACGTCGCGGTTCCGCGAATTGCTGGAACCCCATGAAAGTTACACGGTCATTCGCCGGAAACATCGCTGTGAGCTGCGTGAAGCGTTCTCTTCGATGGTGGTGACTGTCTTTTCCCGGTCTGAGGGTTCCAAGATGCGAAGCCCACGCAGTACAGGCCGAGAGGACTCCACGTGAACACGTCAGGCCGGATTCGGCTGTCGGCGGCGGCGCTGGCCGTAGCCCTGGCCGCGGTATCGATCACCGCGGCCGTCACCACAGGAACCGCCCATGCCGTCGTCCGACCGGCGCTCGGCCAGAACATCAAGGTCAACCAGGTCGCCTACGCGCCCGGCGCGGCCAAGCAGGCGACCGTGATCAGTAACTCGGGATCACCGCTGACCTGGAGCCTGCTGAACGGTTCCGACCAGGTGGTGTCCAGTGGCACCACGACCGTCTTCGGCGCCGACTCACCCTCTGGCGACTCCGTCCACAAGATCGACTTCTCGTCCTACACCGGGACCGGCACCAACTACGTGCTCACGGTGAACAACGAGTCCAGCCACCCCTTCGACATCGGCACCGCCGCCTGGAAGAAGCTGCCCTACGACGCGCTGGCGTTCTTCTACCACCAGCGCAGCGGCATCGCGATCACCTCCCAGTACGCCGGGGGAAGCCAGTACGCCCGCGCCGCCGGCCACCTGAACGTCTCTCCCAACCAGGGTGACAACAACGTGCCGTGCCGCAGCGACTGCGGCTACCGGCTGGACGTGCGCGGCGGCTGGTACGACGCCGGCGACCACGGCAAGTACGTGATCAACGGCGGCATGTCCGCCTGGCAGCTGGTCAACACCTACGAGCGGGCCAAGAACATCCCCGGCGCCGACACCGGCGCCTTCGCCGACGGCACCATGTCCATCCCCGAGCGCGGCAACGGCGTGCCCGACATCCTGGACGAGGCCCGCTGGGAGATCGACTTCCTGCTGAAGATGCAGGTCCCCGACGGCCGCCCGCTGGCGGGCATGGCCCACCACAAGATCCACGACGCCAACTGGACCGGGCTGCCGCTGCTGCCCGCCCAGGACCCCGAGGCCCGGGTGCTGTCGGCGCCCAGCACCGCCGCCACCCTGAACCTGGCCGCCGCGGCCGCCCAGTGCGCCCGGGTGTGGGCGTCCATCGACTCCGCCTTCTCCGCCCGCTGCCTGACCGCGGCGGAGAAGGCCTACGCCGCGGCCAAGGCCAACCCCTCGCGGTTCGCCCCGGCCTCCGACGGCACCGGCGGCGGCTCCTATGCCGACGGCAAGGTGACCGACGAGTTCTACTGGGCCGCCGCCGAGCTGTACACCACCACCGGCAAACAGGCCTACCGCACCGACCTGACCTCCTCCTCGCTGTACTACGGACGCAGTTTCACGAACGAGGGCGCCCTGTGGGCGGAGGTCGGCAGCCTGGGCGACATCACCCTGGCGCTGGTGCCCAACGGCCTGACCTCCTCCATCGGCCAGCAGCTGAGGGCCTCCTTCGTCTCGGCCGCCGACGGCCTGCTGAACGTGATGCGCGGCCAGGGTTACCCGGTGCCCTTCCAGCCGTCCGGCGGCGGTTACATCTGGGGGTCCAACAACCTGATCCTCAACAACACCGTCGTGCTGGCCCTGGCCCACGACTTCTCCGGCGCCGAGCGGTTCCGCACCGGGGTGTTCGAGACGATGGCGTACCAGCTCGGCCGCAACCCGACGGGCTACTCCTACGTCACCGGCTACGGCGACAAGCCTTCCCGTAACGTCCACCATCGGTTCTGGGCCAACCAGATCAACTCCTCCCTGCCCATCGCGCCGCCCGGCGCCCTGGCCGGCGGTCCCAACAGCGGCCTGGAGGACCCGGTCGCCCAGCAGCGCCTCAGCGGCTGCCGGCCGCAGAAGTGCTACCTGGACGACATCGACGCCTGGTCGGTGAACGAGGTCGCCATCAATTGGAACGCGGTCCTGGCCTGGGTCGGCGCCTGGACGGCCGAAAAGGCCGGCACCAGCGGCCCGACGCCGACGCCGACACCGACGCCCACTCCGACCCCGACCCCAACGCCCACCCCGACGCCCACTCCGACCCCGACGCCGACACCGGCCGGAAAGGCCTGTGCCGCGACCTACACCGTCACCAACCAGTGGAACGGCGGCTTCGGAGCCAACGTCGAGGTGAAGAACACCGGCACCGCCGCGCTCACCGGCTGGACCGTCGCGTGGACCTTCCCCAGCGGCCAGACCATCACCCAGTTGTGGAACGGCTCGCACACCGCGAGCGGCTCGGCCGTCACCGTGGTCAACCTGTCCTGGAACGGGGCGCTGTCTTCGGGCGGCACCACCTCCTTCGGGTTCAACGGCGCCTGGTCCGGGGCCAACACCGCCCCCACCGGGATGACCTGCACCGCCCGGTAGGCGGCGTGGTGGGAACCCGCCGGTGCGCGACGGGGCCGAGTTCCGGTCCGCACCGGCGCGTTCCCGCGCTCAGGTCTCCTCGGCGAACCGCTCGGCCTTGTCGGTGTCGCCCGCCACGAGCAGGGTGTCGCCGTTGTGGATCACCGTGTCGGAGGTGGCGTAGGTGAACTTGCCGCCGGGTTTCTTGATCCCGACCACGGTGACCCCGTACTCGCTGCGGATGCCCAGGCTGCTCAGACTCTTGCCGTCGGCCCACCGGGGCGCGAGGGTCTTGATCATGGCGTAGTCCTCGTCGACCTCGACGTAGTCGAGCATGCGCCCGGTGACGAGGTGCGCGACCCGCTCGCCCATGTCGTGCTCCGGCTGCACCACGTGGTGCGCGCCGACCCGCCGCAGGATCCGGCTGTGCTGCAGGCTGATCGACTTCGCCCAGATGTCGGACACTCCCAGGTCGGTGAGGATCGAGGTGGTCAGGATGCTCGCCTCGATGTCGGTGCCGATGCCGACCACTGCCCTGCCGAACTCCCTGATGCCCAGCTGTTCGAGGGCGTCGGGGTCGGTGGAGTCGGCGCACACCACGTGGGTGAGCCGCCCGGAGAAGTGCTGCACGTTCTTGGGGTCGCTGTCGACGCCGAGCACCTCGACGTCGCGGCTCACGAGTTCCGCCGCCAGCGCGCCGCCGAACCGGCCGAGGCCGATCACCACGACCGCGTCGCTGCGGCCCTTCCTGTCAACCAACGAGGGGACGCTCCTCCGGGTATCGGAACCGACGGGTCTGTACGTGCAGTGCCAGCGCGGCGCCCAGGGTCACCGGACCGAGCCGCCCGACGAACATCAGGATGGTCAGGATGAGGTGTCCCACGGTGCCGACGTCGGCGGTGATCCCGGTCGAGAGCCCGACCGTGCCGAAGGCGGAGACCACCTCGAACAGTACGCGGTCGAGCTTGAACGGTGTCACCGTCATCAGGGCGAACGTGCCCATCGCGACCGACGCCACACTCAGCAGGGCGATCGTGAGCGCCTGCCGCTGCAACTGCTCGGGAACGCGGCGGCGGCCCGCCGACACGTCGGGCTCGCCGCGCAACTCGGCGAGGATCACGAATCCGAGCAGCGCGAACGTCGTCACCTTGATGCCGCCCCCGGTGCTCGCACTGCCCGCTCCGATGAACATCAGCACGTCGCTGATGAGCCAGGAGCTCTCGCTCATCTGGGAGGTGTCCACGGAGTTCAGGCCACCGCTGCGGGTCATCGTGCTGTGGAACAACCCGGCCATGATCCGCAGGCCGGGGGAGAGGGGACCCAGCGTTCCCGGGTTGTTCCACTCGGTGGCGGTGATGGCCACCGCCCCGCCGAACAGCAGGACGGCGGTCATCCCCAGTGTGATCTTGGCGTGCAGTGTCCAGCGCGCCGGGCGGCGCCAGTTCTGCCGCAGCACGGCGTAGACGGGGAAGCCGAGACCTCCGGCGACCACCGCGGTGATGAGCGGGAGGCAGATCCACGGGTCGGTGACGAACCTCATCATGCTGTCCGGCCAGAGCGCGAATCCGGCGTTGGTAAACGCTGAGATCGCATGAAAAATCCCGTAATAGGCGGCGCGGCCGAACGGCTCCCCGTACCCGATCATGAAGCGGGCGGCGAGCACCGTGGCGGTGAGCGCCTCGGCGACCAGCGTGACCTTGGCGACCCCCGCGATCACCTTCCGTACGTCGCCGGGACCGAGGGTCTTGGTCTCGGCCTGGGTGTTGAGACGGGCGCGCAGACCGAGCTTTCCCGAGACGATCACCGCGAGGATCGAGGAGAGCGTCATGATCCCGAAGCCGCCGATCTGCATCAGCACCATGAGCACGATCTCGCCGAAGAACGACCAGTGCGTCGCGGTGTCGTGCACGGCGAGCCCGGTCACGCACACCGCGGAGGTGGCGGTGAACAGGGCCGACGTCCACGAGACGCTCTCACCCGCCGCGACCGCGACCGGTAGCGAAAGCAGCCCCGTACCGACGAGGACCACCGCCAGGAACGCCAGCACGACGGCCCTGGACGGGGTGTTGATCCGGTCGAGCAGGTTCTTCACTCAACACCTGCAGCGTGAAGGCCCGGTCCTTCTGGGCCGGGAGGAAACGCGGAACGGTCCTGCACGATGCGATCCTTCCACGACTACCGGGCGATATCGCCAACGAGGCGTCGGTGACGGAAATGTTGAAGCTCGTCCCGAGCACCGAGCAGGCCGGGGGCCCGCCGGCGACGATGCGGGCCTGCGACGCCGCCGCCGGGCGGGCAGGCGCGGGAGCCGGGGCGCGGTGTGGTGCGGTGTGGTCACGCTGGGACCCCGCCGACGGGCGTAGCCTGAGGTGGTGGTGAGGCGGACAATCGAGACATCCAATGTGGAGTCGCCCGCGCAGTTGGCGGAGCTGCTCGACGAGCGGTCATACCTGGCAGACGAAGGGCTCGTCACGGCGACCTTCCTCGCGCTGCGGATGGGCCGCCCGCTGTTGCTCGAAGGCGAGGCGGGAGTCGGCAAGACCGAGCTGGCCAGGACCCTCGCCGAGGTGTTCGACGCGCCACTGATCCGCCTGCAGTGCTACGAAGGGCTCGACGCGTCCCAGGCGCTCTACGACTGGGACTTCGCCCGCCAGCTCCTGCACCTGAAGGCGGCCGAGGCGGCCAAGGCAGAGGGCGTCACCGACGCCGCCCGGCTGGAGGGCGAGGTCTACGACCGAAGATTCCTGATCGCCAGGCCGCTGCTGAGGGCGATCGAGACCCAGCCCGCGGTGCTGCTCATCGACGAGGTCGACCGGGCCGACGTGGAGTTCGAGGCGATCCTGCTGGAGGTGCTCTCGGACTTCGCGATCTCCGTCCCCGAACTCGGTACGATCCGCGCCGCGCGGCCGCCGGTGGTCGTGCTCACCTCCAACCGCACCCGCGAGGTGCACGACGCGCTGAAACGACGCTGTCTCTACCACTGGCTGGACCACCCCTCCTTCGACAGGGAGGTGGCGATCCTGCGCAGGAGGCTTCCCGAGTGCTCGGAGATCCTGGCCGAGCAGGTGGCCACGGCGACGGGGCGGCTCCGCGAGGCCGATCTGATCAAGCCGCCGGGGATCGCCGAGACCCTGGACTGGACCGAGGCACTCCTCGCCCTCGGCGCCCGTGAGCTCGACCCCGACCTGGCGGCCGCCTCGCTGGGCGCCCTGCTCAAGCACAGGGAGGACCACGAGACGGTGCTCGGGAAGGGATTCCTCGGTGCGTCCCGGCGCTGACGGCGTTCCCCCGACCGGTGTTCCGCCGACCGGGTCTCCCATGACCGGTGTTCCGCCGACCGGGCCTCCCGCGACCGGTGCTTTCCCAGCAGGCTCTCCCTCGGTGGGAATCCCGCCGACCGGGACTGCCTCGACCGGACTCCCCTCGACCGGCGTTCCTCCCGTCACCCGGGCCGCTCCGGACGGTGGGGCCCCTCTCGCGGCGCTTCCCTCCGGACTCGGCGCGGGGGAGGACCTGGTCGCGGTCATGACCGGTTTCGCCAGGACGCTGCGCGCCGCGGGGGTGTCCGCCGACCACGAGCGGACCCAGGGCCTGCTGCGTGCCCTGTCCCACCTGGACGCCTCCAGGCCCGGCGACGTCTACTGGGCGGGCAGGGTCACGCTGTGCGCCTCGGCCGAGGACCTGCCCCGCTACGACCGGGTCTTCCGCGCCTACTTCGCAGGGCTGCGGGCGGGCCGTGCGAGAGCGGAGGCGGTCACCGTCACCCGGCACACCGCGGCGAGGCCCGAGGTACGCCCCGAGCACCGCCAGGGCGGCGAGCCTCCCGCTCTGGCGTCGACCGCGAGCGCGACGGAGGTGTTGCGCACCCGGGACGTGGCCCGGATGACGGCGGCGGAGCTCGCCGAGGCGCACCGGCTGCTCGCCCTGCTGCGGGTGGGCAGGGAGCGGCGCGCGTCACGGCGTTTCCGGCCCTCGCGCCGAGGGCGGCTGGACGGCCCGGCGACCGTCCGGGAGACCCTGCGCAGAGGAGGGGAGATCGCCGGGCTCCGTTACCGCGCGCACCGGACCAGGCCGCGCAGGGTCGTGCTGCTGGTCGACGTGAGCGGCTCCATGACCCCGTACGCGGACACGCTGCTCCGCCTCGCCCACGCGCTGGTCAGGTCGGAGCCGGGTGCCACCGAGGTGTTCAGCGCCGGCACCCGGCTGACCCGGCTCACCGCCGAGCTTCGCCACCGCGACCCGGAGACCGCGATGAACGCCGTCTCCCGCGCCGTTCCCGACTGGAGCGGCGGCACCCGTCTGGGGGAGGAGCTGCGGCGCCTTCTGGCGCTGAACGACGCGGCGGGGGCGGTGGTGGTGATCGCCTCCGACGGCTGGGAGCGCGGCGACGTCTCGCTGCTGGGAGCGGAGATGGCCAGGCTGTCCCGTACGGCCCACCGGGTGATCTGGGTGAACCCGCACAAGGGCAGGGAGGGCTACCGGCCGCTCACCGCCGGGATGCGGGCCGCGCTTCCCCACATCGACGACTTCGTGGCCGGGCACAGCCTGGCCGCGTTCGAGGAACTGGCGACGCTGCTTGGAGGTACGCATGCGTGACGTTCTGTCACAGATCCTGCGATGGTGGGAGGCGGGAGAGACGTTCGGCCTGGCCACCGTGGTCAACACCTTCCGCAGCGCGCCCCGGCCACCGGGGGCGTCCATGGCGGTGCTCGGCGACGAGGCCGAGGGCAGCGTCTCCGGCGGCTGTGTCGAGGGCGCCGTCTACGAGCTGTCCAGGGAGGTGGTCTCCTCGGGCGCGCCCGTCCTGCAGCGGTACGGGGTGAGCGACGACGACGCCTTCTCCGTCGGCCTGACCTGCGGCGGCATCCTGGACATCTTCGTCGAGCCCGTCTCCAGGGAGACCTTCCCCGAACTGGGGGAGGTCGCCGCCTCGGTACTGCGGCGTGAGCCGGTGGCGGTGGCGACCGTTCTGTCGGGGCCGGGCGCGGTCGGCACCCGCCGGGTCATCTGGCCCGACCGCTCCTCAGGCTCCCTGGGGGTGACCCGGCTGGACGACGCGGTGGACGACGACGTCAGGGGGATGCTCGCGCAGGGACTGACGGGCATCCGCAGGTACGGGGCGAGGGGAGAGCGACGGCTCGACGAGCTGTCGGTCTTCGTCCAGTCCTTCGCGCCGCCGCCCAGGATGCTGGTCTTCGGCGCGATCGACTTCG
This sequence comes from Streptosporangium sp. NPDC000509, assembly GCF_042898365.1. Lineage (NCBI taxonomy): Bacteria > Bacillati > Actinomycetota > Actinomycetes > Streptosporangiales > Streptosporangiaceae > Streptosporangium > Streptosporangium sp. NPDC000509. The sequence goes on along the minus strand of NZ_JBIAYX010000001.1, from coordinate 400,088 downwards.
CCGCCGCGGTCGCGAGGGTCGGCAAGTTCCTCGGCTACCACGTGGTCGTGTGCGACGCCCGGCCGGTGTTCGCCACGGCCAAGCGCTTCCCCGAGGCGGACGAGGTGGTCGTGAAGTGGCCGCACGACTATCTCACCTCGACCGTCGTGGACGAGCGGACCGCGATCTGCGTGCTCACCCACGATCCCAAGTTCGACGTCCCCCTGCTCGAGGTCGCGCTGCGCACCCCGGCGGGCTACGTCGGCGCGATGGGTTCGCGCCGCACGCACGAGGACCGGCTGGCCCGGCTGGCGCAGGCGGGGATGGGGGAGGCCGAGCTGAAGAGGCTCCGCTCGCCGATCGGGCTGGACCTGGGCGCGCGCACGCCGGAGGAGACGGCGATCTCGATCGCCGCGGAGCTGATCCAGCTGCGCTGGGGCGGATCGGGCCGGCCGCTGACCGACGGTTCCGGCAGGATCCACGGCGAGGGGCCCGGCGGGTGAGCGCAGCGGAGATCGGTGGGCGTGCGGCGAGCGCGGGACTGCTGCTCGCCGCCGGATCCGGCTCGCGGCTCGGCACTCCCAAGGCGCTGGTGGACTTCCACGGGGAGCGGCTGGTGGATCGCGGGGTGAGGGCGCTCCACGACGGCGGCTGCCGTCCCGTGGTCGTGGTGCTCGGCGCGGCCACCGTGCGGATAGGGGGAGCGGTGACCGTCCACAACCCGGAGTGGAGCTCGGGGATGGGCTCCTCGCTCAGGGCCGGACTGAACGCGATCCCGGACGTCGCCGAGCACGTGGTGATCGCCCTGGTGGACCAGCCGTTCGTCGGCCCGCGGGCGGTGGAGCGGCTCATCGAGGCCGCGCGGCGGGGCGCCTCGGTCGCCGTCGCCACCTACGGCGGCGCGCGGAGGAACCCGGTGTTGATCGCGAGGGAGCACTTCGAGGAGGTCGCCAGGCTCGCGACCGGGGACGCGGGCGCCCGCCCGTTCCTGAGGGCCCATCCGGAACTGGTCGTCGCGGTCCCCTGCGACGACGTCGCCGACCCCGCCGACATCGACACCCCGGCCGACCTGTCCGCCCTCCGTGCCCGCCCGGGAGCGCCGGGTTTCTAGGGCGCCGGTCGGGTGAGGACCGGGCGATGTTCGGCCTCGGGTGAACCGAGGGTCGCGACGGATCGGCCTGGCCTCGCCCGGTGTCGATCAACGCTCCGTACGGTCACCCGACCGGTCTCCTGGGCGGTCAGGCGCAATGAGGCGACGGCGGTGCGCCGGTTTCCCGGGCTGACCTGGGCGGTCAGGCGCAATAAAGGGGACGGCGGTGCGCCGGTTTCCCGGGGCTTTCCTAGGCGGCCAGGCGCAGGGAGGCGACGGCGGCGCGGTGGTCGCTGCCCGCGGCCCGCTCGACGCCGGCGCTGGTGGCGATCATGCCGCGGTACAGGATGTGGTCGGGGCGGGTGACGGGGAAGGACGCGGGCCAGGTGAAGCCGAATCCGGTACCGGCCTCCTGCTGGGCGTCCGACAGCGGCGGCACCAGGCCGGAACGCTTGCGGTCGGTGGTGGCGGTGTTGAGGTCGCCGAGCAGCAGCAGGTGCTCGCTGTCGTCCCTGTCGACCATCCTGCGGGCGTGGGCGAGGGTCTCGTCGCGCTGGGCGGTCTGTCCCGGACGGGCGGAGGCGAGGTGCATGACGTACACGGTCACCCTGCCCTTGGGAGTGACGACCACCGCGCGCAGTGCCCGCGCCCAGTCGAGGCCGATGTCGGCCTTTCGTGCCTCGGCGATCGGGAACCGGCTCCACAGGCCGACCGTGGCGATCCGGTAGCGGTGGGGGAAGTGGTCGTTGAGGAACTTCGCCGCGGGGCCGCCGGCGGTCAGTTCCTGCACCGCGACCAGGTCGCGGCCCTTGGAGACGGACCGCATGGCCTCGGCGGAGGCGGCGTTGGTCGCGCCGACGTTGAGGGTGGCGACCGAGAGGTCGCTGGGTCCGCCGGGCGGGCTGCGCAGCAGCGCCGGACCGAACATGAGGCCCCAGACGGTCGCCGGGACCAGCGCGGCGACGATCACCTGCCACGAACGGGTGGCCAGCGCGCAGATCAGCAGGATCGGCACGGCCACCCCGAGCCATGGGAGCAGGCTCTCCAGCACGGGCGTGAAACCGCCCAGCTCCGGCAGGAGCCGGTGCCCTCCGAGCGTGAGGGCGAGCGCTGCCGCCGCCACGACGATCGACTGCCTCAGCACACCGCTCCTCGTCCGCCCTGTGGTGGTGACCCGCCCCCACCTCCGGGGTCCCCTACCCCGGAATGCGTAGGCTACCGGCCCGATGGCGGCGGCGCGGGGCTTGGTGCTTCGGCGGTGAGTCGATAGCCTTTGCCGACGAGGCGACGGAATAACATTCGGTTTTGTCGGCACCGCGGAAGGACGATCTCACGATGCGCATCGGTATGGCCCTGAACTACTCGGGGGGCTTCAAGGAGACGGTGGCCGAGCTGGCCGACTACGAGAAGGCCGGGCTCGACATCGTCTTCGTCGCCGAGGCGTACAGCTTCGACGCGGTCAGTCAGCTGGGCTACATCGCCGCCAGGACCGAGAGGCTGCAGATCGCCTCCGGCATCCTGCCCGTCTACTCCCGCACCCCCGCCCTGCTGGCCATGACCGCCGCGGGCCTGGACTACGTCTCCGACGGCCGCTTCACCCTCGGCCTGGGAGCCTCGGGCCCCCAGGTCGTCGAGGGCTTCCATGGCGTTCCCTACACCGCGCCGCTCGGCCGTACCCGCGAGGTCGTCGAGATCTGCCGTCAGGTCTGGCGGCGCGAGCGCCTGACCTACGAGGGCAGGCACTACACCGTTCCGCTCCCCGCGGACCAGGGAACGGGGCTGGGCAAGCCGCTGAAGCTCATCAACCACCCGGTCCGCGAGCGCATCCCCGTCGTGATCGCCGCCATCGGTCCCAAGAACGTCGAGCTCGCCGCCGAGCTCGCCGAGGGCTGGGAGCCGATCTTCTACGTGCCGGAGAAGGCCGCCGACGTGTGGGGTGCCTCCCTGGCGGCGGGCGGGGCGAGGCGGGACCCGGCGCTGGGCGAGCTGGACGTGATCGCCCAGGCCCCGCTCGCCATCGGCGACGACGTCTCCGGCTGGCTGGAGCTGGGCCGCCCGATGGCCGCGCTCTACATCGGCGGTATGGGCGCCAAGGGCAGAAACTTCTACAACGACCTCGCCCGCAGGTACGGCTACGAGAAGGAGGCCGAGCAGATCCAGAACCTCTACCTGGAGGGCAGGAAGGACGAGGCCGCCGCGCTCGTACCGCACGAGCTGCTGGAGAGGACGTCCCTGATCGGCTCGGAGGGGCACGTCCGCGAGCGCCTGCAGGCGATGCGCGAGTCGGGTGTCACGACCGTCAACGTCGCCCCGCTCGCGGGCACCCACGAGGAGCGCGTCCGGCTCATCGAGAGGGTGAGGGAACTCGCCTCCTGACGCCGGCCGGGTACGCCCAGGGTCGCAGGATTATCGCAGGACTAAGGTGACGACATTGGTCAAATCGGTTAATAACATGCCTACCATGACCGCCACCCACGCCCGGCGCCGCGCGAGCCTCGCGGCCCTGCTGCCCGCTCACCGGGCGGACGCGATCCTGGTCACCAGCGTCGTGAACGTGCGCTACCTGACCGGCCTGGCCAGCTCCAACGCGGCCGTCCTGGTCAGGGCCGACGCCGGCGCCACCCTGGCCACCGACTCCCGCTACATCGAGGCCGCCCGGCGCGTCTGCGCCGACGTGGAGGTGATCGAGGCGCCCGACGTCGCCGGGGCCCTGCTGCCGGAGAACGGCCGGACGGGCATCGAGGCCGACCACATGTCCGTCACCGACTACTTCCGGCTGGGCGGAGGACTGCCGCGCCTGTCCGGGCTCGTGGAGTCGGTGCGCACGGTCAAGGACGACGCCGAGATCGACCTCATCCGCACCGCGTGCGAGCTCACCGGCCGGGCCTTCGACGAGGTCGTGCCCGGCCTGCGTCCCGGACTGACCGAGAAGGAGGTCGCCAGGGCGCTGGAGCGCCGGATGGTGGAACTGGGCGCGGAGGGGCTCGCCTTCGACTCGATCGTCGCGAGCGGGCCCAACGGCGCGATCCCGCACCACTCGCCCTCGGACCGGCCGCTGGAGCGCGGCGACCTGGTCACCATGGACTTCGGGGCGCTGTACCGGGGCTACCACGCGGACATGACCAGGACCGTGGCGATCGGCGAGCCCGCGGGGTGGCAGCGCGAGCTGTACGACCTGGTCCGCGCCTCCCAGCGGGCCGGGAGCCTGGCCGCGCGGGTCGGCGCGGCGCTCCACGAGGTGGACGCCGCGGCCCGCGACCTGATCGTGGAGGCGGGGTACGGGGAGTTCTTCAAGCACGGCCTCGGCCACGGCGTCGGGCTGCAGATCCACGAGGCGCCGTTCCTGTCACCGGCGAGACCCGGGAACCCGCAGGACTCCCGGGGAGAGCGGGAAGGTTCTCCGAAGCCGGAACGATCTTCGAGAGAGCCGGAGCGCGACCTTGAGCACGCTAGACTTGAGGATCGAGTTCCGGTGACCGTCGAGCCAGGGGTTTACCTTCCCGGCAGGGGCGGCGTTCGCATCGAGGACACGCTCGTGGTGCGCGATGGCGGACCGGAACTTCTCACACGGACGACCAAAGAGCTGCTCGTCCTTTAAGAGCGGCCGTACGCAGGAGAGACTAGTGGCGACGACGAACGACCTCAAGAACGGCCTGGTGCTCAAGCTCGACGGCGGTGAGCTCTGGGCCGTCGTGGAGTTCCAGCACGTCAAGCCCGGCAAGGGCGGCGCGTTCGTCCGCACCAAGCTCAAGAACGTGCTATCCGGCAAGGTCGTCGACAAGACCTTCAACGCGGGCGTGAAGGTCGAGGTGGCCAACGTCGACAAGCGCGAGATGCAGTTCTCCTACATGGACGGCGACGACTACGTCTTCATGGACACCGAGACCTACGACATGCTCAACGTCTCCAGGACGGCGGTCGGCGACTCGGCCAACTACCTGCTGGAGAACATGCTGGCCACCGTGGCGATCAACGAGGGCAACGTCCTCTACGTCGACCTGCCCGCGGCCGTCGAGCTGCTCGTCGCCGAGACCGAGCCCGGCCTCCAGGGCGACCGCTCCACCGGCGGCACCAAGCCCGCCACGCTGGAGACCGGCGCCGAGATCAAGGTGCCGCTCTTCATCACCACCGGTGAGAAGGTCAAGGTCGACACCCGCACCGGCGATTATCTCGGCCGCGCCTGATGTCGGCACGAGGTAAGGCGCGCAGGCGCGCGCTCGACATCCTCTTCGAGGCCGAGGCGCGTGGCCAGGACCCGCTGAGTGTCCTCGCCGAGCGCATCGAGCGGGCCGAGCCGCCCGTGAACGAATACACCACGACGATCGTCGAGGGCGTGTGCAGGCACCGGTCGCGCATCGACGAGCTGATCACCACCTACTCCGAGGGCTGGACGCTCGACCGCATGCCCGCGGTCGACCGCAACCTCCTGCGCGGCGGCACCTACGAGCTGCTGTGGATGCCCGACGTTCCCGAGGGCGTCGTCATCAGCGAGTGGGTCAGCCTGGCCTCCGAGCTGTCGACCGACGAGTCGCCGCAGTTCGTCAACGGGCTGATGGCCCGTTTCAAGCAGCTCAAGCCGTCCCTGGCGCTCTAGCGGTCCTGCGCCGGACGTCGACCGGGAAAACCTCGGCGGGGAACAACCGTCCCGGCCGAGGGAAACCCGGTCAGGGGCAGGAGAGGCCTCGCCGGTCGCCCCGCGGGGGCCCGGATCTCCGGGTCTCCCCGCCCTGGCGTACCCCTGTCCGGGGTGTCCCCTTTTCTCCCGGCTTGCCCATGGGATCCGTCCGAGCCGGGAAAAAGACTCGATCAAGTACGAGTATGGATACTCCTTGGGCCGCACCGGGGGGCGCGCCGCGTAGGCTGGGCTCGTCACCGAACGAGGAGGCGATCTGAAGTTGCACGCCGTAGGCATCTCACGGCAGGCGGGCACCCCCGCGGTCCGCACAGCGGTCGTGTGGGACGTCCTGAGTGCCGTGCTGGCCGAGCGGGTGGCCGCGACAGGCCGTGAGCGGCTCGACATCGTCGACGCCGGGGGCGGAACGGGCGGTTTCGCCGTTCCCCTGGCGGACCTGGGGCACGCCGTGACGGTCGTCGATCCCAGCCCCGACTCGCTCGCCGCGCTGGAGCGCCGCGCGGCGGAGGCGGGGGTGGAGGTGCGCGCCCTCCAGGGTGACGCCGTGGACCTGGGGGAGTTGCTCCCGGGTGGCGGGGCCGACCTGGTGCTCTGCCACAGCGTGCTGGAGTACGTGGAGGACCCGAACGGCGCGGTGCGGGCGATGGCCGGCCTGCTGCGCGAGGGCGGCGTGATCAGCGTGCTCGCCGCCAACCCGCTCGCCGCCGCGCTCCACCGCTCCATCGCCGGCAGGTTCGACGAGGCACTCCAGGTCCTGGACGACCCTCAGGGCCGCTGGGGCGACCGCGACCCCACGCCCAGGCGCTTCACCCGAGAGGCACTGGAGCGGCTTCTCGCCGCGGCGGGTCTCACGCCCGGCGAGGTGCACGGTGTGCGGGTCTTCGCCGACCTGGTGCCCAGCAGGCTGCTCGACGGCGAGCCCGGAGCCGCCCGCGCCCTGGTCGCCCTGGAGCAGGCGGCGGCGGCGCACCCGGTGCTCCGCGACATCGCCACCCAACTGCACATGCTTGGCCACCGGTGAACGCCACATCGAACGCGTGTTCCCGTAGGATGGCGGGGTGTCGAGAAAGCAGCAGATGCCGCGTCCGGGTGCCGATCTGGGGACGGACGACAGCGGCTGCCCGATCCTCCACGTCGACATGGACGCCTTCTACGCGGGCGTCGAGCTGCGTGACCGTCCCGAGCTCCGGGGTTCTCCCGTCATCATCGGCGCGCCCGGGGCGCGCGGGGTGGTGCTCAGCGCCACCTACGAGGCCCGGAGATTCGGGGTGCACTCGGCCATGCCCATGACCCGGGCCCGACGGCTCTGCCCCCAAGCGGTGATCATCCCGCCGAGCCGGGGCAAATACGCGGAGGTCTCCCGGCGCGTCATGGAGATCTTCCACACCTACACCCCCGAGGTCGAGCCGATCGCCTCCGACGAGGCGTTCCTCGACGTCGGCGGGGCCCGCAAGCGCCTCGGCCCACCGGCGGCGATCGCCGGGATGATCCGCGAGCAGGTCGTGCGAGAGCAGGGCGTCACCTGTTCCGTCGGGGTCGCCGGCAGCAAGTTCGTGGCGAAGCTCGCCTCGCGGCACTGCAAGCCCGACGGCCTGTTCGTGGTGCCCGCCGACAGGGTGGTCGACTTCCTGCACCCGCTGCCCGTGGCGGCGCTGTGGGGCGTCGGAGAGCGCACCGAGCGGTCACTGGCCCGCCTCGGCATCAAGACCGTCGGCGACCTCGCAAGGGTCCCTGTGGAGACGCTCCAGCGGGATCTGGGCCAGGCGGCCGGCGCGCACCTGGCGGCGCTCGCCTGGGGGCGCGACGAACGCCCGGTGACCCCGTACGTCCCCGACAAGAGCATCGGCGCGGAAGAGACCTTCGCCACAGACATCGCCGATCCCGTGGAGATCCGCAGGGAGCTGCTCCGCCTCTCCGAGCGGGTCGCCGCCAGGCTCAGGGAGAGTGGCAGTGTCGGCCGCACGATCAGCGTCAAGCTCCGTCGCGCCGACTTCACCACCCTTTCCCGGTCCAGGAGCCTGCGAGAGCCCACCGACGTCGCCAAGGTCCTGTACGAGGTCGCCTGCGCCCTCTACGCCGCCTCCGGCCTGGAGAACACCAGGCTGAGACTGGTCGGTGTGCGGGTGGAGAACCTCGGCCCGGCCGCCGGGGCGACCCGGCAGCTCGGGCTCGGAGAGCGCGAGACGGGCTGGCGGGAGGCCGAGCGGGCGATGGACAGGGCGGCCCGCAGATTCGGTCGCGATGCCGTCCTCCCGGCCTCCCTTGTTCGCCCGCCGTTTGATGGAATAGACCCATGACGCGGCCTCCGGTTTGGACTACGTTGGACGTTTTCTTTCGTCTACGTCTACAGCCTCGTATTCTGGGGATAACCGACCGCGAGGTTCGGACACCCCGTGTCGTCCGTCACCGTCTTCCCCGTCCTGGGGCTGTCCTTGGGAGGCGCCGTGCCGCTCTCTGAGCACGAGCAGCGCTTGCTCGACCAGATCGAGCAGGCCCTCTACGCCGAGGACCCGAAGTGGGCCAATACCGTCAGGATCAGTGATCCCCGCAGCCATTACAGGCGCCGCCTGGTGAAAGCCTCCATCGGCTTCATCCTGGGTGTCGTCCTGCTGATGGTCGGCGTTGTGATCATCAACATCCCGCTCGGCGTCGGCGGTTTCGTGGTCATGCTCGCCGCGTGTCTGTGGGGTCTGTCCAGCTGGAAGCGGATGAACGGGTTCGGTGAGGCCAACGCGGCCACGTCGCCCGATCAGCCGCGAGGCAAGGGGGGGCGCCGTCCCGGCGGCTCCCGCCAGAGCTTCATGGAACGTATGGAGGAGCGCTGGCGCCGTCGCAACGACGAGCGCTAGCCCGGCGGGGGCGTCACCTTCCCCAGAGGATCCCCCCGACGATCTCTCTACGCCGACGAGGGTCACTCCCGCATGGGAGCGGCCCGCGTCACCCCTTGTGTCGTTCAGCGCGTCGTCCATCGCCTTGTTCGCGGTGTCGCACCGTGTCGTCCCCGGGGTCCCTCTCGCGTGCCCCGGCGGCGCCTGCCTCGCCGTCCGTCGGCGACGAGGATCCCCGGGTAGCCCGGAGCGCCGATGATGAACGCCGGTCGGCTGACCGGCTCGACGATCACCGCGGCCGGGACCGTGAACAGCGTCGGCAGCGGAAGCCCGGTGATCGGGGCGCGATGTCGCGTCCCGATCACCGGAGGGCTCAGGCGCCCTTCCTGACCGGTCGGCGCAGCCGGATGTTCTCCAGCCGGTCGAAACCGTCCAGCACCCGCCCGCCCATCGCCCGCGCCCGCAGGAGCGTGGAGGGCGGTAGCAGCACCGCCCTGATCCGTCTGCCACGGGTCACGGTGGCCGCCAGCGCCCGCCGCACGGTGCGCATGTCCTCGCGCAGGGTACCGATCTCGCCCGCCGTTCTGGCGTAGAGCATCCGCTCCACCGCCGCGGCGATCCTCGCCAGCGCGGTGGCGGCCTCCGGCTCGAACACGTACTGCTCGGCCAGCCGCCTGGCCAGCGCGCGCGGACTCTCGCTCACCTGCCGCGACATCCCGTAGTCGCACAGGGCGTCGTCGAGTTCGGCCCACGCGGCCGTCACCGCCGGCTCCCAGCGGATCTCCCTGACCGCGGCGGGCGCGACGGCGGTGGGATCGGGGACGGCCGAACCCTCGCCCCCGGGGCCCCTCACCGGCCGTGAGTAGGACCTGCCTCGGCGGGCCCGCAGCTGCCAGCGGATCAGCGCGGGGATCAGCGCGACCAGAAGCGCGATCGCGACCCCGATGCCGATCTTCGCAGCGGGCGGCATTCCCTCGTCCACCGGGATCAGCGCGCCACCGGAGTCCCGGTCGAGTTGCTCGCGGCGGCGGTCGTCCGCCGCGCCGGTGGGCGAGTCGGAGTCGTCGGGGGCCGACGACGGTGCCGCGCTCGGCTCGTCGGGGGTGGCCGGCGCCACCTCGGGGCGGGTGTAGGACGGCACCGTCGCGCTGCCCTGACCCGCTCCGCCCGCCGGGGTGGGCTCGAAGCGGAGCCACCCGACGCCCTCGAAGTACAGCTCGGGCCAGGCGTGCGAGTCATGGGTGCGCACCTGCCACCCCTCGGAGGTGACGCTGCCCCCGGTGTAACCGATGGCGACCCTGGAGGGGATGCCCAAAACGCGTGCCAGCACCGCCATGGAGGCGGCGAACTGCTCGCAGTAGCCGGTCCTGTTGCGGATCAGGAAGTCCGTCAGCGCCGGGCCGTCGTGCCCCTGGGTGGCCAGACTGTAGGTGAACCCGCCGGTCTTGGTGAAGAACTCCTGCAGCTGGATCGCCTGCTCGTACGGGCCGGCATCCTGCTTGGTCTCCCTGAGGGCGAGTTGCCTGATCTCCTCGGGCAGGTTTTCCGGCAGCGTCAGGTATCGGTCCCTGATCGCCGTGGCGGGCGAGGGTGCCGCCTTGAGCCTGTCCGCGGTGGCCTCGGGCTCGGCGGTGAGGGCCTGGTAGGTGAGGCCCCCCGCGGTGTTCCGCGTGGAGAAGACCATGAGCGTGTCGCGGTCGGGACGCCAGTCGCCCGCCACCGTGACCTTGGACACCGGGTAGGGCAGGGGGAGGAAGCTCAGTCTCCTGACCTGCGGGCTCACCGTGACGGTGACGGTCGCGGGCGTGACGGGCACGTTCGCGCCCTGGCCGGGAGGCGGCGGCATCGGCGCCTCGGAGGTCCGGTCCTCGGGGCGGCCCCTGGGCTCCGACATCGTCCACTGCTCGCCGTCGAAGACGTCGAGCGAGTACATCCTCAGGTAGCGCGGCGTGCTGTCGCTGGCCTGGTAGGTCAGGACGGTGGAGTTCTCCGGCAGCGACAGCTGGCCGCGCAGGTTGACCATGGGGTTCGGGATGCTGATCGAGTTGCCGCCGCCGCCTCTGCCGTTGCCCACGCCGAAATTGAACAGCGGGTCGGGCTCAAGGGTGGGCAGCAGCGCGGGCAGCAGGACGGCGAGCGCGATCGCGGTGAAGCCGATGCGTCTGCCCGAGAGCCGCAGCGGCCCGGTGTCGGCGGGGTTCGGCCGGGTGGCGGTGAAGGACGACGTGCGGCGCACCAGCACCGCGCGGCCCCATTGGCCGACCCGTTCCCGTCCGTCGGCGACGAGGATCCCCAGGTAGCCCAGGGCGCCGATGATGAACGCCGGCCAGCTGATCGGCTCGACGATCACCGCGGCCGGGACCGTGAACAGCGCCAGCAGTGGCAGCCCGGTGAGCGCCGCCCTGCGCAGCCGCGCGGCGAGCAGGTCCACCAGGACGGCGATCAGGCCGACACCGCCGCAGGTGAGCAGGACGATGCCGGCGTTGTCGGGCACGGGGGCGGCGAACCGCTGGATGTCGGCGAAGCCCGTCGTCAGCAACTCGTCCAGCCTGTCGAGCGAGTCCCAGGTGGGAAACACCCTCGCCCACGCCTCGTCCCCGGCGAACACCGCCGTGAGATAGAGCAACACCGCGAGCACCTGCACGGGCGGCGCCAGCCAGCCGGGCAGCGTGTAGTGACCGGCCAGCATGCCGACCCCGGTCACGACCAGGATGGCGCCCAGGCTCGACCAGAACCAGGCACCGCCCTGGAAGAGCGGGTAGAGCGCGAGCGCGACCGCTCCCGTGGCCACGCCCGACGCGATGGAAAGTCTCATGAGCCACTCCTGCCGGCCGCGAATCGTCCGCGTTGCGCGACGTCCTGCCAGACGCTCGCGACGGAGGTGCCGGCGGGCAGCCCCACCACGCGCCAGCCCGTTCCCGTGAGCACCGAGCGCACCGCCCGGAACTCCTCGTCCTCGCCCAGTTCGGGATTCTCCCAGCCCTCGACGTCCAGCAGCACGGCCACGCCGGTCATGTTGCCGTGCCTGACCCTGGCCAGCTCCTGGGCCTGGTCGAGGTCCATCTTGCCGAGCACGGCGACGATCAGGCCGTCGCCGCCCCCCTGCCGCAGCGCGCCGACGCCGTACTCCAGTGATCGTGCCGTGCTGTTCCGCACGACGGCCAGGGTGTCCAGCAGCGACAGGCTCAGCCCGCTGTCGGTGAGCTGCTCGGCCCCCTGGTCGGTGACCAGGCGCAGGCCGAGACCCTCGTGGGCGAGGTGCACGCCGATGGAGGCCGCGACCGAGACCGCCGCCTCGAACGACGAGCGCGGGCCCTCACCCCGGTGGGCGTAGCGCCGGGTGTCCAGCAGCAGCGCCCCCCTGCTCTGCCACTGCTGCTCCTCGCGCCGCACCATCAGCTCGCCGTGTCTGGCGGTCGAGCGCCAGTGGACGCGACGCAGGTCGTCGCCCTGGCGGTACTCGCGTGGCGCGACGTCGTCGTCTCCCGCGGCCGCGACGCTTCTCGTACGGCTGTCGCCCCCGCCCGTCCACTCACCGGACAGGCGCACATGGGGCAACGCCACCACCTGGGGCGTCACCATGAGCGTGTCGGTGATGGTGAACGACCTGGTCAGCTCGACCAGGCCGAAGGGGTCGCTGATCCGGATGGAGAGCGGCCCGATGGTGAAGCGTCCGCGCAGGTCGGAGCGGACCCGGTAGTCGATCTCCCGGATGCCCTGCGCCTCCACCCGGTCCAGCACGAACCTGGGCCGGGCGCCGAGGGCGTAGGGAACGGTGTCCTCGATCATCAGCAGTCCGGTCGGCAGCCGGGTGATGTTCTCCAGCCGCAGCGTCACGGTGGCCTCGCTGCCCACCTCGGTCCTGGGCGGGTCCAGGCGCCGGGCGCAGCTCAGCCGGTAACGGGTGCGGGCGACCACCAGGGCCGCGAGCAGCGGCAGCGAGACGATCAGCACGCCGATCCTGAGCAGGTCGTGCTCGCCGAGGATGAAGGCGCACAACAGCGCCGCGACGCCGGACGCGAGGAAGGACCGGCCGCGGGCGGTGAGCGCCTTGAGGCCAGAGGTCACCGGGCCTGGGCCTCGGGCACGGGCACCCGGCGGACCAGGTCGGCGATCACCTGCTCGGGCGGGCGGCGCTGCCCCTGGGCCTCGATGCTGGGCAGCAGCCGGTGCGCGAGCACGGGGGCGCACAAATCCTGAAGGTCGTCGGGGATGACGTAGTCGCGGCCCGCGAGTGCGGCGTGCGCCCGCGCCGCCCTGACCAGCTGCAGGGTCGAGCGGGGGGAGGCGCCCAGCCTCAGGTCGGGGGACTGACGGGTGGCGGTCACCAGGTCGATCGCGTATTTCTTGATCGGCTGGGAGACGTAGACCCCGCGCACCGCCTCGATCAGGGCCTTCACCTGCTCGGTGGTGGCCACCGGCTCCAGCTTGTCCAGCGGGGAGGCCGCGCCGTGCACGTCGAGCATCTCCAGCTCCGCGGAGGGGGCGGGATAGCCCATCGCGATCCGGGCGGTGAACCGGTCGCGCTGTGCCTCGGGAAGGGGATAGGTGCCCTCCATCTCGATCGGGTTCTGCGTCGCGATCACCATGAAGGGGGAGTCCAGGCGGTAGGTCGCGCCGTCGACGGTGACCTGGTGCTCCTCCATGCACTCCAGCAGCGCCGACTGGGTCTTCGGCGAGGCCCGGTTGATCTCGTCACCGACCACGATGTTGGCGAAGACCGGGCCGGGCTTGAACTCGAACTCCCTGGTCTGCTGGTTGTAGGCGCTCACCCCGGTGATGTCGCTCGGTAGCAGGTCGGGGGTGAACTGCACGCGGCGCACCGGGCAGTCGATGGACCGCGCCAGCGCCTTGGCGAGCATGGTCTTGCCGACTCCGGGCACGTCCTCGATGAGGAGGTGTCCCTCGGCGAGCAGTACGGTCAAGGTCAGGCGGACGACGTCGCTCTTGCCCTCGATCACCGATTCGATCGACTCACGAATCCGGTGCGCGGTGACCACAAGATCATCGAGCTGTGGTGAGACGTCATGTGTTACTGCCACCAGGCCTCCATGAGGGTGCGGCGGTTGTGCGCCGAGGGGGTACCGTTGCGGAATCTTTGCGATCCCGTAACTCATTCTGCCTTCCGACACTACGGCGCCATACGTTCCCACGGCGACTTTATGCGGTCATCAGGGCTGATTCCGGGTAAACGGTCATAGCGGGCGACGTGGTGGTCGCGACCACGTGCCGGGGTGCGCCGATTCCGGAACGGTGCGGGGCTCCCCGCCTTCCATCATTCTTCGCCGCGATCCGACTTATTTCATGATCCATAGTCTATTTGGCGGCCTTACTCGACACGCCCGTGGCGTACGAGGGGCCGCTTACCCCCTCCACTCCGCACCACCCCATTTGAACTGGGGAAATGTCGGCGAAACCCGTCGTGAAGAGGCGTGGAATCAGTTGACGGTGGAGAGAAGTGGAGTATGGTGGTGCGCAGTGGAGGGCAGGGCGGCGACGCCTGGCGCTCCGCTGGGCACGGGAGGTGAGGCCGGTGTTCCTCGGCACCCACCACCCACGTCTTGATGACAAGGGACGGCTGTTCCTGCCGGCGAAGTACCGCGAGGAGCTGGCGGAGGGTCTGGTGATCACCAAAGGCCAGGAGCGCTGCCTCTACGTCTTTCCCGTAGAGGAGTTCCAGCGCATAACCGAGGCTCTGCGCACCGCGCCGGTGACCGCCAAGGCGGTCCGCGACTACAGCCGCGTCCTCTTCGCCAGCGCATCCGACGAGGTCGCCGACAAGCAGGGCCGGATCACCGTTCCGCAACCTCTGCGCGAGTACGCCAGCCTGCGCCGCGACTGCGTGGTCATCGGAGCCAACACCCGGTTGGAGATCTGGGCCGCGGACGCCTGGAGCGCCTATCTGGCCGACCAAGAGCAGGCTTTCGCCGATCTGTCGGAGGAGGTGCTGCCAGGGATTCTGTGATTCCACGGTCGACTCATCGGTAAAACGTCGTTCGGCGAGGTCTCCACCCGCAACCACCTGTCCGTCAGCTGATGCACCTTCCCCGGTGTCAGGTGACGGGTGGACACGCGGGTGCGGATGGGGACCTGGCCGGACGGCCCCGGGGGTGGGGGCCTGTTTTCAAGACACCGGTGAGCGTCCGCCGCGCGTCCACGGGACGAGGCGGGAAAGAGGGGGGTTGCGCTTCATGCGCGCCGAGAACCACAACCATGATCTCCAGACGGCCGGGGGTCACGTCCCCGTCATGCTCGACCGGGTGCTGGAGTTGCTCGCTCCGGCGCTGGCCCGCCCCGCCCCCGTGCTCGTCGACGCCAACCTCGGCCTCGGCGGTCACGCCGAGGCCCTGCTGGCCGCGCATCCCTCGCTCCACCTGATCGGGATCGACCGCGACCCCACCGCCATCGAGCGCTCCACCACCAGGCTCGCCCCGTACGCCGAGCGGATCACGCTGGTCCGCGCGGTCTCCGACGAGCTTCCCGAGGTGCTGGCCGAGCTGGGCCGTCCCCGCGTCGACGCCGCGCTGTTCGACCTGGGCGTCTCCTCCCCGCAGCTGGACGAGGCCGAACGCGGTTTCGCCTACTCCTACGACGCGCCGCTGGACATGCGGATGGACCGCGACGAGGAGCTGACGGCCGAGGTCGTGGTCAACACCTACCCGGCCGCCGAGCTGATCCGGATCCTGCGGGATTACGGAGAAGAACGATTCGCCCCGCGTGTCGCGCACTTAATCATCAAGGAAAGGGCCAGAGAGGCCATAACGTCTACCAAGCGGCTTGCGGAGATCGTCAGAACGGCGATCCCGGCCGCTACCCGCAGGACCGGGGGCAACCCCGCCAAAAGGACTTTCCAGGCGTTGCGGATCGAGGTGAACGCGGAGTTGACAGCACTGGAACGCGCGCTCCCGGCCGCGCTCGACGCATTGACGCTGGGCGGGCGCGTCGTCGTGCTCGCGTACCACTCCCTTGAGGACCGGCTGACGAAGCAGGTCATCACCGCGCGGACCAGGGACACCGGCCCTGTCGGCCTCCCCGTCCCGCTGCCGGCTCACCAGCCGCGGTTCGCGCTCCTGACAAGGGGAGCCGAGCTTCCGAGCGAAGAGGAGGTGGCCCGCAACCCGCGGGCGGCCTCCGCCCGGTGTCGGGCGGCAGAGAGGATCCGTGAGGCAGTTGACGAGGAGTGAGACAGACGTCCGACGCGCCGCGCCCAGCCGCGGCGCACGCCCCGTGCGCGTCCCCCGCGCGGTGCCGCAGGGGTACGGGACCAAGCCGGCCAGGCCTGCGCCAGCCACCGCTCCGGCCGCGCAGGGCAAGCAGGTCAAGGCCGTGGCTCTCGGGGCTCCAGGTGCCTCAGGGCCCCCGGCGGCCCGTCGCGCCAGGCCGCCGAGGACTCCTTTCCTGCTGCTCGTGGTCGGCCTGCTCTGCGGCGGGCTGATCAGCCTGCTGCTGCTGAACGCCGTGCTCGCCCAGGACTCCTTCAGGGCCAACGGGCTGCGCAAGGAGATCAGTGACCTGCGCATCGCGAAGGAGAGCAAGCAGAGCGCGATCATGCGGCAGGAGATGCCGGAAGCGGTGGCGAGGAACAACGAACTCCAGGGCCTGGGTCCCGACTGGGACACCGCGCGCGTCATCGACCCCGACAAGCCCGCCGTCGGGGGCGCCGACGACGCCACCAAGCCCGCGGGGCAGGAGCGAGTGCCGGGCACGGGCCGGTGAGGGAGACCGGGGGGCCCGGTTCCGGGCAGGGCCGCGGGGGCTCCGGGGGAGGACCGGCGGGAGGGGCGGGCCGCCGTTCTCCCGGCGGTCCCGGCCGCGCGGCCAGACCGGGCGGTTCCCCGGACGCCTCCGGTAAGCCGCGCAGGCCCGGTTCCGGCGACGCCGGGCCGTCCGGCGCTCCCGGCGTTCCCGACAGCCCCCGGGAGCCGGCCCCCCCGCGCAGGCCTCCGGCCTCGGGTAGGCAGGGGGCAGGCGGTTCGGGCCGTACGGGTTCCTCCGGAAGTTCCGGCCGTGCGGGCTCCCCTGCCGGTTCGGGCCGTACGGGGTCCTCCGGTGGCTCGGGGCGCGGGGGCTCCGCCGGGAGCTCCGGTCGTGCGGGCTCCTCCGGTGCCTCCGGCCGTGCGGGTTCTTCCGGTGCCTCCGGCAGGGCAGGCTCGTCCGGCGGGTCACAGGCACAGGAAGGTTCCGGAAAATCCGGTAAACCGGCCAGGGGCGGCAGGCCGGGCTCCCCGGCGAGGCCGTCGGCCGCCGGCGCGTCCGGCAGGCCGGGAGCCCCGGGCAGGCCCGCTTCCACCGGCAGGACCGGTTCCGGCGCACGGCCGCCCGCTTCCGACGGCTCGGGTCGGCAAAGACGACCGGACGGCAAAAGCGGCGCCCCCGGCGCCCCCGGCATCCGTGGTGTCCCCGGCGTTCCCGGTGTCTCCGGAGCCCCGAGGGCTTCCGGTGGATCCGGCCGCCCCGAGGCGCCGGGCAGGACCTCCGCCCCCCGCCCCGGCAGGCCGCCGGGATCCGGGGCCCCACGCAGGTCCTCGGGGCCCGAGGACCCGCGCAGGTCCTCGGGATCCGAGGCCCCGCGTGGGCCGGTGCGGTCCTCACGGGCGGAAGGACCGCCGGACCCGCTGGGCTGGGTGCGGTCCGCGCCGAGGCGCGGGGGCGAGCGACCGGGGGATCACGAGCACACCCGCATGACCACACGCGGCGGCGGTGGCAGGCCGCCGCGGCCGCCGGCGCGCCCGTCGGCGGTGCTGCGCCTGGGCAACCCCCGCAGGCGCATCGGTATCGGCCTGATGGCGATGACCTTCGTGCTGTCCATCTTCGCGGGGCGGCTCATCCAGCTCCAGGGCCTCGACTCGAAGGTCTACACCGCGGAGGCGGCCAAGCAGCGCGTCCAGGGCGAGAAGCTGCCCGCGAGGCGAGGGTCGATCACCGACGTGAACGGTCACGAGCTCGCGCTCACCCTGGAGGCTCGCGAGATCTTCGTGGACCCCTCCCAGGTCTCCGCCGGCCAGCGTGACCGGGTGGCCACGATCCTGGCCAAGGAGCTGGGCACGCCCAAGGAGTCGATCGCCGCCAAGCTGGCCCAGAGCACCAGCCACTACCAGCAGCTCGCCGCGGCCGTCGACCCGCCGCTCGCCCAGCGGATCATGGCGCAGGACCTCAAGGGCGTCGGCAGCAAGCACCGTTACCGGCGTGACTACCCCGGCGGCGACCTGGCGGGCACCCTGCTGGGCTTCGTCGGCACCGACGGCACCGGGCTGGCCGGGCTGGAGAGCACCTACGACAAGCTGCTCGCGGGCCGCGACGGCGAGCAGATCATCGAGACGGGTGCCAGGGGGCAGCGCATCCCGATGACCCGCAGCACCGTCCGGGCGCCCGTCGAGGGCAGGGACGTGCGTCTGACCATCGACCGCGACGTCCAGTGGGCCGCGCAGAAGGCGATCGCCGAGCAGGTCAAGGCGACCGGGGCGCGCACCGGCAGCGCGATCGTGCTGGACACGCGGACCGGCAAGGTGATCGCCATGGCCAACGCGCCCGAGCTCGACCTGAAGAACTGGATGAACTCTCCCGGTGCCGACCGGGTCAACCGGTCGGTCACGGACGTGTTCGAGCCGGGCAGCACCAACAAGGTCATCACCGCGGCGGCGGCCCTGGAGTCGGGTGCCGTGCGGCCGGAGACCGTGTTCACGGTCGCCGACCGGATCAGGTGCGCCGACCAGGTGCTGAAGGACTCCCACCCGCATCCCACCGAGCGCCTGACCTTCTCGGGCATCGTGGCGACCTCCAGCAACGTGGGCACGATCCTCGCCACCCAGAAGATCGGCGACGAGAAGCTCCACTCGATGCTCCAGCGCTTCGGGTTCGGCACGAAGCCGGGCTCGGAGTTGCCGGGCGAGGAGGCCGGGCTCCTGCCCGACTGGAAGAGCTGGTCGGGTAGCCAGCGCTGCACGATCGCGTACGGCCAGGGGGTCTCGGTGACGGCGCTGCAGACGGCGAGCGTGTACCAGACCATCGCCAACGGCGGGGTGCGTGTCACCCCGCGGATCGTGGCCGGCACCACCGGGGAGAACGGCGTGTTCACGCCGTCGCCGCCGGGCAAGCAGACCCGGGTGGTCGGCGAGCGTACGGCGCGGGAGATCGCGACCATGCTGGAGGCCGCCGTGAGCGAGGAGGGCACCGGCAACCTCGCCGCGATCGACGGTTACCGGGTGGCGGGCAAGACGGGGACCGCGATGCGCTACGACACCAGATGTCAGGGTTATTGCGGTTATACCGCGACTTTTGTTGGTTTCGCTCCCGCGGACAAGCCCCGCCTCGTCGTCCTGGCGGTCCTCCAGGACCCCAAGGAGGGCCATTACGGTGGGGAGATCGCCGCGCCGGTCTTCAAGAAGGTGATGACGTTCGCGTTGAAGAGCGGGAAGATCCCGCCGACCGGAACCAAGCCGTCCCCGGTGCGGATACGCGCCGGAGAGTGACGAGTGAAGGTACGCTCTCGCCGTGCGTCCCCCGTCGTCAATGCGACCCTCAACCAGTTCACCCCGTCCGCTCTCGGGGCTGGCGAGCCTCATCGGCGCGCCCTCGGGCACGTCGCGAGCCCCGCTTGCCGCGGTGTCCGGGATCACCATCGACTCGCGCCAGGTGTGCCGGGGAGATCTCTACGTCGCGCTCCCGGGGGCCTCGGTCCACGGGGCCGACTTCTCCGCCCAGGCCCTCGCCGCGGGTGCCAGCGCGATCCTGACCGACGAGGCGGGAAGGGAGGCCGCGGTCGCGACCGGCCTCCCGGTCCTCGTCGTGCCCGATCCGCGGGCCCTGCTCGGGCAGGTCTCCGCCTGGGTGTACGGCAATCCCGTGGCGGACGTCATGGTCGTCGGAGTCACCGGCACCAGCGGCAAGTCCACGGTCACCTTCATGCTGGAGGCCGGGCTGCGGGCCGCCGGGCACAGTCCCGGGCTCATCGGGGGGGTGGAGATCCACGTCGGTGAGCTGCGCTTCGCGCCGAAGCTCACCACGCCCGAGGCGAGCGACCTGCAGAGCCTGTTCGCCCTGATGCGCGAGCGGGGCGTCACCGCCGCGGCGATGGAGGTCTCCAGCCACGCCCTGGCACTCGGCCGGGTCGACGGGGTGTTCTACGACGTGGCGCTGTTCACCAACCTGTCCCAGGACCACCTCGACTTCCACCGTGACCTCGACGACTACTTCGCGGCGAAGGCCAGGTTGTTCACCCCCGAGATGAGCCGCGTGGGGGTCGTCAACCTCGACGATCCGCACGGGCGTGAGCTCGCGGGCTTCGCGAAGATCCCGATGACCACCTTCTCCGCCGAGGGCGCCCTGGAGGCCGACTGGCGGGCCACCGGTGTGCGGCTGGGCCCCGAGGGCAGCACCTTCACGGTCGTGGGGCCGGGAGGCGTCGAGGAGGCCGCCTCGGTCGCCCTGCCGGGGCCCTTCAACGTGTCCAACGCTCTGGGCGCGATCGTCGCGCTGGTGGAGGCGGGTGTGCCGCTGCGGGCCGCGGTGACGGGTGTCGGTACGCTGACGGGGGTTCCGGGCCGGATGGAGCGGGTTCCCGGCGGCGAGGACTTCCAGGCCATCGTCGACTACTCGCACAAGCCCGGCGCGGTCGAGGCGGTCCTGCGCTCGCTGCGCGAGGTCACCGAGGGCGAACTCATCGTCGTGCTCGGCTGCGGGGGCGACCGTGACCGCAGTAAACGCCCAATGATGGGAGAAGCCGCCGCAAGGTTGGCAGATGTGGCTATTCTCACCAGCGACAACCCCCGCTCCGAGGATCCCCTGCGGATCCTCGCGGAGATGATGGACGGAGTTCTCGGTGTGCCCCAGGACGGGCGCGCGCATGTGATCATTGAGCCGGACCGCGCCGCGGCCATCGACCTGGCCATCGGCCGGGCGGGTCTCGGTGACGTCGTCGTCGTGGCCGGCAAGGGCCACGAGCAGGGCCAGTACGTCGGCGACCAGGTGCTTCCTTTCGACGACAGGCAGGTCGTGGCCGACGCGATCGTCAGGCGCAGGAACCGCACCGGGCGCCGAAGCATGTATGGAGAGTAGGGAAGACGCATCATGATCCCGTTGCCGCTGGCCAGGATCGCCGAGATCACCTCGGGGGCCCTCGCGGGCATGGCCGACCCACGCGCGGTGGTGCGCGGCCCGGTCGTCACCGACTCCCGCGCCGTCGAACCGGGGTCGCTGTTCGTCGCGATCAAGGGCGAACGGGTCGACGGGCACGACTTCGCGGCCCAGGCCGTCGCGGCCGGGGCGGTCGCCGTGCTCGCCGCCCGGCCGGTCGACGCCCCCGCCGTCATCGTCGGCGACACCGTGGCCGCCATGACGGGCCTGGCCACCGCCGTCTGCGCGGCACTGCCGGCGACCACGGTCATCGGCATCACCGGCTCCGCGGGCAAGACCACCACCAAGGACCTGCTCGCCAGGCTCACCGCGAGGATCGGCCCGACGGTCGCCACGGCCGGCTCGTTCAACAACGAGATCGGCCACCCGCTGACCGTGCTGAAGTCCAGCGAGGACACCCGCTACCTGGTGCTGGAACTCGGCGCGAGGAACGCGGGGCACATCGCCCACCTGACCCGCGTCGCCCCGCCGAGGATCGGCGTGGTCCTCAACGTCGGCACCGCCCACCTGGGCGTCTTCGGCGGCAAGGAGGAGATCGCGAGGGCGAAGGGCGAGCTGGTCGAGGCGCTGCCCGCCGACGGGGTGGCCGTGCTCAACGCCGACGACCCGCTGGTGGCCGCGATGGCCGGGCGCACCGGTGCCCGCGTCACCTGGTACGGCCGGGGCGAGGACGCGACCGTACGGGCCGAGAACGTGACCGTCGACGAGCGCGGTCGCGCCTCCTTCACGCTGCGCACCCCCTCGGGTGCCGCCCCGGTCGGCCTGCGCCTGTACGGCGAGCACGCGGTGGAGAACGCGCTCGCCGCCGCGGCGGCCGCCTACGAGCTGGGCCTGCCGGTCGCCACCATCGCCGAGGAGCTGTCCGAGGCCGAGCCCCGCAGCCGCTGGCGGATGGAGGTCACCGACCGCGCGGACGGCGTCACCGTGATCAACGACGCCTACAACGCCAACCCCGACTCCATGCGGGCCGCCTTCGGCACTCTGGACGTGCTCGCGGGCGGCCGCCGCCGCTTCGCGGTCATCGCCGCCCTGCGCGAGCTCGGTGACGAGAGCGCCGCGCTCAACGAGGGGCTGGGACGTCTGGCCGGGGGCGCGGGCCTGGCGGGCCTGTTCGTCGTCGGCCCCGACGCGGATCCGGTCCTGGCAGGGGCGGAGGCCGCCGTACGGGCCGCGCGGGAGAGCGTCGGCGTCGTCGCGCACGCGGGAGCGGCGCCGCACGGGGCGGGGGGACCACCGGGCGACGGCGCGCTCTCGCCTCTCTCCGCGTTCAGCGAGACCGCCGAGCCCGATGCCGCCGCCGGCGCCATCCGGATCTCGCACGCCGCCGACGCGGCCCAGGCGGGCGCGGAGCTGTCGGCACTGCTCGCCCCCGGCGACGTCGTACTGATCAAGGGACCGCGCGCCGCGGGCCTCGAACGCGTGGCCGCGGCGCTGCTCGGGGGTGACCGCCGATGAGGGAGATCCTCGTCGCGGCGGCGGTCAGCCTGCTGCTGTCCATGCTGGGCACGCCGCTGGCGATCCGCCTGTTCTCCCGGCGCGGCTACGGGCAGAGCATCCGGGAGGAGGGACCCTCCGGCCACCACGACAAGCGCGGCACCCCCACCATGGGCGGCACCGTGATCGTGATCGCCGCGCTGGTCGGCTTCGCCTGCGCCCACCTGTACAGCTTCACGCCCCCCACGGTCTCCGCCGTCCTCGTGCTGTTCCTGATGACGGGACTGGGCGCGGTCGGCTTCCTCGACGACTTCATCAAGATCTACAAGCAGCGCAGCCTCGGTCTGCGAAGCGGCGCCAAGGCGCTGGGCCAGCTCATCGTGGGCGCGGTCTTCGCGGTCCTGGTGACCCGTTTCCCCAACTCCTACCAGATCACCCCGGCCGAGACGCGCCTGTCGTTCCTGAGGGACTTCGGCCCCTCCATCGGCCTCATCGGCTTCACCATCTGGGTGCTGATCATGATCGTCGGCTTCTCCAACGCGGTGAACCTCACCGACGGTCTCGACGGCCTCGCCAGCGGCGCCACCGGCGTGGTGCTCGCCTCGTACGTGCTGATCGGCAACTGGCAGCTGCGCAACAGCTGCACCAGCCAGCTCGGACCCAACTGCTACTGGGTCCGTGACCCGCTGGACCTGGCGGTGGTCGCCGCCGCGGTGCTCGGCGCGCTGGTCGGGTTCCTGTGGTGGAACGCGCCGCCCGCGAAGATCTTCATGGGCGACACCGGTTCGCTCGCCCTGGGCGGCGTGATCGCCGGTCTGGCCATCACCACCAGGACCCAGCTGCTGCTGATCATCCTCGCCGGGATGTGCGTGCTCATCACCATGTCGGTGATCATCCAGGTCGGCTTCTTCAAGATGACCGGGAAACGGGTCTTCAGGATGGCGCCGCTCCAGCACCACTTCGAGTTGAAGGGCTGGGCCGAGACGACCATCGTGGTCCGCTTCTGGCTGATCGCCGCCCTGTGCTCCGCCGCCGGGCTGGGGATCTTCTACGTGGAATGGATGCCCAGGCTGTGAGCGTACGGACGAGCGTGGCCGGGGAGGACGTGTGATCTGCGTCGCGGGGCTGGGGGTCTCCGGCACCGCCGTGGCCCGCGCGATGGCCGGTCGCGGCGAGAAGGTGGTCGTCCTGGAGGGCAGGGACGGCGAGCGGGCCAGGGCGGTCGCGGGGGAGCTGACCGCGCTCGGCGTCGAGGTGCGCTTCGGCGAACCCGCCGAGCCTCCCGAGGGCACCTCCCTCATCGTCACCACCGGCTGGCCGCCGCACCACCCGCTGCTCGCCGCCGCCGCGGCGGCCGGGATCGAGGTGATCGGCGAGGTCGAGCTGGCCTGGCGGCTCCGAGGCGAGGGCGCCGCCCCCTGGCTGGCGCTGACCGGCACCAACGGCAAGACCACCGCGGTGCGCATGCTCACCGCGATGCTCCTCGCCGCGGGCCACCGGGCGCTCGCCGTCGGCAACGTCGGCACCCCGGTGGTGGAGGCCGTCGCCGGTCCCGGCGACGTGCTGGCGGTGGAACTCTCCAGCTTCCAGCTGCACCGCTCGCCCAGCATCGCCCCGTACGCGGCCGCGGTGCTCAACGTGGCGCCCGACCACCTCGACTGGCACGGCTCCATGGAGGAGTACGCCCGCGTCAAGGGGGAGATCTTCGCCAGGGCCGGGACGGTCGTGTACAACGCCGACGACGAGTGGGCGGCCCGTCTCGCCGCGCCGTACGAGAGCGCGGCCGGGCACGGCGCCACGGCGCGGAGCGTGGGCTTCACCCTCAAGGTGCCCCGGCCCGGCCAGCTCGGCGTGGTCGAGGACCTGCTGGTGGACCGGGCGTTCGTGGCCGACCCGGTGAGCAGCGCCGAGGAGCTCGCCTCGTTCGCCGACATCCGCCCGTTCGCGCCGCACAACGTGGCGAACGCGCTCGCCGCCGCGGCCCTCGCCAGGGCCTACGGGGTGCCCGCCGCCGCCGTCCGCGAGGGACTGCTCGCCTTCGTTCCCGACCCCCACAGGATCGCGCACGTGGCCAGGGTCGCCGAGGTCGACTACGTGGACGACTCCAAGGCCACCAACCCGCACGCCGCCGCCGCCTCGCTGGCCGCCTACCCGTCGATCGTCTGGGTCGCCGGAGGGCAGCTGAAAGGGGCCGACGTCGGCGAGCTGGTACGCCGGGCCGCGCCCAGGCTGCGCGGCGCGGTGCTCCTGGGCGCCGACCGCGAGCGAATTCGCGAGGCTCTGGCGCGACACGCCGGGAATGTTCCCGTGGTGGAGGTGGCGGGGCAAGACACTGGGGTCATGGACCGTGTCGTCACCGAAGCCGCCAGGCTCGCCGCCCCCGGAGACACCGTGCTGCTGGCCCCGGCCGGCGCGTCTCTGGACATGTTCGCCGGTTACCCCGCCCGAGGGGAGGCGTTCGCCCGGGCCGTGCACCGTCTCGCCGAGGGGCACGACGGGGGAGCGGCGTGAGCGCGACCACCCAGGAGGGCGCGCCCGCCCGCCAGGGCGCCCCCGGGCGCCCCGAAGGGTTCCGCGAGCACCTGACCGCCTTCCGTGAGCTGCTCAACCGGCCGCTGACCTCGTACTACCTGATCCTGGGGTGCAGCGGCCTGCTGCTCGTCCTCGGCCTGATGATGGTGCTCTCGGCCTCCAGCATCGAGGCGCTGCAGAAGACGGGCGATCCCTTCTACTGGTTCTTCAAGCAGTCGATCTCGGTCGGGCTCGGCCTCCCGCTGATGTGGATCTGCGCGCAGCTGCCGCCGAGGTTCTTCAGGCTCGCCGGATACCCGCTGATGGCGCTGGCGATCCTCGGGCTGGTGCTGGTGCTGTTCGTCGGCACCTCCCAGCTCGGCGCCCAGCGCTGGATCGACCTCGGCCCCGTCTACCTGCAGCCGTCCGAGCCCGCCAAGCTCGGGCTGATGCTCTGGGGGGCCGACCTGCTGGCCCGCAAGGCGCGCAACGGCATGATCGAGTGGCGCAGCCTGTTCATCCCGCTGATGCCGGGCACCGCCATCCTGGCCGTCCTGGTCATGCTGGGCAGCGACCTCGGCACCACGCTGGTGCTGATGCTCATCTTCCTGTCGCTGCTGTGGGTGGTGGGGGCGCCGCTGAAGCTGTTCGGCGGGATCCTCGGGGTGACGGCGCTCGCGACCATCGTCATGATCAGCACCGAGGGCTACCGCTCGGCGCGGATCGCCGGGTGGCTCGACCCGTGGGGCAACGCCCAGGGGGCGGGCTTCCAGGCCGTACAGGGACAGATCGCGATCGGCAGCGGCGGCTGGTTCGGGCTGGGGCTGGGGTCCAGCAGGCAGAAGTGGAGCTGGATCCCGCACGCCGAGAGCGACTTCATCTTCTCCATCCTCGGCGAGGAGCTCGGCCTGATGGGCACGCTCGTCGCGGTGGCCCTGTTCGGGCTGCTGGGCTACGCGGGGCTGCGGGTCGCCACCCGGGTCAAGGACCCGTTCATCAGGCTCGCCTCCGCCGCCGCGGTCGCCTGGATCGTGGGTCAGGCGCTCGTCAACATCGGCGCGGTCATCGGCGTGCTGCCCATCACCGGCATCCCGTTGCCGCTGGTCTCCTACGGTGGATCGGCCCTGCTGCCCACCCTCGCCGCCCTGGGCATGCTCCTGTCGTTCGCCAAGCAGGAACCCGGCGCCCGCGAGGCGCTGGCGGCCCATGGCCCCGGACCGGTGGCGCGGGGCCTAAGCTGGCTTGGCCTGGGTGGTCCGGCCAGGAAACGACGGCCGGGCCGCGGAAGACGATAAGCGAAAGGACCGAAATGAGGGTGGTCCTCGCCGGCGGCGGGACGGCCGGTCATATCGAACCGGCGCTCGCCCTGGCCGACGCGTTGCGCCGGCTCGACCCGAACATCGGGATCACCTGCCTCGGCACCGAGCGCGGCCTGGAGACCAGGCTGGTGCCCGCCCGGGGATACGAGCTGCAACTGGTGCCCGCGGTGCCGCTGCCCCGGTCCCTGACGCCCCAGCTGCTGAGCGTGCCGGGCCGCCTGGCGGGTGCCGTCAACGCGGCCGCCGGCATCATGGACCGCGTCCAGGCCGACGTCCTGGTCGGCTTCGGCGGTTACGTGGCGACCCCCGCCTACCTGGCGGCGCGGCGGCGCAACGTGCCGATCGTGGTCCACGAGGCCAACCCGCGCCCCGGCCTGGCCAACCGGCTGGGCGCGCGCCTCACCGAGCACGTGTTCACCGGCCATCCGGACACCCCCCTGGGCCGCGCCGAGCACATCGGGATCCCGCTCCGCCGCGAGATCGTCAACCTGGACCGGTTGTCCATGGGCGACAAGGCCCGGTCCTGGTTCGGCCTGGAGGCCGACCTGCCCACGCTGCTGGTCACCGGGGGTTCCCAGGGGGCACGCTCGCTCAACAGGGCGGCCCTGGCGGCCGCCCCGGCGCTGCGCAGGGCCGGGGTGCAGGTGCTGCACGTCATCGGCCCGAAGAACACGCTGGAGGAGGAGCCGCCGCCGGGCGACCCCCAGTACGTCGTGCTGCAGTACGTCGACCGGATGGACCTCGCCTACGCGGCGGCCGACTTCGCCCTGTGCCGCAGCGGCGCGATGACCTGCGCCGAACTGACGGCCGTGGGCCTGCCGGCCGCCTACATCCCGCTGCCGCACGGCAACGGTGAGCAGCGGCTCAACGCCACCCCGATCGTGCGGGGCGGCGGCGGTGTGATGATCGACGACGCCGAGCTGTCGGCGGAGTGGATCGTCCAGAGCGTGCTGCCCATCCTGTCCGACCCCGAGCGCGTGGTCACCATGTCCGAGGCGGCCGCCAGGATGGGCAGGAAGGACGCCGACGTGACGCTGGCACGCAAGGTGCTGCGGATCGCGGCGCAGGGGAGAGGCTGAATGGGCGCGCAGGGGAGCCGGGGCGGCGGGCGCGAGACCGCCGGAGACGAACGACGGCCGGAGGGGCGCGGACGCGCCCGCGCGGCGAACGAGGAGGGGTGAGCGGCCGATGAGCCTGGTCAAGCTGGTGGATCCGGTCGCGGCCGGCGATCTGGGACGGGTCCACTTCATCGGGATCGGCGGTTCCGGGATGTCCGGGATCGCGCGCATCCTGCTCAAGCGGGGAGTGCCGGTCTCCGGCAGTGACGCGCGGGGCTCGGACCTGGTGACGGAGCTGCGCGATCTGGGGGCGAGGGTCCACATCGGCCACGCCGCCTCCCACATCAAGAACGTCGACACCGTCGTGGTCTCCACCGCGATCCGCGACTCCAACCCCGAGCTGGGCGAGGCGCTCCGCCAGGGCCTGCGGGTCATCCCCAGGGCCGCGGCGCTCGCCTCCGTGATGGCGGGAAAGACCGGTGTCGCGCTGGCCGGCACCCACGGCAAGACCACCACGACCTCGATGCTCACCGTGGCGCTGCAGAAGTGCGGCGCCGACCCCTCGTACTGCGTGGGCGGGCAGCTGGTGACGACGGGCCTGGGCGCCGACGAGGGCTCGGGCGGTACGTTCGTCGCCGAGGCCGACGAGAGCGACGGCTCCTTCCTGATGCTCGCCCCCGACATCGCCGTGGTGACCAACGTCGAGCCCGACCACCTGGACAACTACGGAGACCCGCGCGCGGTCCACGACAGCTTCGCCCGGTTCGTCGAGCGCGTCACCGCCACCATGGTCGTGTGCGCCGACGATCCCGGTTCCGCCGCGCTCATCCCGATCGCCCGCGCCCGCGGCCTGAAGGTGATCACCTACGGCGAGAGCGAGGACGCCGACCTGCGGGTGGACGGGATCGTCCCCGAAGGGCTGGGCATCACCTTCACGATCGTGGGGCACGGGGAGGTCAGGCTCGCGGTGCCGGGCCGCCACAACGCGCTCAACGCCGCCTCCGCGATCGCGGTGGCGAGAGAGCTGGGCGTCTCCTTCGACGAGATCCGTGACGGCCTGGCGGCCTTCACCGGCGCCAAGCGCCGTTTCGAGGCCAAGGGGGAGGCGGGCGGGGTGGCGGTCTTCGACAGCTACGCCCACCATCCGACCGAGCTCGCCGCCGACCTGCGCGCGGCGCGGGACGTGGTGGCGTCCTTCTCCGGCGACGGCAGGGTCATCGCGGTCTTCCAGCCGCACCTGTACTCGCGGACGAGGTTCTTCGCCGACGATTTCGGTACCGCGCTCGGGCTGGCCGACGAGGCCATCGTCCTGGACGTCTACGGGGCCCGCGAGGACCCCGAGCCGGGCGTGTCGGGGGCGCTGGTGGCGGGGAAGGTGCCGCTGCCCGCCGAGCGGGTGGCCTACGCCCCCCGCCGCGACAGCGTGCCCGCTCTGGTGGCGGAGCGGGCCAGGCCCGGTGACATCGTCCTGACCATGGGAGCGGGCGACGTCACCGAGCTCGGTCCCAGGATCGTGGCGGAGCTGGCCGCGCGGTGACCCACGCCAGCGGGCGCGGGTCGCCGGAGGGGGAGTGGCGATGAACGGGGTGTGGAGGTCGGCCTTCCTGGCCCTGCTCACCGTGGGGGTGGTGGGCATCGCCGCCTGGCTGGTGTTCTTCTCCCCGGTGCTCGGGGTGAGGGAGATCCAGGTGGTGGGCAACGCGGGCCTGTCCGCCGAGCAGATCCGCCAGGCGGCGCAGGTGGCCGAGGACATGCCACTCGCCACCGTCGACGTGGCCGAGGTCGAGGGCAGGATCGGCAGGATCTCGCAGGTGGAGTCGGTGACGGTGAGCCGTGGCTGGCCGGGCACCCTGCGCGTCGAGGTCGTGGAGCGCGAGCCGGTGGCGGTGGTGCCGGTCGGTGACAGGTCCGCGCTGATGGACCGCCACGGGATCGTCACCGAGCTCAGGAACGTCGCGCCCCCGGCGCTGCCCGTGCTGAGGGTGTCTCGGCCGGGCCCGGCGGATCCCGCGACCGCGGCGGCGCTCAAGGTCATCACCGCGCTGCCGCAGAATCTCGCCCGCCGGGTCGCGGAGGTTCTCGCGCCGTCGGCGGAGACGGTCTCGCTGCGTCTCAAGGACGGCCGCGCGATCGTGTGGGGTGGCGGCGACCGCCCCGCAGACAAGGTGCGGATCCTTGTTACGCTGCTCAAGCGTCCCGCCGACACCTATGACGTCAGTTCGCCTGACGTGGTGACGGTTAAGTGATCTCATCGGATGGCGGGCGCTCCCGGAAAAGGACGGCCCGCGACACGCTGGACACGCTTGCGGCGCGGTTAGTTGACCCGCCAGGAGCGTAACTCCTACTGTCCGTATCACTCCTCAGGTTGACATAAAGCTAAATCTCAACTTGAGGGTGAGGGTTTTGGAAACGACGGCACGGGCCCCGTGCCGCATGAAATTGCAAGTCAACGAGCGGAAAGGCCCCTCGTCGTGGCAGCACCGCAGAACTACCTCGCGGTCATCAAGGTTGTAGGAATCGGCGGAGGCGGAGTCAACGCCGTCAACCGGATGATCGAGGAGGGACTCAAGGGCGTCGAGTTCATCGCCATCAATACCGACGCCCAGGCGCTGCTGATGAGTGACGCCGACGTCAAACTCGACGTCGGGCGCGAGCTCACCCGCGGTCTCGGCGCGGGGGCGAACCCCGAAGTCGGGCGCAAGGCGGCCGAGGACCACCGCGAGGAGATCGAGGAGGTCCTCAAGGGGGCCGACATGGTTTTCGTCACGGCGGGCGAGGGCGGTGGCACGGGCACCGGCGGCGCCCCGGTGGTGGCCAACATCGCCCGTACGCTGGGCGCGCTCACCATCGGTGTCGTGACCCGGCCGTTCAGCTTCGAGGGACGGCGCAGGGCGATGCAGGCCGACGCCGGCATCGAGACCCTCCGCGAGGAGGTCGACACCCTCATCGTGATCCCGAACGACCGGTTGCTGTCGATCTCCGACCGGCAGGTGAGCGTGCTCGACGCCTTCAAGGCGGCCGACCAGGTGCTGCTCTCCGGTGTCCAGGGCATCACCGACCTGATCACCACGCCCGGCCTGATCAACCTCGACTTCGCCGACGTGAAGTCGGTCATGTCCGGAGCCGGTTCGGCCCTGATGGGCATCGGCCACGCCCGCGGCGACGACCGCTCGGTCGCGGCGGCCGAGATGGCCGTCTCCAGTCCGCTGCTGGAGGCCAGCATCGACGGCGCGCACGGCGTGCTGCTCTCGATCGCCGGAGGCTCCGACCTCGGCCTGTTCGAGATCAACGAGGCGGCCCAGCTCGTCTCCACCGCCGCCGCGCCGGATGCCAACATCATCTTCGGTACGGTCATCGACGACGCTCTCGGCGACGAGGTGCGCGTCACGGTGATCGCGGCCGGTTTCGACGAGCCCGCCCCCGAGCCCAAGCAGGCCGCGCAGCCGGCCGCGCGCCCGCAGGCCGTCTCCCGCCCCGCCCCGCCCGCCGCGACGGCGCCGGTCCGCCCGCTGGCGCCCACGGTCAAGGCCGAGCCCCGCCCCGAGCCGAGGGTGGAGCACGCGCCGCCCCCTCCGGTGCGACCGGTCGCCACCCCGCAGCCGGCGCCGGCGGAGCCCACGCCCCAGCAGCAGATCTACCCGGTCCAGCAGGCGCAGCCCTCGGCGGAGCACGCAGAGCCGCACCGCGCGGAGGAGCCGCACTCCCCGCCGTTGTCGATCCCCCGCCCGGCTCCCGAACCCTCGCAGCCGACGCCGATCTCCGCCAGGGCCACCGACCCGGCCCGGCGCCGACCGGTGATCTTCGAGGAGCAGGAAGAGGAGCTGGACGTCCCCGACTTCCTGAAGTGACATCTCTCACGGTGGGGGTGGCGACGACCTGCCCGGCCGTGCCGGGAAGAATGGGCTCCGCCGGTTTGCCGACGTCCGAGCGGCGGAGATGTGACGGAAACAACACGACGTGATGAGATCGCGGCCGGGCTGGCCCGGGTGGAGGCGGAGATCGCCCAAGCCTGCCGGGCCGCCGGCCGTCACCGCGAGGAGCTGACGCTCATCGCGGTGAGCAAGACCTACCCCGCCTCCGACGTGCGGATCCTGGCCGAGCTCGGGATCACCGACGTGGGGGAGAACCGCGACCAGGAGGCGTCCGCCAAGGCGCGCGAATGCGCCGGCCTCGATCTCCGCTGGCACTTCGTCGGCCAGTTGCAGACCAACAAGGTCCGCTCGGTGGTCGGGTACGCGGACGTCGTCCACTCGGTCGACCGTCCGCGCCTGGTGGCCGCGCTCAGCCGGGAGGCGCTCGCGGCGGGACGCCCGGTCACCTGCCTGGTGCAGGTCGCGCTCGACGGCGACCCCGCGCGGGGCGGTGCGCGGCCCGAGGAGGTGGAGGCCCTGGCCGACGCCGTCGCCGGAGCCGAGGGACTTGAGCTGGGCGGGGTGATGGCGGTCGCGCCACTGGGCGAGGAGCCGGGCAGGGCGTTCGCGAGGCTGAGGGAGATCGCGAGGTCCGTCCAGCGGGCTCACCCCGGCGCCGGAGTCGTCTCGGCGGGGATGAGTGGGGACATATCCCAGGCTATCGCCAACGGCGCGACACACCTGCGTGTTGGTACGGCGTTGCTCGGTCGCAGGAAGCCCTTCGTCAGGTAATGTCCCTTCAAGTGGACCTTGGCGTCCACGTGTCCGGACAGCGGTCGAACGGTGGTGAGCTCAGGGCGGTCGGGCTGTCCCCCTGGGGCACATCTGAAGTAAGACGGAGGAAGAAGTAGCGATGGCCGGCGCGATGCGCAAGATGGCGGTCTACCTCGGTCTTGTTGAGGACGACCGCTACGAGAGATACGACAGCTACCCCGACGACGAGTACGAGGAGTTCGACGACGCGCGCCGCGAGGGCGACGAGCGGTCTGGCACGGTCCACGACCTCCAGGACGACACCGACTCCGGCGTCCCCGCCCCGAGGCCCGCGACGGCCCTTCTGGAGCGCCGTACGACCGATCTGGCGCGCATCACCACCCTGCATCCCCGCACGTACAACGAGGCGCGGACCATCGGCGAGCACTTCCGTGACGGCACCCCGGTCATCATGAATCTGACCGAGATGGTTGACAGTGACGCCAAGCGGCTCGTTGATTTCGCGGCAGGTCTCGTCTTTGGCCTACACGGCAGCATCGAACGTGTTACGAACAAGGTGTTCCTGTTGTCCCCAGCCAATGTCGAGGTGACCGCCGAGGACAAGGCTCGAATCGCGGAACGCGGATTCTTCAACCAGAGCTAGAGTTCCATCATGAACAGTGACCGGCCTAACAGGTCCCGACGGGCCAGAGGACGGCAGAGCGAAGTGGAGGCGGGCACGGACCGTGGGGATCGTTAGCGGGATCTTGGTCTTCGTCCTGTCCATCTACCTCGTCCTGCTGATCGGCAGAATGATCTTCGAGACGGTGCAGGCGTTCGCGCGCCAGTGGCGCCCCACCGGCATCGTCCTGGTGCTGGCGGAAGCCGTATACACGGTGACCGACCCACCTCTCAAGTTCCTCCGCCGTTTCATTCCACCACTCCGGTTGGGTACGGTGGCCTTTGACCTAAGCTTCACAGTGCTGTTCATTGTGGTCTTGGTCTTGATCCAACTCGTGTCCGCGCTTCGTTGATCGGGTACCGTCCCCCCGGACAGACTCCAAGCGCGCCAAGGAGACCGAAATGCCGCTGACACCCGCCGATGTGCGGAACAAGCAATTCAGTACGACCCGCCTTCGGCCGGGTTACGACGAGGAAGAGGTAGACGCCTTCCTCGATGAGGTCGAGTCCGAGTTGGACCGTCTCATTCAGGAGAACGAGGAGCTCCGCGCCAAGCTGGCGGAGTGCCTGCGGGGCAAGGTCCCCGGCGGTATGGGCATGGCGATGGCGCCGGCCCCCATCGCCGAGCCCAAGCCCGAGATGATGATGCAGCAGCAGCCGGAGCCCATGCGCGCTCCCGAGCCGGTGCAGCATCAGCAGCCTGTTCCCGTCGCGATGGGAATGCCTCCGGCCGAGGACAACATGGACACCGCGGCCCGCGTTCTCGCCCTCGCCCAGCAGACCGCCGACCAGGCCATCGCCGACGCCCGCCGTGAGGCGGACGAGACGGTGACCCGGGCGCGCCGCGAGGCCGACGACATCCTCGGCAAGGCACGTCGCCAGGCCGAGCAGGTCATCGGTGACGCGCGTGCCCGAGCCGAGACGCTGGAACGTGACGCGCAGGAGCGGCACCGCCAGGCCATGGGCTCTCTGGTGCAGACCCGCGACGAGCTTGAGCGCAAGGTCGAGGAGCTCCGCAGCTTCGAGCGCGAGTATCGCAGTCGCCTGAAGCTGTACCTGGAGAACCAGCTCGCGGAGCTGAACGTGGCTGCCGAGGGCAGCGGCGGGTTCCCGATCGTGAGCGGGCCTCCGGCGATGTCCCACGCGGTGGCTCAGGGCGGTCAGCCGACCCTCCAGAGCGCACCCAACCCGTTCGGCGGTGACCCCTCGCAGCACTCCGGTGCCTTCCAGGGCGTTGACGGTCCTCACAACGACCGCCGCTAAGGTGTCGGGTCATCCCCTTGACCCGCACCCGGGAGTCTCTCTGTGATCCTTATCAGCG
Organism: Streptosporangium sp. NPDC000509; assembly: GCF_042898365.1. Classification (NCBI taxonomy): domain Bacteria; kingdom Bacillati; phylum Actinomycetota; class Actinomycetes; order Streptosporangiales; family Streptosporangiaceae; genus Streptosporangium; species Streptosporangium sp. NPDC000509. Next base: position 366,498 of record NZ_JBIAYX010000001.1, on the reverse strand, counting down.
CCGGTTTGGTACTCACGGCCATCGTCCTGCTCATCGCGGGGTTCGTGCTGGCCAAGCCATTTCTGGTCATGTGGTCGATCGCGGTCAGCGTGCTGTCGGCGGTCTTCCTGGTGATCGGGGCGTTGCTGCGCCGCCACGAGTTGTTCCCCGGCGGGGACGCCGGGGCATCTCAGCCCCTTCCCCAGAAGGGACCGATGCCGGCCGGGCCGCTGCCCGCGCCGCACGGGGTGCCGAACCACCCTTCGGCGCCACAGCAGATGATGGTGCGGCACGGGATGCAGCAGGCGCCCGTGGCCCCGACCCAGCCGCGACGCGGCCCGGTGGCCGGACCCGCCACCGCCGCGGCGAGGCGGGGCGCCCTGGCCCCCGAGGCCATCGTGCTGGTCATCCCCGGCCGTAAGCGCTATCACGTCGCGGGGTGCCGCCAGCTGGCCGGCAGGGATCATGAGGAGCTCACCCACGAGGAGGCGCTGGAGGAGGGCTTCACGCCCTGCACCACGTGCCTGCCCGCAGACTCCGCCTCCGGGCCCCAGCCGCGGGAGACCTCGCCCGAGGCGCGGAAGCCCGACGAGCCTCTGACCGCCTCTCGGGAGTCCGGCCCCGTCGCCGGTGCTCGCGAGCCAGGTGTTCATGAGGCCACCGCTCGCTTCACCTCCCCGTACCGGCCCGTGCAGCCCACCGCTCCGTCCGGTGGGGTCTCGTCCGGCGGGCAGCAGACTCCCGGAGCGCGGCCCGAACCTCAGCGGCCCGAGTCCCAGCGGCCCGAATCCCAGCGCTCCGAATATCAGCGGCCCGGCGAACAGCAGGGGTCCGAGACTCAGGGGTCCGAATCGCAGCGGCCCGAGACAGCGGCATCGCAGGGCCGTTTCGAGGCTTCGCAGACCAGGGCTGAATCTCCGGCGTTTCCGGCGTTTCCGGTCGCGAGCCGCGACGCCGCGCCCGCCAGGCCGGAGAGCTCCGCAGGCGGTCGCGAGAGCACCGCGTCCCGCCAGGAGACCGGGCGTCCGGAAGCCGAGCCCTCCCAGCAGGACCCCGTCGTCCCGGTCGCCCGGCCCTACGTCCGGTCCTCCGAGCCCCAGCCTCGGGCCTCCGAGCCCCGGCCCCAGCCTCAGAAGCCCGCGAGCCCTCCGGCCCGCCCGGCGGAGCAGCCCACCCGACCGGCGATCCAGCTGCCGAAGATCCCCGAGATCCCGCACGCCGCGTCCGAGGCCACCAGCTGGTTCAGCCGTGATGTGGCCGCGCAGGCGGCAGGGGAGAGCCGGGAGGCCTCCGCCGGCTCCGTGGGCGCCTCGGCCAAGCCCGGTTCGCCGAAGCCGGAGCCTGACTCCGCGAAGGCCGGACCCGAGCCCGCCGCCTCCTCCGGTACGTCGGCCACGGACGCCTCGGCGAGCCGGGCCGGGGCGTCCGACCCCGATGAGCCGGACGCCGGCGGGGTCGCGTCCGCGAAGTCCGGGTCAACCGGGCCCGAGCAGGCCGAGGCCGAGCCCACCAGGCCCGCTTGGACCAAGCCCGCGAAGGACGAGCAGACCAGGAGCCGACCGGCCGAGGCCACGTCCGCCGATTCCGCGAAGGGCGGGTCCGGCGGCGGCGAGGCCCGCGCCGAGGCCGTCTCCGGCGAGAACGCCTCCTCCGCGGAGGCGGAAACCACGACCGCCGGTCGGGAGACCTCTCCGGAGCCCTCGGGTTCCTCCGGGCGGGAAGACTCCGCCACGGTCGGCACCCCCGAGCCGGTGGAGCCGGCCGAGACCGCACCCGGGCGCGCCGGGCGGCAGGTAGCGGCCGACTCCACCTCAGCCGAACCCGACCCGGCACCCGAGAACGCCTCGGCCGATGTGAGGTCCGAAGCAGGCGCGAGGATCTCCTCCCGCGACGGCCGCGACGACGGCGACGCCTCCGATGATCGCGACGCCCCCGATGATCGAGACGACGACACCTCTCCCGGCGGTATCCCCGCCGTCAAGGACCGGCCGCGCCCCGCGACCGAGGAGCGGGAGATGGACGGCGAGACGGTCACGGTCATCGCCGGCACCCGCCGTTTCCACGATTCCGACTGCCCTCTCGTCAAGGGGGCCAGCGTGGGCGGCAGCGGCGTCGAGACCACGACCCGAGCCGAGGCCGAGCGGGCCGGTCTGAGCAACTGCCCGATCTGCCGGATCGACCGCCGGACGTGAGCTGACCGGGCAGGCCGGATGCCCGGCCCTTACCGGCCCCTCCGCACATCCGTATCGCTGTGAACCATGACGGCCGGGGTTTTCTGGAGGACATCCAGGAAACCCCGGCCGCGTCCGGTCTCGCCGACCTTCCCGGGCCGGTCCGACCGGTTGAGCCGATCGGACCGGCCGGACCGGTCAGACCGTCGTCGCGCGGCGGAGCTGGAAGGTCAGGCCCAGCTCCGCGTCGCCGTGAACGGGGAGGTCGTCGGCGCCGCCCTCGGTGAGGGAGACGGCGAGGACCTCGTCGGCCACCGTCTGTCCCTGGGTTCGCAGGGCCTCGGCCAGGTCGGCGTCGCCGGTGGACCACCACACGTCGATCCGGTCGGCGATCGACAGGCCGGTGGACTTGCGGGTGTCCTGGAGCAGGCGGATGACGTCGCGGATCAGGCCCGCGCGGCGCAGCTCGTCGGTGATGGTCAGGTCGAGGGCGACCGTCTCACCGGCCCCGGCCTCCACCGCCCAGCCCGACCTCGGCTGCTCGGTGACGATCACGTCGTCGGCGCCGAGCTCCACGGTGCCCAGCTCTCCCGCCTCCACCGGGACCGGTGAGCCGGTACGGAGCGCGCGGGCGAGCTCGGCGGGATCGGCGGCGGTGACGGCCGAGGCGACCAGCTTGGTCCGCGAGCCGAACCGCTTGCCCAGCGCCCTGAAGTTGGGCTTGACCGTGAAGGACACCAGGTCCGCTCCGATCCCGGACAGGTCCTCCAGGTCCTTCACGTTGAGCTCGTCGGTGATCAGCTCGCGCAGTTCCGGGGGGAGCGTGGCCCAGCCGGGGGCGCCGACCAGGGCCCGGCCGAGCGGCTGGCGGGTCTTGACCCCGCTGGAGGCGCGGGCCGAGCGGCCCAGCTCCACCAGGCGGCGGACCAGCGCCATCCGCTCGGACAGCTCCGGGTCCAGCAGTTCGCCGTTGACCTCGGGCCAGGAGGCGAGGTGGACCGAGGAGGGGGCGTCGGCGTCGGCGTCGCGGAGCACGTCCCACACGTAGTCGGTGGTGAACGGCACCACCGGCGCCATCAGCCGGGTGACCGTCTCCAGGCACTCGTACAGCGTGGCGAACGCCGCGGGGTCACCGCTCCAGAAGCGGCGCCGGGAACGCCGTACGTACCAGTTGGACAGGTCGTCGAGGAACTCGGCGAGGCGCCGCCCGACGCGGGCGGTGTCGAAGACGTCCATCGACGCGGTGACCTCGTCCACGGTCCTGTGCAGCTCGGCGAGGGCCCAGCGGTCGATCAGCGGGCGCTCGTGGTACGCGGGCGCCGCCGACAGCTGGGACGGCGACCAGGACTCCGCGTTCGCGTACAGGGTGAAGAACGACGTGGTGTTCCAGTAGGTGAGCAGGACCTTGCGGACGATCTCCTCAAGGGCGCCGTGCCCCACCCTGCGGGCCGCCCACGGCGAGCCGGAGCAGGCCATGTACCAGCGCAGCGCGTCGGCGCCGTGCTGGTCCATCAGCGGCATCGGCTGCAGGACGTTGCCCAGGTGCTTGCTCATCTTGCGGCCGTCCTCGGCGAGGATCAGGCCGAGGCAGAGCACGTTCTCGTACGAGGACCTGCCGAAGACGAGCGTGCCCACCGCCATCAGCGAGTAGAACCAGCCGCGGGTCTGGTCGGTGGCCTCGCAGATGAACTGCGCGGGATACGCCTTGGCGAGCATCTCCTCGTTCTGGTACGGGGCGCCCCACTGGGCGAACGGCATCGAGCCCGAGTCGTACCAGGCGTCGATCACGTCGGGGACCCGGCGCGCCTCGTCGCCGCAGGTGGGGCAGGGCAGGGTGACGTCGTCCACGTAGGGGCGGTGCGGGTCGAGCGCGGAGACGTCCTGACCGGACAGGCGGCTCAGCTCATCCAGCGAGCCGACGCAGGTGACGTGCGAGTCGTCGGTGGTGCAGACCCACAGGGGCAGCGGGGTGCCCCAGTAGCGTGAGCGCGACAGCGACCAGTCGACGTTGTTGCGCAGCCACTCGCCGAACCGGCCCCACTTGATCGTCTCGGGGTACCAGCTGGTCTTCTCGTTCTCGGCGAGGAGCTGGTCCTTGATCGAGGTGGTGCGGATGTACCAGGCGGGGAGGGCGTAGTAGAGCAGCGCGGTGTGGCAGCGCCAGCAGTGCGGGTAGCTGTGCTCGAAGTGGCTGCCCCGGTAGAGCAGGCCGCGCGTCCGCAGGTCGGCCGTGAGCCCCTCGTCGGCGTCCTTGAAGAACGTGCCGCCGACCTGGGGAACGTTGTCGAGGAAGCGGCCGTCGGGGCCGATCGGGTTGACCACGGGCAGCCCGTAGCGCTTGCAGGTCGTCATGTCGTCGGCGCCGAAGGCGGGCGCCTGGTGGACCAGGCCGGTGCCGTTGTCGGTGGTGACGTAGTAGCCGAGCACCACGTAGTGCGCACCGGGGATGTCGACCAGCTCGAAGGGGCGCGTGTAGGTGGTGTGCTCCAGGTCGGCCCCCTGGAAGGAGGCGAGGACCTCGGCGCCCTCGCCCAGCGCGGCGGCGAGCAGCGGCTCGGCCACGACGAGGACCTCGTCGGATCCGGCGGGACGGGCCGCGACGTAGGTCACGTCCGGGTGCACGGCCACGGCGGTGTTGGAGACCAGGGTCCACGGCGTGGTGGTCCAGATCAGCAGCGAGGCGCCGAGGTCGGCGAGCGGCCCCGAGGTCGCGGGCATGCGGACGTAGACCGACGGGCTGTTCACGGTCTCGTAGCCGCCCGGCTGGCCCAGCTCGTGGTCGGACAGGCCGGTGCCGCAGCGGGGGCAGTACGGGGTGATGCGGAAGTCGCGGGTGAGGAGATCCTTGTCGAAGATGACCTTGAGCGACCACCAGACGGACTCCACGTAGGCGGGGTCCATCGTGCGGTACGCCTGGGACAGGTCGATCCAGTAGCCCATCCGCTCGGTCATTTCCTCGAAGGCGTCCACGTGCTTCAGCACGGACTCGCGGCACCTGTCGTTGAACTCGGCGATGCCGTACGCCTCGATCTCCTTCTTGCCGGAGAGGCCGAGGGACTTCTCGACGGCGACCTCGACGGGCAGTCCGTGGCAGTCCCAGCCCGCCTTGCGGGGGACGTTGTAGCCACGCATCGACTTGTAGCGGGGGAAGACGTCCTTGAAGACACGCGCCTCGACGTGGTGGACGCCGGGCATGCCGTTGGCGGTGGGCGGACCCTCGTAGAAGACCCAGTTGGGACCGCCGGCGTTCTGCTCGACCGAGCGCTCGAAGATCTTGCCGTCCCGCCAGCGGTCGAGCACCTCGTGCTCAAGCGCGGGAAGATCGACCTGCGCGGGAAGAGAGCGGAAATAGGCGGACATGATGGGCTGGACCTCCACGCTGGAACCGGCTGTGGCGTGGAGGGACGAGGCCGTCGGGCCCCGCGGTACCACCCTCCTTGACCTCGCGTGCGAGGCCCTCTTCCTTCGGTCTGCTGCCGGGTCTACTGGGCCGCCGCGGATCTTCTCCGAGACGTCGCGGCCGTTCTTCCGGCGGCTCCGGGGTGATCGTGCCTTCGCGCCTCGCCCCGGGCTCGCACCGTCCCCGGGTCGCTCGTGCGAGGGGATGCGGAGGTTGCTGTCCCCATCAACGCCTTGCAGGCTCACACGATAACGCACCCGCCCCCCTGGAAGCTTCCCGTTATCGAGGCAGGCTGAGCGGAATCAGGGGGAAGCGACCGGATGTTACGGGAGTGGTAAACAATGCGGCGGGTCGTTTGCCGTTCCGTTATAGAAGACCTAAGCTGCCCGCACCGCTTACCACATTGGAAACGGTCATCGAGCAAGGAGGCCGCCATGGCCGCGACCGTGCGCGCACACAACAGCGCGGTGGCGCCGTCCCAGGACGGCGCCGTCGTCACCTGGTCGGCCGAGGAACTCAAGGTGGTCCGTGAGCAACTGGCCACGGAGATCCGAGAGCTCACCGAGGAGATCGCCAAGGCCGAGACGGAGATCGCGTCGAGCGACGTCACCGACGGCGCGGGCGACGATCAGGCCGACGCCGGAGCCCGGACGTATGAACGCGAGCGCGAAATCGCCCTTACCCTGAACTCGCGCGACCTGGTCGCGCAGAACGAGCGAGCGATCGCCCGGATCGACGCGGGGACCTACGGAGTGTGCGAATCGTGCCATCAGCCGATCGGAAAGGAGCGCCTTCAGGCGTTTCCGAGGGCGACGCTGTGCGTGGCCTGCAAGCAGCGGGAGGAGCGCCGCTGACCGGTGACAGCGAGGACGGGGCGGTTTCCGCCGCCCCGCTCCCGAGGCGGCGGATCGCCGTACTCGCGATGATCGTCCCTGTCATCTACGCCCTCGACCTGGCCACGAAGACCCTCGTGCTTCGGACCCTGGAGGGCAGGGAACCGCTCGTGGTCGTCCCGGATCTCCTCCAGTTCCGGGTGATCTTCAACTCGGGGGCCGCCTTCAGTCTCGGCACCGGGATGACGATCATCTTCACCTGTGTCGCGACCGCCGTCGTGGTGGCGATCCTGCGCACCGCGCGCAACCTGCGCAGCCTGCCCTGGGCGATCACGCTGAGCCTGCTGCTCGGCGGGGCGCTCGGCAATCTCACCGACCGGATCTTCCGCTGGCCCTCGGGCTTCGGGCCCGGCAGGCCCTCGCCCTTCCAGGGGCACGTGGTCGACTTCATCGAGACCTTCCCCGGCCACTTTCCGGTCTGGAACGTCGCCGACTCGGCGGTCGTCTGCGGAGGCATCCTGGCGGTCGTTCTCGCCTGGCGGGGCTACCAGCTCGACGGCACGCGCGACACGGGAGCCGAGAAGACCACGAAGGAAACGAAGGAGAACAGCGATGGCTGACCGGCGAAGCCTCCCCGTCCCCGACGGGCTGGAGGGCGAGCGCCTCGACGCCGCCCTGTCACGCCTGTTCGGCCTCTCCCGCACCCGCGCGGCCGAGCTGATCGTCGCCGGTGACGTGCTGGTGGACGGCGCGACCGCGATCAAGTCCGACCGGGTACACGGCGGCGCGTGGCTGGAGGTCACCCTCCCGCCGCCGCCCACCACGCCGATGCCGGTGGCCGAGCCCGTGCCCGGAATGCACATCGTGTACGAGGACGACGACATCGTCGTCGTCAACAAGCCCATCGGCGTGGCCGCCCACCCGACCACCGGGTGGACCGGTCCCACCGTGATCGGCGGTCTGCTGGGCACCGGCCACCGGGTGGCCACCAGCGGCGCGGCCGAACGCCAGGGCATCGTGCACCGGCTGGACGCCAACACCACCGGCGCGATGGTCGTCGCCAAGAGCGAGCACGCCTACTCCCACCTGAAGAGGGCTTTCAAGGAGCGTACGGTCGACAAGCGCTACCACGCGCTGGTCCAGGGCCACCCCGACCCGCACCGAGGCACGGTGGACGCGCCGATCGACCGCCATCCCGTCGGGGACGGCCGCTGGGCGGTGGTGGCCGGGGGCAAGGACTCGGTCACCCACTACGACACGATCGAGGCGTTCCGCGCGGCGTCGCTGCTGGACATCAAGTTGGAGACGGGCCGCACCCACCAGATCCGGGTCCACATGTCGGCGCTGCGCCACCCGTGCGTCGGCGACATGCTGTACGGGGCCGACCCCACCCTGGCCGCGCGCCTGGGGGTGAGCAGGCAGTGGCTGCACGCGGTCTCCCTCGCCTTCGAGCACCCCTCCACCGGCGAGTGGGTCTCCTTCAGCACCGCCTACCCCGACGATCTGGCCCAGGCTCTCAGGATCGTCGCCGCCGAGTCCTAGCGCCGCACGCCGATCAGCCGTTCCTGATCTCGCCTCCGGTGTCCGTGTCCTGGCCCGGTCCGTTGATCACTCCGGCGTTCGTGACCTTGCTCTCGGGGGCCGTCCCGGCGTTGGGGTCGACCTGGTCGGGTGAGTCGCCCTGCTGCCCCTCGCCCGGCGCGGTGTCCTGCCCCGAGCCCTCGCCGCTCCCCTCACCCTGGTCCTGCTCCTCGTTCTGCCCCTGGCCGGCGGGGTCCTGCTCGGGCTTGTCGGGCTTCTCGGGTTTGTCGGGCTTGTTTTGAGGGTCCTGTGACGGCTTGGGCGACGGCTTCTCCGACGGTTCGCCCGACGGTCTGTCCCGTGGCGCGGGGTCGTCGTTCCTCGCCCTTTCCGGGGCGGGGCGACCCGAGGTCCCGCCACCGTTGTCTCGCGCGGGTACCTTCGCCTGCTCGGGCTTGTTCGAGGGCTTCTTCTCGTCGGGCGCCACGCTCGCCGACGTCGGCTGATCCCGGGGGACCGGGGGCGAGGAGTTGACGGCGACCCACGCCGCACCTCCCGCGGTCGCGGTGATGGCGAGCGTCGCCGCGACCAGGGCGGCCATCGCAGGGCGTCGCCTCCTCCGGGGAACGAAGACCGGACCCTGCTCCGGGCCGGATCCGGCGGGCACGGGAGGCGGCGGCGGTGCGGCCTCGGCCGGCGCGGTGGGTGCGCCGTCCGGACCCGGGACCGCGGCCACCACGGGAACCGCCATGGAAGATCCGGTCGACGGTCCGGTGGCGGCCCCGGCGGGCGGTGCGGTGGGCAGTTCGATGGGCATGGTCGGTTCCGGTGCGGTGCCGTTCACCAGGGAGGCGAGGTGGACCTGCACATCGCGGGCCGACATGCGTCGCGCGGGATCCTTGTGGAGCAGGCCGAAGATCACCGGGGCGAGCGGCCCGGCGAACCGCATCGGCGACGGCTCCTGGTGCATGACGGCGCTGAGCGTCGCGAGCGGGTGGGCACGCTCGAAGGGGGAGCGTCCCTCGACCGCCACGTAAAGCGTCACGCCGAGCGACCACAGGTCGGAGGCGAACTCGGCCGGCCCGCCGCTCGCCCGCTCCGGCGCGATGAACGCCGGGGTGCCGATGAGCGAGCCGGTCCTGGTGATCGAGGAGTCGCCCTCCAGGACGGCGATGCCGAAGTCGGTGAGCACCGCCCGTCCGTCCCTGGCGATCAGCACGTTGTCCGGCTTCACGTCGCGGTGCAGGACACCGGCGTGGTGGGCGGCGAGCAGCGCGCCCAGCACCTCCAGCCCGATCCGCGCCACCCGCATCGGCGGCAGCGGCCCGTCCTCCCTGACCACCGCTCCGAGCGTGCGGGACTCGATGAGCTGCATGATGATCCAGGGGCGCCCGTTCTCCTCGATCACGTCGTAGACCGTCGCCACCCCCGGGTGGCCGCCGATTCGCCCGGCGGTACGGGCCTCCCTGAGGGTCCGGACGGTGAAGACCTCACGCTCGGGACCGGTGAGGTCGGGGGATGGGACGACCTCCTTGACCGCCACCTCCCGGCCCAGGACCTCGTCCCGCGCTCGCCAGACCGTTCCCATGCCTCCTCGGCCGATGCGTTCGAGCAGGCGGTAGCGGGCTCCGATGATCCCCTGAGAATCGGTCATGGGGTGGCGAGTACCCAGGATTTACGTCGGCATTCAGGAAAGTTTGCGCAGACCAGAGCATGTTCCCTTCTTCGCGCATGAACGTGTCCACGAATCCGGTGCCGTGCTCACCCGCCGCGAACCGCGGTTGCGCGAGCAGGGCGCGCAGCAACGGGGTGACTCCTCCGCTCCTTGAAGGGAGTGGCTTCTCGTTGAGCCGCTTGCGCGACGTCGCGAAGGGCAAGCCCTGCCCTGAGGATGTTGGTCGCCGCGTTCACGTCGGCGTGCGCGACGTGTGCGCACCGCTGGCAGTGAAACTCGGCTTGGCTGACGCGGTTGTCCTTCACGCAGTGCCCGCATCGGGCACAGGTGCGGGAGGTGTTGGCGGGGTTCACCGCGATCAGCTCTCGACCGGCGCTTTCAGCTAGGGGGTCCAGTGGTAGAACCGCTGTGCCATCGCGTCGGCGGGGCCGCGCCAGGTGTCCGGGTCGTACGGTCTGACGTGCGGGGCGAGCTCCCGGCTCAGCCGCAGGAAGTCCTCGCGTCCGCCGGCCGTGGCCATCGCCTGGGCGGCGGATCCCTCGAACTCGACGTGGTGGAAGTAGAGGTCTCGGTAGCGGAACAGGTCGCGGCGCGTCACCCCGAGCGCGCGGGGCAGCTCGCCGGCGTCGGACTCGCCGAAGAGGCGGGAGACCTCGCCGGAGCCGCCGGGGGTGAGGCGGGCGACGATCAGAATCCGGTCGGGCACGGGAACTCCTCGGTGTCCGGTCGATCGGGTCAGTCCCACCGTAGGAACCGGGCCGGGCCGCTGTCGCCCGCCGCCGGCGTGAATCCGGGACTCCTCCGGGGAGGGGACCCTCTCCTCCCCTGAGGGGAGCCGTGCCCTTTTCCGGGCCCCCTTCGGGACCTTCCTTCCGGTCCTCTTCCTGGCGCCTTTTCGGCTTTTTGGTGTTTTTTCGGGACTAGGTGGAAGGCGCCTCGCGGTATGGGCGGACGCGAATGGGCCGCCCCCCGTGGGGGAGACGGCCGCCGTCGCGCGCCTGAGCCGTGTCAGCCCCGAGGGGTGGCCGCCACCAGGCCGTTCTCGTACGCGAAGATCACTATCTGGACCCGGTCGCGGACCCCGAGCTTCTGGTAGAGGTGCTGGACGTGCGACTTGATCGTGCTGTCGCCGAGCACGAGCGCGCGTGCGATCTCGTCGTTGCCGTAGCCACGTACGAGCAGGCGGAACACCTCCCGCTCCCGCTCGGTGAGCTGGTCGAGCACGGCGGTCGGCGCGGCCGAGAGCACCGGGCGCCTGGCGAACTCGTCGATGAGCTTTCGCGTCACCGAGGGCGAGAGCAGGGCGTCGCCCTCGGCGACCTCGCGCACGGCCTCCACCAGCCGGTCGGTGGGCGTGTGCTTGAGGATGAAGCCGCTGGCCCCGCTGCGCAGCGCCTCGAAGACGTGCTCGTCCTGGTCGTAGATGGTGAGGATCACGACCTTCGCGGGGTAGGCGGCACCCAGCTTGCAGATCTCCCTGGTGGCGGTGATGCCGTCCATGCGCGGCATGTTGATGTCCATCAGCACCACGTCCGGGCGGAGTGACTTGACCGACTGCACCGCCTGTAGCCCGTGCGGTGCCTCTCCGACCACGACGATGTCGGGCACCCCGTCGAAGACGGCGTGCAGGCCGCTGCGGATCAGCGGCTGGTCGTCGGCGATCAGGACGCGGATCTTCCGCATGGCTCGTCCTCTCCGGAGATGGCGGAGGTGACGGGGATGACGGCCCGGGTGGCGAACCCGCCCCCGGGCAGTGGCCCCGACTCCAGGTGGCCCCCCTGCTCCGCGACCCGCTCGGACAGACCGGACAGTCCTGTGCCGCCCCGTTCGCCGGGAACCCGCCTGCCGGGAAAGGGCACAGGAGCGGCCACGGTCATCACACCGGGGCGCGTCTCGTTGACCACCGAGACGCTCAGCTCGTCACCGAAGCAGACATCCAGGTGGACCGGGCCGGCGTTGTGCTTGAGCGCGTTCGTCAGCGCCTCCTGGGCGACACGGAACGCGGTCTTGGCGACCTCGGGTGGCACGTGGCGTTCGTCGGCGATGTTGCGCAGCCGTACGGCCAGGTCGGGGAGAGGAAAGCGCCCGGCGAGCTCGGTCAGCCTGGTCGAGAGCGGCACCCCGTCGTCACCGCGTCGAGGCTCCTGCCGGATGAGCCCGCCTGAAGGCTCCTCCAGGGGGAGGCCACCCGCCGGTCGCCTCCGGGAGAGACGGCGTGGCGGCTCCCTTCGAGACGGACCACGCGGAGGCCGCTCCCATGCGGGGTCGCCCAGCGGGTCCTTCCAGGGCGCCAGGTCGAGCCTCCCCCGTGGGAGAGACGGCTCGTGCCGCAGGGCGGCCAGTGTTTCCCGCAGGTCCTCCAGGGTCGCCTGGGCCGTCTCCTCGATGATCCGGGCCACCTGGTGTCCCGTCGTCGAGGAGCCGGACAGCCGTCTGGCCTGGAGCGCGATGACGGTCAGGCCGTGACCCACGCCGTCGTGCAGGTTGCGGGCGATCCAGCGCCGCTCGCGGAGCATCGCGCTGGTCTCGCTCCCGGTCGGCATGGTCTGGGCCGAGGTGGTCTGGGTCGGTGTGATCCGGGCCTGGCGGGGATCGGTCGTCGCCGACACGGTGGCCAGGATCACGGCCGCCGTGGAGCACAACAGGTCGGTCCAGCTCAGCTCGGAGAGGAGATAGCCGAAGAAGTCGCTCACCGGACCCACCCCGTTGGGGTCCGTTGAGATCTCCGCTGGGATCGGCTGATCAGTGGATGTGAGAGGTGCTTGCATTTCTGGGTTGTTTTGCCCCGTCGTTCCCCCATGAAAGGTGAGCGTAGTCAGAAAAGGGAGCTATATCAAGCAAATTATATGGGCCGTCACAGGCTTCGTTAAGATTCTATTCTCCGGGTAAGTGAAACGCCGATCGCGCGTCTGGAAATGTTCTCGGGCGGGCCGTCGGGAAATTCGAGGATCTCCTGTCGGCGGATACCATCGACGGGCTCCGCATTCAAGTGATCTATGAGTTCTCACAGAGAGGTCTCGGAGGTTCTTAAGGTGCGCAGACCGAATCGCATTATGTGCGGTGACTGGATATGCGGGTAAAGTGGCGTGAATCGTGATAATGAGGCATTGTGGTGATGATGTTTTGAATTAAAAGGCGAGGCGGTTTAAGTGCTGGGCGCAATGGCCCTCTCACCCCGCGCCTCTCACCCCCCGCGCCCCTCACCCCTCGATCCCCACGCCCGTGTCCTGGACCTCGGTGTCTCCGTCTCCTCGCTCCGACCTCTGTCGATGCCCCGGCCCTCCCGGTCTCCCGCGCCTTCATGCTCCCGTGCCCCGGCCCTGTGCCCTCGGCCCCGTGGCCCTGATTCCGTGTCCAGGGTGCCCGTCCCGTGCTCCCGGGTGTTCCGCGGGACAGGGGGCGGCGGGCTCCCGCACCGGAGGCCGGGAAACACCGCGGTGAGGGGACGCCTGCTCCCACCCATGGCGGAGAGGACCCCACCGAGGGGGGAGCGACGGGTTCGGTCACGTGGTGGAAGACAGACGGGCCCGCCGCGAACAGGCTGGTTCCAGAAGGCGGCGGACGGCTGCCACCGGCCAAGGGAGACCGATGCGGCGCTGCGCGATCACTTTCCAGATCAGGCCCGGCACGGAGGCGGCGGTGCGGAAACTCCTGTCGGATTACGCTCCCCCGGATTGGGAGACCTCCGACGGGACGCGTCTGCTCAGTACGTCGATCTTCATGCACGGCACCACGGTCGTCCGTGTCATCGAGATCGACGGCGATCTGCCGAGTGTGATGGCCCACCTGTCTAGGCAGCCGGGCATTCAGCGACTGGAACGCGAGCTGGACGCCTACCTCGTGGTCCCGCGCGACATGAGCGACCCGCGGGGAGCGCGCGCCTTCTTCGCGTCGGCGCTCATGGACCACGTGACCACCCGCGTCGCCGGGCCGGCCAGGAGCGAGCCTGTCCAGGCAGAGCCCGTACAGGCAGAGGCCGTCCAGGTTGAGGCGGTACGAGGGGAATCGGGCAGAGCTGAGCCGGCTGAGCCCTTCCGAGCCGATCCGGTTCGAGGGGAGCCGGTTCGATGAGCGCCCCGGCCTTCCTGATCACCGGGGCGACCGGGCAGCTCGCCGAGTCCGTGATCGAGCTGCTCGCCGGCCGGGGCGACCGGCTGCTGCTCACCGGCCGCGACAAGGACCGCCTCGACGGGCTGCGGCGACGGCACGGGGTCGTCGGACGGATCGAGACGCTGGCCACGGACGTCTCCGATCCCGAAGGCGCCCGCCTCGCCGCCGAGGAGGCGATCAGGCGTTTCGGCCGCCTCGACGGGCTGGTCCACCTGGTCGGCGGCTTCCGGGCGGGACCGCTCTTCCTGACGGACATCGGGGTCTACGAGCGGATGTTGCGCGACAACTTCCTGTCGGCGGTGATCGCCACCCAGGCGGTCCTGCCGTACCTGGGCGAGGGGGCGCGGCTGGTCTACTTCAGCACCCCGCTCGCCGGTGAGCCGCTGCCCGCGCTGTCGGCCTACACCGCCGCGAAGGCTGCCCTGGTCGCCTGGGTCCGTTCCATCGCGCACGAGGTGAAGCGGAGCGGCATCCATGCCAACACGGTCGTCATGACCGTGGCGGACACACCGGACAAGCGCCGGGAACGGCCCGGGATGAACTTCGACCACACCGTCACCCCCGAGCTGGTCGCCAGGGTCGTGGGGTTCCTCACCTGCGAGGAGTCGGACGGCCTGTACGGCAGCTGCGTCCCGGTGCTGGGCCGGTTCGAGTTCACCTCCGAGCTGGGCGGACCGCCGCCCGGTGCGGGAGGTCCCCGATGAGGGCCAGGATCGTCTTCCTGATCAGGGTGCCCGACGAGCGGCGAGAGGACTTCCTGGCCGCCTACGAGAAGATCCGCTACCAGGTGTCCGCAGGTGTCCCCGGCCACCTGAGGGACCAGGTCTGCCAGTCGGCCACCGACCCCGAGCAGTGGCTCATCACCAGTGAGTGGCGCGAACTGGCCGACTTCCTCACCTGGGAGGCGACCGAGGAACACCGCGAACTCGTCGGGCCCATGCGCGAGTGCATGACCGAGGCCCGTTCCCTGCGCTTCCTGATCCGCGAGGAGACGGGGGCGGCCTTACCGTCTCCCGAGGGGACGGCGGCCGTACCGCTTCCCGAGGGGACGGCGGCGGCCGTACCGCTCTCGGAGGGGACGGAGGACGGCCATGCCGTCCCCGGAGGGGCGCCGCCCGCCGGGGGGACGGCGGTGGCCGTGTCACTCCCTGAGGAGGCGGCCGTGCCGTCCGCGGGGAAGGCGAAGGCCGTCGTGGCCGCCGCCGTCGCGCGGGAGCCGTCGTGAGGGTGGCCGTCGTCGGGGGCGGCATCGGCGGGCTGAGCGCGGCGCTGGCGCTGCGGGCCGCGGGAGCCGAGGTCACCGTGTACGAACGCGTCACCGAACCGTGTGCCGCGCGGGCGGGACACGGCCTGGTGCTCTGGCACAACGCCGTACTTGCACTGCGCGCGCTCGGTGTGGGGCCCGAGGTCGAAAAGATCGGTCACGAGCTTCACCGGCATCGCTTTCTGGACGCGCGTGGCAGAAGGATCGCGGAGTGGTCGATGGCGCGCATGGCGGGGCGTCTCGGCGCCCCCGTCTACGGCGTCGGCCGCCCCCACCTGCACGCGCTCCTCGCCGACCGGGTGGGGGACGACCTCGTGACCGGCTTCCGGTTCACCGGTTTCACCGCGACCGGGGACGGCGTCGTCGTCCGGTTCGGCGAGGGCCGCGAGGAGCGGGCGGACCTGCTCGTCGGCGCGGACGGGCTGCGCTCGGCCGTACGTGCCGCACTGCTCCCCGGTGACCCTCCGCCCCGATACGCCGGGTTCACCGCCTTCCAGGGGGTGATCAGGCTGCCCGGCTCCGGGATGCCCGAGCACACCTTCCTCAGCACGTGGGGCCGAGGCCGGTGGTTCGTCTGCTACCGGCTCTCCGACGACCACGTCTACTGGGACGGGGTGCTGGGCGACCGGGTCGCGCCGCGGCTCGGCGAGAGCCCTCTCGGCCTGCTGGCCGCGGAGTTCGACGGCTGGCCCGACCCGATTCCCGGCCTGATCGCCGCCACCGGGGCCGACGACGTCACCCCGGTGCACGTCTTCGACCGTCCTCCGCTGCGGCGTTGGAGCCACGGCCGGGTGACGCTGCTGGGGGACGCGGCTCATCCGATGACGTTCAACCTCGGCCAGGGGGCCGGACAGGCGATCGAGGACGCGCTCGTCCTGGGCGAGGAGCTCGCGGGCGGCGACGTTCCGGCGGCACTCGCCGCCTACGAGGCCCGCAGGGTGGAACGCACCACCCGGATGGTCCGGCGGTCGCGGGCCAACGGCGAGCTCACCCGCTGGCGGCACCCGATCGCCTGCGCGGCACGCGACGCGTTCATGCGCCTGACGTTCGACCGGCTGGTGTACCGCGAGACGTACCGGCTCACCATGGCCGTCGACTTCACCCGAGACGCGGGCGCCATCGGAGCCGGGAGGTCCGCTGGCGGCGGAGACCTCACGGCGGAGGGGAGTGAGACGTGACCAGACTCGCGGGGGAGCCCGGGCTGCCCACGGGCGTGAGCCGCACCGCGGTGGTGATCACCCAGGCGCGGGAGGCGGAGAGCGCGCGGCCCGACCGGCTCTTCGACGATCCACTCGCGGGCCCGCTCGCCGACGCGGCCGGGCGGATCACCGGGATTAGTGAGGCGGGCCGGCACGCGGCCGAGCACTTCGTCCTGCGCACCCGCTTCTTCGACGACCGGCTGCGCGAGGCCGCGGAGGCGGGCCTGCGGCAGGTGGTCCTGCTCGCCGCAGGCCTGGACACCCGCGCCTTCCGGCTGAAATGGCCAGAAGGCACCCGCCTGTTCGAGGTCGACCTGCCGGACCTGATCTCCTTCAAGGAGAAGGCGCTCGCCGACCAAAGGGCCCGGCCCGCCTGCGATCGCGCGGTCGTCCCCGCCGACCTGCGCGAGGGCTGGCCGTCGGCGCTGCTGTCCGCGGGCCTCGATCCGGACGCGCCGACCGCCTGGCTGATCGAGGGCGTGCTGATGTACCTCACGCCTGACGAGGCGGGGCGTGTGCTCGGCCGGGTCTCCGAGCTGTCGCCCCCCGGGAGCAGGCTCGCCGTCGAGCATGTCAACAAGGCGTACGCCGAACTGCCGCAGATGCGGCCCGCGATGGGCAGGCTCGCCTCCACCCGGGCCGCCTGGCGGTCGGCCGTCGAAGACCCGTCCGCCTGGCTGGCCCGGTACGGGTGGCGTGCCACGGTGACCCACCAGGCCGGCCTCGCCCGGGCGCTGGGCCGTCCCGTCCCGGTGATGGCGGATCCCCGGACGGTCGGCTCGGCCCGGATCTGGCTGGTGGACGCCCTGCGAGACGAAGTGCGAGACGAAGAAGGACACCGACCGACGACAGGAGCCGATGACGATGCCGTTCACCGATGAGAACGTACGCGAACTGCTGCTCTGTGTGGGCCTGGACCCCGCGGCCGGGGACGAGGCCCTGGAACTCACCTTCGACGCGCTGGACCTCGACTCCCTGGCCAGGGTGGAGATCGCCACCCGCATCCAGGACCGGTTCGGCGTGGACGTGGAGGAGGAGCTGACGGCCCAGACCACGCCGTCCCTGATGAGAGAACTCGTGACCGAGCGGCTGGCGGCGACGGGCGCCTGACCGGCGTCTTCTGAGGAGGCGAACGCACATCATGATCGGACACACCGACAACACGATCGAGATCGACGCTCCCATCGGATTCGTCTGGGACCTGACGAACGACGTCCGGGCCTGGCCGGAGCTCTTCTCCGAGTACGCCAAGGTGGAGGTCCTCACCGAGTCGGACGACTCGGTGACCTTCCGGCTCACCATGCACCCCGACGAGCTGGACCGCGTCTGGTCCTGGGTGTCGGAGCGCTCCTGGGACCGCGACACCTGGACGGTGAGGGCGCGCCGGGTGGAGACCGGGCCGTTCGAGTTCATGAACATCACCTGGGTCTACGAGGAGCTCGGCCCCGACCGTACCCGCATGCGCTGGGTGCAGGACTTCCACATGAGGCCCGAGGCGCCGGTCGACACCCGGGAGATGACCGGCCGGATCAACGCCGGCTCCGCGGTCCAGATGTCGTTGATCAAGGAGAAGGTGGAGAGACGCCGCCGGCGCGTCGTGGGGTTTCACGACGTGCCGTCCAACACCAGGCGCGGCGGCGACCTGCGCACCCTGGTCTCCCCGGCGACCTGCGGTTCCTCGTCGGGCTTCTGCGGGGCCGTGCGCCTGGCGCCCGGCGAGGGCGTCTGTGAGCACTACCACCCCTACTCCGAGGAGTACGTGTTCGTCGCGACCGGGACGCTCAGGGTGGACCTCGACGGCGAGCCGCTCACCGTCGGCGCCGAGCAGGCGCTGCTCATCCCCCGCCGGGTGAGGCACCGCCTCACCAACGTCGGCGACGACGACGCGCTCGTGGTCTTCCAGCTCAGCCCGCTCGCCCCGAGGCCCGAACTCGGGCACGTGGACACCGAGCCCTGTCCGGAGGCGGTGGGAAGGTGAGACGGGTCGTCGTCACCGGCATCGGGGTGATCGCCCCTGGCGGGGTGGGCCGGGAGCGGTTCTGGAACCGGATCGTGGACGGCAGGCCGGCCGTCCGCCGGATCACCGCCTTCGACCCGTCTCCGTTCCGCTCCCGGATCGCGGCCGAGGTCGACTTCGACCCGGCCGCCCACGGTCTCACCGCGCGTGAGGTCCGGCGCATGGACCGCTTCGTCCAGCTCGCCGTCGCCTGCGCCGACGAGGCGGTGGCCGACTCCGGCCTCGACCTCGGCGCGGCCGATCCCGAGCGGGCCGGGGTGAGCCTCGGCTCGGCGGTCGGGGCCACCGTCACCCTGGAGGAGGAGTACGTGGTCGCGAGCGACCGCGGCAGGGACTGGGAGGTGGATCACCGCCACCTGAAGCCGTTCGTTCACCAGGCGCTGGTGCCCTCCAGCGCGGCGGCCGAGCTGGCGGTCCGGTTCGGCCTGAACGGCCCGGCCGCCGTCGTCTCGACCGGCTGCACCTCCGGCATCGACGCCATCGGCCGGGCGTACCGGCTCGTCCAGGACGGCGAGGCGGACATGATGCTCGCGGGGGCGTCGGACGCGCCGATCTCCCCGATCACCGTGGCGTGCTTCGACGCCATCCGCGCGACCAGCCCGGACAACGCCGAACCGGAGACGGCCTCGCGGCCCTTCGACGCCGGGCGGAAGGGCTTCGTCCTCGGTGAGGGCGCGGCGGTGCTGGTGGTGGAGGAGCTGGAGCACGCCCGGCGGCGCGGTGCCCGGGTGTACTGCGAGATCACCGGCTACGCCGCGCGGGCCAACGGCTTCCACATGACCGGGCTGCGGCCCGACGGCCTGGAACTGGGCAGGGCGATCGGCCACGCGCTCGACCAGGCGAGACTCAACCCCGAGGACATCGGCTACGTCAACGCCCACGGGTCGGGGACCAGGCAGAACGACCGGCACGAGACGGCCGCCTACAAACGGAGTCTCGGCGAGCACGCCCGGCGGGTGCCGATCAGCTCGATCAAGTCGGTGATCGGCCACTCGCTCGGTGCGATCGGCTCGATCGAGATGGCGGCCTGCGCCCTGGTCCTGCAGCGGGGCGTGATCCCGCCCACGGCCAACCTGACCGTCCCCGACCCTGAGTGCGACCTGGACTACACGCCCCTGGTCGCGCGGGAGGTGACCGCCGGGCACGCGCTCTCCGCGGGCAGCGGCTTCGGCGGGTTCCAGTCCGCGATGATCTTCTCTGAGCCGGGGGCGGTCCGATGAGCGACCGCAGGGCGGTGATCACCGGGCTCGGCGTGGTCGCCCCGACGGGTGTCGGCGCGGCCGGGCACTGGAAGGGGTCCCTGTCCGGGCGGAGCCGGATCGGCCCGGTGACGTCGTTCGACGCCTCGGGGTCGCCGGTCAGGCTGGCGGGGGAGGTCACCGGTTTCGACGAGCGCGAGTTCGTCGACAGCAAGCTGCTGGTGCAGACCGACCGGTGGACCTGGTTCGCCCTCGCCGCCACCCGGCTCGCCCTGGCCGACGCCGCCCTCGACCCCGCCAAAGAGGATCCGTTCGACCTGTCGGTGGTGACCGCCGCCGCCTCGGGAGGAAACGCCTTCGGTCAGCGGGAGATCCAGACGCTGTGGCGGAAGGGGCCACGAGCGGTGAGCGCCTACCAGTCCATCGGCTGGTTCTACGCCGCGAGCACCGGCCAGCTGTCCATCGCTCACCGGCTCAAGGGCGCCTGCGGGGTGCTGGTCGCGGACGCGGCGGGGGCGATCGACGCGCTCGCCGAGGCGGCACGGCTGATCCGCGCGGGCACCGAGGTCGTCGTGACCGGGGGCACCGAGGCGCCGCTGTCGCCGTACGCGCTCGTCTGCCAGGCCGGTGAGGCGACGGTGAACCGCTCGGCCGACCCCGCCGCGGCCTACCGGCCCTTCGCGCCCGACGCGGCCGGGCATGTTCCCGGCGAGGGAGGTGCGATCCTCATCGTGGAGGACCGGCACAGCGCCTTGGGCCGGGGCGCCCCGACCGTCTACGCCGAGATCGCCGGGACCGCCTCCACCCACGACGCCCACCACGTGAGCGACCCGGCCCCCGGCCACCGTCAGTACGCCAGGGCGATGCGCGAGGCGATCGCCCGGGCCGGGCTCGGCGTGGACGACGTCGGCGTGGTTTTCGCGGACGGGGCGGGAGACGTGGTCAGGGACTCCCTTGAGGTGGCGGCGCTGCGGGAGGTGTTCGGGGATCGTCGCGTGCCGGTGACGGTGCCCAAGACGATGACCGGCCGCCTGTGCTCAGGCGGTGCGGCCCTCGACCTCGCCTGGGCGGCTATGACGCTGACCGAAGGGGTGATCCCGCCGACCGTCGGCACCGTCGCTCCCGAGGGCGTGGACCTGGTCACCGAGCCCAGGGGGGTGGAAGGACTCTCGTCCGCGCTGGTCGTGGCCCGAGGCTCCGGCGGCTTCAACTCCGCGGCGGTGCTGACCGCTGTCTGACGGCTCGGGACGAACCCTCCCCGAGGTCCGTGAAAGGGAAGCGTGGACGGCCACCGGCTTCACAGCCGGTGGCCGTTTCGTTGTCCGGTGACCCCGGCCCCGGCCCCGGCCGACCCTCGTCCGGCGCGAGTCCGGAACGTTATGCCCGGCGGCCTCGATCCGCGGCTCTCGGGGTGATCCGGTGACCCCGGCCCCGGCCGACTCTCACTCACCCCCGGTCGACCCGCTCCCGGGCCCTCACCCCGGACCTGTGGTCCGGGGCCGCAGGTCCGGAGGCGGGTCCTAGACAGGTTCCGGGATTCGGGTGGGCTCGGGGTTCTCCCACCTCAACGGCGAGGGCTCCACCCGCAGGATCCGGGCGGCCCAGACGGGCAGCCACCAGTTCCACCGGCCCATCATCGCGACCACGGCCGGGACCAGGACGCCGCGGATGAGGGTGGCGTCCAGGAAGACGCCGAGGGCCAGACCGCTCGCGAACACCTTCACGTCCAGCTCGGGGGTCATGGCGAGCGCCGCGAAGGAGACGAACAGGATCAGCGCCGCCGAGGTGACCAGCCGGCCGGTGCGGCCCACCCCCTCGATCACCGCCTGCTCCGTGCTGCCGGACCTGTCGTACTCCTCGCGCATCCTGGCCAGGATGAACACCTCGTAGTCCATGCTCAGGCCGTACAGGAAGGCGAAGATGACGAGCGGCACGAACTCGCCGATCGAGCCGGTCGGCTGGATGTCCAGCAGTTCCCTGGTTCCCCAGCCGAACTGCCACAGCACCACCATCGCGCCGATCACCGCGCCCAGCGAGAGCAGGTTGAGCGCGATCGCCTTCAGCGGCAGCAGCAGCGAGCGGAACGCCCGCGCCAGCATGACGAAGGTGACCAGCGCGATCAGGCCGAGCATCCAGGGAAACGCCCCGTAGGCGTGCTCCTGGAAGTCCATGCTCTGCGCCGCGTTGCCGCCGACGCGCGCGGTGACCGGCACCGCCTCGCGCACCCGGGTGATGGTCGCCTCGCCGGCCTCGGTGCCGTTCTCCGAGATCGGAAGCACGGTGATGACGGCGGTGCCCTCGCGGCGCCAGGACGGGTCGTCGGGGGCGAGCACCGTGGACACGCCCTCCACGTTCCTGATCCGTTCGGCGGCCTGGGCGGGGTCACCGCTCACCAGGACGTCGAACGGGGTGATCGAGCCCGCGGGGACGCCCGCCTGGCGCAGCGCGGAGAGTCCTTCGGCGCCGGGGCCGGTGGTCAGCAGGTTCCCGCTCGCGGGCAGGCCGAGGTTGACGCTCAGCGCGGTCACCGTCAGCGCCGTCAGCAACCCGCCGGTGAGCAGGGCGGCGAGCAGGCGCATCCGCACCACGCCGCGGGCCCACGCCGACCAGGCCCGTCCGGCTCGCGCCTCGCGCTGGAAGGGAGCCCCGTCCCGGCCCGCGCGGGTGCGCCTGCGGTCGAGTCGCCGGCCGGTCAGGGCGAGCAGCACCGGCAGCACGGTGAGTGTGGTGGCCACGCTCGTCGCCGCGATGATCATCCCGGCGAGGCCGAGGCTGCGCAGGAACGGCACCGGCAGCACCACCATGGTCACCAGGCCGACCGCGACCGCCGCGCCGCTGAACAGCACCGCCCGTCCCGCGCCCGCCATGGCCCGGTGCACGGCCTCGTCGCCGCGGTGCCCGTTCGCCCGCTCCTCACGCCAGCGGGCCACCAGCAGCAGCGAGTAGTCGATCGCGATGCCCAGGCCGAGCAGGGGCATCGTGGTGAGGGCCACGTCGTGCACGGTCATCACCAGCGTGAGCAGCAGGATCACGACGAACGACAGGAAGACGGACAGGACCGAGATGAGGAGCGGTACGAAGGCTAGTGCCGAGCGGAACACCAGCAGCAGGACCACCACCGCGGCGAGCACGCCGACACCGATCTTGGTGGGCACGTCCACCCCGCCCGCGTCCACGCTCGGCGCGAGGGCGTCCAGGCCCGTCACGTGCACGCTCGTGCCCGCCGGCAGCACCGGGATCATCGCCTTGACGATGACCGGGCTCTCGTCCGGTGTCTCCCCGAGGCCCCCGCCCGGAGGGCTGCCGTCGGAGTAGGTGCCGGGGAAGACGAGTCCGAAGGTGGTCCGGCCGTCGGTGCCGATCAGCCGGGGATCGCCGGTGCTCGCGTAGGAGACCACGCGGGCCTTGGGCAGTTCGGCGGAGACGGCGGCGAAGGCGCGACCGAGGATCTCCCTGTTGTCTTCGGCCCGCATTCCCTCAGGAAGCACGACAACTGGAACAAATGGCCGCTGATATCCACCATTCCCATAGATTCTGACTATTTCCTGGTTGGCCTCGAAGGCGGGCATTCCGGGATGCGAATACTCCTCGGAGAGCCGCTGGATCGCGATCGGCGTCGCGCCCAGGCCCACCAGGAATCCCAGCACGGTCAGCAGGGCGACCAGTCCCTTGCGCCGCAGTACGAAAACCGAGATTCTCTCCATGGCCTCCAGTGCAACAAAATGATCTTCAATGGTTGTGTGCCCGCCCTTAGAGCGGCATGTGAATCACTCTTCACAGAGTTTTCTATGGTCTTTTCAAGATCTTCCGAGTGAAACTTGTCGGGTGAACCGAATACTGGTCGTAGACGACGAGCCCTACCTCGCCGACCTCGTCGCAACCGCGCTTCGCTACGAGGGGTTCGAGACGGCGATCGCGGGGACGGGGGCCGCGGCGGTGTCGCTGGCCGAGACCTTCGGTCCCGACCTGATCGTCCTGGACGTGATGCTGCCTGACGTGCTCGGCACCGAGGTCTGCCACCGGATCAGGTCGAAGGGCTCCGAGGTGCCCGTGGTCTTCCTCACCGCCCTCGACGCCACGGAGGACAAGATCGGCGGGCTCACCGTGGGAGGTGACGACTACGTCACCAAACCGTTCAGCCTGGAGGAGCTGATCGCGAGGATCCGCGCCGTGCTGCGCAGGACCAGGCGGGCCGGCGCCGAGGAGAGCAGGGTGACCTTCGCCGACCTCGTCATCGAGGAGGACGCCCACGAGGTGTGGCGCGACGGCCGGCGCGTCGACCTCACCCCGACGGAGTTCAAGCTACTGCGCTTCCTGGCGGCCAACGCCGGCAAGGTCGTCTCCAAACGGCAGATCCTCGACCACGTGTGGGAGTACGACTTCGGCGGCAACGACGGGGTCGTGCAGACCTACATCAGCTACCTGCGCCGCAAGGTCGACGCGTCGCATCCTCCGCTCATCCACACCGTGCCCAGGGTGGGATACGTCCTGCGCCTGCCGAGGGAGGACTGATGTCGCTGCGGACCCGCCTCGTGCTCACCGTCGTGGGCCTGGTCGCGCTCGCGCTCGGGATGGCGGCGGGGGCGACGTTCGGCGCACTGCAGGACTGGCGTGGTCACGGCGGCGCCAGGCTGCTCGTCCTGCCCACCCCCGAGGCGCTCATGGCCGCCTCCGACGATCTGGTCGAACGCGTCGCCCTCGTCATGATCGGCTCCTCGGCGTTCGCGCTCGTCTGCCTGACCCTGCTCGCCACCCACCTGATCCGCCGGGGACTGCGCCCGCTGGACCGCATCGTCGAGACCGCGGCGGCGATCGGCGAAGGCAACCTGGATCGCCGCATCGAGGCGGCGCCCATCACCGGGGAGGTGGGCCGCCTCGGCCACGCGCTCAACCAGATGCTCGCCCAGATCGAGGAGGCGTTCCGCGAGAGGGAGGCGTCGGAGGACCGGCTGCGCCGCTTCGTCGCCGACGCCTCCCACGAGCTGCGCACCCCGATCGCCTCCATCCGCGGTTACGCCGAGCTGTTCCGGCGCGGCGCGGACACCCGGCCGGAGGACCTGGCCAAGGCGATGCGCAGGATCGAGGCCGAGGCGACCCGGATGGGCTCCCTGGTCGACGAGATGCTGCTGCTGGCCCGCCTCGACCAGGGCCGCCCTCTGGAGCGCGTCCCGGTGGAGCTCACCGAGCTCGCCGCCGACGCGGTCGCCGACACCCTCGCCATCGAACCGCTCAGGCCGCTCTCACTGGAGTGCGAGGGCCGTGTCGAGGTGCCGGGCGACGCCGCCAGGATCCGCCAGATCGTCGGCAACCTACTGGCCAACGTGCTCAACCACACCCCCGAGGGGACGGCGGCGGTCGTCAGGATCCGGACGGACGACGAGTACGCCGTGGTCGAGGTGGCCGACGAGGGACCCGGCCTCACCGAGGAGCAGGGCGCCCTGGTCTTCGAGCGTTTCCACCGGGCCGGTCATCCCCGCGACGGCGCCCGCCAGGGGGGCGCGGGCCTCGGGCTCTCCATCGTCGCCGCCGTCGCCGCCGCGCACGGCGGCGACGCCACGGTGACCTCCCGCCCCGGCGCCGGCGCCACCTTCCGGGTACGGTTCCCGCGCGGCACGGGCGACCTCGACCTCAGCTCAGGACGTGGCGCAGCGCGGCGGTGACGAGGGCGGCCGCGGCGAGGACCACCAGGAACGGGGCGCGCAGCAGCAGCGCCACGACGGCGGCGCACATCCCCGCGGTGCGCGGCCAGTCGAGGTGCAGCGCCTGCCCCTCGCCGAAGGTCTGCACCGCGATCAACGCCGCCAGCAGGGCCACCGGGACGAGCGTCGCGAAACGCTGCACCCCCGGGTGGTCGAGGACGCGGCGCGGTGCCGACAGCCCGGCGAGCTTGAGCGCGTAACAGGCGGCGCAGGTGATGACGACGGCCCACCAGATGGTCACTTGGGTCTCCTCAGGATCACCGCGAGCACGGCCACGGACGCGAGCAGCACGGGCACGCCCGGCGGGGTGAAAGGGGTCGCGGCCAGCGCGACCGCCGCGCCGCCGCACGCGATCAGGCGCAGCGCGCGGGCCTCGGCGCCGCTCCCGGTGAGCCGGGGCCACAAAATGGCGAGGAAGGCCGCGGGACCGACGACGTCCAGGCCGAACGCCGAGGGGTCGGCCACCCACGAGGTGCCCAGCGCGCCGAGGAGGGTGGTGGCGTTCCAGGTCAGGTAGAGGCTGACGAAGGTGACGAAGAACGCCGTCCTGGCCGACTCCTCGTCCGGCTGGGCGAGGGCGACCGCCGTCGTCTCGTCGATCACTCCCTGGGCCGTCAGCGGCCTGCGCCATCCCCGGACGCCGAGCACCCCGGCCATGCGCAGGCCGTACAGGCTGTTGCGGGCGCCGAGCAGCATCGCACCGGCCGTGCCCGCGACCAGGTTGCCGCCGCCCGCGACGACGCCGACCAGGGCGAACTGCGAGGCGCCGGTGAAGGCGAACAGGCTCAGCACGCACGCCTGCGCGACGCTGAGCCCCGCGGTGACCGCCGCGGCGCCGAAGGCCACCCCTGACAGTCCGACGGCGATCCCCACGCCCAGTCCGTCCCTGATCGCGGAGGAACGAGTGGTTGTTTCCATGGGAGGCGAGCCTAGGTTCGGGTCACGTTCCGGTCTTGTACGTTCCTGCGCGCTGGTACGCGGCCGGTGGCACGCCCACCGTCCGCTTGAAATGCCTGCTCAGGTGGGCCTGGTCGGTGAATCCCACGTCCCCGGCGACCTGGGCGGGGGGTGTGCCCGCCTGGAGCAGCCGCCGGGCCCGGATGATCCTCAGCGTGTTCAGATAGGCGTGCGGCGGCAGTCCCGTCGCGGCCTTGAAAGCCCGGATCAGGGCGAAGGGCCCGGTGCCCACCGCCCGCGCCAGGTCCTCGATCGTGGGCGGATCGACGAGCCGCTCGTGCAGGATCTCCCGGGCCCGGCGCACCGCCGGGTCGTCGTTCCAGCGCGGCGCCTCCGGAGGGCGGCGGGCGGCGTGGTGGCTGAGCAGGGCGGCGAAGGCCGTGCGGGCCAGCGTCGAGGAGGCGAGGTCGTCACCACCCTCCGCGGCGTCGTGCGCGGCCCGCAGCAGCGCGACGGTGGGCCGGTGGTAGGTGACGGTCTCGGGGAAGCAGGGGGTGCCGTGCCCGGCCATCAGCTCGGCGGCGATCCCGGAGACGAACTCGACCGAGGGATACAGCACCCGGTAGGACCAGCCGCCGGGGACGCCCGCGTGGCCGTCATGCACCTCGTCGGGGTTGAGCATGCTCAGGCTGCCCGGCCCCACGCGGTGGACGGTGCCCCGGTAGGCGAACTCCTCCACTCCGGACAGAACCAGCGCGATCGCGTAGCTCTCGTGCGCGTGCGGCGGGAAGCGGTGGGTCACGTACCTGGCCTTGAGGAGGTCCACCCCGGGCAGGGCCGGGGTGCGCCAGAAGCGCGCGCTCTCCGGGCCGCTCATGGCCGGAAGGTGTTGGTGAACGCGGCGAAGAGCGATCCGGACCGCCTGGCGTCCGGGCTCTCCCAGTAGATCGCGTACGGTTTGCCGTCGCGGGTGCGAAATCCCCGGTCCAGGACGCGGGTGCGGACCCCGTTCTTGAGGTAGGTGAACTCCCAGTCGGCGGCCGGCACCCCCTGGTACGTCAGCGCGGTGATACCGACCCGCCGGTAGCCCGGCCAGACGTTCTCGGCGACCCCGGCCCGCTCCACCTTCTCCCAGTGCCTCTCCGGGTCCTTCTCCGGGTCCTCGGTCGACTCGATCCACAGGAAGCTGTCGCTCGCGCCGGGGGCACGGAACTCCACCCGGTCACGGCCGGAGAACCGCTTGACCTGCCAGTTTCCGGGCACCGCGATGGAGAATCCCATCGGGTCGCGGTGCAGCCGCCAGCCCGAGGGGATGATCCTGGACGGACGCGGCGTCGCCGTCGGGGTCGCATCCCGGGTGGGGGTCGCCTCGGGCGACGCGGCGGGGGTGGGGTCGGTGATCGGGGCCGTGACGCCGGCCCGGCCGCCCGTGTCGACCGGGGTACCGGGATTCCTCAGGACCAGCCACGCGCCGACCCCGACCGTCACCGCGAGCGCGGGCACCCCGGCCAGGAGGGCCAGGCGTCGCGCCCCGGTCCGCCGCGCGGGCGCGGCCCCCGTGTCGGTGGGCTGCTCCCGCCTCGTCCAGGGCTCCGAGCCGTACGCCTGCTGCTCGGGACGCGCGTGCCGAGGTTGCTCGGGGTGTGTGTATGAGGACTGGTCGGGGTGTGTGTACGGCTCGGGGTGCGTATACGGCTCGGAGGGCACGGACGAGGAGTGGCCGGGATGTGTGTAGGGCTGCGCGTACGGCGGCTGCTCGGGCCGGGTATGGGCCGCCGGAGGGCGGGACTGCTCGGGCTGAGGGCCCCCCGCCGGGTACGGGGAGTGCTCGGGGTGGGTGCGGGCCACCGGGGGGAAGTGCTCGGGGGGCGGGGGCGCGGACGGGTGGCGAGGCTGCCCGAAACCGCCAGGGGAATTCCCGTACGTCGGCCGCCACGCGTCCTGAAGCGGTGACGGGCCGGTGCGCGGCGGGTCGGTCTGGAAGCCGGGCGAGCCGTACGCCCGCTGCCCGGAGTGCGGCGCCTGCCCGGAGAGCGGCCCGGGGGAGGCCGGGGAGCCGGCGGCGGCGGCGCGGCCGAGCAGGGCCTCGGCCTGGTCGGGGACCATCCGGGCGGCGGGATCCCTCGCCAGGAGGCCGAGGATCGCCGCCGACAGGGGGCCGGAATGGCTCATGGGACTCGGTTCGCCGTGCAGGACCGCCATCATGGTGGCGGCGGCCGTGGCCCGCTCGAACGGTGGGCGGCCCTCCAGCGCGGCGTACAGCGTCGCCCCCAGCGACCACAGGTCCGACTCGGGGGTGGCGGGCATCCCGTGCAGCCGCTCGGGAGGCAGGAAGGCGGGGGTGCCGACCATCGCGCCCGTACGGGTGATGCCGGTCTCCTGCGTCATGGAGGCGATGCCGAAATCGGTCAGCACCACCCGGCCGTCGTCGGCGAGCAGCACGTTCTCCGGCTTGACGTCGCGGTGCAGCACCCCCGCGGCGTGCGCGGCCCGCAGCGCGCCCAGCACGTGCAGCCCGACCGAGGCGACCCGCTCCGGCGGGAGCGGTCCGCCCGAACGGACGATCTCACCCAGCGACCGGGACCGGACCAGCTGCATGACGATCCAG
The DNA here is from genome assembly GCF_042898365.1 of Streptosporangium sp. NPDC000509. Lineage (NCBI taxonomy): Bacteria > Bacillati > Actinomycetota > Actinomycetes > Streptosporangiales > Streptosporangiaceae > Streptosporangium > Streptosporangium sp. NPDC000509. The sequence goes on along the minus strand of NZ_JBIAYX010000001.1, from coordinate 337,926 downwards.
GGCCGCCCGTCCTCCTCGACGACGTCGTGCACGATGATCACGGAGGGATGGTCGAGGCGCCCCGCGGTCCTCGCCTCGCGGATGGTCCGCCGGTTCAGGTCGGTGCGCGCGGCCTCGTCGACCCCCCGGTAGCGGACCTCCTTGACGGCCACCACCCGGTCGAGGAGCTCGTCGTGGGCACGCCAGACGATGCCCATGCCGCCCTCGCCGATGTGTTCGAGCAGCCTGTAGCGGCCCGCCACCCTGCTTTCCGCCATCCCCCGCCCTCCCAGAATCACTCACCGCAGGCGGTGGGGCTCCCGCTCACTTTTTGGAGGAGAAGGTCGCGGTGAACCCCTCGAAGAGGTGCATGTTCTTCTTCCAGTCCTTGGCCAGGGTATGCCAGTAAATCGCGTACCCCCGGCCGCCCTTGGTGACGAACCCCCGGTTGATCACGCGAGCCTTGCCCGAGCTGGTGTTCCAGGTGAACTCCCAGTCGGCGGCCTTCACCATGTACTTGACGTTCGCGATCCGGATCCGGTCGTAGCCGTTGAACCGGCTTCGGACGGACGGTTCGTAGTCGAGCCAGTCCTGCTTGGGGTCGGGGCCCGCCTTGTCGACGTACTCGACCATCACGTAGCTCACCCGGTCGGGTCCGCGGAACCACACCTGCTGTCCCGGCCGCCGGTCCACGGCCCACCCCTTGGGCAGGCCGATCGAGAAGCCGTTGCCGTCCTTGTGCATCCGCCAGCCGGAGGGAAGAGGGGACTTCTTCTCCGTCTTGGTGGGACTCGGGCTGGAGGAGGGGGACGTCGAAGGATCTTCGGACGGCGACGTCTCAGGACTCGGCGAGCCCTCAGGGGTCGTCTCGGCGCCGCCGCTGGGGGCCTCCGACGCGCTGGACGCGCTCGGATCGATCGGCTTGGCCTGCGGGGTCTCGTCGCCGTCGCCACTGCGCAGGCCGAGCCAGCCGGCGATCCCGCCGACGATCAGCAGCGCGGGCACGAGCACGAGCAGCCCTCGCTTCACCGGGGAGACGCCGGAACCGCGGGAGATGAGTGTGTCGCCCCCGTCGCCATGGCCCCCGTAGGCAGCGGGCTCCTCTCGCGGAGCGGGCTCGGCCTTGGAGGCGGAGGCGGAGGCGGGCATCTGTTCGGTGCCGGGCTCGCGCCCCACGGGCGGGAAGGGGTTGGGGCGCGAGACGGGTTTGCGGCCCTCGGCTCCCGGCTCCGCGACCGGCGGGGCGCCCTCGCGGCTCGCCTCGGGGCCGGTGGACCTGCTCCCGGCGGGGAGGGCGGGCTCGGAGGGGGCCGTGCCCGGTTTCGTCTCGCGTACCCGCGTGACATCGGCCTCGGGCTTGGGGGTGGGTTCGGTTTTCTGGCCGATGGTGGGTCTCGGCTTGGGGGCGAACCTGGCCAGGATCGGAGGCGCGGCCTCGGCGGCCGCCGCGGACGCCGGGGTGGGTTCGGTCTTCTGCGTCGGTTCGGGCCCGGGGGTGGGTTCGGTCTTCGCGCCGACGGCGGGCTTCGGCTTGGGGGCGAACCTGGCCAGGATCGGAGGCGCGGCCTCGTCGGCGGGTGTGGCCCCGGTGACAGGCGCGGAGGGCGGGGCGGGTTCGGGCCCGGGGGTGGGTTCGGTCTTCGCGCCGACGGCGGGCTTCGGTTTCGGGGCGAACCTGGCCAGGATCGGGGGCGCACCCTCGGACGCGGCCTCGGCGGCGGAGGACACCGGGGGAGCGGGGGCGGCCTTGCCGGTGGGACGCTTCGCCTTCGAGGCCGCTCCCGCCTCGGGAGCCCGCGCACCCGCTCCGGCGTCCGGGCCGGGGGAGTCCGCAGGGGCCTCGGCGGCCTGCCCGCCCTGCGCGGTCTTCTTCGGCGCCGCCTTCGCCTTCTCCGCGGAACCGGCCGCCGGAGCGGACGGGGGAACGTCGGGGGCGGGGGTGGGCGTCGGCCGTACGGCTTCTGCGGGCGTCCTGGCCGGGTTCTTGGACGGGTTCTTGGACGGAGGCTTCCGCGGCTCCTCGCCGCGCGCGGGCGGGGCGGACGCCTCCTCCTTGGAACCCGAGGGTTCCGAGGGTACGGAGTCCAGCTTGGCGCCCGTCTCGGGGACGGCACCCGGCTGGAAGCGGGCCCCTGGATCGGTGTCGTCCCCCGCGTTCACGGCCGGCATGACGGCGGTCCTGGGAGGCCGGACCCGGTCGCCCTCGGCCACCCGGCGCAGCAGCCGCTCGGCCTCCTTGTAGGGCATGCGCAGCGCCGGATCCTTGCGGAGCAGCCCTTCCAGGACGGGGGCGAGCGGCCCGGCGTGCACCGGAGGCTCGGGCTCGTCGTTCAGGATCGCGTGCATGGTCGGCAGCGCCCCGCCCCTGTCGTGCGGCGGCTTGCCCTCGACGGCGGCGTACAGGGTCGCGCCGAGCGACCACAGATCGGACTCGCGCTGCGCGGCGCCGCCCTTGATGCGCTCCGGCGGGATGAACGCGGGCGTGCCCGCGATGCCGGTCATGGTGAGGGCGGTCTCGGCCTCGAGCGTGGCGATGCCGAAGTCGGTCAGCACCACCCGGCCGTCGTCGGCGAGCAGCACGTTCTCCGGCTTGACGTCGCGGTGCAGCACTCCCTGGGCGTGGGCGGCGCGCAACGCCTCGAGCAGCTTGAGACCGATCTCCGCGACCCGTCGAGGCGGCAGCGGCCCGTCCTGGCGCATCACCTTGCCGAGGGAACGCGACTCCACCAGCTGCATGACGATCCAGGGACGCCCGTCCTCCTCGACGACGTCGTGGACGACGACCACGTTCGGGTGCGTCAGGCGCCCTGCGGCGCGAGCCTCGCGCTTGGTGCGCCGGTTGAAGTCCTCCTGGTTGTCCTCGCCGAGCATGTCGGCGTAGCGGACCTCCTTGATCGCGACCTCACGGTCGAGGAGCTCGTCGTGGGCACGCCAGACGATGCCCATGCCACCTCGGCCGATGGCTTCGAGCAGCTGGTATCGGGAGGCGACTCGCCGTCCCGCGGGCTGTGCTTCGGCCATCAACCGGCTACCTCCTTCTGAACCCCCGAATACTCTCATAGCCCAGTAAAGTGATCGACTCACACGCCGCAGAAAAGTCCACGCCTTGAGATGCGCTGTCCAGTACGTGGCGGATGCCGGGAAGATGACCTAAGGTTGAGCCCATGACCTGCCACTTCGCGTTCACCGTGCCGGCTCAGGAGAGCCTGCCGTGACAGTCGGGAACTAGCGGCCGGCCTGAGCCGGCACGAGGCGGGGACATGAGGTCTCTGCCTCTTTCTCTTTCAGAAGTCCCTTCTCGAACGGCCGCCGGCTCGCGGGACGCGCGTCGGCCGAACCAGGGGAGCCTCATGTCGTCCACCGCACAGCGCGCCGCGCACACGGAACGCGCAACGGTACGGCTGGGCACGCTCACGGTGGGCGCGGGGCCGGCCGTGGTGATCGGCGGACCGGGCGCGGACGCCCGCTGGATCAGCCTGCGGGACCACCGCGGGGGAGTCTCCGCCCACGGGGCGGAGGAGTCCGTGGCCCGCGCCCAGGGGGCGGGGCCCGTCCTGGTGGAGCCCTCCTGCGAGGGAGATCTTCCGCTGATCGCCGAGAGGGCCGACGGCACGGTGGTCGGCGCGGCCTGGATGCGGGACTCCGGGCTGGTGCGCGCCACCGCCGGGCTCGGCCTGCCGATGCTTCTCCAGCGCGACCCCTCCGCGACGCTGGAGGAGTGGCTGGAGGTCGCCGGTCACTGCGCGGCCGAGGGCAACGAAGGGATCGTGCTCTGCGAGGGCGGCCGTGGCCCCCTGGGCGTCGCCGCTCCCGACCTGGCCCTGATGCTCACCGCACGTGAGAGGTCGGGGCGTCCCGTCCTGGCCGGTCTCGGCACCGACCCCGTGCTGGCCGCCGCCGCGATCGCCGCGGGTGCCGACGGACTCCTTCTGGACCCCTCCGCGAGCGATCGGGACGCGCTGGCGGCGCACGAGGCCGTGAAGATCGTCGGAGCCCTCATCCGCAGGGAGAGCCCCGACTCGGTGCCCGCCGCCCGCGAGGCCATCGACCGTGTCGACGCCGCCCTCGCCGTCCTCCTGGAGCGCCGCGCCGAACTGGCCGGGACCATCCAGCGCCTCAAGCCCGTCGGAGGTTTCGCCGGTCGCGACCCCGACCGCGAGCGCCGCCTGGTCGCCGAGATGGCCCGCCGTGCCCCCGTACTGGGCGAGACCAGGCTCGCCCCCATCATGAACGCCGTGATCGAGGCGGGCCTCCACCTCGCCGAGGAGCGCCGGGCCGCGCCTCGCGACCGAAGGTGAGAAGAACGCCGACGACCCGGGCGCCTCGGCCGCTCCGAGGTGCGGTGAAAGACTGAGGCGCGGTGAAGGACTGAGGCGCCGCGAAAGACCGGGGCGCCGCGAAGGATCGGGGTGCCTCGGGAGGGCCGGGGCGTCGGGAGGAGAGACGACTCAAAGCGCATGAGTCACTTCCGGAACTCGGATTTGGATACGCTTTCCCCGCCGACGGTGCGACTAGGGGGAGGACGGGGCCGCATGTCAGACTCGTTTGTGCATCTGCACGTTCACACGGAATACTCCATGCTGGATGGGGCCGCCCGTTTGAAGCAGATGTTCAAACAGGTCGGCGATCTGGGCATGCCCGCCATCGCGATCACCGACCACGGCAACATGCACGGGGCCTACGACTTCTACAAGCAGGCGACCGGGGCCGGGATCAAGCCGATCATCGGCATCGAGGCCTACGTCGCCCCCGCCTCCCGGCACCAGAAGAAGCCGGTGCTGTGGGGCGAGCCGCACCAGAAGCGCGACGACGTCTCCGCGGGTGGTTACTACACCCATATGACCATCTGGGCGAAGAACGCCAAGGGCCTGAGCAACCTGATGAAGCTCTCCTCGCGCGCCTACACCGAGGGATTCGTCCGTAAGTGGGCCCGGATGGACGCCGAGATCCTCGCCGAGCACGCCGAGGGCCTGATGGCCACCACCGGCTGCCCGTCGGGCGAGGTGCAGACCCGCCTGCGCCTGGGCCAGTACGACGAGGCGGTCGCGGCGGCGGCGAGGTTCCAGGACCTGTTCGGCAAGGACAACTACTACCTGGAGATCATGGACCACGGGCTCGACATCGAGCGCCGGGTCCGCGACGGCCTGACCCGCATCTCGCGTGAGCTGGACATCCCGCCGCTGGTCACCAACGACTCCCACTACACCTACGAGTCCGACGCGACCTCGCACGACGCGCTCCTGTGCATCCAGACCGGCAAGCAGCTGTCCGACCCCGACCGCTTCCGCTTCGACGGCAGCGGTTACTACATCAAGAACGCCGACGAGATGCGCGCCGTCGACTCCTCGGACCTGTGGGCCGAGGGCTGCCGCAACACCCTGCTGGTCGCCGAGAAGGTCGACCCGAGCGGCATGTTCGGTTTCAAGAACCTGATGCCCACCTTCCCGCTGCCCGAGGGGGAGACCGAGGAGAGCTGGTTCCGCAAGGAGATCTGGTCGGGCATGGAGCGGCGCTTCCCCGAGGGCGTCGACGAGGAGCACCGCGCGCAGATCGAGTTCGAGATGAACGTCATCCTGCAGATGGGGTTCCCCTCCTACTTCCTCGTGGTCGCCGACTTCATCATGTGGGCCAAGAACAACGGCATCCGCGTCGGCCCCGGGCGAGGCTCGGCCGCGGGTTCGCTGGCCGCGTACGCGCTGGGCATCACCGACCTCGACCCGCTGCCGCACGGGCTGATCTTCGAGCGGTTCCTCAACCCCGACCGTGTCTCCATGCCCGATGTCGACATCGACTTCGACGAGCGCAGGCGCGGCGACGTGATCCGCTACGTGACGGAGAAGTACGGTGCCGACAAGGTCGCCATGATCGCCACCTTCGGCACCATCAAGGCGAAGGCCGCCATCAAGGACGCGGCCCGCGTCCTCGGGCATCCGTACGCGCTGGGCGACAAGGTCTCCAAGGCGTTCCCGCCCGCGGTGATGGGCAAGGACATCCCGCTGTCGGGCATCTTCGACTCCAGCCACCCGCGCTACAACGAGGCCGGTGAGCTGCGCAGGCTGTACGAGGAGGACGTCGACGTCAAGTCGGCGATGGACCTGGGCAGGGGCCTGGAGGGCCTGATCCGGCAGACCGGCGTGCATGCCGCCGGGGTCATCATGTCGGCGGAGGTGCTGACCGACTACATCCCGATCATGCGCCGCGACTCCGACGGTGTGATCATCACGCAGTTCGACTACCCGACCTGCGAGACGCTCGGCCTGCTGAAGATGGACTTCCTGGGCCTGCGCAACCTCACGATCATCGACGACTGCCTGAAGATGATCGAGGCCAACACCGGCGAGGCCATCGACCTGCTCAAGCTGCCGTTGGACGACCGCAAGACGTACGAGCTGCTCGGCAGGGGCGACACCCTGGGGGTGTTCCAGCTGGACGGCGGCGGCATGCGGTCGCTGCTGCGGCTGATGAAGCCCGACAACTTCGAGGACATCTCCGCCGTCGGCGCCCTGTACCGGCCGGGTCCGATGGGCGCCAACTCCCACACCAACTACGCGCTGCGCAAGAACGGCCAGCAGGACATCGTCCCGATCCACCCGGAGTTCGAGGAGTCGCTGCAGGAGATCCTCGGCACGACGTACGGCCTGATCGTCTACCAGGAGCAGGTCATGGCCATCGCGCAGAAGGTCGCCGGGTTCTCGCTCGGCAAGGCCGACCTGCTGCGCCGGGCGATGGGCAAGAAGAAGAAGGCCGAGCTGGACAAGCAGTTCGAGTCGTTCGAGCAGGGCATGAAGGACAACGGCTACTCCGCGGCCGCGATCAAGACGCTCTGGGACATCCTGCTGCCCTTCTCCGACTACGCCTTCAACAAGGCGCACAGCGCCGCCTACGGCCTGGTCTCCTACTGGACCGCCTACCTCAAGGCCAACTACCCGGCCGAGTACATGGCGGGGCTGCTCACCTCGGTCAAGGACGACAAGGACAAGTCGGCCCTCTACCTCAACGAGTGCCGTCGCATGGGCATCAAGGTGCTGCCGCCGGACGTCAACGACTCCGACTTCGACTTCACCCCGCGTGGCACCGACGTCCGGTTCGGCCTGTCGGCGATCCGTAACGTCGGAGGCAACGTGGTCGACGGGATCATCGCCGCACGCCGGGAGAAGAGCCGTTTCGCCGACTTCAAGGACTTTCTGCGCAAGGTCCCCATGGTGGTCTGCAACAAGCGGGTCATCGAGTCGCTGATCAAGGCCGGCGCCTTCGACTCCTTCGGGCACGTGCGCAAGGGCCTGGTGATGGTCCACGAGCAGGCCGTCGACAGCATCATCGGGATCAAGAAGAACGAGGCCCAGGGGCAGGACTCCCTGTTCGGCGCCATCGAGGGCGCCGAGGACCAGACCTTCGACGTGCAGATCCCGCTGGGGGAGTGGGACAAGAACACCCTGCTGCAGTTCGAACGGGAGATGCTCGGTCTGTACGTCTCCGACCACCCGCTCTTCGGCGTGGAGCACATCCTCGCCTCCGGGGCCGACTGCTCGATCGCCTCGCTGCAGGACGAGCACCGGCCGGACGGTCAGGTCGTCACCGTCGGCGGCATCCTGAGCGGCCTGCAGCGCAAGGTCACCAAGAAGGGTGACACCTGGGTCCTCACCCAGCTGGAGGACCTGGAGGGCGCCATCGAGGTGATGATCTTCCCCTCGGCGTACCAGCTCTGCGCGACGGTGCTCGCCGAGGACGCGATCGTGTTCGTCAAGGGGCGCCTGGACAAGCGTGAGGACGTCGGGAAGATCATCGCCATGGAGGTGACGGCTCCCGACCTGACCCGCGAGGCCGGTGGCCCGCTGGCCGTCAGTCTCGCCCTGGCCCGCTGCACCCCTCCGGTGGTCGGCCGCCTCAAGGAGGTGCTGACCGCGCACCCCGGCACCACCGAGGTGCATCTGCAGGTCCACAACGGCCCGAAGACCACCATCGTGCGCCTCGACGACCGCCTGCGGGTGTCGCCGTCCCCGGCCCTGATGGGCGACCTGAAGCAACTGCTCGGCCCCGCCTGCCTGGGGGCCTGAAGGGCGTCGGGCCGTTTGCGGGGGCGGTCACGGCGACCGGCGATGGGCAGGGTGCCGTCGATCAGGACGATGGTCCCGCTCGAGGAGGGCGTCCCGAACGACGAGCCGAGCGCCGCATGTCCGGATCTGTGGGATAGCTGTCCTTGTGGACCTTTCGGCGAGGCCGCCAGAATCGACGCCGTGAAAGACCTGGTGGTTGCCCTCTACGACGGTGTGGTGTTGCTGGACGTGGCGGGGCCGGTGCAGATCTTGCACGGGTCCCGCGGTTACCGCATCCGGCACGCGTCCGTCGACGGGCGGCCGGTGCGCACGGATGTCGGTGTGCCGCTGGGGGCCGACCTGGCTCTGGGCGAGATCGACGGGCCGATCGACACGCTGCTGGTGCCGGGGTACGCGCCGCTGGACGGCGATCGCTCCGGCGAGGTGTTCCTGGACCTGCTGCGTGACATCGGCACTCGCGCGCGTCGGGTGGCGTCGGTGTGCACGGGTGCGCTCCTGCTGGCCGAGGCCGGACTGCTCGACGGGCGGCGGGCCACCACGCACTGGGCCGTCTGCGCCGAGCTGGGGTCTCGGTTCCCGGGGGTGAGCGTGGAGCCGGACGCCATCTTCGTGCGTGACGGACCGGTCGTGACCTCGGCGGGCGTCACCGCCGGCATCGATCTGGCGCTGGCCCTCGTCGAAGAGGATCATGGACCGGATCTCGCGCGCGTGGTGGCCAAGTACATGGTCGTGTTTTTGCAGCGGCCGGGCGGCCAGTCGCAGTTCAGCGTGCGCGGGGCCCTCCCCACGACCCGTCACACGTCGCTGCGCCGCCTCCTGGACGCGATCGCCGCCGAACCGGCGGCAGAGCACACCCTTGCCTCGATGGCGGCCCAGGTCAGGGTCAGCGAGCGCCATCTGACCCGGTTGTTCCGCCGCGAAATCGGGCTCACCCCCGGCCAGTACGTCGAGCGGATCCGGGTGGAGGCCGCACAGGCCCTGCTGGAGACCACGGCCGACGGCGTGGCGTCGATCGCCCGCAGGTGCGGTCTGGGATCCGACGAAACGATGCGCAGGACGTTCCTGAAGGTCCTGGGCACCACGCCGACCGCCTACCGCCGGGGCTTTCGCGCCACCCATACGCCGACAACCTCGAAGGAGACCACGTGAGCCCATCCCCTGACCGCCGTACCGTGCTGGGAGCCGGCCTGGCCGGCGCGGCGGCCCTCGCGATCGGCACGCCTGCCGCGGCCGAAAGCGGGCACGCCGACCTGTCCTTTCCCGCCACCCGCGTCGCCAAGGCGGCCAGGCAGCTGGTGACGGACGCCCAGCAGCCGTACCTGCGTAACCACAGCCTGCGCAGCTTCCTGTTCGGCCGGGCGGCCGCTGCCCGGGCCGGCCGCCTGCCGGGCCGCGACTACGACGCCGAGGTGATGTTCCTCATCTGCGTGCTGCACGACATGGGCCTGACCACACACGCCGACACCGGCCGGCGCTTCGAAGTCGACGGCGCCGACTTCGCCGCCCGATTCCTGGAGCAGCACGGCATCACCGACGCCCGCGTCGACACCGTCTGGGACGGCATCGCCCTGCACACCTCCAAAGGTCTCCACGACTCGCCGGTGTTCGCCCGCCGCCGCCCGCCGGAGATCGCGATCGCGCAGAACGGCATCGGCATCGACCTGCTCCGCGGCCCCGGCGATCTGCCCGCCGGATACGCCGACCGCGTGCACGCCGTCTACCCTCGCCACGGCGGCGCCCGTGCCCTGACCGACGCCATCATCGCGCAGGGCCTCGCCGATCCGCGAAAGGCGCCGCCCATGACCCTGCCCGGCGAGATCCTGCACCAGCGGCATCCCGAGGTCCCCTACACCACCTGGCAGGACATCCTCGACGCCGGCGGCTGGCACGACTGACGGTGCCGCAACCGCTCGGCCCCGCCTGCCCGGGGGCCTGAGGGCGGGATCCAGCCGGTGTGACCGTGTGAACGTTTCATCACAGAGCCGATCTCGCGCGGTGCGGTCGGGTGCCCGTAAGGGCAGATGAAGGCACACGGGGACGAGAGCGCGGGGGAATGGGCGAGGGGGCGTGCCTTGACGCGGATCGGCCGCATCGTATTGGCTCCGCGCACCACCCCCTCTCGCCGGAGAAACGAGTAGTCCGCCGACGGATTTCTTGTTAACGCTAACAAAAACCGTGACCCCGTATACGTCCGGGCCGACACCCGGGTGCGCCCACACCAGTCCCTGACAGCGGCTGGACGAGAAGATGAGGAGCACGCACATGCGCCTGCCCTGGCGAACGCGGACACCGCGCCGCTCCGCCGTCACACCGACGGCACCGTCCCGATCGGCCATGCGCCGAGGCCTGGCGATCGTCACGATCCCGATCCTGATGGCGGCGGCCGGCCTACTGGCCACGCAGCCCGCGCAGGCGGCCGTCGCCTGCCGGGTCGACTACACCGTCAGCTCGTCGTGGCCGGGGGGCTTCGGTGCCAACGTCACGATCAACAACCTGGGTGACCCGGTCAACGGCTGGCGGCTGACCTGGTCCTTCGGGGGCGGTCAGCAGGTCACCCAGATGTGGAACGCCACCTCCGCGCAGTCCGGTTCCGCGGTGACCGCGACCAATGCCGCCTACAACGCCGCCATCCCCACGGGAGGCAGCACCTCCTTCGGGTTCAACGGCTCGTACAGCGGCAGCAACCCGTCGCCCACCTCGTTCTCCCTGAACGGCGTGGCCTGCACCGGGAACCCCGGAAACCCCGACCCCACCCCCACGCCCACCCCCACGGTCACGCCGACTCCCACGCCGACGCCGACGCCGACGCCCGGTAACTGCACCCTTCCCTCGACGTACCGCTGGACCTCCTCGGGCGTGCTCGCGAACCCGAGGTCGGGCTGGGTCTCGCTGAAGGACTTCACCGTCGCCCCCTACAACGGCAAGCAGCTCGTCTACGCCACCACCCACGACACCGGCACCAGGTGGGGTTCGATGAACTTCAGCCTGTTCACCAACTACTCGGAGATGGCCTCGGCCAGCCAGAACGCGATGAACAACGCCACCGTCGCACCGTCGCTGTTCTACTTCGCGCCGAAGAACATCTGGGTGCTCGCCTACCAGTGGGGCGGTCCGGCGTTCTCCTACCGCACCTCGACCGACCCCACCAACCCCAACGGCTGGTCGGCACCCCAGACGCTGTTCTCCGGCAGCATCTCCAACTCCGGCACCGGCCCCATCGACCAGGCGCTCATCGGTGACGGCCAGAACATGTACCTGTTCTTCGCCGGCGACAACGGCAGGATCTACCGGGCCAGCATGCCCATCGGCAACTTCCCCGGCAGCTTCGGCACGAACTACACGACCATCATGACCGACACCACGAACAACCTGTTCGAGGCCGTCCAGGTCTACAAGATCCAGAACGAGAACCGCTACCTCATGATCGTCGAGGCGATCGGCTCGCAGGGCCGCTACTTCCGGTCCTTCACCGCCACCAGCCTCGGCGGCAACTGGACCCCGCAGGCCGCGACCGAGAGCAACCCCTTCGCGGGCAAGGCCAACAGCGGCGCCACCTGGACCAACGACATCAGCCACGGTGAGCTGCTGCGCACCAGCGCCGACCAGACCATGACCATCGACCCCTGCAACCTGCAGCTGCTCTACCAGGGCCGCAGCCCCAGCTCCGGCGGCGACTACGGCCTGCTGCCCTACCGCCCCGGCCTGCTCACCCTGCGGCGCTGACGGACATGACACCGATCCGGACCGGGTGTACCTGACACTCACGGGGAAGGCGCACACCCTCGTCGGGTGAGCGTGATCAGGACCGGCTGGAGACGGAGGGGCGGGGGGGGGGGGGGGGCCGGCCCCCCCCCCCCCGCCCCGTGTCATGTGGCGAGCCAATGGCCCGCTGTCCGGACGGGGAGTTCATCTCGGAGACAGCCGGTCTGCCGGGCGGCCGTCCGCCGATCGAGATGCTTGTCCGCCGGTCAGAGGCCGGCTCGCCGGGTGGAGCACCGACCTGTCGGCCACGGGCGCCGACGGGACGGGAGCCGATCGCGGTCAGCGCGGGCGGTCGAGCCGGTGGGGGGTGCGGTACCGGCGGTGCGCGTCGTTCTCGCGGTACCGCCGCTCCTGACGGTACCCACGCTCCCGCCGGTAACGGCCCTCCTCGCGGAAGCGGCGTCCGCCCTCTCCCCGGGCGTCGCGGTCCCCTCTGGCGCCGCGACGGCCCTCGCCGTCAGCGCCGTCAACGCCCTCCTCCTCGCGCTCCCTGGCGAGGGCCTCCTCCATGCCGGGGGTGAACCCACCGCCGAAACGGCTCATGTCGGGACGGCGGAAGTGGGTCTCGCGCGTACCGTCGAGGGCCGCCGACATCGACGAGACCCAGATCGGCCCCGGCAGGGAGGCGCCCTGGACCGAGCCGAAGTACTCGCCGCCGATCTCGACGTCGGTGAGCGGGTAGCGGTAGGAACCCCGGATGTCGCCCACGCTGACCGCCGCGGCCAGGTCGGGGGTGTAGCCGGCGAACCAGGCCGACGTGTAGCCGTTGTTGGTGCCCGTCTTGCCCGCGGCGGGACGGCCGATGCTCTGACCGGTCATCGTCCCCTTGGTGAACACCCCGGACAGCAGGTGGTTGACCGCGTCGGCGACGGCGGGCTCGATCGCCCGCGCGCAGCTGGGCGGGATCTTGAAACGCCTGCCGTCCCGCTCGACGATCTCGACGATCGCCGTCGGGCGGCAGTAGCGGCCCCGAGCCCCGAACGCGGCGAACGCGGCGGCCACGGTCACCGGGTCCATCTCGTTCACGCCGAGGGTGAAGGTCGGCACCTCCCGCAGCGGGGCGCCGTCGGCGCGGACGATGCCCAGGGCCTTGGCCGTCGTGACGACCGGGCACAGGCCCACCCGCTGCTCCAGCATCATGTAGAAGATGTTCACCGACTTCCAGGTGCCGGTGGACAGGCTCTGCGGGCCCCCCTTGCCCTCGCCGCTCGCGTTGAAGATCTCCGCGCCGGGATCGTTGACCTCGCGTCCTCGGCAGTCGGTGAAACCGCTGTCGGGGACGAAACTGCCGGGCGTCATGAAACCCTGGTCGAACCGCCAGCCCTGGGTGAGCGCGGTCGCGAGGGTGAACACCTTGAACGTCGAGCCCGCCTGGAAGCCCTGGCCGCCGCCGTGCGCCGTGTCGGCGGACAGGTTGTAGGTGGTGTTGGGGCCGTTCTTGGAGTTGGCGGCGTTGCCGGGGTTGGGGCCGTACCTCTTGCTCGCCGCCATGGCCCGGATCCGCCCGGTGCCCGGCTGGACCATCGCCTCGGCCGCGACCTCGGTGTCCTTCCTGTCGACCCGCGCGGTGATGGCGCGCTCCGCGGCCCGCTGCGCCTTCGGCGACAGGGTGGTGCGCAGCACGAGGCCACCCTTGGCCAGGCGGCGTTCCCGCTCGGCGCGGGTGTGGCCGAAGGCCGGGTTGGTGAGCAGTTCCCGGTGCACGTAGAGACAGAAGTAGGGATAGGCGCTCCCGTCACAGCCGCCGGGCTCGGGTTTGAGCCGGATGGCGAGCGGGCGCCTCTTGGCGGCCTCGGCCCGCGCCGGGGTGACGTACGACAGCTGGGCCATCCGGTCCAGGACGAGGTCCCTGCGTTCGCGCAGCCGCTGCCTGCGCCCGGCGTCCAGCGAGGGGTCGGTGGTGTACGGCGCGCGGACCGCCCCGGCCAGCGCCGCGGCCTGGGGCAGGGTGAGCCGGGCGGCCGGGACGGAGAAGAACCGCTGGGCGGCGGCCTCCACCCCGAAGGCGCCCGCGCCGAAGTAGGCGATGTTGAGGTAGCGCTCCAGGATCTCGGCCTTGCTGTACTTCTTCTCCATCGCCAGCGCGTACCGCAGCTCGGTGATCTTGCGCTGGATGCTGGGCGCGCGGGCACGGGCGCGTTCGGTGTCGCTCTCGGCGTTCTCGACCAGGATGTTCTTCACGAGCTGCTGGGTGAGCGAGGACCCGCCCTGCCGCACCCCGCCCGCCCTGGTGTTGGTGATCAGGGCGCGCAGGGTGCCCTTGACGTCCAGGCCCGCGTGCTCGTAGAAGCGCGCGTCCTCGATCGCCACGATCGCGTCACGCATCACGGGGGCGACCTGGGCGAGCGTCACCACCGTCCGGTTCTCCGTGTAGAACTGGGCGAACCGCTTGCCGTTCTTGTCCAGCAGCACGGTGCGCTGGGAGAGCGGGTTCTCCCGAGGGCTCGGAGGCAGGTCGGTGAGGGTCCTCGCGACGCCGTTGGCGGTGAGTCCGGCCGTGCCGACCAGTGGCAGCGCGGCCATGGCGGCGAGCAGCCCGCCGAACACCCCGCAGACCACCAGTCCGAGCAGGCACGCGCCGGGCCCGCGTCTCACCTCTGGGCGCGATGTCACGCATAGTAACGTGCGACCAGGTGATCACCTATAAACGCCTGATTGCCAATCCTTACCCGTCCTGCACCTTTTCTCGACTGATCTTCAGCCCGAGTGAGGCGAACTGCTCGAACGGCCGGTGGTAGCCCCGCTCGATATGGTGCACCCCGCGCAGGGTGGAGGTGCCCTCGGCGGCCGCGGCGGCGAGCACCGCCGAGAACCCGGCCCGGATGTCGGGCAGTGTCACGTCGGCGCCGCTCAGCCTGGAGACGCCGCGCACGACCGCCGAGTGCTTGGCGTTGGTGTCGTGGTAGCGGCAGGCGGGACCACCGAGGCAGACGTCGAACACCTCGATCTCGCAGCCCATCTTCTGCAGGGCGGGCACGTAGACCAGGCGGTTCTCGAACACCGTCTCGTGCAGCACCGACATGCCCTGGGCCTGGGTGAACAGCACCATCAGGGGCGTCTGCCAGTCGGTCATGAACCCCGGGTGCGTGTCGGTCTGCACCGCCGCGGCCCGCAGCCCGTTCGGCGCGGACGCCGACAGGTAGTCGTCGGTGATGTCGACCTCGGCGCCCATCCTGGCCAGGGTGGTGATCGCGGTGACCAGCCGGTCCTGCGGGCAGCCGTGCACCCGCACCTGCCCGCCCGTGATCAGACCGGCGGCCAGGTAGGAGAACGCCTCGATGCGGTCGCCGTTGAGCCAGGTGGAGGCGCCGTGCAGGCTCTCCACACCCTCGATCACGATGCGCCGGTCGGGACTGAGTTCGATGCGCGCGCCCATGCGCTGCAGGAACAGGGCGAGCTCCACCACCTCGGGCTCCATCGCCGCGCCCTTCAGCACGGTCTTGCCCTCGGCGAGCACCGCGGACATCAGGATCGTCTCGGTGGCTCCGACGCTGGGGTAGGGCAGTTCGATCCGGGTGCCGCGCAACCTCTTGGCCTTGGCGTAGACCCCGGTGTCGCTCACCTCGACCTCGGCGCCCATCGCCCGCAGCGCCTCGACGTGGAAGTCGACGGGCCGGCGGCCGATCGGGTCGCCGCCGACCAGCGGCACGAACGCCTCGCCCGCCAGGTGCAGCAGGGGGCCGAGCATCAGGATCGGGATCCTGTTGAGGCCGGTGAACGCCGCGGGAACGTGCGGGTTGATCTGCTTGCCGGGAGCGACGGAGATCTCGCCGGCGCTGATCTCCACGTCGATGCCGAGCGCCCTCAGCATCTGCGCGGTGATCCCCACCTCGCCCACGTCCGGGGCGTTCTGGATCGTGCTCTCACCGCTCCCCAGCATCGCGGCGACCATGTGCTTGGAGACGCCGTTCTTGGAACCGCGGACCTCGACGTCACCGCGCAGCGGCCCGGAGGGTTCGATCAGCCATACCTCTTCGTTCACTCCGCCAGAGTAACGGGATTCGGTCGAAGCCTCGGATGGCACCGGGCCGATAGGTATGTAACATCGGGCACATCTGCACAGAGGGTGAGGGAACCATGGTGCGAGGCGTACGTGATTTCGCGATCACAGTGCTGGTGCTCGCGCTGATCGGGGTCGTCGCCGGGGTCCTGTGGTCGCTGGCCGCGCCGCGCCCCCCGTACGTCGTGACGGGCAGGGGGCCGCTGCTCGCCGATCCCTCCACGCAGGCGCTGATCGCCGCGGACGGCTGGTTCGCGGTGATCACCGGTGCGTTCGGCCTCGCCTGCGGGGCGATCGGCTACAGCGTGTCGCGCGGGGGCCGCCCGCTGCCGGTGGTGGTGGGCCTGGCGGCCGGCGGCCTGCTCGGCGCGCACCTGGCGCTGGTGGTGGGGGAGGCGGTCAACCTCGGCGCCGTGAGCGTGACCGCCTCGGGGGTGTCCGCGTCGCTGGTCGCGGGGCCGCTGAAGCTGACCGCCAGGGGGGTGCTGTTCGCGTGGCCGACGCTGGCCGCCGGTCTCTTCTTCGCGCTGGAGGGCATCGCGGGCTACCGCGACTCCCCGCTGCGCCGGCCGTTCGGCGGGGACGACCCCTACGGGCCGCTGTCGTCGTACGACATCAGCGGCCGGTAAGGCCCGGTGAGAGGCGTCAGAGCGGCGGCCGGTGCGAGCCGTGGCCGGTGGCGCGCTCGAACGCGTGGGCGAGCCGCAGCACCGCCATGTCGGCGAACGGGCGCCCGACGATCTGCACGCCCACCGGCAGCCCGCCGGAGGTGAACC
The DNA here is from genome assembly GCF_042898365.1 of Streptosporangium sp. NPDC000509. Classification (NCBI taxonomy): domain Bacteria; kingdom Bacillati; phylum Actinomycetota; class Actinomycetes; order Streptosporangiales; family Streptosporangiaceae; genus Streptosporangium; species Streptosporangium sp. NPDC000509. The sequence continues at coordinate 321,355 of NZ_JBIAYX010000001.1, read as the reverse complement.
CGCACGGCACCGACGCCGCGGGGGCGTGCAGCACGCTGATCCAGTAGGCCGAGCGCATCCACGCCAGATAGTCGGGCAGCGCCTCCCCGTTGATCTCCGAGACGTGGGGGGCGTCCACCGGGAACGGCGGCACCTGGCTCACCGGCGCGATCAGGAAGTCGTAGGTGTCGAAGAAGGAGTTCATCCGCCGGTAGAGCCCGCTGCGCAGCCGCTCGGCGCGGGCCAGGTCGGCGCCGGTCACCTCCCGGCCCCGCTCCACGTTCCAGCGCGTGTTCGCCCCCAGGCTCTCCTGCGGCAGGTTTCCGAAGGAGAGCGCGTAGTACCACGCCCGGTAGATCCGGAAGGCGTCCTCGGCGGCCGACAGGTTCAGATCCACCCGTTCCACCCGCGCGCCCAGCTCCGCGAGCGCGGCCGGGGCGTCCGCGGTGACCTTCGCCGTCTCCGCGTCGACCGGCAGCCCGCCCAGGTCGGGGCTCCAGGCGATGCGCACCCCTGTCAGGTCGAGGTCCAGCGGCCCGGCGAAGACGGAGCCGCTCTCGGTGATCGAGAAGGGGGAGGCGGCGTCGAACCCCGCCACCGCGCTCATCAGCAGCGCCAGGTCCTGCGCGGTGCGGGCCATCGGTCCCGGCACGCCGAGGGTGAACCAGGCCGCGACGGGTGACGGGGAGGGGACCCGCCCGGGGGTGGGCCGCAGCCCGGCCACGTTGCAGAAGGAGGCCGGGTTGCGCAGCGAACCGCCCATGTCGGAGCCGTCGGCGAGCGCCACCATGCCGGTCGCCAGCGCCGCCGCGGCCCCGCCGCTGCTGCCCCCGGCCGACCTCGACAGGTCGTACGGGTTGCGGGTGGCGCCGAAGATCTCGTTCACGGTGTGCGAGCCGGTGCCGAACTCCGGGGTGTTGGTCTTGCCGATCGTGATCGCCCCGGCCTCGCGCATCCGCCGCACGATCGGCGCGTCGGCGACGGGGACGTGGTCGGCGAAGATCGGCGAGCCGTAGGTGGTGCGGATCCCCGCGGTGTCGGCGAGGTCCTTGTGCGCGACCGGCAGGCCGTGCAGCGGCCCCCGCCACCGGCCGCGGGCCAGGTCCCTGTCGGCCTCCTCGGCCTCCCGCCTGGCACGCTCGGCCACCAGCGTGACGATCGCGTTGACCTTCGGGTTGACCTCCTCGATCCGCCGCAGGTGCGCGTCGAGCAGTTCGACCGCGCTGATCTGCCCGGTGCGCAGCAGCTCGATCATCTCGGTAGCGGTCAGGTAGTGCATCGTGCCCCCGATGTCCCCGGTCAGGTGTCTGTCTTCCCGTCCGAGTCTGGCCGAACGTCGCCGCGTGTCGCGTCGGCAACCTTCGACAGGACCCGCCAGGGGGAGCGGGCCTGTCTTACAGGCCCGTCTTTTGGGCCCGTTCCGCGCGACCTCGGGAGAGCCACCAGGGCGACGGCGCCGAACCGTCTCCCGCACGCCATGTCCCGCGCGACCCCGGGAGAGCCTCAGTCGGCCTTGCCGATGGGGGCGGTGACCGCCTGGGTGAGCCGTACCAGCTCCGAGGGGTCGGTCTCGATCTGCAGCCCGCGCCGCCCGGCGGAGAAGTAGATCGTCGCGAAGCCGAGCGCGGAGGCGTCGACCACCGTGGGCAGGCGTTTGCGCTGCCCGAGGGGGCTGATGCCGCCGACCACGTAGCCGGTGACCCGCTCGACCTTCGCCGCGTCGGCCATCGTGGCCCGCTTGCTTCTCATCGCCGCCGCGAACGCCTTGAGGTCGAGTTTGCCCGCCACCGGCACCACCGCGACGGCGAGCCCGCTCTCCACCTCGGCCACGAGGGTTTTGAAGATCCGCTCGTACGGCACCCCGAGGGCGTCGGCCGCCTCCTCGCCGTAGGTCTGCGCGCCGGCGTCGTGCTCGTAGGGGTGCAGGGTGAAATCGACCTTGGCCTGGGTGAGGGCCACCGTCGCGGGGGTCCCCTGGCCGCCCTTGTTCTTGCTCTTGCTCACGGGGGAAGCGTAGCGGCTGGTTAAAATCTACATAGTAAAGGCGCCGTCCGGATAATGGACAGGACGATATCGGGTGGCGGACCTCCGTAGACTGAACGGGTGATTTCGCGTACCGACCTGCGAGGCCCTCTGCCGGAGGACCTTCGCGACGTGCTGCCCCGCGCCGACCTCGACGTCGAAGCCGCCCTGGAGAAGGTACGGCCCATCTGCGAGGACGTACGCCATCGCGGGGCGGTCGCCGTGCGCGAGCTGACCGCCAGGTTCGACGGCGTCGAGATGGAGTCCACCCGGGTGCCCGCCGAGGCGATCGCCGGGGCACTGGAAGGGCTCGACCCGAAGGTGCGGGCGGCGCTGGAGGAGTCGATCCGCCGCGCCCGCCTCGTCCACCGCGACCAGCGGCGCGCCGACGTCACCACCCAGGTCGTGCCCGGCGGCACCGTCACGGAGCGCTGGGTGCCCGTCGACCGCGTGGGGCTGTACGTCCCCGGCGGCCGGGCGGTCTATCCCTCCAGCGTGGTGATGAACGTCGTTCCCGCCCAGGAGGCGGGGGTGCCCTCCCTCGCGGTCTCCTCGCCCGCGCAGCGCGAGTTCGGCGGGCTGCCGCACCCGGCCATCCTGGCGGCGTGCGCGCTGCTCGGCGTGGACGAGGTCTACGCGGCCGGCGGCGCCTCGGCGGTGGCGATGTTCGCGTACGGCACCGAGGAGTGCCCGCCGGTCACCATGGTCACCGGCCCCGGCAACATCTGGGTGGCCGCCGCCAAACGCCTGCTCAAGGGGCGCATCGGCATCGACTCCGAGGCCGGTCCCACCGAGATCGCGATCCTCGCCGACTCCACGGCCGACCCGGTGCACGTCGCCGCCGACCTGATCAGCCAGGCCGAGCACGACACGATCGCCGCCGCCGTGCTCGTCACCGACTCGGTGGAGCTGGCGGAAGGCGTCGAGCGGGAGCTGCCCCGCCAGGTCGCCGCGACCAAGCACGCCGAACGGATCACCGAGGCCCTGTCGGGACGTCAGTCGGGCATCCTGCTCGTCGACGACATGGAGGCCGGGCTGCGCGTCGTCGACGCCTACGCCGCCGAGCACCTGGAGATCCACGCCGCCGGGGCGCACGAGCTCGCCGCCCGGGTGCGCAACGCGGGGGCGATCTTCGTCGGCTCCTACGCGCCGGTCTCGCTCGGCGACTACATGGCCGGTTCCAACCACGTGCTGCCCACCGGGGGCTGTGCCTGCCACTCTTCGGGGTTGTCGGTGCAGACGTTCCTGCGCGGCATCCACGTCGTGGACTACAGCCGCGAGGCCCTCGCCGGTGCCGCCGCCCACGTGTGCGTGCTGGCCGACACCGAGGACCTCCCGGCGCATGGCGCGGCGATCCGCGCACGATTCGACTGGGAGGTGCCCTCGTGAGGACCTCCCGGCCCGTGCTCACAGGGCGCGCGGCGATCCGCGCACGATTCGACTGGGAGATCCCGGCGTGAGGCTTGAAGACCTGCCGATCCGCGACGACCTTCGGGGGCGCACGCCGTACGGTGCCCCCCAGATCGACGTCCCGGTCAGGCTCAACACCAACGAGAACCCGTACGGGCCCTCCGCGTCCCTCGTCGCCGACCTGGCCGAGGCCGTACGCGCCCAGGCGGGCGAGCTCAACCGCTACCCCGACCGCGACGCGCTCGCCCTGCGCGGGGATCTGGCCTCGTACCTGGGGCACGGCCTGGCCGTGGAGCAGGTCTGGGCGGCCAACGGCTCCAACGAGGTGCTCCAGCAGATCCTGCAGGCCTTCGGCGGCCACGGCCGGGTCGCGATGGGCTTCGAGCCCTCCTACTCGATGCACCCGATCATCACCACCGGGGCCTCCACCGAGTGGATCTCCGGGGCGCGTGAGGACGACTTCGGGATCGACCCGGGCAAGGCCGTGGCCGCGATCGAGGAGCACCGGCCGGACGTCGTCTTCCTGACCTCGCCCAACAACCCGACCGGCACCGCCCTGGACCCGGCGGTGATCGCCGCGATCGTGGCGGCGGCGCCGGGCATGGTGGTGGTGGACGAGGCCTACTTCGAGTTCGCCCGCGCCGGCACCCCGTCGGCGCTGACGCTGCTGCCGGACAATCCCCGGCTGATCGTCACGCGGACGATGTCCAAGGCGTTCGCCATGGCCGGGACCCGGCTCGGCTACCTGGCGGCCCACCCGGCGGTGATCGAGGCGTTGCTGCTGGTCCGACTGCCGTACCACCTGTCCACGCTCACCCAGACGGCGGCGCGGGTCGCGCTCGCCCACAGCGCCGAGCTGCTCGGCGCGGTCGACGCGCTGCGGGCCGAGCGGGACGACACGGTGGAGTGGTTGCGCGGCCGGGGGCTGACGGTCGCCGACTCGGACGCCAACTTCGTGCTGTTCGGGCTCTTCGAGGACCGGCACGCGGTGTGGCGGGGCATGCTGGAGCGCGGTGTGCTGATCCGCGAGGTGGGCCCGCCCGGATGGCTGAGAGTTTCGATCGGTACCCCTGAGGAGATGGCGGCGTTCCGCGCCGCCCTGGAGGAGATCCTGTGAGCAGCATCACTGACGGTGTCGTGGCCGCACCGCGTCGCGGTCGCGTCGAGCGTGTCACCAAGGAGACCTCGGTGCTGGTCGAGGTCGACCTCGACGGCACCGGGAACGTCGAGGTGTCCACCGGTGTCGGGTTCTTCGACCACATGCTGAACCAGCTCGGCAAGCACGGGCTGTTCGACCTGACCGTGAAGACCGAGGGCGACCTGCACATCGACGCCCACCACACGATCGAGGACACCTCGCTCGCGCTGGGGGCGGCGTTCCGCGAGGCGCTGGGCGACAAGTCGGGCCTGCGGAGGTTCGGCAACGCCTCCTGCCCGCTGGACGAGTCGCTCGCGGAGGTCACGGTCGACCTGTCGGGACGCCCCTACCTCGTGCACAGCGAGCCCGAGGGCATGGCGCCCATGATCGGTGCGGAGTACGACACGACGATGACCAGGCACATCCTGGAGTCGTTCGTCGCCCAGGCCGCGATCTGCCTGCACGTGCGTGTCCCGTACGGCCGCAACGCCCACCACATCGTGGAGGCGCAGTTCAAGGCGTTGGCCAGGGCGTTGCGGGCGGCCTCCGAGCGCGACCCGCGCGCCACCGGGGTGCCCAGTACGAAGGGCGTGCTGTGACCTTCTCTCGCGGAGGTTCTCGCGGGGTTTCTCGCGGGGGGAGGGGGAGGCGCCGGTGACCGGTAACTGGACGGCCGTCGCGATGGCCTTCGTGGCCCTCTTCCTCGTCGGCGGGATCGTCTCATTCCTCAAACAGGGTCTGAAGAAGGGCGCGGTGCTGCTCGCCGCCCTCGCGGCCCTGGCGACCACGGCGGCGGTGCTCTGGTGGTGAAGAAGAAGGTGACCGTTCTCGACTACGGCTCGGGCAACCTCCGTTCCGCGGAGCGCGCGCTGGCCAGGGTCGGGGCGGAGGTCACGGTGACGGCCGACTACGAGGCGGCGCTGGAGGCCGACGGCCTCGTCGTGCCGGGGGTGGGGGCGTTCGCCGCGTGCATGACGGGGCTGCGCGCCGTGCGGGGTGAGCGGATCATCGGCCGACGCCTGTCGGCGGGGCGGCCGGTCCTCGGCATCTGTGTCGGCATGCAGATCCTCTTCGAGACGGGCGTCGAGCACGGCGTCACCTCCGAGGGGTGCGGGGAGTGGCCGGGCACGGTGGAGCGTCTGGACGCTCCGGTCCTGCCGCACATGGGCTGGAACACGGTCAAGGCGCCCGCCGAGACCGCGCTGTTCGCCGGGCTCGACGCCCAGACGCGCTTCTACTTCGTGCACTCCTACGGCGTGCGCTCCTGGGAGCTGGAGGCGGGACCGGGTTTCCCCGATCCGCTGGTCACCTGGGCCGAGCACGGTGTGCCGTTCGTCGCGGCGGTGGAGAACGGCCCGCTCGCGGCCACCCAGTTCCACCCGGAGAAGTCGGGCGACGCCGGTGCTCAGCTGCTCACGAACTGGCTCGGGACCCTCCCGTGAGCGTCCGGTGAGTTCTCGATGAGCAAGGAGCGGGCCAGGCGCAGAGCCGAGCGGGAGGCCGAGCAGGCACGCCAGGCGGCTCTGCGCGCCGAGCGGGAGGCCCGCCTGGCGCGGCGGCGCGAGCGGGTCGGCAGGGTGGTCGCGCTGCTGCCGGGCAGGCCCGTGCGCATCGTGTCCCAGGGCGGCATCATGGCCCGCCGCCGCCGGACGCAGAACGGTGTCGCGGCGGTGCTGTTCCTGATCGTCCAGGTGATCGTCTGGTTGTTGTGGTCCTCGTGGGCGGCCCGGTTCGGGGCGCTTGTCCTCTCTTTGTTGTTGCTACCGCTTCTCATCACCCTTGTCTTCGACCGGAGGTCTTGAACAGATGACGCTTGAGCTGCTCCCCGCCGTGGACGTCGCCGACGGTCAGGCGGTCCGCCTGGTCCAGGGTGCGGCCGGCACCGAGACGTCGTACGGCGATCCCCTGTCCGCGGCGCTCGCCTGGCAGGAGGCCGGTGCCGAGTGGATCCATCTGGTCGACCTGGACGCGGCGTTCGGCCGGGGCAGCAACCGCGAGCTGCTCGCCACCGTGGTCGGCGCGCTCGACGTGAAGGTGGAGATGTCCGGCGGCATCCGCGACGACGCCTCGCTGGAGCTCGCGCTGGCCACCGGCTGCCGCCGGGTGAACATCGGCACCGCGGCGCTGGAGAACCCCGCCTGGTGTTCCAAGATCATTTCTGAGTACGGTGACCGGGTCGCGATCGGCCTTGACGTGCGGGGGACCACGCTGGCCGCCCGGGGCTGGACCCAGGAGGGCGGCGACCTGTGGGAGGTGCTGGCCCGGCTGGAGAAGGACGGCTGCTCCCGCTACGTCGTCACCGACGTCACCAAGGACGGCACGCTGCGCGGCCCCAACCTCGACCTGCTCCGTGAGGTCTGCTCCCGCACCGACGCGCCGGTGGTCGCGAGCGGCGGCGTCTCGTCCCTGGACGACCTGCGCGCGCTGGCCTCACTCGTCCCGATCGGTGTCGAGGGGGTCATCGTGGGCAAGGCGCTGTACGCGCAGGAGTTCACCCTCGAAGACGCCCTCGCCGCCGTCGCCGCCGCGAGTTCGTGAGGGGGCCGCAGATGACTTTCTTCCCGCACCTCAAAGCGGGGGTCTCCGCGCTGAAAGGAACGCGATGACTGTCGCGGTACGAGTGATCCCCTGCCTGGACGTGGACGCCGGGCGGGTGGTCAAGGGCGTCAACTTCGAGAACCTCCGCGACGCGGGCGACCCGGTGGAGCTGGCCCGTCGCTACGACGCGGAGGGGGCCGACGAGCTGACGTTCCTGGACATCACGGCCTCCAGTTCCGACCGGTCGACGATGTACGACGTGGTCAGCCGGACGGCCGAGCAGGTGTTCATCCCGCTCACCGTGGGCGGAGGGGTGCGCGCGGTCGAGGACGTCGACAGGCTGCTGCGGGCCGGAGCCGACAAGGTGAGCCTGAACACGGCTGCTCTCGCGAGGCCCGAGCTGCTGACCGAGGCGTCGCGGCGCTACGGGGCGCAGTGCATCGTGCTGTCGGTGGACGCCCGCAGGATCGTCGACGGCCCGCCGACGCCGTCCGGTTTCGAGGTGACCACGCACGGCGGACGCCGGGGCACCGGCATCGACGCGGTGGAGTGGGCCCGGCGGGGCGAGGAGCTCGGGGTGGGGGAGATCCTGCTCAACTCCATGGACGGTGACGGCACGCGTCACGGCTACGACCTGGAGCTGATCCGGGCCGTACGGGCCGAGGTGTCGGTTCCGATCATCGCGAGCGGCGGGGCCGGTGCCGTCGAGGACTTCCCGCCCGCGGTCGAGGCGGGGGCGGACGCGGTGCTGGCGGCGTCGGTGTTCCACTTCGGGCAGCTCAAGATCGGCGATGTCAAGGAGACGCTGAGGGTGGCGGGGCATCCGGTCCGCTGACGTCGTTCCGATTCGCCGTGGCTCGCGGAAGGGAGCCGGTAGCCGAGTTCTTTGGTGTACAAAATGCCGGTGTGCGTGAATTTGACGGCATAGGGTGACTCCGGTGAACATGATCGGCGGCTACGCGCTCAGACGTGAGCTGGGCCGGGGTGGCATGGGCGTGGTGCACCTCGCCGCGACCCCGGCGGGGAGCCTGGCCGCGGTGAAGGTGATCCATCCGCACCTGGCCCGCGACCCCGCCTTCCGGCGGCGCTTCGACCGCGAAGTGGCGGCGGCGCGCAGGGTGGCGAGGTTCTGCACCGCCCCGGTGCTCGACGCCGGGGTCGAGGACGGCGTCGCCTACCTCGTCACCGAGTACGTCAGGGGACCCGACCTGGCGCAGGCCGTACGCGAGCAGGGGCCGCTCACCGGCGCCAACCTGGAGGCGCTCGCGGTCGGCATCGCCACCGCCCTCCACGCGATCCACGGGGCCGGGGTGATCCACCGCGATCTGAAACCGTCGAACGTGCTGCTCTCGCCCCTCGGCCCGCGCGTGATCGACTTCGGTATCGCGCAACTCGTCGACACCGAGAGCCTGGCCAGCCAGGCGATCCTGGGCACCCCCGCGTTCATGGCGCCCGAGCAGGTGCGCGGCGAGCCGCTCACGCCGGCGGCCGACGTGTACGCGTGGGGCGGGGTGATCGCGTTCGCCGGTACGGGACGGTTGCCGTTCGGCGGCGGCTCGCCGTCCGAGGTCCTCTACCGGATCGTCAGCGACGGGCCGAACCTCGAAGGTCTCGACGAGAGCGTGCGCGCCGTCGTCGAGAGGGCGATGGCGAAGGACCCCGCGCGGCGGCCGAGCGCCCAGCGGCTGCTGGACGAGCTGGTCGGCGGCCGGCCGACCCCGGCGACGGCGAGTCAGGTCGTCGAGCGCGCCTGGGCGGGCGGGGGGCCGGTCGCGCCTGGGGGAGCGGGGCTGCGGGAGGGCTCGGCGGTGGCCGCGAGGCCGGGCACGGCCGGGAAGCCGGGTGCAACGGGAGGATCGGGCGCGCCCGGGGAACCGGGCGTGGTCAGGAGGCCGGGCGCGTCAGGGGAACCGGGCGTGGTCAGGAGGCCGGGCGCGTCAGGGGAACCGGCCGTGGTCGGGGGGCCGGGTGCGCCGGGGGGATCGGCGCTGTCCGGGGAAGCGGCTGTGGCCGGGGAGCCCGTACGGTCCGGTGTCACGGTCGCGAGAAGACGGCGGTGGCCCTGGGCGGCTGTCGCCATGCTCGTGGCGGTCCTGGTGAGCGGGGTGACGCTGTACGCCGGTTCAGGCGCGCCCACGTCGCCGTACCGTGCCGATTTCGCCGAGTCGTGGGCCGTCGGCGCGTCCAACGGCGGCAGCACCGAGCTGGACGGCGGGGTCTACCTGCTGACCGCCAATCCCGGATGGCGGCTGTGGAAGTCCGCCCCCTTCTCCGAGGGTTCCGCCGGGGGTGTCGTGGTCAGCTCCAGGATGCGGCTACGGGAAGGCTCAGGGGAGTTCGGCGTGTGGTGTCGCGGCGACGCCGATACCGGAGACCGCTACGAGTTCACGGTCACCGCCTCGGGCGAGGCATCGATCACCAAGCGGCACGACGGGCGGGGCGTCGTCCTGCACGGACCCGTACGGATGAGGAAATCCGCTGACAACCGGGTCGTCGCCCGATGCGCGCAGCAGGGCGAGCGGGTCGTCCTCGGCATGTGGCTCAACGAGGAGCCGGTCGGGGAGACCGAGGACGCCCAGGACCCCTACGGCCCCGGAGCCGTCGGCGTCCACGCGGCACCGGACACGGCCACACCCGTCCGGGTCGGGTTCCAGTCGTTCGAGGTACGCCCGGCGGAGGGGTGAGCGTGCGGTTCGGGGTGCTGGGAGCACTGCGGGTCGTCGAGGGCGAGCGTGACCTGACGCCCGGCCCCGCCAAGCACCGCGCGCTTCTGGCCGCCCTGCTGCTGAGGCCGGGACGGACACTGACCGTCGGGCGGCTGGTCGCCGAGGTGTGGGGAGAGGAGCCGCCCGCCTCGGCGGAACCGGTGCTGCGGGTGTACGTGAGCGCGCTGCGCAAGCTCATCGACGGGATCCGCACCGTGCCCGGTGGCTACCTCCTCGACGCCGACCCCGAGCAGGTGGACGCGCACAGGTTCGAGCGGCTGGTGGCCGCGGGCCGGCGGGCCAGGGACGCGGGCATGAGCGCGGAGGCGGCCGGCGAGCTGCGTGCCGCCCTGGCCCTGTGGCGGGGACCCGCGCTGGCCGACGTCGACTCGGCCGAACTGCGGCGGGCGTACGCCCTACCGCTGGAGGAACTGCGGCTCACCGTGCTCGAAGAGCGCGTCGAGCTGGACGTGGCGCTCGGCCGTGGCGCGGAGGTGACGGGGGAACTGCGCGCGCTCGTGACCTCGCACCCCCTGCGGGAGCGGGCCTGGGCACAGCTCGTCCTCGCGCTCGGCCAGGCGGGGCGCCGGTCGGAGGCGCTGAGCGCCTACCGGGAGGCGCGGCGGCTGCTCGTCGAAGAGCTCGGCCTTGAGCCGGGTCCCGAGCTGAACCGGGCACACGAGCGCGTGCTGAGGGGGGACGCCCTCGCGCGGATCGTGCCTGGCGAGTCGGCGGGAGGTGTTCCTGTGCGGGTCGTGCCGAACGAGATCGTGCCTGATGAGACGGCGGGGGGTGTCCCTGTGCGGGTCGTGCCCAACGAGATCGTGCCTGACAAGGCGGGGGGTGTCCCCTTGCGGGTCGTGCCGAACGAGACGCCGCCGGACATCGCCGACTTCACCGGGCGCCAGCGCGTCCTGGACCGGATCCGCCGGTCCGTGCCCGCCGCGGGGAGCGCGCCCGTCCACCTGGTGCTGCACGGGCCCGCGGGGGCGGGCAAGTCCGCGGTGGCGGTCCACGCGGCCGGCGGGCTCGACTTCCCCGGCGGACGGTTGTACGCCTCGCTCGGGGCCAGGACGCCGGGCGCGGTGCTGGAGGACCTGCTGCGCTCACTCGGCTGCCCCGAGGGTGCGGTTCCCGCTCACCTGGCCGAGCGGACGCGCCTGTACCGCAGCCTGGTGAGCGGGCGGCGGCTGCTGGTGGTGCTGGACGACGCGGCCGACGCCGCTCAGGTGCGCCCGCTGCTGCCCTCGGGGCCCGGCTGCCTGACGCTGGTGACCAGCCGCTCGCCGCTGTCCGGCCTGGAGGCGGCGCGCGCCTTCGAACTCGGCGTGTTCGACACCGACGAGTCCATGGAGATGCTCGCGCGGGTGGTGGGGGAACGACGGGTGCGGGCCGAGCCACGGGCGGCCGCGCGGATCGCGGTGTTGTGCGGCGGACTGCCGCTGGCGCTCAGGATCGCCGGGGCCAGGCTCGCACGGCGGCCCGGCTGGACGCTGGAGCATCTGGCCGGACGCCTTGAGGACGAGCGTGGCCGCCTCGACGAACTCAGCGCGGGAGATCTGGCCGTACGCGGCAGTCTGGCGTTCGGCTACCGCGCGCTCTCGGATCGCGAACGCCTGCTGCTGCGCCGCCTCGGCGCGCTGTCCGCGCCCCACGTCGCCCCGTGGGCGGCCACCGCCGTTCTCGGGGCGCCCGCCGAGCGGTTGCTGGAGGCACTGGCCGAGGCGGGTCTGCTGCGCTCGCGCGGGCTCGACGCGAGCGGTCAGGAGAGGTACGACTTCCATGACCTGACCAGGCTTTATGCCACCGAGCGCCTGGAGGCCGAGGAGGGAGCGCCCGCCCGGGTCCTCGCCGCGGCCGGCGGGGAGATCCTCGACCGCGCTCGGCGGGCGAGGACGCTGCTGCTGCCCGCCGAGCCGGGGTCCGGCCAGACCGTCGCCCGTACAGCGGAGCAGGCCGCGGACCTGGACACCGCGCGGCTGCGGGAGTCGGCCCGCTGGCTGGCCGCCGAGCGCGGGTTCCTGGTCGCGGCCGTCGCCGACCTCCAGCGGGCCGGCCTGGACGAGGCGACCTGGCGGCTCGCCTTCTACCTGACCCCGTTCTTCGAGCTGGGCGCGTACCGCGAGGACTGGAACACGGTCGTGGAACTCGGCCTGCGGGCCGCCCGGCGCGCGGGCCACCGCCACGGTGAGGCGCTGCTGCTGCGATCCCTGGCCGACCTTCGCCGTACGGAGGGCCGTCTGGAGGAGGCGGCCGATGCCCTCGGACGGGCGCTTCCGCTCACCGAGGCGCACGAGGTGGCCCGCACCCGCCACCGGCTCGGCCTGGTACGTCTCGCCCAGGGGCGGCGTCCGGAGGCGGAGGCCTGTTTCATCGCCTGTCTGGCCGCGTTCTCGGCGGCGGGGGATCGGCGCGGCAGGGCCGATGCGCTGCGTGCCCTGGGCGGGGCGCGGCAGGCCGAGGATCTGCTGCGCGAGAGTCTCGCCGTCTACCGGGAACTGGGCGATCCACGCGGCGAGGCGGCCGTCTCGCTCGACCTCGCGGGGCTTCACCTGGAGCGGCGGCGCGTGGCCGAGGCGCGCGAGCGGGCCGAACGCGGTCTCGGTCTGGTCAGGCGTCTGGGGGACCGGCTCCCCGAGGCCGCGGGGCTGGTGCTCCTGGCGAGGGTGGCCCTGGCGGAGGGGCGGCCCGACATCGCCCGCGGGGGTGTGGAGGAGGCGCTGGGGACGTTCCGCGAGTACGGGGACCGCCGGGGTGCCGGGCGGGCGCTGCTCACTCTGGCGGCGGCGCTTTTAGATCTTGATGAGGTGGATGGGGCGGTTGGTGCTGTATCGGATGCTGTGGGAGAGTTTGACGCTCTCGGCGACAGGGACGGCCTCGCCGAGGCCGAAGAGCTCGCCTGTGAGGTGTCGCGGCGCCGTGGCCTGCGCGTATAGCGCGCTATACGGTTTCTGAAGGCGGATCTCCTACGGTCGGGCTCGATGTGATCCACAACGGGCGGAGGCGGTACGGGATGCGAAGAGGGACCACGCCGGTGGCGGTCGTGGCGGTGACGGCCGCGATGCTGAGCGGCTGCGGGATGCTTCCTGGGCAGCAGGGGGGCGGCGGCGAGGAAAGGCAGCCGGTCTCGCAGGAGTCGCGGGGCTCGCAGGACTCGCAGGAGGGGCGGGCGACGAGTGCGGCTGACGCCACGGAGGCCACGGCGACCGGCGATCCCGGTGAGCCCGCGCCCGCGGAGCAGGAGAGGGTGATCGCCCGCAGGGAGGTCAAGGCGAGCGGCGCGGACCTGACGGTGGAGATCACCGGTCTCAAGCGCCAGGGCCGGCTGTCCACGCTGACCTGGAAGGTCACCAACAACAGCGACGACCGGTGGCAGATGAACAGCGACATGGGCGACACCCCGGGCGGTCTCGGCCTGACCGTGGCCGGGATCAGCCTCGTCGACCCGGTCAACGGCAAGCGGTACGTCGTCGCGCGCACCGGGAAGTATCCCCGGGCCAAGTGCCTGTGCTCCGATTACGACGTGTTCACCGAGGCCGGCGAGGTGCTGCCCCTGCACGCCACGTTCGCCGCCCCGCCGCCGGACGTCACGAAGATCAATGTGGACCTCAAGGTGCTGGGTGTGTTCACCGATGTCCCGATCTCCTGAGCGCCTCACGACCCTGATACTCGGGCTCGCCCTGGTCCTGGGCTTCGTACCGGCCGCGTGGGCGGATCCGGGCGACGACGCCGTGGCCGAGGTGGAGGACGTCGTCGCGGTCGTCGAGGACGTCGTCGCCGAGGTGGAGTCCCTCGACGGCGCCGAGAGCGAATCGCGACAGGGCGAGAAGGTCACCGTGGCGCTCACCAGCGACGTGCTGTTCGCGCTCGACAAGGCCGTGCTGACTTCGAGGGCGAAGCAACGGCTGGGACAGGTCGCCGCGAAGGTCCGGGCCGACTCCGCGGGCGGGACGGTCGGGATCGAGGGACACACCGACGACCAGGGCGACGACGCCTACAACGCCGCGCTCTCGCTTCGGCGGGCGCAGGCCGTACGGCAGGCACTCCAGGGGACACTCACGGGCGTGACCTTCCAGGTCGAGGGCTTCGGCGAGAGGCGGCCCCGGGTGCCCAACGTCGTCCAGGGGCGGGCGCTGGAGGAGAACCGGGCGAAGAACCGGAGAGTGGAGATCGTGTTCACCGCCAGGGGGTGAGGCTGGGGGGCGGTTCCTGCGGTGCTTCGCGGTTGGGTGCGTGCTGTCTGTTTCGCGGTTGGGCGTGTCCTACGGTGCGGTTTCCGCACGTCGGGACTTCCTGTGCTGAGGTTCGCCCTTGTCAACGAACCGGTGCGGTTGGGAGGGCTGTTTACGTCCGACCTGTGCCGGTACGCGGGGTTCGCGCTGCGGCGGGCCGGTGCTCCGGGCGGCCGTCGTGGTGAGGGTCTGGTTCTTCAGGCCTCCGGCCTGCTCGGGCGCGCGGGGTTGCGCTTTTTTATAAGCCGCCCGGAACACCGGCCCGCCTCCGCGCACGGCGGTTCCGTCGCATGAGGGTGCGGGCCGTAGTCGCTCCGTTTCCGGCCGCCCAGGGTGCTTTCCCGCGCTGAAGCCTTCGTGCGGAGAGGTTTCCTGGGCGCTCGCCGTAGCTGAAGCGCCGCTGCGGAAAGGAGCGCATTCGTTTTGCCTTTGGAGGTGAGCTCGGTGATCGGATTCTTGTTGGAATCCTCGCTGATCACCTGATGACCTGAAAGGGGTCAGAAGACGCGGAAGTGGTGGAACAGTTCGAAGGTGGCGTCGTGGGCGGCGAAGGTTCTGGCCTCTGAGCGCTTGACGGCCAGGTAGGCGGAGGAGCGGAGGGGGCCGAGGGCGTTCATGAGGACGTCGTCGGACTCCAGGGCGTCCAGGGCCTCGTCCAGGGAGGCGGGGAGGCGGGAGACGCGTCCGGAGGGGAGGGTCGCGGGGTCGACGTTGACGGGGTCGCCGGGGTCGAGGCCGCGGCGGATGCCGTCCAGGCCCGCGTGGATGACGGCGCCCAGCGACAGGTAGGGGTTGGCCGAGGAGTCGGAGGGCTTGAGCTCCAGGTTGGCGGAGGCCGAGGTGTCGCGGCCCGTGGGGGAGCAGATTCGCACCGCCGCCTCGCGGTTGTCCATGCCGTAGCAGGCGTACGCGCTCGACCACGATCTCGGGGTCAGGCGCCGGAAGCTGTTCACCGAGCCGCAGGTGAGGGCGGTGAGTGCGGGGAGGTGGGTGATCAGGCCGCCGATGAAGTGATAGGCGGTGGCCGACATGCCGTAGCGGTCGGAGGGGTCGGCGAAGGTGTTGGCGCGGAGTGCGGTGTCCCAGAGGGAGAGGTGGAGGTGGGCGCCGTTGCCGGGCTGGTCGGCGAGGGGTTTGGGGGCGAGGGAGGCCCACATCGACATGCGGGTGGCGACGCCTCTCACCGTCTCGCGGTAGATGACGTGGTTGTCGGCGGTCTGGAGGGCGGGGGCGTGACGGATCGACAGTTCGTGCTGGCCGTGGCCGAGTTCGGGATGGTAGTGCTCGGGCCGCAGCCCTTGTCTTTCCAGGGCGTGGACCAGGGCCATCGTGTAGTCGTGGAGCTGGTTGAAGCCGACGGTGGAGTAACACAGGCTGTCGTCGGCGGGGATGAGGCGATCCGGGCCGCCCTCGGGGTCGGGTACGCGGCGGCCGAGGGTGAACTCGGGTTCGTAGGCGGCGACGAGGGTGTGGCCCTCGGCGGCCAGGGTGGCGACGGCCTCGCGCAGGAAGGTGCGCGGGCAGACGGGCCAGGAGGAGCCGTCGACCTGGCGCAGGTCCGCCAGCATGGCCGCGCTGCCGGGAGCGTAGGGCAGGTGGACGAACGTGGCAGGGTCGGGGACGAGGCGGACCTCCCCGACGGGGCCGAGGCCCTCGACGTCCTGGAGTTCGTCGAGCATGTTCATCGCCATCATCCCCACGGTGTGGCCGATGCCGGTGTGGAGCCGCTCGGCGAGCCGGGGGCGGGAGGTGGCCTTGCCCCTGATCACGCCGCCGTGGTCGGCGTACAGGAAGCGGATGAGTTCGACGCCCTCGGTGTCGGCGCGTTCGATGGCGCGAAGGGCCGCGGCGCCGAGCGTGTGAGGAGTGGTCATCGTCTGGTGATCTCCTATGCCTCCTGCGCGATACGTCCTCTGGGGAGGGAGAGCCTCCGGGATGCTCCGGGGAGGTCGTGGGGTTACGGTCCGCGGTTATGTGGTGAGTACGTCGGCGGTGCCGTTGTCGGAGCAGGGGGAGCTCGACGGGGGGAGGGGTGCGGGGGGTGAGTCGGCGCAGCGGCAGGTGACGGTGATCGTCACCGTGCCGGCGGTGCACCCGCCGGAGGGAACGCAGGCCTCGACCGGGACCGTCCAGGTGCCCGGTATCCGGGAGGTGCCGCCGAGCAGGCCGTCGGCGTCGAGCGTGATCCCGGCGGGAAGCAGGGTGGGGCTGGTCACCTTGAAGGAGAGCCTCTCGCCGGTCGGGTTGGCCAGGGTGATCCTTCCTGTCAGCGGCCGGTCGACGGCGGTGCCGAAGTGGCCGAGGAGGGGGTGGGGCGAGAGGGAGGAGGGGCCTTTCGTGCTCCCTGAGCTCTCCGACGCCTCTATGCCTGCCGGGCTTCCCTGCGCTTCCGTGCCGCTCGGAGCTTCGGTGGCGGGGGCTCGGACGGTGATCTGGGGGGAGGGGGGTGCCGGCATGGGGTCCGGTGTCGGGGTCGCGAAGGCGACTCCCGGGGTCGCCAGCACGCCGCACGTGACGGCTCCCGCGATGATCGCCCCGAGCCCGGGGAACCTCTGCCTGCCGTGCATGAAACGATCCCCCGTACGAGAAACGGATTTCCCACCCAGGGTGCAGGAAAGATCATCAAGGGAGTGCCGTGATGTCTTCCGTGGTCACCCATGATCGGGTCAGGACGTTCGTCGTACGGGCACCACCCTGGTTCCGTACCACTCTGTACGGTGGGGCCGCGCGGCTTCGGGCGGCGGGGTGCGAGGGGGACCTCGTGGGGGCGGGCGGTTTCCGGCGACCGTCGCGATACGTTTCCGGGATCGGCGGGGCCGACGGCATGACTTTCGAGGCGGGGGGTGTGCGCTCCCCTGTGGATCAGACGGGAACGCGGGTGGCGCGGTTAGGGGCGGGAGGGGACCCGCCGGGTGGTTAGGTGAGCACGCGGGTGAAGAACAGAGCCAATTGGTCTGCTCCCCTGATGATCCCGTCGAAGACTCCGTTGACCGCGCTCGCCGCCTCGGCGGGCTTGGTGAACAGATAGAAGACCACGAAAGCTACCGCGAGGTAGGTGAGGATCTTCTTTACCTGCATGGGGGCCTCCTGGCAGTTCCAATCCCAGCCGTATATACCCGAATTTTATCGATCATTGGCATCTGCGGCCCGGGTGGCTCCCGGATTTTCGATGATCATACCCGTCCCGCGGAAGCAAACCGTGGTCTGGTCGGGAGTTTGGCATAGGTCACACTCGCCATCGTGGGGTCGCGAGGCGCTCCTGTCCAATCTTCACTGCCAGGTATACCGGTAGGGCTAGATCGGCGCCGCTCGTACGCCGATCCCGGGGAGCGTCTTTGCCCGCCCGGTGATCGGCTCCACGTTTCCCTCAGACGCCCAGGGAGGCGTCCATCAGCCGGGCCACCGCCTCGTCGTCACCGTTCACGGTCACCTTGGCGTGGGACTGGCGCCCGAAGCAGAACAGCAGCAGCTCCCCGGCCGTGCCCGTCACCTCGACCTGGGGCCCCTCCTTGGCGCCGCCGACGGCCGTGCCGCCGCCGACGCGGTGCAGGACGACCTTGACGGGGGCGCGGCGCAGGAACAGCCGGGCGCCCCGGTGGATCTGCTTCCAGAACCGCTCCTCCAACTCGGCGGGCAGCTCCCGCGGCTCCCAGACCCGCTGTGCCCGCCGTACGTCCTCGTGGTGGACGAAGAACTCCGTGGTGTTGGCCGCCTCGTCCAGGCCGGGCAGGCGGTAGGGGCCCCCGGGGCCGGAGCGTACGAGCTCGACGAGGCCCGCGTACCCCTTCCTGGTCTTCATGGACTCCTGCACCCTGGCGGTGTGCCCGGCCAGCGGCTTGAGGAGGATTCCTCCGGCGGCGTCGGGGCGGCGTTCGCGGACGACGAGGTGGGCGGCGAGGTCGAAGGTGGTCCAGCCCTCACAGAGGGTGGGAGCGTCCGGGCCGAGCCGGGTGAACAGGTCGCTGAGCGCGGCTCGTTCGGTGCGGGCGTAGTGCATGTGTGGTCCTGACAACGTCGTTGGGCGGGCGATCAGAGGGGTGGGCGTGACATTGCCGAAGGTGGTTCGGGAATAACCGCTTGATCCACAGTGATAGGGACTTAGGTAGCAACGTTCCCCCGTCGAAAGGACATCCCCCGCGTGGCGAGCAAGATGACCGGCGCAGTCATGCGTAAGGGACTCGGGGTCCTGGGGGTGGCGGTTCGGGCGGAGAAGCCGATCTTCTCCGCCGCGGTGCTGTCCAGTGCCCTGTACGGCGTGATGACCGTCGCCTCGGCGTGGGCGCTGGGCTGGGCCACCGACCATGTCGTGCTCCCCGCCTTCAGGGACGGGCAGATCACGACGGGCACCCTCGCCGTCGGCGCGCTCCTGATCATGGGGGCGTCCCTGATCAAGGCGCTGGGTGTGGCGGGACGGCGGTATTTCGCCGGGGTCATGCAGTATCGGATGCAGGCACGCTCCCGCCGGGACGTCACCCGCCAGTATCTGAGGCTTCCCCTGGCCTGGCACCACAGGCACCCGACCGGGCAGCTGCTGTCCAACGCCGGGTCCGATGTGGAGGCCGCCTGGGCGCCGCTCGCCCCGCTGCCGATGGCGGTCGGCGTGGTCGTGATGCTGGTCACCGCCGCCGTCGCCATGGTGATCACCGATCCGATCCTCGCCCTCGTCGGTTTCCTGGTCTTTCCCGCGATCGCCGTGCTCAACCTGATCTACCAGCGCAGACTGAACCCGCTCGCCACCCGCGCGCAGCAGTTGCGCGCCGAGGTCAGCGAGATCGCCCACGAGAGCTTCGACGGCGCCCTGGTCGTCAAGACCCTCGGCCGCGAGGACGAGGAGACCGCGAGGTTCCTGGCCAAGGCCGAGGAGTTGCGCGACGCCAACATCGCCGTGGGCCGGGTCCGCGGCCTGTTCGACCCGCTGCTTGAGGCGCTGCCCACCCTCGGCGTGCTCGCCGTGCTGCTGATCGGCGCGATGCGGCTGGAGAGCGGCGCGATCGGCTCCGGGGTGCTCGTCCAGGTCGCCTACCTGTTCACCCTGCTGGCCTTCCCGATCCGCGCGCTGGGCTGGGTACTCGCCGAGCTGCCCCGCGCCGTCGTCGGCTACGAGCGGATCCAGGCCGTGCTCGAGGCCACCGGTTCCATGGAGCACGGCGCCGTCGAGCTGCCCAGCACGGAACCGGCCAGGCTGGAGGTCCGCGGCCTCGGCTACGCCTACGGCGACGGGGAGTTCCCCGTCCTACGCGACGTGAGCCTGGAGGTCGCCTCCGGCCGCACCGTCGCCCTGGTCGGCCCCACCGGGTCCGGCAAGTCGACACTCGCCCAGACCCTCGTCCGCCTGGTCGACCCGGCGGAGGGCGTGGTGCTCGTGGACGGCACGGATCTGCGCGACGTCGCCAGGAACGGGGTGAGCGACGCGGTGGCGCTGGTGCCGCAGCAGACGTTCCTGTTCGACGACACCGTACGCGGCAACGTCACCCTCGGCCTGGAGGTCGGCGACGAGGAGGTCTGGGCGGCGCTGCGCCTGGCGCAGGCCGAGGGGTTCGTCAGCGCGCTGCCCTCGGGGCTGGACACCCGGGTCGGCGAGCGCGGCACCAGCCTGTCGGGCGGCCAGCGCCAGCGGATCGCCCTGGCCCGCGCGCTGGTGCGCCGCCCGCGGCTGCTCGTGCTCGACGACGCCACCTCCAGCGTCGACCCGCAGGTCGAGGCGAGGATCCTGTACGGGCTGCGGGACGCGGCCCAGGTCTCCACCGTGGTCGTCATCGCCTACCGGATGGCGACCATCGCCCTGGCCGACGAGGTCGTCTACCTCGACCACGGCCGGGTCGTCGACCGGGGCGGCCACGCGGAGCTGCTCGCCCGCTGCGAGGGCTACCGCAACCTGGTCACCGCCTACGAACGCCAGGGCGCCGAGCGGGAGGCGCTCGACGCCGAGCGAGAGGAAGAGGTCAGCGCGTGAGGAAGCACTACCGGCTCAGGGAGCGTCCCGCCGGGCCGACGCGGGGCGAGCGGGGCCGGGGCCTGCTGGGAGGACGGTGCCGGTGAGCTCGTTCCAGGGGGTCGAGCGCTCGGGGCTGGCCACCGTCAGGCACGGCCTGTCGCTCACGCCGGAGTTCCGCAAGGGGCTGGCCGGGACGCTCGCGCTCGCCGTGGTCGCCACGGCCGGCAAGATCATCGTGCCGATCGCCGTCCAGCAGACCATCGACAGGGGGCTCGAGGGAGCGGCCCCGGACGTGGCCTACATCCGCACCGCCGTGCTGCTGTGCGCCGCGGCTGTGGCGTTCACCGCGCTGTGCGCGTACCTGATGAACGTGCGCCTCTACAAGGCGACCGAGTCCTCTCTCGCCACGCTCAGGGTGCGCGGCTTCCGGCACGTGCACGACCTGTCGGTGCTCACCCAGAACACCGAGCGCCGCGGCGCCCTCGTCTCGCGGGTCACCGGCGACGTCGACCAGATCAGCGTGTTCATGCAGTGGGGCGGGCTGATGATCATCATCGCCCTGGGGCAGCTCCTGGTCGCCACCGGGCTGATGTTCGTCTACTCCTGGCAGCTCGCCCTGGTGGTGTGGGCGTGCTTCCTGCCGCTCATGGTCGTCCTGCCGCGCTTCCAGCGCTGGCTCTCCGGCGCCTACACGCGGGTCCGCGAGCGCACCGGCGACATGCTCTCGGCCGTGAGCGAGTCGGTCGTGGGCGCGGCCGTGATCAGGGCACACGGCTCGGAGGCCCGTACGGCGGAGCGGCTCGACGTCGCGATCGACGCCAACAAGGCGGCGCAGGCCCGCACCCAGCGGATCGTCGCGACCGTGTTCCCGCTGACCGAGATCGTCGCCGCCGTCGCGCTGGCCGCGGTGGTGCTGGTCGGGGTGCGGCTCGGGCTGGCGGGCGACATCACCGAGGGGCGCCTGGTCGCCTTCCTGTTCCTCATCACGCTGTTCGTCTCGCCGATGCAGGTCGCCACCGAGGTGCTCAACGAGGCGCAGAACGCCGTGGCCGGATGGCGGCGCATCCTCGGCGTGCTCGACACCCCCGCCGACGTCGCGGACCCGGGCCAGGACGGTGTCGAGCTGCCGCGCGGTCCCATCTCGGTCTCCTTCGAGGACGTGGGGTTCTCCTATCCCGGAGGGGCGCCGGTGCTGCACGGGGTCTCGGCGCGGATCCCGCCGCGCTCGCGGATCGCGGTGGTGGGGGAGACCGGCTCCGGCAAGACGACCTTCGCCAAGCTGCTCACCCGCCTGATGGACCCGGTCTCCGGGCGGATCACGATCGACGGCCACGACCTGCGCGACGTCCGCTTCTCCTCGCTGCGCAGCCGCATCGTGATGGTGCCGCAGGACGGGTTCCTGTTCGACGGCACCCTGGGGGAGAACATCGGTTTCGGCCGCCCCTCGGCGACCGAGGAGGAGATCCGGCTCGCCATGACCGAGCTGGGGCTCGCCGACTGGCTGGAGGGGCTGCCCGCGGGCCTGTCGACCAGGGTCGGCCAGCGTGGTGAGTCGCTGTCGGCGGGCGAACGCCAGCTCGTCGCGCTCGCCCGCGCCTACCTGGCCGACCCCGACCTGCTGCTGCTCGACGAGGCCACCTCCGCGGTGGACCCGGCGACGGAGGTGCGGCTGGCCCGCGCCCTGGAGGGCGCCACGCGGGGCCGTACCGCCGTCTCCATCGCCCACCGGCTCTCCACCGCCGAGGCGGCGGACGAGGTGTTCGTCTTCGACAAGGGGCGGATCGTGCAGCGCGGCCCGCACGCCGAGCTGGTCCGCGAGCCCGGTGTCTACGCCGACCTGCACGCCTCCTGGGTCTCCTCGGCTCGCTCCTAGGTTTCCGCGCGTGACGCCGATCGACCGGCGTCTCGGGCCGATCCTTCGATGATCTTCTCGAAGGGGTGGGGGCCGACCGTCTCGGGGTCGGCGGCCAGGTCGTAGAGCGGGCTGTATCCGGTCGAGAGATACAGCCCGGCCGCCTCGGGCTGCCGGGGCCCCGTGGTCAGGTAGATCCGGCGGTAGCCCTGCCGTGCGGCCTCCCGCTCCAGTTCCCGTACGACGGCGACCCCCAGGCCGCGTCTGCGGTGACCGGGGTGGGTCCAGATCCGTTTGAACTCGGCGGTCTCCTCGTCGTGACGGAAGAACGCGCCTCCGGCGACGGTCCGCCCGCGCTCGACGAGGATGAGGAACGCGCCGCCGTGTTCCGGGGTGAACCGCTCGTCGGGATAGCGGTTGATCTCGTCGTTGGGACCGTATCGGCCGGTGTACTCGGCGTGCAGGTCCTCCAGGAGCGGTCTGACCGCCGGGTCGCGGACGGCGACGTGCCGTACTTCGAAGGGGGCGATCCTGAGGTGCCCGTCGGTGGCGTGCCCGCTCGGTGCCGGTGGGGCGTGTTTCGTGTACGGGGCGGAGGGCCCCGCGGAGTCGATCGTCACTTCGGCTGCCTCGGCAGGCCGGGCGGGTTGATCTTCGAGGCGGTGAGCGCCTCGTTGTCCAGGCCCCACCGCTTGAGCACCTCGGCGTACTTGCCGTTCTCGATGAGCGTGTCGATCGCCTCGCTGACCGGCTCGACCAGGCCGTTGCCCTTCAGGGTCATCACCGCGATCAGGCCCTCGACCGATCCGCCGCCGGAGAGCGTCCCGACGATCCTGCTGTCACCGCCCACCGCGACCTGGTAGGCGATGGAGGGGTTCGGGCCGAGGTAGGCCTGGACGCGGCCGGACTTCAGCGCGAGCAGGACGTCGCCGTACTTCTGGTAGTACTGGATGTTCGCGGCCTTGAGCCCGGCCTTCTGGTTCTGCGCGTCCCACTCCAGCAGGATCTTCTCCTGGTTGGTGCCGGATCCGACGGAGACGTTCAGTCCGGCGATGTCGGCGGCCTTCTCGATCTTGGTGATCGGGCTGTCCTTGCCCACCTGCCAGGCGAGCTGGTCGACCCGGTAGGTGGCGAAGTCGTAGATGTCCTTGCGCTCCTCCGTCACCGTGACGTTGTTGAGCACCAGGTCATACTTGCCCGACTTGACCGCGAGGAACAGGTTCTCCCATGAGGTGTTCTCCTCCTTCAGCGGCAGGCCCAGCACATCGGAGATCAGGTGGGCGAGGTCGGTCTCCACGCCGATCAGGGTGGTGTCGTCGTCGGCCAGGAACACCAGGGGCGGCGAGCCCTCGCCGTTGAACCCGGCGGTGAGCGAGCCCTTGGCGCGGATCGCCTCGGGGACCTTGGCGGCGATCTCCTCGACCTTGTCGGCGCGGACGCGGTTCTGCTCGGGAGAGGTGTTGATCTTCGCGCCACCGGTCTCCGAGGGGGCGGCGGCGGCCGGAGCTGCCGAGGACGCCGAGGACGCCGAGGACGCCGAGGACACGGTCCTGTCCGTCGTGCCGGACGAGGTCTCGGCACCGCCGCAGGCGGCGGCGAGCAGGAGAGGCAGGGCGGCGACGACTGGGGCGAGTCTCGATATGGGCGACATGTCGGTCCTTGCTGGGATCGGGTGGTGGGGACGGGGCTGCATGAGGGGGTCAGAGGACCTTGCTGAGGAAGAGGCGGGTGCGCTCGTGCCGGGGGGCCTCCAGCACCTCGGCGGGGGTGCCCCGCTCGACGATCCGGCCCTCGTCCATGAAGACGACGGTGTCGGCGATCTCGCGGGCGAAGCCGACCTCGTGGGTGACGACGATCATGGTGGTGCCGCTCCCGGCGAGGCCCTTCACCACGTCGAGCACCTCGCCGACGAGCTCGGGGTCGAGCGCGGACGTCGGCTCGTCGAAGAGGATGACCTTGGGCTCCAGGGCGAGGGCGCGGGCGATGGCCACCCGCTGCTGCTGGCCGCCGGAGAGTTTGCGGGGGTAGGAGTGCGCCTTGTCGGAGAGCCCGACCCGCTCGAGCAGCCGGGTCGCCAGCGCGTCCACCTCCGTCTTCGGCCTGCGCTGGGCCGACAGGGGCGCCTCGGTGACGTTCTGGTGCACGGTCAGGTGCGGGAAGAGGTTGAAGTTCTGGAAGACGAAGCCGATCCGGGTCCGTTGCCGGAGGATCTCGCGCTCGGGCAGCTCGTACAGCCTGTCCCCGGACCTGCGGTAGCCGACCAGTTCGCCGTCGACGCTCACCGACCCGCTGTCCACCTTCTCCAGGTGGTTGACGGTACGCAGAAGCGTGGACTTCCCCGACCCCGAGGGCCCCAGGATCACCGTGACCTCGCCCGGCGCGACCCGCAGGTCGACGCCGCGCAGCACCTCCAGCGACCCGAAGCTCTTGCGCACCCCCCGCAGTTCGACCATCGCGGCGCTCATGCGCGGCCCCTGCCGTAGTGCCGCTCGATGTAGTGCTGCGCGAGGGACATCACGGAGGTCATGGCGAGATACCAGACGGTCGCCACCAGCAGCAGGGCGATCACCCTGCCGTTGCGGTTGTAGATCACCTGGACCTGGTAGGAGAGCTCGGGCAGGGCCATGATGTAGACGACCGAGGTGCCCTTGACCAGGCCGATGACCTCGTTGCCCGCGGTCGGCACGATCGACCGCATGGCCTGCGGCAGGATGATCCGGAACAGCTGCCTGCTCCTGGGGATGCCCAGCGCGGAGGCGGCCTCCCGCTGGCCGTGGTCCACCGAGAGCAGCCCCGCCCGGACGATCTCGGCGGCGTAGGCGGCCTGGTGCAGGGCGAGGCCGAGCGCGGCGGCGGTGACCGGGCCGATCAGGTCCATCGTCCCGATGTCGAAGAAGGCCGGGCCGAACGGCACGCCGAAGGAGATCCTCGGGTACAGCAGGGCGAGGTTGTACCAGAACAGCAACTGCAGGATCAGCGGCACCGATCGGAACAGGGCGATGTAGCCCCAGGCGACCGAGTTGAGCAGCGGGTTTCCCGACAGCCGCATGAGCGCCAGGACCGTGCCGAGCAGGAAACCGAAGACGATTCCCAGCGCGGTCAGCTCCAGCGTGAACACGACCGCCCGCAGCACGGAGGGCGCGAACAGGTACTCCCCGACCACCTCCCACTCCCAGGCGGGATTGGTGAGAAGCGCGCTGACGGCCATGGCGAGCAGCACCGCGACGCCCAGGGCCGCCACCCACCGCCCGGGGTGGCGGGTGGCGACCACCTTCAGGGAGGGCTCGCCGGCCTCGGCGTCCGCCCTGCCGCCCGGGGTTCCGTCGGCGGGGGGAGCGGCGGATCGGATCGCGACGGACCCGCCGGGGGCGGACGCGGGGACGAGACGCGCCCGGCTCCACGCGTACCCGAGAGGCGTGCGCCCCCGGCCGCCCGCCGACGGTGGGGCCTTCGCGACGGCCGCGGGGGAGTCGTGCGTCTCACCGCCGTCGGCGTCTGGAAGTTCGACGGGCATGGCTGAGGCCTTTCTGGCTGGTCGTACCGGGTGGGGCGGGGGCGTGCTCCGCGCGAGGCGGGCGGTGATGTGGGCATGGGTGGGTGCGGCGGAGGCGACGCGCTCGCCTGTCGCCGACCGGAGCCATGGGCTCACGGCATCACTTCAACACACGTTCACAATCCCGTCAAGACCTACTTGTTTAGTAGGTTTTTGTCGAGGTGGATCGCCTCGGAGAAAAAGGGGCGTTCGGGAAGGACTATCCAGCTCAGGGCGCGGTAGAAGCAGGGCGGAGGCGGGCCCCACGTCCGCCCGAGGGAAGGGACCGATGGCGGAGTTGGTTGGCGGGGAGCTGCCGGACGGCCGGTTTCCCGTGGTGAACATTCACGCGGCCCTGGAACGCAGCGACCTGCTCGACGAGCTGGCGGACCTGCGGGTCAACGACGATGACGACGACGACCCCGTCCTGGTCCGCCAGGACGGCAGCCCGGTCGACACCTGGCGGGAGAAGTATCCCTACGACAGGCGGATGGAGCGGGCGGAGTACGACCGGATCAAGCGGCTGCTCCAGATCGAGCTGCTCAAGCTCCAGTACTGGATCAAGGACACCGGGGGACGTCTGGTCGTCCTCTTCGAGGGACGTGACGCCGCGGGCAAGGGCGGCACGATCAAGCGGTTCATGGAGCACCTCAACCCCCGGGGCGCGAACGTGGTGGCGCTGGAGAAGCCGAGCGAGCGCGAGAGCACCCAGTGGTACTTCCAGCGCTACATCTCCCATCTGCCCGCCGCCGGAGAGATGGTCTTCTTCGACCGTTCCTGGTACAACCGCGCCGGGGTCGAGCGGGTGATGCGCTTCTGCACCCCCGAGGAGTATCTGGAGTTCCTGGAACAGGCCCCGGAGTTCGAGCGGATGCTCGTCCGTGACGGCATCCACCTGGTGAAGTTCTGGTTCTCGGTCTCGCGCTCCGAGCAGCGCACCCGGTTCGTGATCCGCCAGGTCGACCCGGTACGGCAGTGGAAGCTGTCGCCGATGGACCTGGAGTCGCTCGACAAGTGGGAGGACTACACCGCCGCCAAGGAGGACATGTTCGTCAACACCGACACGGAGGAGGCCCCGTGGACGGTGATCAAGAGCAATGACAAGAAGCGGGCCAGGATCGAGGCGATGCGCCACCTGCTGAGCCTGTTCGAGTACGAGAACAAGGACCACGAGGTCGTCGGCGTCCCCGACCCCAAGATCGTCGTCCATGCCGCCGACGTCCTCGACGACGACCGCGGCCACTGAGACGACGACCGCCCCCGTTTCCATGTCGGTGCCGGGTCGAGCCGCCCGGACGTCTTCGCCCGCGGCTCGGCCCTCCGGCGCCGGCGGTGCCGTGCTCGTCCTGCCCGCCCACGTGGCCAGGCCGGAGGCCACCCCTCTCCCCTGTTGCGGCACAATTGCCGCATGTCCCTTGACCCCGCCATCGCGGCCCGGCTGAAGCGCACCGCCGACGGGCTGGTTCCCGCCGTCGTCCAGCAGTACGACACCGGCGAGGTGCTCATGCTCGCCTGGATGGACGACGAGGCGCTGCATCGCACGCTCACCACGGGCAGGGCCACCTACTGGTCGCGCAGCCGGGGAGCCTACTGGGTGAAGGGCGACACCTCCGGCCACGTCCAGCACGTCAAGTCCGCCGCGCTCGACTGCGACGGCGACACCGTCCTGCTCAAGGTCGACCAGGTGGGCGCCGCCTGCCACACCGGCGACCGGACCTGCTTCGACGCCGACGAGCTGACGGTGACCCGGGCGTGACGGCGAGGCGGGAGCTGTGGACCTGGCTCGCGGTGTGCGTGGCCGGTGCCGCGCTCGTGCTCC
The DNA here is from genome assembly GCF_042898365.1 of Streptosporangium sp. NPDC000509. Classification (NCBI taxonomy): domain Bacteria; kingdom Bacillati; phylum Actinomycetota; class Actinomycetes; order Streptosporangiales; family Streptosporangiaceae; genus Streptosporangium; species Streptosporangium sp. NPDC000509. The sequence goes on along the minus strand of NZ_JBIAYX010000001.1, from coordinate 294,193 downwards.
TCGCCGCGGGACGCGACTGGTTCACCGTGACGTACGGCACCCGCGAGGTCGCGGTCTCCGCCGCCGAACTGGTCCCCGCCCTCGGCCCCGGGGCCTGGGCGGCGCTCGCCGCGGTGGTCGCCGTCCTCGCGACGAAAGGCGTGTGGCGCGGGCTCGTCGGAGCGGTGATGGCGCTCGGCGGGGCCGGGATGATCGCCGGTTCCTGGTGGGGAGGCGGCGCGAGCGCCGCGCTGCGGATCTCCGCCGAGCAGGCGCCGCTCTCCGTCGGCTCCACCCCGCAGGTCGCCTCGGCCGTCGTCTGGCCGATCCTCGCCTCCGCGGGAGGGCTTCTGCTGGTCGCCGGGGGAGTGGCGGCGATCGTGCGCGGCGGGCGCTGGCCGGGCATGTCCGGCCGGTACGACCGGCAGGGGGCCGGCCCCGCGGGCGGTACTGCCGCCGCACGCGGTGGTGCCCCCAGCGAGCGGGAGTTGTGGGACGCCCTCGACGAGGGCGTCGACCCGACGACCGGTCCCGACCCCCGCGAACACTGACCTTCGCGAGCCCTTGGGCGGACGGCGGGTTCCGCGCGTTCGCACGGCGTCCGCGGTTCCCGCCGTGTTCCCGGTGTTCCCGGCGCGGGGATCTTCTCATGTCGTTTCGGTGCCCTCCCGCCGTCCGGGGCGGGTGTGCCCCCGGCCACGACTTGCTCACAACGCGCTCGCGAGCGTGAACGGATCGTCTCCTCCTGGGAGTGTTTTCGCTAGGATTTCGCCTGTAACTCGGATAATGGGGAGTCATTCATGAGCTACGGCGATCAGGGTGGCTATGGCCCGCCCCCGAAGGGCGGCGGCTACGGCTCCTCGGGTGGTTATGGCTCTTCGGGCGGTTACGGTTCCGGAGGGTACGGTGCGCCCGGTGGCGGTTACGGGGGGTACGGCGCGCCGCCGCCGCGGGGCAACAACGGCATGGCCATCGCCGCGCTGATCATGGGCATCGCCGGGCTGTTCATCTGCGGACTCCCCTCGATCGTGGGCGCGGTGCTGGGGCACATCTCGCTGGGGCAGATCAGGCGGACGGGCGAGGAGGGGCGGGGCATGGCCGTCGCGGGCCTGGTCCTGTCCTATTTCGGCATCCTGTCCTGGCTGGCGGCGCTGGTGTTCATCTGGGTGATCGGAGCCGGTGCCCTGATCCTCGGTGGCGCCACGGGCTACTGACGCCGACGCTCGCGCCGCCGGTGAGGGGCGCGTGAGTGGGTAAGTAGGGTGGCCGGTGGGGGTGACCAGCGGTGAAGGGTGCTGAAGGACCGTGGTGACGGGGAGGATCGCGGGTTCGCGTGCCGTGGCCGTGCTGGCGCCGCTCGGCACAGCGCTGGCCGCCGGCGCGGCGGTCGCGTTCGTGGGCGCGGTGGACCCCAACGAGCCGGGCCACTACCCGCCCTGCCCGTTCCTGCTGCTCACCGGCCTCTACTGCCCCGGTTGCGGAGGCCTGCGAACGGTGTACGCGCTCGCCCACGGGGACCCCGTGGCGGCCCTGGGGCTCAACCCGCTCGTCGTGCTCATGGTCCCGGTGCTGGTCCTGCTCTGGGGCCGGTGGGCGCTGCGTGCCTGGTCGGTGGGCGGATCGGCCGGAAAATCCGGTGGCGGGCCCGGATGGAAATCCATACGCCCGGTCTACGTGTGGTTATTGCTCGCTTTGATGGTTGTGTTTTGGATAGTGCGAAATCTTCCTTTTGGGGAATTCCTGGCCCCATAGTCACCGATAGGTCTCACCCCGTGGCGGGGCGACCCCGGCCGGGCCGATAGCATCGGCGGAACAAGGGCAGTCGACCGGGAGGGGCCTTACTCGTGAGCGAGCGGAGCGAACGAACCACGGATACGGCGGCGTTCGCGAACCCGGCCCCTGAGCTTCGCGAGGAGGGCAAGTGAGCGTGCTTGAGGAAATCCTCGAAGGAGTCCGCGCCGATCTGGCCGAGCGCCAGGAAAGGGTGACGCTGGCCGAGCTCAAGGAGCGGGCCGGGCGGGCGCCGGCCCCCCGTGACGCGTACGCGGCACTGGGTGGCGACCAGGTGGCGGTGATCGCCGAGGTCAAGCGTTCCAGTCCGTCCAAGGGCGCGCTGGCCGCGATCGCCGACCCCGCCGCGCTGGCCGGTGACTACGAGTCGGGTGGCGCCCACGTCATCAGCGTGCTCACCGAGCGGCACCGCTTCGGCGGCAGCCTCGACGACCTGGCCGCCGTGCGCGCCGTCGTCGACATCCCGGTGCTGCGCAAGGACTTCATCGTCACCTCGTACCAGCTCTGGGAGGCCCGCGCCTACGGCGCCGACCTGGCGCTGCTGATCGTCGCGGCGCTCGACCAGAACGCGCTGGTCTCGCTCATCGAGCGGGCCGAGTCGATCGGGCTCGCCCCGCTGGTCGAGGTGCACACCGAGGAGGAGCTCGACCGGGCGCTCGTCGCCGGAGCCAAGATCATCGGTATCAACGCGCGGAACCTCAAGACCCTTGAGGTCGACCGAGAGGTGTTCACCAAGCTGGCTCCCAAGATCCCCGAGGGCGTCATCAAGATCGCCGAGTCGGGTGTGCGCGGTCCCCACGACCTGCTCGCCTACGCCAGGGCGGGAGCCGACGCCGTCCTGGTCGGCGAGAGCCTGGTGACCGGCAAGGACCCGCGCGCCGCCGTGGTCGACCTGGTCACCGCCGGTGCCCATCCCGCATCCCGACCCGAGGGGCAGTAAGCCAGTGACAACGCACGAGGGAACCGTCATCACCACCGCCGACCTCGCCGGTAACGCCGCCCACGGGAACGACCCGGACATCCACGGCAAGTTCGGGATCTTCGGCGGGCGCTACGTGCCCGAGGCGCTCATCCCCGCGCTGGACGAGGTCGCGGCGGAGTACGACAAGGCGAAGAACGACGTGGCGTTCCTGCGGGAGTTCGACCACCTGCTGCGCACCTACGCCGGGCGGCCGACCACGCTGACCGAGGTCCCCCGCTTCGCGGAGCAGGCGGGTGGCGCCCGGATCATCCTCAAGCGCGAGGACCTGACCCACACCGGCGCCCACAAGATCAACAACGTGCTCGGCCAGGCCCTGCTGACCAAGCGCCTGGGCAAGACGCGGGTGATCGCCGAGACCGGTGCCGGACAGCACGGCGTCGCCACCGCGACCGCCGCCGCCCTGATGGGCCTGGAGTGCGTGATCTACATGGGGGCCGTCGACTGCGAGCGCCAGGCGCTCAACGTCGCCCGAATGAAGCTGCTCGGCGCCACCGTCGTCCCGGTCACCAACGGCAGCCAGACCCTCAAGGACGCCATCAACGAGGCGTTCCGCGACTGGGTCGCCAACGTCGACCGCACCCACTACCTCTTCGGCACCATCGCGGGCCCGCACCCGTTCCCGGAGATCGTCCGCGACTTCGCGCGCATCATCGGCGTCGAGGCTCGCCGCCAGACGCTGGAGCTCACCGGCAGGCTGCCCGACGCGGTCGCCGCGGCCGTCGGCGGGGGATCGAACGCCATCGGCATCTTCCACGCCTTCCTCGACGACCAGGACGTCCAGCTGCACGGTTACGAGGCGGGCGGCCGGGGTCTGGAGAGCGGCGAGCACGCCCTCACCCTCACCGCGGGCTCGGTCGGCGTGCTGCACGGCTCGCGCACCTACGTGCTGCAGGACGAGGAGGGCCAGACGGTCGAGTCGCACTCGATCTCGGCCGGGCTCGACTATCCGGGCGTCGGCCCCGAGCACGCCTGGCTCAAGGACAGCGGTCGCGCCACCTACCACGGCATCACCGACGCCGAGGCGATGGACGCCTTCTCCCTGCTCGCCCGCACCGAGGGCATCATCCCCGCCATCGAGTCCTCGCACGCGCTCGCCGGAGCGCTCAAGCTGGGGCGCGAGATGGGACCCGGGGCGACGATCCTGGTCAACCTCTCCGGCAGGGGCGACAAGGACATGAGCACCGCGATGAAGTACTTCAACCTCTGACACCCCTCTCACGGCCGACTTGCCTCCCCTCTGGCGGGCCGAAGGGGACGAACCGCAACGGAAGCAACGATGACGACTCTTCAGACGGTGTTCGCCAAGGCTAAGGCGGACGACCGCGCCGCCCTCATCGGATACCTGCCCGCCGGGTTCCCCAGCAAGGACGGTGCGATCGCCGTCGCCACCGCCATGGTGGAGGCGGGCTGCGACGTGATCGAGATCGGCCTGCCCTACTCGGACCCCCTGATGGACGGTCCGACGATCCAGGACGCCGTCCACCGGGCGCTGACCAACGGCACCCGTATCGCCGACGTGCTCCGCACGGTCGAGGGTGTGGCCGCCACCGGTGCCGCCACCCTGGTCATGACGTACTGGAACCCGATCGACCGCTACGGTGCCGACCGCTTCGCCAGGGACCTGGCGAACGCGGGCGGGGTGGGCACCATCACGCCCGACCTCACCCCCGAGGAGGCCGGCCCCTGGCGCGAGGCCAGTGCGGGGGCCGGGATCGACACGGTCTTCCTGGTCGCGCCCAGCTCCACCGAGGCCCGCATCAAGGCCGTCGTCGACAGCTGCACCGGTTTCGTCTACGCGGCGTCGCTGATGGGCGTCACCGGCGCCCGCGACTCGGTCGGCGAGGCCGCGCAGGGCCTGGTCGAGCGCACCCGCCCGCACACCTCCCTGCCGGTCTGCGTCGGCCTGGGCGTCGGCACCGGACGGCAGGCCGCGGAGGTCGCGGGTTACGCCGACGGCGTCATCGTGGGCTCGGCGTTCATCCGCCGCGTCCTGGACGCCCCCGACGAGAACTCGGCTCTCGCGTCCGTCCGCGAGCTGGGCGCCGAGCTGGCGGCGGGCGTCCGGGGCTGAGGTCTCTCCCGCAGGGTGCGGTCCCCCTTCCACCGGGACCGCGCCCTGAAGCATGCCTTTCGAACACGCTTATTCGACGCTTATCCAGCTCGTGGTGAGCTTTCCTTCGGATACCTTGCGTTCGCCGGAGACATCCGTGCCCAGGGCGTGGGAGTAGGAGAATGATGCTCGTGACCTCTGAGAAGCCCGCGCCCAATAGGTCGCGTATCGTGATTTCGGCGCTACCCTGGGTAACGACCGTCTCGCGGCTGGTGCTCGCGGGTGTGCTGATCGTCGCGGGTTGGGGCAAGATCGGCACCCCGGTGCTCTCGGTTCAGGCGGTCGAGGCATACGAACTGCTCCCAAAATCGCTCGCCACGGTGGTCGGCTACGGCCTGCCGATCCTGGAGATCGTCGTGGGGGTGTTGCTGGTCGTCGGGCTGCTCACCCGGGCGGCGGGTGTCATCTCGGCACTGCTCATGCTGGCGTTCGTCATCGGGATCGCCTCGGCGTGGGCGCGCGGGCTGCGCATCGACTGCGGCTGCTTCGGCGGCGGCGGTCAGCTGGCGGCCGGGGTGGAGCCCGACTACCTCATCGACATCCTGCGCGACTTCGGTCTCTTCGGACTCGGTGTGATCGTCGCCTGGTTCCCTCCGGGTCGCTTCGCGCTGGACTCCGCCCTGGGGCTCACCCCCGGGCGGGAGCCGTACGACGACCTTGAAAGCGACGACGAGGAGGAGCACCAGGAAAAGGAGACTGACTGATGGGCAAGGCCGCGCGGGACCAGTCGGCGCGTGATCGGATCAAGGCACAGCGCCAGGAGCAGATGCTGAAGGAGAGGCGCAAGCGCATAGCGACCATCACGACGGCCGCCGTGCTCGCGGTCGCCGCCGTCGGGGCGGGCTGGTGGTTCGCCGCGCAGAGCAGCAGGTCCGAGCAGGTCGGCGCCAACCTCGCGCCGATCACCGTCGCCTCCGACGGCTCGGTGGTCATGGCCAAGGCGGGAGTGGAGTCGCCGGTCCTGGACGTCTTCGAGGACTTCCAGTGCCCCGCCTGCAGGGCGCTGGAGGAGACCAGCGGTCCCACGATCAAGAACCTGGCGGCCGAGGGCAAGGCGAAGGTGGTCTACCACCCGATCACGATCTTCCAGGAGCAGACCAACAAGGGCATCACCCGGGGTAACTCCGTGCGGGCCGGGGCGGCCTCCCGCTGCATTCCCGGAGGCGTCGCCTGGAGCAGGTTCCACGACAAGCTGTTCGACGCACAGCCCTCGGAGACCGTGGAAGGCTTCAAGATCCCTGACCTGATCGCCTGGGGCAAGGACGCCGGGGTGACCGATCCCGGCTTCGACAAGTGCGTGACCAGCCAGGAGAAGGCTCCCGAGCACCTCGCCTACAGCACCAAGGTCCTGGAGACCCAGAAGCTCACGGGCACCCCGACGCTGAAGCTCAACGGCACCGAGATGGACACCGGCGTGGCTTTCAAACCGGCCGAGCTACGTCAGGCCGTCCTTGATGCCGCCAAGTAGCCCGGGACACGGTAACGTCACCTGACATGCCCCTCGCCTCGATTCCCAGCCCCTCCCAGGGGGTCTGGCATCTCTTCGGCGTGGTCCCCATCCGGGCCTACGCACTGTGCATCGTGCTCGGCGTCATCGTCGCGGTCGTCATCGGCGAGCGCCGCTGGCGCGCCCGCGGCGGTGTCCCTGGAACCATCGTGGATCTCGCCGTCTGGGCCGTGCCGTTCGGCCTGGTCGGTGGACGCCTCTACCACGTCATCACCGACTGGCAGCTCTATTTCGGGCCGGACGCGCCCAATGAGCCGATCGAGGCGCTGTACATCTGGAACGGCGGCCTGGGCATCTGGGGCGCCGTCGCGCTCGGTGGCGTGGGCGTCTGGCTGGGCTGCCGCGGCCGGGGCATCTCCCTGACCGCGGTAGCCGACACCGTCGCCCCCGGCATCGCGGTGGCCCAGGCCATCGGCCGCTGGGGCAACTACTTCAACCAGGAGCTGTTCGGCGGCCCCACCGACCTGCCGTGGGGTCTGGAGATCGACCCCGACCGGCCGGGCACGGTGCCGGGCGTGGACACCTACCACCCCGCGTTCCTGTACGAGTCGATCTGGGACCTGGGTCTCGCGCTGGTCCTCATCTGGATCGGCCGCAAGTACGTGATCCGCCACGGCCGCCTGTTCGCTCTCTACGTCGCCGGCTACACCGTGGGCCGCTTCTGGATCGAGGGCCTGCGGGTCGACGCCGCCCACCACATCCTCGGCCTGCGGCTCAACCAGTGGACCTCGATCATCCTGTTCATCGGGGCGATGGCCTACTTCTGGTACACCAGGAACAAGACCGACGAGGAGCGGGTGAGGTCGGCGACCGACCCCGACACCGACCTTGAGGGCGGTGTCGCCACGCCGGGTGAGGGCGAGAGCACCGACGGCACCGACGGCACGGACTCGGCGAAGGCCGAGGCCGTCACCCTGGTCGCGTCGGACGCGGGGGGCGGCGCGGCGGATCCCGTCGATCCGGCTCACCCCTCCGACCAGGCCGACGAGGCCGCGAACGACCGTGCGGCCCGGCGGGACGACGAGGCGCGTCCGGCCTCGGCGACGTTGGTGGCCGAGGGCTTGAGCGAGGACGGGGGGGCGGTCGATCCGGCTCATCCGTCGGACCAGGCCGATCCCGAGGAGAGCGGCCGGGGCGGAGACACCGAGGTCGAGGCGGAGCCGGCTTCGGCGGTTTCCGAGGTTTCCTCCGAGGCCTCGGACGCCGCCACGAGCGTGCCCGCCTCTGACGGCACCGCTTCGGAGAGCGCGGACCCGGAGAGCGCCGTCGGCACGGCCTCGGGCGCGAGCGTTCCCGAGGAGCTCGTTTCCGGTGCGAAGAAAGGCGAGCTCCAGGAGGAGGCCGTGACGAAGGCCGCTCCCGAGGGCGAGAAAGAACGACGTTGACGCCTCTCCCACGGTCGAGGTCCCGGGATCTCGGACGCGCCGCCGGATCGTCCGGCACACCGGCGCGTTCTGATTCCGGGGCCGAGACCGGTGGCCCGCGCCCTCCTTTCGGTGCCGGGCCCTGGGGATCGCCGCCCGGGGGATCGCGATGAGTCCGGACGCCTCGGGGAGGCGTGCCGAGATGCACCACCGGCATCGCGACGTCAACGGCGGCTGGCTGAGGCCGTCGGTGTTCGGCGCGATGGACGGCCTCGTCTCCAACTTCGCGCTGATCGCCGGTGTCGCCGGTGGCGCCGCGGGAACCAAGGTCATCCTGCTGGCGGGCATCGCGGGGCTGGCCGCCGGCGCGTTCTCCATGGCCGGTGGCGAGTACGTCTCGGTGGCGAGCCAGCGGGAGCTCGCCCTGGCCGAGATCGCCGTCGAGCGCCGAGAGCTCGAACGCAACCCCGAGGCCGAGCTGGAGGAGCTCGCCAAGCTCTACGAGGAGCGGGGCGTCGATCCCGCCGTGGCCGCAGAGGTGGCGCGGCAGATCTCGGTGGACCCGGAAAGGGCGCTCGAGGTGCACACCGAGGCCGAACTGGGCGTCACCGTCCACGACCTTCCCTCGCCCAGGATCGCCGCGCTCTCCTCGTTCCTGTCGTTCGCGGTGGGGGCGCTCCTGCCCCTTCTGCCGTACCTGCTCGGCGTCACCAGCCTGGTGACGTCGGCGGTGGTCTCCTGCCTGGCACTGTTCGGCGCGGGCGCGCTGGTCTCCCGGGTCACCGCGCGCAGCTGGTGGTACAGCGGGCTGCGCCAGCTCTTCGTCGGTGCGGTCGCCGCCGGCCTGACCTTCGCCCTGGGCACCCTCCTGGGAGGAACCGGACTGTGACCGCCCCGACCTCGACCCCGCCCCCCGCCCCAGGAGGGCGCAAGCGCCGCCGCACTCCCAGCAAGGCGCAGACCTGGAGCATCCCCCAGCTGGAGGAGTGGGGGCTGACCCCGACCCAGCAGCGGTTGCTGGTGGTGTTCGGATCCATCGCGGGCGTGCTGGTCGCCGCGCTCGTCCTCACCCTCGCGATCTCCGCGATCGGCAACGACTTCGAGCCCGAACGGGCCACCGCCTCGGTCATCGGGACCGAACCCCGCCCCGACGTCTACCGGGGATGGCCCTCCTCCAAGGTGTTCGCGCCGATCGCGGAGAGCAAGGCGGACCCCAAACCGCTCACGGCCAAGGACCTCTTCCCCAAGACCCTCAGCGAGGGCAGGACCACGCTGAGGCTGGCGGGCAGCCCTCGGCTGGAGAGCGCCTGCGCGGCGGCGGTCTGGGGCCAGGAGCTCACCGACCTGCTCGCCCAGGGCGGATGCACCCAGGTGGCCAGGGGCCTGTACACCAGCGCCGACAACCGCTACGTCGCCCAGTACACCCTGTTCAACCTCCGCGACACCGCCTCCTCCGACACCTTGGTGAACACGCTGACCACCCTGCACCGGGGCGGCTGGGTCCGGCCGGTCCAGGCGCCCAGGGCCGCCTTTCCCGCCGACGGCCACACCGAGGCGAGCGGCCACGCGATGGGGCACTACGCGGGCCTGGTCTGGATCGGCAGGGCCGACGGAGCAGAGCCCGGCGCGAGGGACGACTTCGTCTCGCTCTCCCTCGCGGTCCGCGCCACGGAAAAGGCGATCTTCCGCCGCATCGTCGCCGTCTCCCCGGCGCCCGCCCCGAGCAAGTAGTTTCCGGGTTCGTTTTTCGGGCGGGAATCCGGGTTCTTCGAGGGCGGGGAGGATGTCGAAGTAAGCTTTTTCCTCATGCGTAAGTGGATCATCATCGTCGTGCTGGCCGGGGTCGCCGGGGTGGGGGCCTTCCTGTGGCTGGGCGACGAGCCCGTCCCGCGCGCCGCCGTCCTGCGCGCGGAGCCGGGTACGGCCCACTACGCGCCCATCGCGACCCGCGACCTCGACCCCGAGCCGCTCACCGTCGCCGAGATGTTCCCCGCCCCCTCGGTGTCGGCGGGCACGACCAAGCTCGCACTCAAGGCCACCGAGACCCTCGCCGACTGCGCGGAGGCGGTCTGGGGGAGCGCGCAGGACGCGCTCGGCGGGTGCACGCAGGTGCTGCGCGCTCGCTACGAGACCGAGGACGGCGCGGTCTCCGGCCAGTTCCTGATTTTCAACCTCGCCGACTCCGCCGCCGCCGACAGGCTCGTGGCGGCGCTCAAGGGCGACGGCGGCGACGGCTTCGTCAGGCCCGCTCCCGACACGCCCGACGGTTTCGACGGCTCGCGCAGCTGGGCCCAGGTCCGCGGCCTCGGGCACTACGTCACGGTGAGCTGGGTCGCCCCCGTCGCCGGCGGGAGCACCGCCCGGGCAGGCGCGGGGGAGAGCGGCGAGGACGGCGAGGGCAGGGTGGATCTCACCTATCCGCAGGTCGCGATGGACGGCCTCGGCCTGGTCATCCAGCGTCGGCTGGTGCGCTGAGGGAGCTCTCCACCGCGGCCCTGAGCTCCAGCAGCCGGTGGGCGGGCAGTTCGAGGACGGTGACGTCGCCCGCCCACGGGGCCACGGTGGCGACGATCGCCCTCGCCTGCCTCTTCGTCAGGTCGCCCCTGGCCTTGATCAGGGCCTCGCGCCAGGTGTTGGCGAGCCTGCCGTGCGCGTTGTCCAGAACGCGGCGCAGGATCCGGGCCGTGTCGTTCTCGTCCGCGCCGTTCGCGTTTGTGGCGCTCTTGCTGTCTCCGGCGGGCGGTGCCACCCGTACGGCGCGCACGGACGCTCCCTCGGCGGTGAGGTCGTAGACGGGGGCGAGAAGGTCGCGGGGGAGGTCCTTCGGGGCCGCCGCCAGGGTGACCCGGACCTCCCTGGCGCGGGTGGCCAGCAGCAGCCGGGGCAGCGCGGCCTCCAGACCGGCGGGTACGGAGATCGCCACCCTGGCCGGGTCGCTGGCGTAGGGCTTGGCCAGCCAGGTCGTCAGGCGCGCCCTGGGGGCCTTGGGCAGCACGTCGCGGGGCCACTCGCCCACCAGCACCTCCGGGACGAACCCCTCGCCGAAACCGGCGGCCGAGGCGGCGGGGGAGCTCGCCGACTCCACCGACTGGGGCCCCTGCGTGTAGATGGCGGTGCCGGACGTCTCGGTGCGGGCGGCCGCGGCGGGCCAGGTCTTCGTGGTGGGGCGCAGGACGTACAAGTCGGCGGCCGAACCGATGGCCTCGGCGCCGAAGTAGCGGTTGAAGTCGGGGTAGATCGCCTCGTTGACGAGGTTGAGCTGCGACAGGGCCTGCTGAACCTTGAGGGCGAGCGCGGGGGTGCGCTCGCTGGCGCCGTACGCCAGCATGATCCGGCCCTGCTCGTGGTCGCGCAGCCCTTCCGCGCAACGGGCGACGAACAGCCCGACACCCTCGGGGGTGTAGGGAGGGTCGGTGATCGCCAGGTCGGCCCAGGACCGCGCGGAGGCGGGCAGCCCCAGGCGCAGGTCGGCCCAGCGGGTCCGTACGGCCAGACCGAGCCGGTCGGCCTCACCGGCGATGTAGGCGAGGATGCGCTCGTCGACGTCGACGACGGTCACCTCGACGCCCGGGTGCAGCATCGCCGTGGCCAGCGAGGTCAGATCGTGGTCGCCCACGCACAGCAGCCGGGCGCCGTCCAGCCAGAAGCGGGCGTCCAGCAGCAGCGCCCGCCTGACCACGGTCTCGCCGGTCGCGGCGACGTGGTCCAGCGTGTGGCGGCCCCGGGGCGCCTTGGCGATCAACTCGTCCATGCGCGTGACCAGGTCGGCGCGGTCGGGGAGCAGGTGGGCGACCGGGTCCGCCGGTGCGAGGGTGCTCGCTCGCGGTCCGTCCGGTGAGGGGGCGTCCTCCTCCCGTGCCGGGGCCGACCAGGCGGGAGGGGCCGGGAGCCTGAAGCGGTCGCCCGATCGCTCCAGTTCGCCGTCCACCTCGCGCAGCAGCGCCTCGATGGTCCGCCGCGACGTCGCGGTCTCCCTGACCAGATCGGCGAGTGTCCACCAGCGACCGCCGCCCAGGGCGGTCAGCGCGTTCCTCAGGCGCCTGCCGTCGACACCCGCCCGTGCGACGAAAGCCTCGACTCCACCGCCGTTCTCGTCCTCTCCTTCGGTGCCGGCTCCACGCCCGGCCCCGGCCCCGGTTCCGGCCCCGGCTCCCGTCCGGGACCCACGCCCGGCCCCGCTCTCGGTTCCGGCTCCCGTCCCGGCCACCGTTCGGTCGCCGGCCCCGGCGGAGGCGCCGGGGGTGCCGGAAACGCCGGAGACATCTGAAGTGCCGCTGCCTGTCAGACCGGTGGAGGCGCCCAGGCCGGTGGGATCGGTCGGTTCCATTGGGCCACCCTAGGGCCAGGACCTGGAATGTTGTGCCATCGCGGTGTGTTTAATGAACCGGGCGAACCCGCACTAATTCGGCGGGATCTCACCGGGTAGGCAGGTATCCGGCAGGGTACGGTAATCTCTACCCACCACGCAGCAGGGCCAACGTCGTCCCTTGCTTGTTCGAGAGAAGCAAGACGACGGGAGGGATTCAATGCCTGCTGCCCACCTCGGCTTTCCCGAGCCTCAGGGCCTGTACCACCCCTCGCACGAGCACGACGCCTGTGGTGTCGCCATGGTCGCGGACGTTGCCGGTCGCCGTAGCCACGGCATCGTCGCGAAGGCCTTGACCGCGCTGTGCAACCTTGATCACCGGGGGGCCCAGGGTAGCGAACCGGACACCGGCGACGGGGCCGGGATCCTGACGCAGATCCCCGACGTCTTCTTCCGCGTGGTGGCGGACTTCCCCCTGCCCACGGCCGGCTCCTACGCCGCCGGTATGGCCTTCCTGCCCGCCGAGGAGCGGGCCCGTGAGGCCGCCGTGCGACTGATCGAGGAGATCGCCGCGGAGGAGGGCCTCACGGTCCTCGGCTGGCGCGACGTTCCCACCACCCCCGACCTTCCCGGGCCGAGCGCCCGCGCGGTGATGCCGTTCTTCGGCCAGCTGTTCGTGGCGTCCCCCGACGGTGAGAGCGGTCTTGAGCTGGACCGGCTCGCCTTCTGCCTGCGCAAGCGGGCCGAGCACGAGGCGAAGGTCTACTTCCCCTCGCTGAGCTCCCGGACGATCGTCTACAAGGGCATGCTCACCCCGCTGCAGGTCGAGCAGTTCTTCCCCGACCTGAGCGACGAGCGCTACGAGACCGCGATCGCGCTGGTCCACTCGCGTTTCTCCACCAACACCTTCCCCTCCTGGCCGCTCGCGCACCCGTACCGCTACGTCGCCCACAACGGTGAGATCAACACGGTCAAGGGCAACCGCAACTGGATGCGCGCCCGCGAGGCCATGCTGGAGACGGCGAACCTGCCGGGCGACCTGTCGCGGCTCTTCCCGATCTGTGACCCGGCCGGTTCCGACACCGCCTCCTTCGACGAGACGCTGGAGCTCATCCACCTCGCGGGACGCAGCCTGCCGCACGCGGTGCTGATGATGATCCCCGAGGCGTGGGAGAGCCACACCGAGATGGACCCCGCGCGGCGGGCGTTCTACGAGTTCCACTCCACGATGATGGAGGCCTGGGACGGCCCGGCCTCGATCACCTTCTCCGACGGAACCCTGGTCGGCGCGGTGCTCGACCGCAACGGCCTGCGCCCCGGACGGTTCTGGGTCACCGCGGACGGCCTGGTCGTGCTCGCCTCCGAGGCGGGCGTGCTGGACATCGCCCCCGAGGACGTGGTCCGCAAGGGCCGCCTGCAGCCCGGCAAGATGTTCCTGGTCGACACCGCGCTCGGCAAGATCATCGAAGACGACGAGATCAAGGCCGAGCTGGCGGCGGAGCTGCCGTACGCCGACTGGCTGCACGCCGGTCTGGTCCGCTTCGAGGAGCTGCCCGCCCGCTCGCCCGAGGGCCTGTCGCACGAGACGCTGATCAAGCGGCAGCAGACCTTCGGCTACACCGAGGAGGAGCTGCGGATCATCCTGGGGCCGATGGCGAGGACGGGCATCGAGCCGATCGGCTCGATGGGCACCGACACCCCGGTCGCCGTGCTCAGCGAGAAGCCCCGGCTGCTGTTCGACTACTTCAGCCAGCTGTTCGCGCAGGTCACCAACCCGCCGCTGGACGCGATCCGCGAGGAGCTCGTCACCTCCCTGGCCAGCACCATCGGCCCCGAGGGCAACCTGCTCGCCCCGGGTCCCGCCTCCTGTCGCCAGCTCGTGCTGCCCTACCCGGTGCTCGACAACGACGAGCTCGCGAAGATCATCCACATCAACGACGAGGGCGCGCTGCCGGGCTTCCACCCGCACGTGGTCTCGGGCCTGTACGAGGTCGCGGGTGGCGGCGAGGCGCTGCTGCGCCGCATCGAGGAGATCCGCGCCGAGGTCTCCTCGGTGATCGAGGGCGGGGCGCGGATCATCGTGCTGTCCGACCGCGGCTCCTCCGACGTCCTGGCGCCGATCCCCTCGCTGTTGCTCACCGGTGCCGTCCACCACCACCTGATCGCCGAGAAGACCCGCACCAAGATCGGTCTGGTCATCGAGACCGGCGAGGCGCGCGAGGCGCACCACATGGCGCTGCTCGTCGGCTACGGGGCGGGCGCGGTCAACCCGTACCTCGCCATCGAAACCGTCGAGGACATGGTCGACTCCGGCGTCCTGAAGATCGACAAGCACAAGGCCGTGCGCAACCTCATCAAGGCGTACGGCAAGGGCGTGCTGAAGGTCATGTCCAAGATGGGGGTCTCCACGGTCGCCTCCTACACCGGGGCGCAGATCTTCGAGGCGCTCGGGCTGAGCCAGGAGGTCGTGGACGCCTGCTTCACCGGGACCACGTCCCGGCTGGGCGGCGTCGGCTTCGACGTCCTGGCCGAGGAGGCCGCGCAGCGTCACCTGCGCGCCTACCCCAGGGCCGAGAACGCCCACCGCCGCCTGGAGGTCGGCGGCGAGTACCAGTGGCGTCGCGAGGGCGAGCCGCACCTGTTCAACCCCGAGACCGTCTTCAAGCTGCAGCACGCCACCCGCTCGCGCCGCTACGAGATCTTCAAGGAGTACACCGGCCTGGTGGACTCCCAGGCGGAGAAGCTGATGACGCTGCGCGGCATGTTCAAGCTGCGGGAGGGCGTCCGCGAGCCGGTGCCGATCGACGAGGTCGAGCCGGTCAGCGAGATCGTCAAGCGGTTCTCCACCGGCGCGATGTCGTACGGCTCCATCTCGATGGAGGCGCACGAGACGCTCGCCATCGCGATGAACCGGCTGGGCGGCAAGTCCAACACCGGTGAGGGCGGCGAGGACCCGGAGCGGCTGCACGACCCGGTGCGCCGTTCGGCCATCAAGCAGGTGGCCTCCGGCCGGTTCGGCGTGACCTCCGAGTATCTGGTCAACGCCGACGACGTGCAGATCAAGATGGCCCAGGGCGCCAAGCCCGGTGAGGGCGGTCAGCTGCCCGGCCACAAGGTCTACCCGTGGGTCGCCAAGACCCGGCACTCCACCCCGGGCGTCGGTCTCATCTCGCCGCCTCCGCACCACGACATCTACTCGATCGAGGACCTCGCCCAGCTCATCCACGACCTGAAGAACGCGAACCCGGCCGCCCGCGTGCACGTCAAGCTCGTGGCCGAGGTCGGGGTCGGAACGGTCGCGGCGGGCGTGTCCAAGGCCCACGCGGACGTCGTGCTCATCTCCGGTCACGACGGCGGCACCGGCGCCTCCCCGCTCACCTCGCTCAAGCACGCGGGCTCCCCCTGGGAGCTGGGCCTGGCCGAGACCCAGCAGACGCTGCTGCTCAACGGCCTGCGCGACCGCATCGTCGTGCAGGTGGACGGCCAGCTCAAGACCGGCCGCGACGTGATCATCGCCATGCTGCTCGGCGCCGAGGAGTTCGGCTTCGCGACCGCGCCGCTGGTCGTCTCCGGCTGCGTGATGATGCGCGTCTGCCACCTGGACACCTGCCCGGTCGGCGTGGCCACCCAGAACCCCGAGCTGCGCAAGCGGTTCACCGGCAAGCCCGAGTTCGTGGTCAACTTCTTCGAGTTCGTCGCCGAGGAGATCCGCGAGTATCTCGCCGCGCTGGGTTTCCGCAGCATCGACGAGGCCGTCGGCCATGCCGAGCTGCTGGACACCACCCCGGCCGAGAACCACTGGAAGGCCTCGGGACTGGACCTGGCGCCGATCCTGCACCAGCCGGAGCTGCCCGAGGGCGCCTCGCTGCGCCGTACCGTGGAGCAGGACCACGGGCTCGCCAAGGCGCTGGACAACACGCTGATCCAGCTCGCCGAGGGCGCGCTCAAGGGTGGTTCCAGGGTCACGCTCGACCTGCCCATCCGCAACGTCAACCGTACGGTCGGCACCATGCTCGGCCACGAGGTGACCAAGCGGTACGGCGGAGCGGGCCTGCCCGACAACACCATCGACGTGCGTTTCACCGGCTCGGCGGGCAACTCCTTCGGCGCCTTCCTGCCCAGGGGCATCACGCTGAGGCTGACCGGCGACGCCAACGACTACGTGGGCAAGGGCCTGTCCGGCGGCCGGATCTCGGTCCAGCCGTACGACGCGGCCCCGCTCGACGGGCACATCATCGCCGGAAACGTCGGCCTGTACGGCGCGACCTCCGGCGAGGCCTTCATCCGCGGCGTCGTGGGGGAGCGGTTCTGTGTCCGCAACTCCGGTGCCACCGCGGTGGTCGAGGGTGTCGGCGACCACGGCTGCGAGTACATGACCGGCGGCAAGGTGGTCGTCCTCGGCCCGACCGGCCGCAACTTCGCGGCGGGCATGTCGGGCGGCGTCGCCTACCTGCTCGACCTCGACGCCGAACGGGTCAACCGGGAGATGGTCGAGATCGAGGAGCTGGGAGAGGCCGACTCCGAGGCGCTGCGCGAGATCGTCGAGGCCCACCTCGCCGAGACGGGCTCCACGGTGGCGAAGGCACTCCTCGCCGACTGGGACCCGTCCCGCTTCAGCAAGATCATGCCGACGGACTACAAGCGGGTCCTGCTGGCCGCCGAGTCCGCCCGGCTGGAGGGCCGCGACATCGACGAGGCCGTCATGACCGCCGCGGTCCAGGGGTGACGCCGATGTTCGCGATCACTCATTCCGTTCGGTTTTTCCAGTCATTTCAGGCTTTTCAGGGATAAGGGAGGTACGACCGATGGCTGACCCCAAGGGTTTCCTCGCTCACGGACGCGAGCTGCCGGCGCGCCGCCCGGTGGACGTGCGCATCCGCGACTGGCGCGAGGTCTACGAGGACTTCCCCAAGCCCGCGCTGACCAGGCAGGCCGCGCGCTGCATGGACTGCGGCATCCCGTTCTGCCACAACGGCTGCCCGCTGGGCAACCTGATCCCCGAGTGGAACGACCTGGTCTACCGGGACGACTGGCAGGAGGCGATCGAGCGCCTGCACGCCACGAACAACTTCCCCGAGTTCACCGGACGCCTGTGCCCGGCTCCGTGTGAGGCGGCGTGCGTGCTCGGCATCAACTCCGACCCGGTCGCGATCAAGCGGGTCGAGGTCGAGATCATCGACCGCGCCTTCGACGAGGGCTGGGTCACCCCCCAGCCCGCCGCCACCAAGACCGGCAAGCGCGTCGCGGTCGTCGGCTCGGGCCCCGCGGGCCTGGCCGCAGCCCAGCAGCTCACCAGGGCGGGGCACGACGTGGTCGTGTTCGAGCGGGCCGACCGGATCGGTGGCCTGCTCCGCTACGGCATCCCCGAGTTCAAGATGGAGAAGCGGCACATCGACCGCCGTCTCGACCAGATGCGGGCCGAGGGGACCGAGTTCCGTACCGGCGTCAACGTCGGCGTGGACATCACGGCGGCGCAGTTGCGCGAGGAGTTCGACGCGATCGTCCTGGCCGGTGGCGCGACCCAGTGGCGGGACCTGCCCGTCGCCGGGCGCGACCTGAAGGGCGTCTACCAGGCGATGGAGTACCTGCCGCCCTCCAACAAGGTCCAGGAGGGCGACTTCCCGGTCTCGCCGATCAGTGCCGAGGGCAAGCACGTCGTCGTGATCGGCGGCGGCGACACCGGTGCCGACTGCATCGGCACCGCGATCCGGCAGGGGGCCGCCTCGGTCACCCAGCTGGAGATCATGCCCCAGCCTCCGGCGAGCCGTCCGGGCAGCCAGCCGTGGCCCACGTTCCCCATCCTGTTCAAGATGGAGAGTGCCCACGAGGAGCTGGCCGACGGTGACGGCGCCCGGGTCTACGCGGTCTCCACCACCGAGTTCGTCGGCGACGCCGAGGGCAACGTCAGGGCGTTGCGCCTGGTCGAGGTGGAGGGGCCCGCTGCCGGGTTCAAGCCGGTGCCCGGCTCCGAGCGGGAGATCCCGGCCGAGCTGGTCACGCTGTCGATGGGCTTCGTCGGCCCGGAGAAGAAGGGCCTGCTCACCGAGCTCGCCGAGGTCGCCGGCGGCGAGTTCTACGACGCCAGGGGCAACGTCGCGAGGGACAAGGGCTACATGTCGTCGGTCGACGGCGTCTTCGTCGCCGGGGACATGGGCCGTGGACAGTCGCTGATCGTGTGGGCGATCGCCGAGGGCCGCTCCGCGGCCTCGGCCGCCGACCGCTACCTCACGGGCCAAACGGCCCTTCCGGTGGCGATCCCGCCGACGGCGCGGCCGCTGGTCTGAGTGGAAGCTGGTCTGACATGTCATGACCGGTCTGGGTATGTCATGGTTGATCCATGAGTACCCGGGCCGGTTCATGCATGTCAGGGCCGCTTCATGTGCTCCATCACTGGTTTGGTCAGGCCACGGTTGGTCTTCGGCACCCCCCGACAGTTCGGCATTCCGGATGTCTTACCGACTGCTTCAGGGAAAAATGCGCAGAGCGGGGTTTCGAATTGCTTTGGCGTACATATGCCTGAAAGATAAATTTCTTGATCGGGTCAGATAAATTTCTTGATCGGGTCAGGTGCGGAGGATTGATGAATCGCGGGACCAGAAGCCTGACGGGCGCGGCGACGGCGCTCGCCCTGGCGGCGACCCTCACGGCGGGAGCCCTGGGCGGCGAGGCCACGACCGGCGCGGGCCAGACCCGCGAGTACCTGGTCTTCTACGCGGACGGCGCCCGCGACCGGGCGATCGACGCGATCGACGCGAGCGGCGGCACCGTCCTGTCGACCGACACCAGGATCGGCTACGTCCTCGCGGACGGTCCCGGCGCGGGCTTCGTGGAGAGCCTGGCCGGCAGCGACGCCGTCGAGGGAGTCTCCTCCGACCGCAGGATCGGCTTCGCCAGTGCGCTCCGCGCCGCCGCACCCGCGGCCGGGGCCTCCGCGAGCGGGTCCGCCTCAGAAGCCGGGCTCTCCGGTGCCGGGACCTCCGGCACCGGGGCCACCTCCGGGACCTACAGCGCCAAGGCCGCCCCTGGGACCGTCTCCGGCGTGGGGACCCCGCTCGCCTTCCCCTCCGCCGAGGCACTCGGGCAGGCGGGCACCCGCCGCTCCGCCGACACGCCGGAGCCGCTCGCCGGGCGGCAGTGGGACATGAAGATGATCGGCGCCACCGCGGAGGGCTCCTACGCCACCGAACCCGGTGACAAGCGGGTGCTGGTCGGCGTCATCGACACCGGCATCGACGGCAAGCACCCCGACATCGCCCCCAACTTCAACCGCGCCCTGAGCCGCAACTTCGTGACCGACCGGCCCAAGGACCCCAACGGCAACGTCCTCGACGGTCCCTGCGAGTTCAAGGACTGCAAGGACCCGGTGGACTGGGACGACGACGGCCACGGCACCCACGTGGCCAGCACCATCGCCTCACCGATCAACGGCCTGGGCATCGCCGGGGTGGCCCCCCAGGTGTCCCTGGTGAACCTGCGCGCCGGTCGCGACTCGGGCCTGTTCTTCCTCAAGCCCAGCGTCGAGGCGCTCACCTACGCCGCCGACGCCGGGATCGACGTGGTCAACATGAGCTTCTACGTCGACCCGTGGCTGTTCAACTGCAAGGCCAACCCGGCCGACTCCAAGGCGGAGCAGCTGGAGCAGCGCGGCATCATCACCGGCATGCAGCGCGCCCTCGACTACGCGCGCAAGCGCGGGGTCACCCTCATCAGCGCCATCGGCAACGGCGCCACCGACCTCGGCAAGCCGGGCAAGGACGAGAGCAGCCCCAACTATCCCAAGGGCAGCGAGCACACCCGCAAGGTCGACAACTCCTGCCTCAACGTTCCCGCCGAGTCCAAGGGTGTGATCTCGGTCACCTCGGTGGGGCCGACCGGGCGCAAGGCGTACTACTCCGACTACGGCGTCGAGCAGGCCGACCTCGCGGCCCCCGGCGGGGACGAGTTCGACGGTGGCAGCACGTACGACCCCACCAAGGGCATTCTGGCCGCCGCGCCGGAGAACGCGCTCAAGGCCAAGGGACAACTCACCGCCGACGGCGCGCCGAAGTCCGACTCGATCATCCGGGAGTGCGAGGGCGGCACCTGCGCCTACTACCAGTACCTCGTCGGCACCTCCATGGCCGCACCGCACGCCACCGGTGTCGCCGCCATTCTGATCAGCCGGTTCGGCAAACCCGGCAAGGGCGGCCTCGCGATGCCCCCTGCGGACGTCCAGCGCCAGCTGTACTCCACGGCCACCAAGAAGGCCTGCCCCTCACCGCGCGGGTACGCCTACAAGATCGACCTCGCGTTCGTGGACGAGGTCCACAAGTGCGAGGGTCCCAAGAAGCGCAACGGCTTCTACGGCCGCGGCCTCATCAGCGCCGAGAACGCCGCCAAGGCCGAGCCGCTCGCTCCCTGACGGCCTCCCTGACGGCGCGGGGGCGCCCAATGTGTCCACCCCGTCTCGGCCCCTCACCAGGGGCTGAGACGGGGCGAGGGTGGTCGCCTCGCGGTTCGGCGTCGGCGGAAACGTCATCCCGGGCACAGGCCGGATCTCCCCAAGAGACGGTCAACAGACGGGTGAAGGGGACGAAAGGGGGAAGAAGAACGACTCCGGTTCCATCCCGTCGCTCTTGTCACCGTGAGGATCATCGGTTTCCTCCTCGCGCCTGAAGGCGGGTTCTCCACGCAGAAAGGACTCAAATGAGGTTCCTGTCGCGTCCGCACCAGCTTCCGCCCCGGATCGCCGCCGGTTTGATCATTCTGAATTCGGGACTGACCAAGAGGACCGCGGGGGAGGAGAGCGCGAAGGGATTACACGGGATGGCCTCCGGGACCTACCCGTTCCTCAAGGACATGGACTCGGTGAAGTTCACGAGACTGCTCTCCACGGCGGAGATCACCCTCGGTACCGCCCTGCTGGTCCCCGTGGTGCCGCCGCTGCTGGCGGGGGCCGCGCTGACCGCCTTCGCCGGAGGGCTGCTCGGCCTCTACCTCAAGACGCCGGGACTGCGGGAGGAAGGCAGCCTGCGCCCCTCACAGCAGGGCATCGCCATCGCCAAGGACGTCTGGCTGCTGGGCATCGGCGCCGGTCTGGTCGTGGAGGAGATCGTCCGCGACTGACCGGGGATTCCGCCTGCCGGTCCGGGGTTCCGGCGCCGGGCCCGAAGCCTCCGTTGCCGAGGCGGGGGCGCGGTGACCGTCTCGAAACTCCGGACGGCCGACGCGGAGGCGCGGTGACCGCTCGGAAGTCGTGATCGGTCCGGTGTTCCGACGGCCGACCAGGCTGGGGGCACGTTCGCGGGTGCCCCGCACTCCTGGGACGGCTGACCCCAGGAGTGAGCGCGAGGGACGATTCGTAACCTGCCGTTCATGCGGGGTGGCTTTGTGTCACCGATTTTTTCATCGGCGCTACGGCTAACGTCGCGACCAAGTGGTCTGTACCAATTAGGGTGGGATCCGTGACTCGTCGCGCGAAAATCGTCTGCACTCTCGGCCCCGCCACCTCATCTCCCGAACGCCTCCGCGAACTCATCGCGGCCGGGATGGACGTGGCCCGTTTCAACCTCAGCCACGGCAGCCACGAGCTGCACAGGGAGGTTTACGACAGGTTGAGGGAGGCGGCCGCCGAGCTCGGGCGTGGCGTAGGTCTGCTGGCCGACCTCCAAGGCCCCAAGATCCGGGTCGGTAAGTTCGAGGAAGGTCCCGTCCGTCTCGGCTTCGGTGACGTCTTCACGATCACCACCGAGGAGGTCCCCGGCGACCGTGACCAGGTCTCCACGTCCTATCTGGGGCTTCCCAAGGACGTCAGCCCCGGCGACAGCATCCTGGTCGACGACGGCCGCGTCCGGCTGGAGGTGACCCGGGTCGACGGCCAGCGCGTCACGACCCGCGTGGTCGTCGGTGGCATGATCTCCGACAACAAGGGCCTCAACCTCCCCGGCGTGAACGTCAGCGCCCCCGTCCTGACCGACAAGGACGAGACCGACCTGCGCTGGGCGCTGCGCGCCGGCTTCGACCTGGTCGCCCTCTCCTTCGTCAGGCGTCCCTCCGACGCCGACGTGGTGCGCAACATCATGGAGCAGGAGGGCATCCGCCTCCCGCTGCTCGCCAAGATCGAGAAGCCGCAGGCCGTGGAGCGGCTCCCGGAGATCATCGAGGCCTTCGACGGCATCATGGTCGCCCGCGGTGACCTCGGTGTCGAGCTGCCGCTGGAGGAGGTGCCCATCGTCCAGAGGCGCGCCATCGAGCTCTGCCGCGAGAAGGCCCGCCCGGTCATCGTCGCCACCCAGATGCTGGACTCGATGATCACCTCTCCGCGTCCCACCCGCGCCGAGGCCTCCGACGTCGCCTACGCCGTCATGGACGGCGCCGACGCGGTCATGCTCTCCGGGGAGACCTCGGTCGGCAACTACCCCATCGAGGTCGTCGAGACGATGAGCCGCATCGCCACGACCGCGGAGAAGAGCTCCCTGCAGGCCACGCACAGCCTCGACCGGCTGCCCGAGACCACCGGTGGCGCGATCGCCCGTGCCGCGGCGGAGGTCGGGGCGATCGTCGGCGCCAAGGCGCTGGTGGCGTTCACCATGTCCGGTGAGACGGCCCGCCGTCTGGCCCGCTACCGCTCGCCGATCCCGCTGCTCGCGTTCACCTCCGCCCGCCACGTCCGCAACCAGCTCGCGCTGACCTGGGGTGTGGAGACCTTCGAGGTGCCGTTCGTCCACCACACCGACGACATGGTCCGTCAGGTGGAGGCCTCGCTGCTCGCCAACTCCCGTCTGGAGAAGGGCGACAAGGTCGTCATCGTCGCCGGTTCGCCTCCCGGCACCGCCGGCTCCACCAACGCCCTGCGCGTGCACACCATCGGGGCGGCGGTCTCCAACCCCGCCTGATCCTCACCCGATCCGCGAAAACGCGTACGGCCACCGCTTCGGCGGTGGCCGTACGCGTTTCCGGGGTCTTCCACGCGTTCGGCGATCCAAAAAGCCGAAAAATACGCCCTTGTCGTGTCCGAATAGGTGTCAGAAGATCGGTGCACGGCATGCCCGAAAAGGGGCTGCCCGGTGAACCAGACAAATTTCACGAAAGGCGCCGGATGATCCAGGGCAGTCGGCCGGTGGGAGCGGAGCGGCAACACGAGGAGGACGAGGGGCGGCCTCCAGGCCAACCGGGTCGCCCGGGGCAGCGGGTGTCGGCCGCCGACACGGTCGCGGGAATGATCGAGGCCCGCCTGGGCCGGACGGTCGACCCCGACGAGAACTTCTTCGAAGCCGGGCTCAACTCGATGGCGCTGGTCGAGCTGCACGCGGACATCACCGGGGCGCTCGGTATCGACATCCCGGTCACCGCGATGTTCGCCCGGCCGAACGTACGGGCGCTCAGCCGCCTCGTCGCGGGCGCGCAGGAACCCGTCAGGAGCGAACCCGCGCGCCCGCGCCCCACGGGAGGCAGCCGCAGGGATGTGCGCGCCCGTATCCGCAGGGACGGCGGGTCGTCTCGGTGACGAGGACCGCGCCGATCGCGGTGATCGGTATGGGCCCGCGTGCCCCGCTCTCTCCCGGTCCCGTCCCGATCGAGGTCGTCGAGGCCACGATGGAGAACGCCGGATACGACCCCGCGCGCCCGCCGGGCGCGCTCGCCGTCCACGACACGGCCGAGGCCGCCTGCCTCGCCCTCGCCCTGGGGATCTGCGACCTCGCGATCACCGTCTCGGGGCCGAGCCTCGGCGCCGTCGCGGAACGGGGAACCGCGATCGCGCTCAGGCGCCTGGACGACGCCCTTCTCGACGGCGACCTCGTACGCGCCGTGATCGAGACGGCGACCGACCCGGCAGCCGACCCGGCTCTCGACGCGGTCGTCGACACGGCGACCACCCCGGTGACCGACCGGGGCGCCGACGCGACGACCGCCCGGGTGACCGACCGGGGCGCCGGCACAGCGACCGGCCCGATGACCGCTTCCCGGCCCGGCACCGGTCCCGCCCGCAGCGGGCCCGGTGGCCGATCGCCGACAGGCGGACCGACCGCGCGTCCGCGTGATCCGTTGACGGTGCAGGACGGCTTCCCGCCGGTCCACCTCCCCGCGGACCGCCGGCCCCGCGTCGTCGCCTGGTCGGGACGGCACCGGCAGGAGGCCGACGCCGTACGGGAAGGCCTGGCGGGATTCTTCGCCACCCTCGCCCCCGACCGGTTCGCCGACGCCGTGGCCGTCCTCCAACGGGGCCGCACCCCGCATCCCGTACGGGGCGCGATCGTCGCCACCACCCCCGCCGAGGCGTCCGCCGCCCTCGTCGCCGCGCGGACGGCCTCCGCCGAGGAAACGGCCGGGCACGAGCCGCCTTCCCGCGACGCGGCCTGGACGGGCGTGCGGTTCGTCTTCCCCGCCGGCGGCGCCGGTCGGCTGGGGGCCTCGCTGTACGGGGTCGAGCGGCTGTTCAGCGAGACGATGGACGTCTGCCTGGAGGCTTTCGAGCGGCACGGCGTCGACTTCTGCGACGCCTGGCTCGCCGGGGAGCGCGACGACGACCCGGTGACGTTCGCGGTCACCTACTCCCTGGCGGCCACCCTGACCGGCTGGGGTGTCACCCCCGGAGGGTGCACGGGGGAGGGGGTCGGAGAATTCACCGCCGCCGCCTTCTCGGGAACGCTCGAACTGGACGAGGCGATCGCCCGGGTGGCCGCCTCCGGCGCGGCGCCGGAGCGGGTGTCGGGACATGCCTTCCACGAGGTGGAGGCCCGTCGCGGGACGGTCGCGGGGCCGGAGGCCTCGTCCGAGCCGGCAGCGGGACCGAAGGCCGGTGGCGCGCACGGCGCGCCGTCCCTCCTGCTCGGTGCGGCGGCGGGAATATCACCGGGCGAGGAGACGATCCGCTGCGGGGACGACCGCCGGGGTCTGCTCACGGCGCTCGCCCGGCTGTGGACGCTCGGCTGTCCGGTGGACTGGGTCGCGCTCGACCCCGACCACCCTCTGCAGCGACTGCCCGTCCCCGGCGGGCACCGCCCCGCCGAGGTGACACCCGTTCCCGTACCGGCTCCCGAAGTGCGGGAACGCGAGAATGCGTCGCCGGCTCCCGAGGCGCGGGAACGCGAGAGCGCGTCGCGGCTCCCCGAGGGCCTGCCGGAGCCCGCGGAGCCGCTGCGCAGGCCCGAGGCGGTCCCGTACTCGTTCTGGGTGCTGGAGCAGCTCGCCGGGTCGAGCGGGGTGTCCAACCTGGCGGTGGCGTTCAGGACCCGGCAGCCGCTGCGCAGGCTCCCGCTGCAGATCGCGGTGAACCGCCTGCTCAAGCGGCACCCGGCGCTGCGCCTGCGGTTTCCCGAGGTGGACGGCGCGCCCGTACGGCACCTCACCGCCCCGAAGGACGCGCAGATCAAGCTGGTGAACGGCGAGACCACGCCGGAGACGCTCGTCGCCGACCTGCAGAGGTTCCTGGACGAACCCTTCGACCTGGGCCGTGACCTGCTCTTTCGGGCCGGGCACTTCGCGCTGCCCGACGGCGGCGGGAGCGTGGTCTGCCTGGTCGCGCACCACATCGTGATCGACGCCACCTCGATGCAGTTCCTCGTCGAGGAACTGGGCGGTTTCTACGACGCGCAGACGAGTCAGGAGCCGCTCCCCGCCGCGCTCGCGGGCACCGCGCCCATGCTGGAGCCCAAAGCGGCCTCCCGGGAGTCGCTGGACTACTGGCTCGACAAGCTCAGGGACGTCGACCCGGCCGCGATGGTGCTCCCCGGCAGCAGGCCGTCGCCCGCCCGGCCCACCTTCGCCGGGCACACCTGCTCCTGGGAGGTGGACGCGGACACGCGCCGGGCGCTCGACACGCTGCGCACCGGCCTGCGCACCACCGACAACATCGTGCTCGCCGCCGCGTTCATGCTCACCCTGCGCGCGCACGGCGCCGGTCCCGAACTGGTGGCCGCGATGCCGGTCACCACCAGGACGGCCGCGATGCGCGGCCATGTCGGCTACGGCGTCAGCACCCTGCCGATCCGGGTGCGCGCTGATTCGGAGGAGGGGTTCGCGGCCCTGGTCAGACGGGTCGAGGACGTCTTCTTCGAGGGCGTCGAGCACGCGGACGCCTCGGTGGAGGCGGTGCTGGTCGAGCGCGGGCACGGCACCGGCGACTGGAGGGTGCCGCTGTTCCGGCACATGTTCAACTACCGGCCGTGGACCGACGACCAGGTGAGCATCCTGGGCTCCGTCCCCGAGTACGTCGAGGACCTGTTCGACCGCAGCCGCCTGGACCTGCAGTGCATCGCGGTGCAGGAGCCCGGCAGGCTCACGCTCAGGGTCTGGCACAGCACGGAGGTCCACGACGAGGCCGAGATCGCCGCGTTCGTCGCGCGGATGACCGCGCTGCTGCGGCGGGCCGCGAAGGACGCGCACCGGCCCCAGCGGGAGCTGGACTCCCTCTCGGCGGACGACCGGCGCCTGCTCGACCGGCTCAACGACACCGCGCGGACCTGGGAAGGACCGGCCACGCTGCTGGAGCGGATCGTCACCCGCACCGGGAGCCTCGAAACCGGCGACGGGCAGGTCGGCCGCGAGAGCGGCGCCGGGGCGGCGATCCGTGACGGTCTGCCCGAGGGTGTGCGCGGGAGCGGTGCGGGGACGGTCATCGGTGACGGTCTGCCCGGGGTCGTTCGCGGGAGCGGTGACCAGGCGGTCATCGGCGACGGCGATCCGGAGGCCACCCGCGAGCCTCGCACCGTGACGGCGATCCGTGACGGCGACCGGGAGGTCACCTACGGCGAACTGCTCGACTGGGCGGCCTCCGTGCGGGACACCCTCGTCGCGCGCGGCGCGGGCCCCGGCGACATCGTGGCGCTCGGCCTGAGCCGTTCGGCGGAGATGGTCGCCGCCGTGCTCGGTGTCTGGGCGGCCGGAGCCGCCTACCTGCCGCTGGACCCGCGCCAGCCCGAGCTGCGCCTGGCCTACCAGGTGGAGGACTGCGGTGCCCGCCTGGTCGTCGCCGACTCCGAGGCTCCCTGGGCGGGGGAGACGCCTGTGCTCCCCATGCCGCAGGCCCCCGCGTCCGGCGCCGAGGCGGATCAGGGGCCGCGAAGACCGCTGGACGCGGCCGAGGTCTCCGCGACGATCTCCGGGGAGTCGATCGCCTACGTGATCTACACCTCGGGGTCCACCGGCAGACCCAAGGGAGTGGCCGTCACCCACGGCAACCTGGCCAACCTCGTCCTCGACTTCGCCGACCGGCTGGGAGCGGGCGCGGCCGACGCGGTGCTGTGGTCCACCACGACCTCCTTCGACATCTCGGCCCTGGAGCTGATGCTCCCGCTCACCGTCGGCGGCACCCTGGTCGTCGCCTCCGACGACGACCAGCTGCAGCCGCGCAGGTTCCTGGAACTCATCGCGGCACGGGACGTACGCGTCGTGCAGGCCACCCCGACGGCGTGGCGGCTCATCGCCCCCGAGGCGCGCGACGAGCTGGCCGGGCGCGTCGTGCTCTGTGGCGGAGAGCCCATGCCGGCCGCGCTCGCCACGGACCTGCTGGGCCTGGGCTGCCGGTTGTTCAACGTCTACGGGCCGACCGAGACGACCATCTGGTCCACCGCCGCCGAGATCCTCGGCCCCCCGGCCGATCCGGTACCGATCGGGGTGCCGCTCGCCAACACCCGGATCTTCGTCAGGGGCGCCGACGGACGCGAGGCCCCGCCGGGCGTGCCCGGCGAGCTGTGCGTGGCGGGCGACGGGGTGAGCGCAGGGTACGTCAACCGTCCTGAGCTGACCGCGGAGCGGTTCGGAGAACATCCCCGCCACGGGCGCTTCTACCGGACAGGGGACATGGCCAGGCTCAGGCATGACGCGACCCTGGAACTGCTTGGCCGCGACGACCGCCAGATCAAGCTGCGCGGACACCGCATCGAGCTGGGCGAGATCGAGGCGGTGCTGCACCACCACGACGCCGTCAAGGTCGCGGCCGTCATCGTCCACGACGAGCGGCTGGTGGCGTTCGTGCAGCCCACGGACCCGCCCGACGGGGAGACCGAGGCCGCGCTGCGGGAGGAGCTGTGGAGGTACGCGGGGACGCGGCTGCCGGACTACGCGGTCCCCTCGGGGATCGTCCTGGCCGGCGAGTTCCCGACGACCGCGAACGGCAAGATCGACTATCGGGGGCTCACCGTCCCCGAGGACGCCTCCCCGTCCGCCCCCGGTGCCCCGGCGAGCTCGGAACTCGCCGAGGGGGTGCTGCGGCTATGGCGGGAGGCACTGCGCCGCCCGGGACTCGGTGAGCACGACAACTTCTTCCTCAACGGGGGGCACTCGGTGCTCGCCGTACGGCTGATCGCCCCGCTGGAGGAGCTCGCGGGCCGGGCGATCAACGTCCGCGCGGTCTTCGACCATCCCACTCCGGCCGAGCTGGCCGCGTTCATCCAGGAAGGGACGGGTTCGTGACCTCCATCCCCGTCGTACGGCTCCCGGCCTCCCCGGACCCCGCGCCCGATGTCCCCATGCCGGAAGGACCCCGATGACCGCGCCGTGGTTCGTACCGGTGGGGGAGCGGCAGGGGGGCCGGATCCGCCTGTACACCTTCCCCAACGCGGGCAGCGGTCCCGCCTCGCTCACCGACCTGGCCGGGCGTTTCCCCGACGAGGTCGACGTGTGGTCGGTGAACCTCCCCGGCCGCCAGGCCAGACTGGCGGAACCGCCCGTCGAGGACCTGGACGCGCTGGTCGACGTCCTGGCCCGCGACCTGCTGACGAACGCCCGCGAGCCGTACGCGCTGTTCGGCTACTGCAGCGGCGCGCTGCTGGCCTACCTGGTCTGCCGTCGCCTCACCGAACTCACCCCGGCCTCCGAGCCGTCCGGACCCGTACCCCCAGGGTCATCCGAGACCGTGAGCCCGGGGTCATCCGGGTCTGTACCTCCGGAGTCGCCCGGGCCCGCCGTACGCGCAGAAGGTCCGCCACCGGAGTCCGCCGGACCGGATCCAGCGGCCGAGCCGGGAGGGCGGTGGCCCCAGCGGCTGCTCGTGGGGTCCTTCGCCGCGCCGGACGTCACGCTCCTGCTGCGCAGACTGCCCTTCCTGCCGTCGTGGCTGTTCTGGGACCAGCTGATCGAGCTGGGCGGGGTTCCGGCGGAGGTGGCCGAGCGCGAGGTGCTCAGGCCGATCCTCGAACCCGCACTCCGCGCCGACTTCGGGATGCTCGCCCGATACCGGCACCGGCAGGGGCCGCCGCTGCCCGTACCCGTCACCGTCCTGTACGGCAGCCGCGACGGCTCCATGTCGCGCGGCGGGCTGCTCGGCTGGCGCAGGCAGAGCGTCTTTCGGCCGTCGATGCGCGAGCTCGACGCCTCACACTGGCTGGCGGAGGAGACCCCCGACCTGCTCGCCACCGTCATCGCAGAGGAGATCGGATGCGTCTCGGTTACAGCATGAGCTACTGGGGCGGTGCCGGGCTCGGTCCCGCCGACCACCTCACCCTGGTCCGCGAGGCCGAGAGGCTGGGCTACGAGTCGGTGTGGGCCGCCGAGACCTACGGCACCGACCCCGCGAGCCTGATGGCGTGGATCGCGGGCCAGACCGAGCGGATCGCGCTGGGCACCGGCGTGCTGCAGATGTCGGGTCGCAAGCCCGTGGTGGCGGCGATGACGGCCGCCACCGTCGACCAGATCTCCGGCGGCCGGGCCCGGCTGGGCGTCGGCGTGTCGGGGCCGCAGGTCGTGGAGGGCTGGCACGGGGAGCGGTTCGACCGGCCGGTGGCCCGCGCCCGCGACTACCTGTCGGTGCTGCGTCTCGCCCTGGCCGGACGCCCGGTGAGCTACTCGGGCGAGACCGTGACGCTGCCGCTTCCCGGCGGGCAGGGCAAGGAACTGTCCCTGGGCGTCTCCCCAATCCAGAAGCACCTTCCCGTCTATCTCGGCGCGATGGGCCCGCAGACGACCGCGCTCGCCGGGGAGCTGGCCGACGGCTGGCTCGCGATCCACTTCCCGCCCGAGCACCTCGCCGAGCGCACGGCCCAGCTGCGCGCCGGCGCGGCGCGGGCGGGGCGTACCCTGGACGGCTTCGACGTCGCCCCGATGATCCTCACCCTCGTCGACGACGACGAGGAACTCGCCTTCGACATGATGCGGCCGATGCTCGCCCTCTATCTGGGCGGCATGGGCTCGCGCCGTACCAACTTCTACAACCGTCTGGCCCGCTCCCTCGGCTTCGAGAAGGAGGCCGAGGCGGTCCAGGAGGCGTTCCTGGGCGGGCGTCAGGGCGAGGCGATGTCGCTGCTCCCCGACGGCCTGGTCGACGCGATGACGATGTGCGGGCCGCCCGGCAAGCTCCGCGAACGGGTCGCCGCCTACCGCGAGGCGGGCGCCACCTCCCTCGTCGTCGGCCTGGTCACCCCGACCCTCCGCCTCCGCCTGGAACAACTGGAACTCGTCGCCGACCTGGTCACCTGAGTTCCCATCGGATCCGCCGGGATCGTACGACCTGTGTTCCGTACGATCCCGGCAGTTCGCGAAGAGGTCCTGAGCTTCTCCGGCCATCAAGGCGAGACGGCCGTACCCCTGAGGAATTCGCTGGCCGGTCGGTAGGGCCAAGGCGGTCTGAAGAGGCTTTTGTAGCCGATGCCCTTCTCGCCCCGGCCGGTTCACCGTCGGCGTCGCGTGGCCGGGGGAGATCGGCGGTGATGTGGATGTAACAGGCGGACGCGGACAGATGTGACATCTACGTAACGCCTGTTTCTTATGTTTCCGTCGTTGGATCCGCCCGATGCGACTTTGGTGTCCCCGCTGTTCGGCGGAGGGCGTCACGGGCCCCTGCTCAGGGAGAAGGGACCTATGGCGGCGTCAGAGAAAGTGAAGACGGTCTGCTCGTACTGCGGTGTCGGCTGCGGGATCGTCCTGGAGGTGGACGGGCGGCGCCGGGTCGTCAAGGCCTCCGGTGACAAGAGTCACCCGGCCAACGCCGGTCGGCTGTGCACCAAGGGGGCGACCACCGCGGACATGCTCGCCGCCCCCGGCCGCCTGGAAAGCGGGCTGATCAGGCCGGACCGGGGCGCCGAGCCCAGGCCGACGAGCGTGGACGCGGCGATCGGCGAGACCGCTCGCGGGCTGCGGCGGATCCTGGACGAGCACGGGCCGGACGCCCTGTCGTTCTACGTGTCCGGCCAGATGACGCTGGAGGCGCAGTATCTGGTCAACAAGCTCGCCAAGGGCTTCGTCGGCACCAACCAGATCGAGTCGAACTCCCGGCTGTGCATGGCCAGCGCGGGCAGCGGCTACAAGCTGTCGCTGGGGTCGGACGGGCCGCCGGGCTCCTATGAGGACTTCGACCGCGCCGACCTGTTCTTCGTGATCGGCGCGAACATGGCCGACTGCCATCCGATCCTGTTCCTGCGGATGATGGAGCGGGTCAAGGCCGGTGCCAAGCTCATCGTGGTCGATCCCCGCCGTACCGCCACCGCCGACAAGGCCGACCTGTTCCTGCGGATCAGGCCGGGCACCGACCTCGCCCTGCTCAACGGGCTGCTCCATCTGCTGGTCGAGGGCGGCCACGTCGACCACGAGTTCGTCGAGCGGCACACCGAGGGATGGGAGGCGATGCCGGACTTCCTGCGGGACTATCCCCCCGAGACGGTCGCCGGCCTCACCGGTATCCCCGAGGACGACCTGCGCCGGGCGGCCGAGTGGATCGGCGCGGCGGGGGAGTGGATGAGCTGCTGGACGATGGGGCTCAACCAGAGCACGCACGGCACCTGGAACACCAACGCGCTGTGCAACCTGCACCTCGCCACCGGCGCGATCTGCCGCCCCGGCAGCGGTCCGTTCTCCCTGACCGGTCAGCCCAACGCGATGGGCGGACGCGAGATGGGCTACATGGGGCCGGGCCTGCCGGGCCAGCGCTCGGTGCTGGTGGAGGAGGACCGCCGTTTCACCGAGGAGCTGTGGAACCTGCCGTCCGGCACGCTGCGCACCGAGGTCGGCCAGGGAACCGTGGAGATGTTCTCCCGTATGGCCGAGGGTGAGATCAAGGCGTGCTGGATCATCTGCACCAACCCGGTCGCCAGTGTCGCCAACCGCAGGACCGTCATCGCGGGCCTGGAGGCCGCCGAGTTCGTCGTCACCCAGGACGTCTTCGCCGCCACCGAGACCAACGCCTACGCCGACGTGGTCCTGCCCGCGGCCATGTGGGCCGAGACAGAAGGCGTGATGGTCAACTCCGAGCGGAACCTCACCCTGCTGCGGCAGGCCGTGGAACCGCCGGGACAGGCGCTGCCCGACTGGCAGATCATCGCCCGCGTCGCCTGCGAGATGGGCTTCGAGGACGCCTTCTCCTACACCTGCGCGGAGGAGGTGTTCGAGGAGATCAAGCGGGCGTGGAATCCCAAAACCGGCTACGACCTGCGGGGCGTCACCTACGAGCGGCTGCGCGAGACCCCCGTCCAGTGGCCGAGCGCACCCGACGGCGGTGCGCGCAACCCCGTCCGCTATCTCAACGACGGCACCAGCCAGGCGACGCTGACCCGGCCCGACGGCAGCCGCCCGCGTCTCGCCTTCGCCACCCCGAGCGGCAGGGCCGCCTTCCTGCCCCGCCCGCACCTGCCCGCCGCCGAGCTGCCCGACGACGCCTACCCGTTCCTCCTCAACACCGGCAGGCTGCAGCACCAGTGGCACACCCTGACCAAGACGGGAAGGGTCGCCAAGCTCAACAAGCTCAACCCCGGGCCCTTCGTCGAGATCAACCCGCGCGACGCCGCCGAGCAGGGGATCGGCGAGGGCGACCTGGTGGAGATCGCCTCCCGGCGCGGCAGGGCCGTGCTGCCCGCCCGCCTGACCGACCGGGTCATGCCGGGCAACTGCTTCGCGCCGTTCCACTGGAACGACCTGTTCGGCGAGTATCTCAGCGTCAACGCGGTCACCAGCGACGCCGTCGATCCCATCTCGTTCCAGCCCGAGCTCAAGGTGTGCGCGGTCTCCCTCACCAGGGTCGCCTCCGCGGAGTCCCCCGCGGCTCCCGAGCGCGGGGCCTCCTCGGGTTCCGGGCACGCGGGGACGGTGGGATCCCCTGCCGTCACCGAGCACGCCGGGACGACCGTGCTTCCTACGTTCCCTGCGGTTCCGGGCTACGCGGGGGCATCAGCGTTCTCAGCGGTCCAGGGACACCCCGGAACCGCACCGGAGAGTTCCCGGCCCGCCCGGATCGCCGCGCTGGCCGGTCTGCTCGGGGTGGCCGACCTGACGCCGCCGGTGCTCGCCGACCACGAGCGCCGCTACATGGCCGGTTTCCTGTCGGCGCTCGACGGCGCGGCGTTCGCCATGGAGGGAGCGGGGTCCGCTCACGACGGTTCGGCGTCCGCGGGTACGCTCGTGCCGGTCCTGCCGGACCACGCCCCCGTCGATCCCGCCCACGCCCTGTGGATCAACGGGGTGCTGGCCGGGATGTTCTCCCGGACCCTCGCGCCGCCACCCGGACGAGCGAGCGGCGATCCGGTGTCGCCGACGCGCGACATCGTCGTCCTGTGGGCCTCCCAGACCGGGAACGCCGAGGAGTTCGCCGTCGCCAGCGCCGACAGGCTGACCGGCGCGGGGCGCGCCCCCCGGCTGATCAGCATGGCCGACTGCGCTCCGGACAGCATCCCCCGTGGCGCGGACCTGCTCGTCATCTCCAGCACCTTCGGTGACGGCGAGGCCCCCGACAACGGCGTCGGGTTCTGGGAGGCCCTCATCGGGTCCGGTGCGCCCCGGCTCGACGGCGTGCGCTACGCCGTACTCGCCTTCGGCGACTCCAGCTACGACGACTTCTGCGGCCACGGCCGGCGGCTCGACCAGCGCCTTGAGGAGCTGGGTGCCCAGCGCCTGGCACCCCGGGTGGACTGCGAGCCCGACGACCATTCGCGAGCCCTCGGCTGGCTTGAGCGGTTGCTCACCGCCCTCGCCGAACCTTCCGTCCCCTCCCCGACGACACCTTCCGCCTCCTCCCCGGCGAGTTCGGCGCCCGAGCCCACGCGCGCGGGGCCGGAAGCGACGCTCTCACCTTCCGATCCGGCCCTCTCGGGCCACGGATCGACACCTCCGGGACTCGATCCGTCTCCCTCGGCCTCCGGTCCGATGCCGGACTCCGATCCGATGTCAGGTCCGGGACGCATGTCAGGTCCCGGTCCGATGTCAGCCCTCGGTTCGACGTCGTCCGGGCCTGAGCCGACGCCTTCGGGTCTCGGGGCGACGCCCGCGGTGCCCTCGGGCACCGAGTCGTCGACGGGGTCCGGCAGGGCCGCGCCGTTCGGCGCGCCCCTGGCCGGTAACCGGCTGCTCAGCCTGCCGGGGTCGGCCAAGGAGGTGCGGCGGTTCACCTTCGACACCGGCGGCGAGCTGACCTACCAGGCCGGCGACGCGCTCGGGGTGCTGCCGGTCAACGGCGCCGACCTGGTCGCGGAATGGCTCGTCGTGACCGGCCTCGATCCCACGGACACCGTCGAGATCCCCGACGTCGGCCCCCTCCCGTTCGGTGAGGCCCTGCGGAGCCGGCTGGAGATCACCAGGATCACCCCCGGCCTGCTCAGGTTCGTCGCCGACCGTACCCGCGACCGCGACCTCACCCGGTTCCTGCGCCCGGGCAACGGGGGCGAGCTGGCGAAGTGGACGTGGGGCCGCCAGGCCGTCGACGTGGTCGGTGAGCTTCCCGTCCGGGCCACCGCCCAGGAGTGGGCGGACGTACTCAAGCGCCTGAAGCCGCGCCTGTACTCCATCTCCTCCAGCCCGCTCGTCGACCCCGACCGGGTGAGCCTGACGGTCTCGGTCGTCCGGTTCGAGAACCCGCGGGGTACGGAGCGCAGAGGGGTGTGCTCGTCCTTCCTCGCGGACAGCCCTGAGCACACCCCGGTGCCCGTCTTCGTCCAGCGCAACAGGCACTTCCGCCCTCCCGCGGATCCGGCCGCGTCGATGATAATGATCGGCCCGGGTACGGGCGTCGCGCCCTTTCTCGGTTTCCTGGACGAGCGCCGGGCACTGGGGCACTCCGGCCGCAACTGGCTCTTCTTCGGCGAGCAACGCCGCTCCACCGACTTCTACTACCGCGACGAACTCGACGCCTCGTACCGCGACGGGCTTCTCACCCGGCTGGACCTCGCCTTCTCCCGCGACCAGCGCGCCAAGGTCTACGTCCAGGACCGCATGCGCGAGCACGGCGGCCGGCTCTGGTCCTGGCTTCAGGACGGCGCCCACCTGTACGTCTGCGGCGACGCCAGCCGGATGGCCAAGGACGTCGACCGGACCCTGCGCGAGATCGCCGTCACCCACGGTGGCCTCGGCGACGACGAGGCCGCCCTCTACGTCAAACAGCTCGCCGCGAGCAGACGCTATGTGCGCGACGTGTACTGAGGCCGCGCCGCCCTCGTGTTCGCGAGGGCCGATGCCCGGACCACCGGGGGAAGCGCGACATCCGAGATGCGCGCCGACCGGTGCGGATCGACCGGTCGGCGCGCTCGTCGGTATGAGCACGCCGATGTCGTGGACGGCGGACTCGGGTTCGAAGCGGGCGGGAACCACGTTCGTTCCCGCCCGGAACCCGGAGGAGGACGGGAAGACGTCCGCCCCCTATTCGGTCATCCCGCCCCTCCCGCGTTCATCGCCTCGCGCAGGCTGCGCGGACGCATGTCGGTCCAGACCTGCTCGATGTGGGCCAGGCATTCGTCCTTGGTGCCGGTGAAGCCCGCGTCGTGCCAGCCGTCCGGATTGTCGCGGCCCGAGGGCCAGATGGAGTACTGCTCCTCGTCGTTGAGGACGACCTTGGTGTCGGGAAGGGATTCGGTCACTGCTGCTCACTCCTGCGGGGGAGACGGGGGATCGTGGACTGGGTGGACTGGTTCGCGGCCGGGGCGGTCTCCGCCGCCGGCGTGGTGGCACGGGCCTGCTCGATCAGCGAGGTGACCCCGGCCACCGTGGGCTCCTCGAAGAGGCTGCGCATCGGCAGCCGCACGCCGAGCTCCTTGCGGATGAGGGCGATGAGCTGCACGGCGATGAGCGAGTTGCCGCCGAGCTCGAAGAAGTCGTCGTCGACGCCGATGCGCTCGCCGCCGAGCACCTCGCTCCACAGCCGGGCGATGGCGGCCTCGACCTCACCGCGCGGCGCCACGTAGTCGTCGGTCGCCGCGCCGGTACGGGGAC
Organism: Streptosporangium sp. NPDC000509; assembly: GCF_042898365.1. Classification (NCBI taxonomy): domain Bacteria; kingdom Bacillati; phylum Actinomycetota; class Actinomycetes; order Streptosporangiales; family Streptosporangiaceae; genus Streptosporangium; species Streptosporangium sp. NPDC000509. The sequence goes on along the minus strand of NZ_JBIAYX010000001.1, from coordinate 258,055 downwards.
GGTCCGACACGGCGGCAGGGTCCAGCTCCGTCTCGACCGTCTCCTGGGTGACCGACCCGACACCGGCCAGGTAGGCGGCGATCGGGGTCGCGGCGATCACCACCTGCGCGCCGAGCGGGGTGGCGAGCAGCCGGTGGAACGCCTCGGCGCCCTCGGCGGGGCGGATGCCGACGGCGTCGGGTCCTCCGGCGGCCGTCGTAACCTGACCGCCGGAGTCGGGGGCGGCGACGGTGCCGGCCCGCTGGGCTCCGGCGTCGGCCGTCACCCCGGCCACCACGGCGTCGGTGTTGATGCGGCGCAGCACGTAGTCGGAGATCTCGGTGACGATCGTGCCTTCGGAGTCGATGAGCGTCACGTCGACCGCGAGCACCTCGTCGGTGCCGCTGTCGCGGAAGCGCATGTGGCTCCAGAACCTGCCGGGCAGCCGGTCCCTGACGGTGATGCGGCCGTAGCCGAGCGGCAGGTAGTGGCCGACGACGTCGACCCAGGTGAAGGAGGTGGCGCTGTCGAGCAGTGCCGGGTGCAGGCCCCAGCCGTCCAGGTCCTCGGACAGCTCCTCGGGCAGATCGAACAGTCCCAGGGCCTCGTTCTGGCCGATGTACCACTTCTGCATGTGACCCCAGTGGGGGCCGAGCGTGAGCAGCCCGGACAGCGGCACCCCGCCCTGCTCGTCGGACGCGAGGGTGCAGCGGTCGATGATCGCCGCCACGTCGGCGTGCACGGCGGACCCGGCGTCGACCTTGACCGCGGTGCCGCGCGCGTGGGTGCGCTGCTCGCCGCCGATGACGCTGCGCACCTGGAAGTCGGCGCCGTCCGTCTCGGTGCTGAACGTCACGCGTATCTCGGCGGAGGCGCCGTCGGCCACCGAGAGCGGTTCGACGAACACCACGTCGCGCAACTCGATGGCGCCGGTGCCGGGCAGCACCACCTCTCCGGCGCAGCGGGCCAGCTCCAGGTGGCCGGTGCCGGGCAGCACCGGCACCCCGGAGATGCGGTGCCCGTCGAGCGCCCAGTGGGTGTCGGGGGAGAGGCTGCCCCCGGCCCAGCCGAGCCCTTCGCCGTCGGCCTCGTGCCAGGCGGACAGCACGGGGTGGTCTACCGCCCTGATCCGGTCGCCGCGCTGCAGCGCCACGAACCCGGCGGGCGCGGCGACCTCGGCCGCCATGCCGACCTCGAGCCACTTGCCCCAGTTGGCGGAGACGACCGTGGCCGCGCCCCAGCCGTGCTCGCCCCTGGCGTGCGCGTCGAGGAAGTTGTTGGCCGCGCAGTAGTCGACCTGGCCGAAGCCGCCCGCGACCGCGGTGATCGACGAGCAGAGCACGACGGCCTCCAGGTCGAGGTCGCCGAAGGCCTCGCGCAGCGCGAGCGTGCCGACCACCTTGGGCGCGAGCACCTCTTCGGCGGCGGCCCGCTCCTTGATCTCGGCCATGCCGCCGCCGGGCAGTCCCGCGGCGTGCACGATCACGTCCACCCGGCCGAACCCGGCGATCGTCTCCTCCCGCACCCTGCGCATGTCGGCGGGGGAGGTGACGTCGGCGGCGAGCACCAGGACCTCTGCCCCCGCCTCCTCCATCCTGCGGATCGCGGCGATCGCCCGGCCCGCGCGGCCGGTCTCGTGCGCGTCCCACTCCGCCCGGTCGGGCAGTCCGGTCCTGGACAGCAGGACCAGCCGTACCCGGGCCCGCGCGGCGAGGTCCTCGGCGAGCGAGACGCCGATGCCGCCCAGGCCGCCGGTGATCAGGTAGACCTGCCCGTCCCGAGGACCCTGCCGCCCGCCGACCGCCTCGGCCGCCTCCGGCGAGGACGTCCCGGCCGCGGGCACCTCCAGCTGCTCGTAGTGCTGCAGCCAGCGGCGGCCGCCCCTGATGCTCACGGTGGGCAGCAGTCCCGCCTCGTCCGGTTCCGGCCTCCTGCCCAGCTCCGCGGCGGCGTGCCTGATCCAGTCGCCTCCCTCGACGTCGATGTGGCGCACCCGCAGCCACGGCGTCTCCAGCGGCACCACCCGGGGGAAACCGGCGAGGGTCGCGTGCTCGGGGCGGAGCAGGTCGCCGCCGGTGACGTCCTGTGCCCCCGAGGTGAGCAGGGTCAGCTCCACCCCGCCGGTGGAGTCGGCGGGCTGCGCCGAGGTCAGCGCCTGCACCAGCGCGAGCACGCTGAAGAAGCCGCGGTCCTGCGCCCGCCAGGTCGCCTCGGCGCCGGCGGCCGGCTCATCGCCGACGGTCCACGCGTGGACCACCCGCCCCGGCACCTCGCCCACGGCCGCCAGCAGCGCGTCGTAGTCGGCGCGCTCGGCGGGGCGGACGGTGTAGACGCCGTCGGGGCGCTCCGCGGAGAACCCGTCGCCCGGCCTCACCTCGACCACCTCGGCTCCCGTCGCGCGCAGCGCGTCCACCAGGGCGGCCGAGCCGTCGTCGGCGAAGACCAGGGCGCGGGTGATCGGCGACAGGGGCGCCGGCCCCGGCGGGACCTGCCGCCACACCGGCACGCTGAACCAGCGGTCCAGCGGCAGGTCCTCCTCGACCGGCGCGTGGTTGGCCACGCCGCCGACGAACGCCCCGTGCGGGTCGGGGTCGATCCAGGCGCGCCGGCGCTCCCACGGGTAGGTCGGCAGCGAGACCCGGTGCCCCTCCTCGCCGAACGCCTCCAGCGCGACACCGTTCACCCACAGGGTGCCGTACGCGGCCGACAGCACGCCCACGTCGCCGCCGACGTCCTTGGGGCCGGGCAGGGAGGGCAGCGGCGCGACCGCGCCCGGCGGGGTCTGTGCCCTGGCGAGCCCCGCCAGCTGCTTGCCGGGGCCGCACTCGATCATGATCCAGTCGCCCTCGGCGAGCAGGGCCGTCACGCAGTCGCCGAACAGCACCGGCTCGCGCATGTGCCGGGCCCAGTACGACGGGTCCGTCGCCTCGGCCGCGGTGATCCAGGTGCCGGTCACGTTCGACAGGAACGGCAGGCTCGGCGCCGACCGCTCGACACCGGCGACCAGCGCGCGGAACTCACCCAGGATCGGGTCCATCATCGAGGAGTGGAAGGCGTGCGAGGTACGCAGCTCCATCCGGCCGATGCCCTCCTCCTCCAGCATGTCCGCCAGCTCGGCGATCGAGGCACCAGGACCGGCGACCACACACGTCCCGGGGCCGTTGACGGTCGCCACCGACACGTCGTCGGGCAGCAGCGGCCCGATCTCGTCCGGTGCGAGCTGCACGGCGAGCATCGCTCCGGCGGGCATGCTCTGCACCAGGCGTCCCCTCGCGGCCACCAGCCGCAACGCGTCCGGCAGGCTGAAGACCCCGGCCACGGTCGCCGCGACGTACTCGCCGATGCTGTGGCCGATCATCCCGGCGGGCTCGACGCCCAGCGAGCGCCAGAGCGCGGCCAGGGCGTACTCCACGGTGAACAGGGCGGGCTGGGTCAGCGCCGTCCGCCGCAGCCGCTCGCCGGCCTCCTCGCCGGTGGCGAAGATCAGCTCACGCAGGTCCTCGCCCAGCACGGGCCGCAGGATCTCGGCGCACTCGTCGACCGCGTCCCTGAAGACCTCCTCGGTGCGGTACAGCTCGGCGCCCATGCCCGCGTACTGCGACCCCTGCCCCGAGAACAGGAACGCGATGCTCGGGGTGCGCCGGGAGGCGGCACCGGAGATCGTCCGCTTGGGGTCGCGGAGCGCGGCGATCGCGTCGGCGAGGTCGGAGGCGACCACCGCGCTCCTGCGCGACAGTTCCCTGCGCCCCACCCGCAGGGTGTGGGCGACATCGGCCAGGTCGACGCCGGGGTGGGTCTCCAGGTGCGCGGCGAGGCGCTCGGCGGCGGCGGCGAGCGCGGTGTCGGTCCTGCCCGACAGCCGCAGCAGGTGCGCCGGGCGGGGGTCACGCTCCTCGCGGACCGGTGCCGGAGCCTCCTCCAGCACGATGTGCGCGTTGGTGCCGCCGATGCCGAACGAGCTGACGCCCGCGCGCCGGGGGAAGCCGTTGCGCTCCCACTTGGTGGGCGTCCCCGTCACGTAGAACGGGCTCCTGGGGAAGTCGATCTTCGGGTTGGGGCTCTCGTAGTGCAGCGTGGGCGGGATCAGGCCGTTCTCCAGGGCGAGCACCGCCTTGATGATGCTCGCGATGCCCGCCGACTGGCCCAGGTGTCCGATGTTGCTCTTGACCGAGCCGATGCCGCACCACTGGGTGTCGTCGGTGTCCTGGCCGAACACGCTGCTCAGCGCCGCGACCTCGATCGGGTCGCCCAGCGCGGTGCCCGTGCCGTGCGCCTCGACGTAGGTGACCGTGCGCGGGTCGACCCCGCCCACCCCGAGCGCCTGGGCGATCACCGCGGCCTGGCCGTCCATGCTGGGCGCGGAGAACCCGACCTTGCCCGCGCCGTCGTTGTTGATCGCGTTGCCCAGGATGACGGCCCGGACGTTGTCGCCGTCCTCGATCGCCTCGGACAGCCGCTTCAGCACGATCACACCGCCGCCGCTGCCCCAGATCGTCCCGGCCGCCTTGGCGTCGAAGGCCCGGCAGTGGCCGTCGGGGGAGACGATGCCGTCCTCGTCGTACACATATCCCTGGCCCTGCGGCAGGTCGAGCATCGCGCTGCCCGCCAGGGCCATGTCGCACTCGCCGTTGCGCAGGGCCTCGGCGGCGACGTGGATCGCGACCAGCGAGGTCGAGCACGCGGTGTGCAGGGTGTAGCTCGGGCCGCGCAGGTCCAGTTTGTACGACGACAGCGTGGCGCAGTAGTCGACGTGGTTGCCGACCATGACGGCGAGCCAGCCCGCGTTCGCGTGGGCCTGCGCGTTGCTCCTGATGTTGATCCACTGGTAGAAGTCCGAGCCGGAACCGGCGTAGACGCCGATCTCGCCCGGATACCTGAACGGGTCGTAGCCCGCGTCCTCCAGGGCGGTGTGCGACAGTTCGAGGAAGAGCCGGTGCTGCGGGTCCCGGATCTCCGCCTCCCTGATCGACATGCCGAAGAACGCGGCGTCGAACCCCTGGTGGTCGTCGAGCATCATCGCGGCCGGTACGAAGTCGGGGTCGTCGAGAACGTGGTCGGGCACGCCGAGCGCGCGCTGTTCCTCACGGGTGAAGTGCGTCAGCGACTCGACGCCGTCGGCGAGGTTGCGCCAGAACTGCCTGGCGTCCCCGGCTCCGGGCACCCGGCACGAAAGGCCGATGATCGCGATCGGTTCGACGGTGGGCTCCTCGGCCATGCGGGGGTCCCTTTCTTCCTTGCCGGTCGCGGTCGGCTCCGGCGCGGGGGGTTGGACGGGCATCAACTCGGTCTCCGGCGGGGTCGCCGGTTCGGTCACCGGCTCGACGGTCTGCCGGGGCGCCGGTCGGGTCAGCGGTCGGTTCGTGGCTCGGTTCGCGGTGCGGGACGTCGTGCGGTCGCCGGTCGGGGCGCCGCCCCGGTCGCGGAAGAGGGCGGGGGGACGGGGGCCGGTCCGGCCGCGAGGGCCGGAGGGGGGCGGACGTCGGTTCGAGGTCGGATACGGGGGATCGTGCGGTTGTCAGCTCGGCTTCCTTGAGCGGTCCTTGAGGCGGTCTCGCCGTACGGCGAGCCGCCGTGCGGCGCGGTCGAGGCCGGCGGTGGGGCCTGCGCCGTCGAGGTGCGCGGCGAGGGCGCGGATGGTCGGGTGGCGGAACAGGTCCACGATCGGGATCTCCCTGCCGAGGGCCTTGCCCAGGCGGGCCTGGACGGCGGCGATCGCGAGCGAGTGGCCGCCGATCTCGAAGAAGTTGTCGGCCGCCCCCACCCGAGGCACGCCGAGCACGGCCCGCCACACCTCGGCCACGGCCCGCTCGGTCGGGCCGGACACCTCCCCGCCCGCCTCGCCTCCCGGCCGGGACACGGGCCGGCGCAGCGCGGCGCGGTCGACCTTGCCGTTGGGGGTGAGCGGGAGCGCGGGAACCACGAACACCTCGGCGGGCACCGCGTGCTCGGGCAGCACCGCGCGCAGGTGGTCGAGCAGCCCCGGCGGGGCCGGACCCGGCCTGCGCGGCACCGCGTAGGCGTGCAGCACCGTCTCGCGCCGCTCGTCCCGGTCGGCCACCGCGACGGCGGCGCGGACCTCGGGGTGGGCCGACAGGGCCGCCTCCACCTCGCCCAGCTCCACCCGGAAGCCGCGGATCTTCACCTGGTCGTCGCGCCGTCCGGCGATCGTCACGGTCCCGTCGGGGTTGAGGCGGCCGAGGTCGCCGGTGGCGAAGGCGTCACCGGTGAAGCGGAGCCGGGTGAGTTCGGCGTCGAGATAGCCGTTCGCCAGGTTGGCGCTGCGGACGACCACCTCGCCCAGCTCACCCACCCCGGCCCGGCCGCCGTGCTCGGCGGTCACGACCAGCTCGCTGCCCTCGATGCCGTGTCCGGCGGGGACGGGTTCGGCGCTCTCACGCACCCCGGAGGGGATCTCGTACCAGGCGTGGGCCTGCGGGGTCTCGGTGGTGCCGTAGAAGGCCACCAGCCGGGCGGCGGGGACGAGGCGGCGCAGCCGCGCGGCGTCGGCGTGGGTGAGCCGGTCGCCGCCGGTCGCCACCAGCCGCACCTCGGGCAGCACCGCGCCGGTCCCGCAGAGCATCCTGGCCAGCTGCGGGGTGAGGTGCGCCACGGTGACGCGGTGTTCGCGCAGCCACGCGACCAGCCGGACGGGGTCGCGCAGCAGTTCGCCCTCCGGCACGCACAGCCAGGCGCCGGTGGCGAGCGGTACGAACACGTCGCGCAGCGCGGGGTCGTGCGCCAGGCCCGACAGCAGGGCGAAGCGATCGGCGGGGGTCACCGCGAAGGTCGCCGCGTACCAGGCGACGAAGTGGGCGAGCGGCCCCTCACCGGTCACCACCGGCTTGGGGTCGCCGGTGGTCCCCGAGGTGAGCGAGAGATAGCCCCGCTCGGGGTGCGGCGTGGTTCCCGGCGGCGAGGTCTCCGGGAGCGCGATCTCCGGAAGACCCGGCAGAGGGGGCGCGCCCGGACAGCGCAGTGCCGCCACGGCGCCGGCGGCGGCGGCCTGGCGGGCCAGCACCGGAGCCGGGTGCGCCGGGTCGAGGATCACCCAGCGGGCCCCGGTGGCCAGCACCCCCAGCAGCAGCCCGGGAAGCTCGGGAACCCGCGCGGCGAGCACCGCGACCGCCTGGCCGGGTTCCACCCCGGCCGCGCGCAGCGCCGAGGTCGTACGGTGGCGCAGCGCGGTGAGGTCCGCGTGTCCCAGGCTCCGCCCCGCTCCCTCCACCACGACGTCGCCGTGCAGGGTGTCCAGCGGCCCGGGACCGTCCCAGACCGGCAGCGCGGCGGCAGGTTCTCCCGGGGTGAGCCGGGCCTCGCGCGCCGCCTGCCCCGGGTCGGCGAGCAGGTCGCCCAGCAGGTGCGCGTAACCGGCCAGCAGGGCGTCCATCCTGGCGGCGGAGAACAGGTCGGGGTTGTAGACGAGCTGCAGGGCGTATCCGTCGCCGCGCTCGCTGACGTACATCGTCAGGTCGAACAGCGCGCCAGGCAGCCCGGCGGGCAGCGGTTCGGTCACGCACCCGGGCAGGTCCAGCTTGGCCTCGGCGAAGTTGTACATGTTGAACAGCACCTGCGTCACCGGGTTGCGTCCCAGGTCGCGCGGGACGCGCAGCGCCTCCACGACGCGCTCCAGCGGTACGTCCCCGTGGGAGACGACCTCGGCGAGCTCGTCGCGGCAGCGCCTCACGTGCTCCTCGAACGAGACCTCGGGGTCCTGACGCAGCCGTAGCGGCAGCATCCGCACGCACATGCCGATCAGCGACTCGAACGCGACGTGCCCCCGGTCGGCGTACGGGGTGCCGACGAGCAGGTCCCGCTGCCCGGACAGCCTGGAGAGCAGCTGCGCGAAGGCGGCGAGCAGCACCGGGTACGGGGTGACCCCCAGCCGGACCGCGAGCCGCCTGACGCGATCTGCGGTCTCGTTGTCAATCTCCGCTGTCCGGAGCGCTCCAAAAAAAGTCTGGACGGGAGGGCGCGGGGTGTCCCTGGGCAGGTCGAGCACCATCGGGGCGTCCTTCAGGTGCTCACGCCACCAGTCGACCCCGTCGCCGTCCGACCGCTCCCTCGCCCAGCGCGCGTAGTCGGCGAAGGACGCACCCGCCGGCCCTTGGAGGTCACCTCGGTAGGCGGCGCTCAGGTCACGGTAGAAGACGTCCTGGGACCAGCCGTCGAAGACGATGTGATGCGCGGTCACCGCGAGCACGTGGTCGTCGTCGGCCAGCCGGATCAGCCTGGCTCGCAGCAGCGGATCGCGCGCCAGGTCGAACCGCGTCCGCGCCTCCGTCTCCAGAATCGTTTCAAGAGCCTTCTGCAGTGCGGTCTCCAGAGCCGCCTCCGGTGTGCTCTCCGGAGCGGTCTTCAGCGTGGTCTCCGGAACCGCTTCCGGCTCGCTCTCCGAAGCCGGTTTCGACGTGCTCCCCGGAGTCGTCTCCGAAGCGGCCTCGGGACGGGCGAGCGCCGAGAGGTCGTCGAGCGGGAGCGGCACCTCGCCCGGCGGGACGACCGACACGTGGGGCACGCCGTCGCGGGAGGTGATCCGCCAGCGCAGCGTCTCATGCCTCGCCACCACCGACTCCAGGGCGCTGCGCAGCGCGCCGTGGTCCAGCGGGCCGCGTAGGCGCTCGGCCATCGCGATGTTGTGGGCGGGGGTGTCGGGGGCGAGCCGCTCCACGAACCACATGCGTCGTTGCGCGGGCGACAGCGTGGGGGGCGCCGAGCCCCCCGAGCTCGCCGAAGTCTTCGCAGGCGGGGTCTCTCCCGCCGGCGCGGCGTCCCGCGCGCCGGCGTTCTGGACGCCGGACGAGAGGATGTTCTCGACGTCGGAGAGGGGGGCGTTCTCGACACCGGACGAGAGGGCGCCGTAGGTGCGGGCCGTGTAGACGTCCTCGACCGAGACGTCCCTGCCGAGTTCCGCCCTGATGGCCGACACCAGGCGCATCGCCCGCAACGAGTGCCCGCCGCGCTCGAAGAAGTCGTCGTCGGGGCCGGGGGGAGGCGCGTCGAGCACCCGCGCCCAGATCGCCGCCAGCCCCGAGAGCCCCGAGAGTCCGGCCGCGCCGCCGGTCGTACCCCGAGCCGTGTTGCCGGCCGTGCCCCCTGCGGTGTCCCCGTCCCGGTCGCGGGTGGTGTTCCGGGAGGTGCCTGAGGATTGCCCGGCGAGGTCGCGCAGGGCGGCGAGGTCGACCTTGCCCGAGGAGTTCAGCGGCAGGGCGGGCACGTGCACCACGCGGGTGGGCAACATGTAGATCGGCAGCCGGCCCGCGCAGTGCACCCGCAGGGCCGCGAGCCCGGGAGCGTCCAGCGGCGCGACGTAGGCGACCAGCTCGCCCGGGGCGTCGACCACCGCCTGCGTCACCTCTGGGTGCGCCCGCACCACCGACTCGACCTCGCCGATCTCGACCCGCTGTCCCTGGATCTTCACCTGCCGGTCCAGCCGCCCCATGAAGGCGATCCGGCCGTCCGCCTGCCAGGCGACGTGGTCGCCGGTGCGGTAGAGCCGCGCGCCGGGCGCGGACTCGAAGGGGTCGGGTACGAACCTCTCGGCCGTCATGCCGGGCAGGCCCAGGTAGCCGCGGCTCACCTGAGGCCCGCCGATGTACAGCTCGCCGGGGACGCCGACGGGACACTCGCGCATGTCCTCGTCCAAGACGTGCGCCCGGCAGCCGCGCAGGGGGTGCCCGATCGGCAGCGAACGCTCCCAGGTCCCCGACAGCTCGGTGCCGACCACGCAGACGGTCGTCTCCGTGGGGCCGTACCAGTTGTGGAAACGGGTGTGCGCCGACCAGCGGGCCACCTGCTCGGGACCCGGCGGCTCCCCGGCCGTGATCAGGTCGCGCAGGTGCGGCAGCCGGGCCGGGTCGACCAGCGGCAGCAGTGCGGGCGGGATGAACCCCCAGGTGACGTCGTGCGCCTCCAGGAACCGCTGCAGCCGCGCCGGGTCGGTCCTGTCCTCGTCCGGCACCAGCTGCACGCAGCCGCCCACGGTGAGCGGCGCGAGCATGTCGAGCACCGAGACGTCGAAGCCGAGCGCGGAGAACGCGATCGACCGGCATGTGCCGTCCAGGCCGAAGTGGGCCGTCGCGGCGGAGGCGAACGCGACCGCGGAGGCGTGGCTCACCACCACGCCCTTGGGCCGCCCGGTCGATCCGGACGTGTACAGAACATAGGCGGCGTTCCCCGGCAGCGCAGGACCGCCGCCGACGTTCTCGCCGCTTCCCGTCCCCGTTACGGCAGAGGGCCTAGAGGCGGTTCCGGAAGTAATTTCGGACACGGCCGCGACGCCCGTGTCCGGCTCGACCAGGGGGCGCCCGCATCCGTCCAGCATCGCGCGGCCGTGGCCGTCGGCCACGACGACCGCGATGCCCGCGTCGTCGAGGACCTCGTCGAGTCGCCGGCGTGGATGCGCGGGGTCGAGAGGGACGTACGCGCCGCCCGCCATCATGATGCCGAGGGCGGCGACGGTCATCAGCGGTGTGCGCCGGGCGCAGAGCCCGACCCGATCCTCAGGGCCCACCCCGAGGGCACGTAATCGCAGCGCGAGCGTGGTGGCGGCGTCGACCAGGTCGCGGTAGGTGAGGCCGACGTCCCACTGGCGGATCGCCGGCGCGGAGGGCGTACGCGCCGCCTGGGCGACGATCAGGTCGCACAGCAGCGCGTCCGGGGCGATGTGGGGTGGCCCGGTCGTCCAGGCGACGGGCGCGGGAGCCGGTGAGGTGAATGACGGACCGGGCAAAGAGGCGGACGACGAGTCCCCCCGCATCGCTTCGAGCATCCACCCCCCATAGCCCCAAACAGGGTTTTTGCCCTGCCAAGTATTCACAAGCAATAAGCCAGGTCATTCCTATTATTTGCGTCATCGGACAGTCAAGGATTGAAAGTTAAACGTGTGGCGTAATGCCGGTTTCGGCCGTAGGGGAAGATCTTCGAGCGCCGTGACGCTCCGGGATCGCCGCAGTTGGTGGCGATCCGGTGAACGGAAGGTGACCTACCGCTTCCGTGCGTCGTGAAGCGTCTCACTCCGTGGACACCGGACGTGGCCGGAGGCTACCAAGAGCAAGTGTCCTAAATGCCTATTTCGGTCCTAGTTCACCCCGCCGTCATTGTGGTCGTACTCCTCGGCGATCCGCTCGGCCTCCTCGTCCGTGAGCCGGTCGATCTCGGCGGCCAGGCACTCCTCGACCACCAGCGCGAGCCCGCGGACCGAGCGCGTGGTGAACAGGGCGTTGAGCGGCAGGTCGACGCCCACCGTCGAGCAGATCCTGGCGACGACCTTGGTACCGAGCAGCGAGTGCCCGCCGACGTCGAAGAAGTCGTCGTCGATCCCGATGCCGCTCCTGCCCAGCACCTCGCACCAGATCTCGTGCACCAGCTCCTCGCTCGCCGTGCCCGGTCTCGTGGGTGCCGCCGGGACCTCCTCGGAGACGGGGGAGGGCAGCGAGGCGCGGTCGAGCTTGCCGTTGGGCAGCTTCGGGAAATCCCGTACCGGCACGAAGAGGCTCGGCACCATCGTGGCGGGCAGCCGCGTCGCCAGGAACGCCCTGAGCTCCCCGGCCGTCGCCTCCGCGCCCCTCCCGGCGCCCGCGGCCGGGCTCACCCCGGTGCCCGCGTCCGTCTCGGCGTCCGTGTCCATGTCCAGGTACGCGACCAGCGCCCGGCCGCCGGGGGCGTCGTCCCTGACCGCGGCGACCGCCCGGCGCACCCCCGGGTGGGCCGCCAGCGCCGCCTCCACCTCGCCCAGCTCGATCCGCACCCCCCGTACCTTCACCTGGTCGTCCGCGCGTCCGAGGAACTCCAGGGTGCCGTCGGGCAGCCGCCGCACGAGGTCGCCCGTCCGGTAGAGACGCCCACCCCGGCCGAACGGGTCGGGGACGAACCGCTCGGCGGTCAGCCCCGGCCGCCCCCGGTAGCCGCGGGCGACCCCGTCGCCGCCCAGGAACAGCTCCCCCACCACACCGGAGGGCACCGGCTCCATCGCCTCGTCCAGCACGTACGCGGTGGTGCCCGCGACCGGCATGCCGATCGACATCGACTCCGTGCCCTTCGGCACCCGGTGCGCGAACGACCAGATCGTCGTCTCCGTCGGCCCGTAGAGGTTCCACAGCTCGTCGGTGACCCGGTGGATCCGCCCGGCGAGCGACACCGGGAGGGGCTCCCCGCCGCTGAACACGCGCGGCAGCCCCGCGGGCAGCCGTTCCAGGATCTCCTCCAGCACCGACGGCGGCGCCTGCACCGTCGTCACCCCCGCCTCCGCCACCAGCTCGCCCAGCCGGCCCGTGCCGTACGGGGGAGCGAGGACCACCGCGCCGCCCGCCGTGAGCGGGCCGAAGATCTCCAGCGCGGCGATGTCGAACGACAGCGAGGTGAGCAGCAGCATCCGCTCCCGCTCGGTGAACCCCAGGGCGGTGACCAGGTTCACCACCCCGCGATGCGGTACCACCACCCCCTTGGGCACCCCCGTCGACCCCGAGGTGTAGATCACGTAGGCGGGCGAGTCCGGGGAGACGGGGTCGGGGACGAACTCGGACGTTCCGCCCGAGGGCATCGCGTCGAGCAGGATCGCCGGGGGATGGTTGGACGGCAGCCGCTCCACCAGCGTCGCGCGGGTCAGCAGCAGACGGGTCCCCGAGTCGGCCAGCATGAGCCCCAGCCGCTCCTTCGGATACTCCGGGTCGAGCGGCACGTAGCAGCCGCCGGTCTTCAACACCGCGAGCAGCGCCACGATCAGCTCGGCGCTCCTCGGCAGGCACACGGCGACCGGGCTCTCCGCCCCCACCCCGCGCTCGCGCAGCCGCCGGGCCAGCGCGTTCGCCCGCTCCTCAAGCCGCCCGTAGGTGAGCGTCCCCTCCGAGGAGACGACCGCGGGGGCGTCCGGCGTCCGCCGCGCCCGCTCGGCGATCAGCTCGTGCAGGCAGCGCTGCGGGTAGGCGGCCTCGGGGCCGTGCCAGGAGGACAGCAGACGGGCACGCTCGGCCCCGTCCAGCAGCGGCAGCCGGGAGATCGGCAGCCCCGGGTCGTCGACGGCCGCGCCGAGCAGCGTCAGGTACGCCGACACCAGGCGGCGGATCGTGTCCTCGTCGAACAGGTCCGTGCTGTACTCGACCCAGCCCTCCAGCCTGCCGTCCGGATTGTGGAGCTCCATGGTGAGATCGGCCTTGGAGGTGCCGTTGCCGTACCGGCCGCGCGCGTCCACCGCGATCTGGTTGAACCCCACCTGGAACAGCGGCGTCCTGCCAGGGTCGCGGGGCGGGCTCACCGCCTCCACGAGCTTCGCGAACGGCACGTTCTGGTGGTCGAACGCCTCGAGCACGGTCGTGCGGACCCGGTCCAGCGCCTCGTCGAACGCGGGGTCGCCGCCCAGGTCGGTACGGAGCGGCAGCGTGTTGACGAACATGCCGACCAGCGCGTCCAGCTCCGGCAACTCCCGCCCGGCGACGGGGGAGCCCACCACGACGTCATCGCGCCCGCTCCAGCGCGCCAGCAACACCGAGAACGCCGTGAGCAGCACCGTGAACGGCGTGGTGTTCCGCCCTCTCGCCAGCGCGCCCACCCGCTCGGTGAGCTCCTCCGGCACCGCGAAGTCCAGCACCGAGCCGGTGTATCTCATCTCCGCGGGGCGCGGCCGGTCGGACGGCAGCTCCAGCGGTACGCTGCCGCGCAGCCGCTCCCGCCAGTAGGCCAGGTCGCCGTCCAGTTCGCCGCCGCCCAGCCGGTCGCGCTGCCAGACCGCGTAGTCGGCGTACTGGATCGCCAGCTCGGGCAGCTTGGGGTCGCGGTCCTCGCGCAGCGCCTGGTAGACCTCCACCAGCTCCCGCCACAGGATGGTCGACGACCAGGCGTCGAAGATCGTGTGGTGCAGGACGAGCAGCAGCCGGCACTCCTCGCCGCCCATCGTCACCAGCCGCACCCGCCAGAGCGGGGCCTCGTCCAGCCGGAACGGCGCGCGCGCCTCCCGCGCCGCGACCCGCTCGAACTCCTCGGCCGCCTCCCGCGGGGGCAGCCCGGAAAGATCGGTCCTGGCCACCGAGACCGGCACCCGGTCCGCGATCGTCTGCACGACCTGCTCGTCGCGCAGCTCGAACGACGTCCGCATCGACTCGTGCCTGTTCGCGAGCACCGCCAGAGCCCGCTCCAGGAGATCGGGGTCCACCGGCCGCAGGTCGGTCGCCTCCAGTCGGACGGGGATGTTGTACACGGCCAGGTCCGGCAGGAGCTCGTGCAGGAACCAGATCCGCTCCTGGGCGAACGAGGCGGGAAAGACGTCTGTCACACCTTCTCCTTGAGACACTCACGAAGCTGTTCCGCGATCACGGGCAGGGCGGCGGTCTCGCCCAGGGTGGCCAGCCAGTGCCACTGCTCCAGGGCGTGGCAGAGCCGGTAGAACGCGAGGCGCTCCGGCCAGTCGCCGGGCAGGTCGCCGTACCCCTCAAGCAGGTACCGCCGACGCTCCGCGTCACCCCTGACCGCGAAGTAGTCGGTCCGCGCCAGGTCCATCAGCGGGTCGCCGCCCAGCGCGTTCTCCATGTCGATGACCCCCGTCATCCGCAGCGGGCTACCGGGGCCTTCGCTCCCGGCGACCATGACGTTGCGCTCGTGGAAGTCGTTATGGCACAGCACGGGCGCGTCGCAGCGCGCCAGGAGGTGGCGGTCGCGCCGCACGTGGGCGCTCAGCTCCGCGTGCAGCTCGGGATCCCCGCCGAACTCGACGAACTGCGCGAGCCTCAGGTCCAGCTGCCCGCCCACGTACGCCTCGTTGGAGCTCTCCTGCGGCCCGTCGATCGGCCCGAACCTCTCCACCCGAACCCCGTGCATCGCCCGCAGCGTGCGGCCCATCTCCCGGTACAGACCCGCGATCTCCGCAGCCGAGAGCCCGCCGGAGACCTCCGACAGCGGGCGGCCGGGCACCTTCGTCATCACCGCGTACGCGTGCGGCAGGTCGCGTCGCGAGACGTCCCAGTGCACCATCTCGGGACAGGAGGCGCCGCTGCCGCGCAGCAGCTCGTAGACGTGCACCTCCTTGTGCAGCCGCGCCGTCAGCACATCGGGGTAGATCTTCACGATGAGGTCGCGGTCGGCGCACCTCACCTCGTACACCGCGCTGATCTCCCCGCCGGTCCGCAGCACGACCTCCCGCACCTCCGCGTCCGGATACGGGGTGCGCAGCAGCACCTGTGCGCGTTCCGGCGACAGCGGCATGGTGATCGCCTTGGCGAACGCGGGGGCGGTCCAGGCCACGCTCACCCGGTTGCCCGCCCGCTCCCGCAGGATCTGGGCGCCGACCAGGTCGTCCGCAGGGGCGTCCGGCATCTCGTCGTCGAACGTCGACAGCACCCGCGTGCGCATCGAGATCAGCACGTGCACCGCGATGCCCAGGCCCAGCACGATGTACATGAGCGCCACGCCACGGCCGGGCCCGACGCCGATCACCGAGCCGACCGTCGGCGCGAGCGCGCCGCCGGGCACCAGCAGCGGGTTGAGCAGTCGCTCGCCCAGCGGCGCGACCACCGCCATGCCGATCGGCAGCGTCGACCACGACACCATCTGGTTGAGGGACTGCACGCGGCCGTGGAAACGCTGGGGCACCTTCGTGTGGATGATCGTCAGGAAGGTGCCGTTCACGATCGACAGGCAGCCCCACAGGCCGAACGCCCCGATGCCCACCACCCACGCCGAGGGCCGCAACCCGGTGATCACCGCGAAGACCGAGAGTCCCAGCGTCGCCAGCATCACCCCGCGCATCCGCCGCCGCTTCGGCCCGCCCCACAGCGCGATCACCATGCCGCCCAGCGCCCCGCCCAGGCCGCCGACGAAGGAGATCTGCCCGGCGACGGTCAGCGTGGAGAACGACAGCACCAGCGGGGTTATCGAGAGCAGCAGCGCCGCGAGCATCACGTTGAGCGAGGCGAAGTAGATCATCGCCGCCCGCAGGTGGCGGTTGCCGATCGACATCCGCAACCCCTGCGCGATCTCCTTCGAGAGCGGTTCCCTGGGCGAGTGCGCCATCGTGTCGGGGAAGCGGATGAGCAGCAGGGCGCCCAGCACCAGGAGGAAACTCGCCACGTCGACGACGAGGATGCCGCCCAGGCCGATGCCGGACAGCAGCGCGACGGCCAGCAGCGGTGCGGCGAACTGCGCGGTGCCGATCACCATCTGCACCACCCCGGCCGCGTGCCCCATGTACTCCTTGGGGACGAGTTGGGGGAGCGCGGTGGTGAAGCCGAGCCGCTGGAAGATCAGCGCGATCGACAGGCACGCGGTGAGCGGGTAGATGTGCCAGATCTCCAGCGTGCCCGTCCAGAACAGGGCGCCCAGGACGAGCTGGGTGCCCCCGGCCATGCAGTTGCCGAGGATCATCATCGAGCGACGGCTCGACCGGTCGACGATCGCCCCCGCGAGCGGCGCGATCACCACTCCCGGCATGATCGACAACGCGACGAACAGGGCGAAGTCCACCAGTGACCCGGTGGTCAGGTAGATCCACACCGGGATCGCGAAGTCGGTGACCGCGGTGCCCACCATCGACACCAGCTGGAACCCCGCCACCACCAGGAACCGCCGCAGGCTCGGCGGCGGCGCCTTCATCCGCGTCCCGCCCCGCGCCGTGGTCCCGGCCGGATTCCCCCGCGCGGCCGGTTTCTCTCGCGCGGGCGGTCTCTCCTGTACGGCTGGTCGATCGGGAGCGGATGCCTCCCTGGGAGCGGTGATCTCCTCCTTCGTGGCGGACGGTTCCCCGGGCGCGGCGGCGTCCTTCTCCGGATCCGGGGCGGGGGACAGGAC
The DNA here is from genome assembly GCF_042898365.1 of Streptosporangium sp. NPDC000509. Taxonomy (NCBI): domain Bacteria; kingdom Bacillati; phylum Actinomycetota; class Actinomycetes; order Streptosporangiales; family Streptosporangiaceae; genus Streptosporangium; species Streptosporangium sp. NPDC000509. The sequence goes on along the minus strand of NZ_JBIAYX010000001.1, from coordinate 241,306 downwards.
GGAGACCTCCTCGACCCACCAGCCGGCCCCGGGGCCCCGCGAGGGCCGGTCGAGCGTGCCGGCCGCGCCGTACCCCATCGCGATGTGGGTGTTGGTGAGGATCTCCGACAGCTCCGCAGCACGATATTTCAGGAAATAGTGGCCCGCCTCGTCCAGGATCACCAGCGCCGTGGTGTCACTCAGGAAGTGCCACTCCCGGTAACGCTCCTGGTAGTAGTCGGTCGTCGGGTCCTGCTCGCCCACCACCGAGATCACCGGTGCCCGCAGCCGCTCCACCCGTTCGGCCAGCACTCGCGTGAAGATCTCCTCCGCGATGAGGGTGTCACGCCGCTGGTTGCGCACCATGAACCGGATCTGCTCGTCGTCCAGCCCCGAGATGTCGGTGCCCATCGACCTCATCCGGTTCTCGTACACCCGGTCGCCGCGCAACCGGTCGTAGCGCGTCAGCCGCGCCAGCGGCCCGGCGATCCTGCCCCTGGGCTTGGCGAACGGGAAGATCGCCCCGATGTACACCGCCTCCAGCGCGCGGCCCCGCTCCTCCAGCCGCCGCGCCACCTCCACCACGAGCGCGCCGCCGATGCCGCAGTGCCCGTACAGGGCGAGGGGGCCCTCGACGTTCTGCAGGATCTCGGTCACGCACAGGTCCGCGACCTCGTCGATCGGCCTGGTCTCCTCGTCGGGCAACCCGGGGTCGTGCCCGGGGAAGGCGAGCGCGTGCAGCGAGCACCCGTCGGGAAGCGCGTCGGCGAGCGGCTGGAAGATCAGCGGACTGCCGCCGCCGTACGGTATGCACACGTACGTCATCAGCGCGGGTCCCGGCCTGGTCAGCTCGTACAGCAGGCTGCGCGGCCCCGCGGGACCCGCGGGCCGCTCCACCAGGGCCGCCAGTTCGCGCACCGTCGGATGCTTGAACAGGTCCATCACTCCGACCGCGCGCCCGCCGACCACCGGCAGCGCCTTGCGCATCCGCGCCACCGCCTGGATCGCGACGAGCGAGTGACCGCCCAACTCGAAGAAGTCACCGTCGGCGCCGACCGACTCCACGTGGAGCAGTTCACGCCAGATGTCGGCGATCGCCCGTTCCACCGGCGTCCGCGGCTCGGCACCTGCTCCCGCCGCCTCGGCAGCCCGCCGCTCCGGCGCGGGCAGCGCTCCGCGATCCAGCTTGCCGTTCGGGCTCAGCGGCAGCGCGTCCAGCACCACGAACGCCGAGGGCACCATGTGCTCGGGCAGCGTCACCTTCAACGCCCGCCGCAACTCCGCCCCGTCCAGCACCGCCCCGTCCAGCACCGTCCCGCTCAGTGCTGTCCCGCCCGGTGCTGCTCCGCCCGGCGCGGTCCCGCTCGTTCCTGTCTCGCCCGGCGCCGTCCCGTTTGTCGCCGTCCTGTCGGTTGCGGTCCCGCTCGGTTCCGCCCTCGCCGGATCGTCCCCTGTCGTGCCGGCCGTCGCGACGGTGGGCACCACGTACGCGACCAGCCGCCTGTCGCCCGGCGCGCCGTCCTCCCGCACCGTCACCACCGCCTCGCGCACCCCCGCGAGCCCGCGCAGCACCGTCTCGATCTCGCCCAGCTCGATCCGCTGCCCGCGGATCTTCACCTGGTGGTCGATCCGCCCCAGGAACTCGATCGCGCCGTCGCGGCGGAGCCGCACGAGGTCGCCCGTCCGGTACAGGCGTGCCCCCGCCGTCCCGAACGGGTCGGGCACGAACCGCTCGGCCGTCAGGCCGGGCCGGGCGTGATAGCCCACCGCCACCTGCGTCCCGCCGATGTGCAGCTCACCGGGAACCCCGAAGGGCACCGGCCGCAGGTGGCGGTCCAGCACGTACAGCGAGGTGTTCCGCACCGGGTGCCCGATCGGCACCGTCGCGTCACCCGGGCGGCACCGCCACAGGCTCACGTCGATCGCCGCCTCCGTCGGCCCGTACAGGTTGTACAGCCCCGTCCCCGGCAGCCGTGCGAAGAAGCGTTCGGCCACGTGCGCCGTGAGCTCCTCGCCGCTGCACACCACCCGGCGCAGCGACCCGCACGCCTCGACGCCCTCCTCCTCCAGGAACGCCGCGAGCATCGAGGGGACGAAATGCGCCGTCGTCACCCCGCGGTCCACGATCAGGTCCCGCAGGTACGCCGCGTCCCTGTGCCCGCCGGGACGGGCCAGCACCAGCCGCGCGCCCGTCACCAGCGGCCAGAAGAACTCCCACACCGACACGTCGAAACCCGCCGGGGTCTTCTGCACCACCGCGTCGTCGCCGGTCAGCCCGTAGACGTCCTGCATCCAGCCCAGCCGGTTGCGGATGCCCCCGTGCGTGTTGGGCACCCCCTTGGGCCGTCCCGTCGACCCCGAGGTGTAGATCATGTACGCCGCGTCGGCCGAGGTCGCCGACGGCTCCACGGGCGTGTCCGGCCCGTCCAGCGGATCGTCCAGGACGACCGTCGTCATCCCGCCGTCCCGGGGCATCCTCGCGGCCTCCGCATCCGCGAGGGTGTCCACCGAGCCGGCGGGAGGCGCGCCCCCCGGATCCTCGGGGATTACGTCGAGCACCGCCCGCTGCGCGAGCAGCACCGGCACCGCCGCGTCGGCCAGCATGAACGCCAGCCGCTCGGGCGGATACTCCGGATCCAGCGGCACGTACGCCCCCCCGGCCTTCACCACCCCCAGCAGCGCCACCACCAGCTCGACCGACCGCTCCGCGCACACCGCCACCAGCGAGCCTGGCCCCACCCCCAGCCCGCGCAGCCGGTGTGCGAGCCGGTTGGCCCGCGCCTCCAGCTGCGCGTACGTCAGGCGTTCGTCCTCGAACTCCAGCGCCACCGCCCCCGGCGTCCTGGCCACCTGCGCCTCGAACATCCCGCCCAGCGTCGCCCCGTCCGGGTACGGCTCCCCGGGACCCGCCGCGCACGCCAGCACCCGGTCCCGCTCCTCGGCGGGAAGGACGTCCAGCTCCGAGATCCGCGCCGCCGGAGTGGTCGTCACCGCTCCCAGCAGCGTCTCCAGCTGCGCGGCCATCCCCTCGATCGTGGCCGCGTCGAACAGGTCGCGGTTGTAGACGAAGAGCCCGCCCATCCCGTCCGGCTGCTCGCTCAGGAACAGCTCCAGGTCGAAACGCGTCGCCCTCGCCTCGAAGTCGAAGGGCTCCACCGACAACCCCGGCCAGCGCGTCCCCTCCCTGCGCCCGTAACTCTGCAGCGCGAACACCGCCTGGAACACCGGAGACCTGCTCACGTCCCGCTCGATGCCCAGCTCCCCGACCAGCTGCTCGAACGGCAGTTCCTGGTGCTCGTACGCCTCCGTCGTGGTCCGCCTGACCCTCTCCAGCAGCTCCAGGAACCCCGGGTCGCCCGACAGGTCCGCGCGCATCGCGAGCACGTTCACGAACATGCCGATCACGCTCTCCAGCTCCCGCCGGGGGCGCCCGCCCACCGGGGAGCCGATCGCGAAGTCGTCCTGGCGCGCGTACCGGCCGAGCAGCACCTGGTAGGCCGCGAGCAGAACCATGTACAGGGTCGCGCCGGACTCCCGTGCCAGCCGCGTCAGCCCTTCCACCAGTTCCGGTCCCAGCGTGAAACCGTGCGAGGCCCCCGCGAACGTCTGCTCGCCCCGACGTCGCCCGTCCAGCGGAAGCTCCAGCGGCACCACCCCGGCGAGCCGCGACCGCCAGTAGGACAGGGCGGCCTCGGAGACCGGCCGTTCCCGCTGCCACAGCGCGTAGTCGCCGTACTGCAACGGCGGCTCGGGAAGCTCCGTCCCCGCGTAGCAGGCCCCCAGCTCCTCGGCGAGGATGTCGGTGGACCAGCCGTCACCGCAGATGTGGTGCAGCGCCACCAGCAGCACGTGATCCTCGGCGCCCGCGGTGTCCTCCGCGATCCCGTCTTCTCCCGGCTTCCCGGCTTTCGCCGCGTCCGGAGCGCCAGGGGGGTCGGCGTTCCCGCCGCCCACCCGTACCAGCAGCGTCCGCAGCAGCGGCCCCCGCGCCAGGTCGAACGGCAGCGCGGCCGCGTCGCTCACCAGCCGTATCGCGGACCGTTCGCCGTTCGCCTCGGCCCTCTCCAGCGGTACCTCGACCCGCTCCTCCACCACCGCGGTCGGGCGCCCGTCCTCGTCGGGGGGGAAACGCGTCCGCAGGCTCTCGTGCCTGGCGACCACCGCCGCGATCGCCCGCTCCAGCGCCGCGACGTCCAGCGGCCCCGTCAACCGCAACGTCATCGGGATCGTGTACGCGGCGGTGCCGGGAGCGAACTGGTCCATGAACCACAGCCGCTCCTGCCCGAAGGACAGCGGCGCCCCCCGCCCCGGGGGGCGACGAGGGATTGTGAACACCGGGTCCGGCGCGCGACGGCGCAGCCGTTTCTCCAGTAGTGCTCGCTTGGCGTCGGAAAGCTGGGTGCTGCTCAGGGATTGGCCAGGCGAGGACGTCAACGTGGCTCACTTTCGGGGGGTGGGGCTGAGACGGGCTCCGCGGCCGGGGAGCGCGTCGGATCTCTCCAGACCGCTTACCTTTCCTCGTGATTAATGACATTCATACATATCTGTCTGACCGAGTCGAGATCAACAACACACACGACTCATCCGCGAGTCTGGGGCTCCTCGTACTCCCATGTCCGCAACATGATTGATCGTCCCTTTTCCTCCGTGGGGACCGGTGGCGCGTCGGTGAGGCGGTACCCCGCAGCACGGGCCACCGCCACGCTCGCCGCGTTGGCGTCCTCGATCTCCAGCAGCAGCCGTGAGACACGCACCGTCCTCCTGGCGAACTCCGTCATCACCCGTACCGCCTCCGAGGCGAGCCCTCGCCCTCGGTAGGCGGCTCCCAGGCTGTAACCGATCTCCGCGACGTCCAGACCGAGCCCGCTCATCATCAGCAGCACCTCGCCGGCCGGCTCGCCTCCGTCCACGGTGATCGCCAGTTGTATCCGCTCCCCGGACGCCCGCCGCTGCCTGGCACGCTCCAGATAGGCGCGCGCCGCCTCGAAGTCGAACGGAGAGGCGAGCGGCGTCCAGTACGCCACCTGCGGGTCGTCGAACAGCTTCACCATCGCCGTCAGGTCGCCGTCCTCCCACTCCCGCAGCACCACCCCGTGCCCGCTGAGCCTCACCCGCTCCGGAAGACGCACCCGCCCGGCACCGAACCCGACGCCGAGTTCACCTTGCCCGGCCCGGCCGTTCCTCGCAGCTTCCATGCCGCCACCTCCCGTTACGCCGTCTCGCACGACTTGCGAGCAACCTACTCCGCCCACGGAGCCCGCATTCGTGCCTGGGAAGCCGAAGTCGCCGGTCCCTCCAGACGCCTCGGGCCTCGGAGTGCCGGTCCGCGAAGGTGGACGGAGGGCGGGGCCGACGGTTTTCGCGGGGGCGGGCGGGAGTGCCGGCTCGCCCACTCGCCCGGAGGAGGGCTCCGGGGTTTTCACGGGAGACGGGCGGGGTCACCACCCCAGGTGGTTTTCCGGCGTCTCGACGCCGCGCGGGAGAAGTCCGCATCGGCCGACCTCGGACGGCCGAGTCGAACATGGTGCCCCGAGTGGGATTCGAACCCACACTGAATGGATTTTGAGTCCATCGACTCTGCCGATTGGTCTATCGGGGCATTTTTCCGTTTTTGTCCGGATCTTACGTACCAGTGAAGAGCTTACCTAGAAGTAGATCACTCTCGGGCACCGGCGTGGTCTCAATCTAGCGGACGTCGGTACTCTCTTGCTCGTGAGTACGCAGCGGCGAGTGGTGATCGCGGAAGACGAGGCGTTGATCCGCCTCGACCTCAAGGAGATGCTGGAGGAGGAGGGGTATGCGGTCGTCGCGGAGGCCGGAGACGGGGAGTCCGCGGTCAAGCTGGCGATGGAGCAGCGGCCGGATCTGGTGATCCTGGATGTGAAGATGCCCATCCTGGACGGGATCTCGGCGGCCGAGCAGATCGTGTCGCAGCGGATCGCGCCGTGTCTCATCCTCACCGCCTTCTCCCAGCGTGACCTGGTCGAGCGGGCGAGGGACGCCGGAGCGATGGCGTACCTCGTGAAGCCGTTCACCAAGTCGGACCTGGTTCCGGCGATCGAGATGGCGGTGAGCAGGCATCAGGAGATCGCCGCGCTGGAGCGGGAGGTCGGGACGCTCTCGGAGCGGCTGGAGACGCGCAAGCTGGTGGAGCGGGCCAAGGGGCTGCTGATGGAGCGCCACGGGTGGAGCGAGCCGCAGGCGTTCCGATGGATCCAGAAGGCGTCGATGGATCGCAGGCTGAGCATGCGACAGGTGGCGCAGATCGTGGTGACCGACGGAACGGAGCCCGAGACGCAGGCCCCTGAGGCCTGATCGGGCGTTTTGACCCTTTTTGGGGTAGAGGGTCGTCGGGTGGCCGCAGGACGCGCCTCAGGGGCGCCGGAGGGCCTCCGGACGGCCGGGACGGCCCCCCGCGGAAGCCGTGAGGTCGCCAGTGACCACGGCTTTTGTGTCTGATAGCCGAAAAGGATCGGTGTAATAACGAAGCGGTAACGGTGGGCCGTCCTGTATCGACCCGTGACATCCGCTAGTTGTACTAACCGACACAACCCCTGGCCACCCGCCAGGGAAGGGTATCTGTGAACTCGGTCCTGACGAGGGACCGGGCGAAAGGAAGGCAACCTTGCGGCTTAAGACTGCACGCCTCGGTGGAGTGCTTGCCGCCGGTGTGGCGCTCACCCTCGGTCTCGCTGCCTGTGGCAGCGGTGGTACGGAGGCCACGCCGGCTGAGGGTGGCTCCAGTGCTGCCGCCCCCGGTACCGTCAAGATTGGCTTCATGGGAGACCTGACCGGCGCAAACGCCGGCATCGTCATTCCCCCCAGGAACGGTGCGAAGCTCGCCATTGACGAGTACAACAAGACCAACCCGGCTGTGAAGATCGAGCTGGTTGAATATGACAGCCAGGCGGACCCGTCGAAGGCCGTCGCCCTGGCTCAGCAGGCCATCAAGACCGACAAGATCGTCGCGATGATCGGCCCCGCGTTCTCCGGTGAGTCCGCCCAGGTGGCTCCGGTGCTGGAGGAGGCGAAGCTGCCGAGCGTCTCGGCCTCCGCCACCAACGCCGCGCTGTCGACGAACGGCTGGAAGTTCTGGCACCGCGTGCTGCCGAGCGACAGCGTCCAGGGCCCCGGCATCGGCGCCTTCATCGCGGAAGGCGTCGCCGCGAAGAAGGTCTTCGTGATCGACGACAAGTCCGAGTACGGCAAGCCGCTCGCCGACGCCGTCAAGGCCGAGCTCGAGGCCAAGGGCGTGAAGCCCGAGACCGACTCGCTCGACCCGGCCGAGAGCGACTTCTCCTCCGTGGTGAACAAGGTCGCGGCGTCCAAGCCCGAAGCGATCTTCTTCGGTGGTTACTACGCCGCGGGCGGCAACCTGCTCAAGCAGCTCCGCGACAAGGGCGTGACCGCGAAGTTCCTCTCCGGTGACGGTTCGCTGGACAAGGGCCTGATCGACGGTGCCGGTGCCGACAACGCCGAGGGTGCCCTCGTTGGCTGCCCCTGCTACATCGCCACCCCGGACGTCACCGACGAGAAGGTGAAGGGCTTCGCCGACGCCTACAAGGCCGCCTACAGCGCCGACCCGGCCATCTACGCGGCCGAGGGCTACGACGCCGCGACGGTCTTCGTCGAGGCGATCAAGGCGGGCAACGTCACTTCCGACAAGATCAACGAGTTCATCGCCACGGTGGACTTCGCGGGTGTCTCGAAGCAGGTCAAGTTCGAGGCCAACGGTGAGGTCTCGGCGAAGGACATCTACATCTACCAGGTCAAGGACGGTGCCATCGGCCTGCTGGGCAAGGCCAACGAGGCCAAGCTGGGCTAGTCGAGCGCTGAAGGAGATTTAGGTAGCCGACGCGCGGGGAGCGGGAACGCCGCGAATGCGTTCCCGCTCCTCTCGCGCCTCCAGAGAATCCGCGGGATTCCGCTGAATCCACGAGATTCCGCAGAGTCCACGGGATTCCGCCGAATCCACGAGATTCCGCTGGAGGCGGTGTGCTACCCGGACGTGCAGGCGACCCCCGCTAGAAGTGGTAAACCCTAGTGCTCAATGACTTCATCAATCTGTTCTGGCCGGCGACGATCGACGGCCTCTCCTTCGGATCGATCTATGCCCTGATCGCGCTCGGCTACACGATGGTGTACGGCGTGCTGCGGCTGATCAACTTTGCGCATTCCGAAGTCTTCATGATCGGGACCTTCGGTGCGATGCTCGTACCGTTCGTGTTCGGCATCAACTCTCCCCTCACGGGCATCGCGCTGGTCGGCCTCGTCGTCGCGATGATCCTGGCCGGCATGATCGCCTCGGCGACCGTCGCGGTGGGGCTGGAGCGCATCGCCTACCGGCCGCTGCGCAAGCGCGGCGCCTCCCGGCTGGCGGCGCTGATCTCGGCGATCGGCGCCTCGATCTTCCTGCAGGAGCTGTTCGCGCTCCTGGTGATCCCGAACGTCTTCAACCGTCCCGAGCAGGGCAGGATCCAGATGGCCCTGCCCCGCATCATGGAGCGGACCGAGCTTTTCTCGATCTTCGGCCACACGGTCCGGGTCGACCAGGTCTTCGTCATCGTCGCCGCCATCGGCATGATGATCGCGCTGGACGCCCTGGTGAACCGGACGAAGATCGGCCGGGGTATCCGCGCCACCGCGCAGAACCCCGAGGCGGCCGTCCTGATGGGTGTCGACATCAACAGGGTCGTGCGGATGACCTTCCTCGTCGGTGGCAGCATGGCCGGTGTGGCGGGAGCGCTCTACCTGATCTCATACGAGAACACGCACTACTACGTCGGATTCCTCTTCGGTATCAAGGCGTTCACCGCGGCGGTCCTGGGCGGTATCGGTAACCTGCGAGGCGCTCTGGTCGGCGGAATCACGCTCGGGCTGGTGGAGAACTACGGAGCCATCTTCTTCGGCTCCGACTGGAAACACGTGATCTCCTTCACCATCCTCATCTTGGTCCTGATGTTCCGCCCCACCGGTATCCTCGGTGAATCACTCCAGCAGGCGCGCGCATGAACCAGAAGAATCCCCTGGCAAGTTTCCGTACGGGTCTCGGCCGCTTCGGTGACGTCATGCACGATCGCTGGCAGACCACACCTGGCTGGCAGCGCTGGATCCTCTATGTGCTCCTGATCGTCGCGGCGCTGCTGCTGCCCTCGGAGAGCCTCGCCCCCTTCATGTCGCCCTACACCGACTGGGCGAGCATCCTGTTCTTCCCGATCGGGACGTACGTGGTCCTGGCGATCGGCCTGAACGTGGTGGTCGGCCAGGCGGGCCTGCTCGACCTGGGCTTCGTCGCGTTCTACGCGGTCGGCGGCTACGCGATGGCGCTGCTCGGCACCAGACTGGGCTGGAACTTCTGGCTCATCATGCTGGTCGGCATCGGGATCTGCGCCCTGTCGGGCCTCACCCTGGGCGCTCCGACGCTGCGGTTGCGCGGTGACTATCTGGCGATCGTCACGCTGGGCTTCGGTGAGATCATTCGCATCACCGCCCGCAACACCGACGAGATCGGCGGCCCGAACGGCATCCGCGGCATCCCGCACCCGCCGAGCGTCGAGGACTTCCACTTCCTGGGCTTCAACTTCTCCGAGGTGTTCGGGGTCGATCCATTCAAGTACGGCGTGCTGGACCCGCGGCCCTATTACTACCTGCTGGTCGCGCTCGCCGTCATTGTGATCATCCTGGTGAAGCGCTGGGAGAAGAGCCGGGTCGGTCGTGCCTGGGCGGCTATTCGTGAGGACGAGGACGCGGCCGAGGTCATGGGCGTGCCGACGTTCCGCTTCAAGATGCTCGCCTTCGCCATCGGTGCCTCCATCGGTGGCCTGATGGGCGTGCTGTGGGCGGCGAAGGCCATCTCGATCAACCCGAACGACTTCCAGTTCCTGCTGTCGGCGACGATCCTGGCCGCGGTGGTCATGGGCGGCGCGGGCAACCTGCCGGGTGTCATGCTGGGGGCCTTCGTGGTGGCGTGGCTGCCCGAGCGGTTCCGCGGCCTGCAGGAATACCGCATGCTGATCTTCGGTGCGGTGCTCGTGGCGCTGATGATCTTCCGTCCGGAGGGTCTGCTGCCATCGCGCCAACGCAAGGCGGAGCTGAAAGAGGGGTCAGGCGGGATGGGTACGCTCGGCGCCGAGGTTCCCGGGCCCGAGTCGCACGGTGAGGAGGTGGCTTCCAAGTGAGCACCGAGGTGAATCCGGCCGAGGTGAATCCGGAAGGTAAGGACTCCGAGGCGGTCCAGGTGGAACGCGCTGGTCGCGCCATGCTGGAGTTGAGGGGCCTCGTCATGCGGTTCGGCGGTGTCACGGCACTGCGCGAGGTGAACCTCACCGTCAACGAGGGAGAGATCTTCGCTCTCATCGGCCCGAACGGCGCGGGAAAGACCACGGTCTTCAACGTGGTGACCGGCGTCTACCAGCCGACCGAGGGCGAGGTCCGCTTCCTGGACGAGAAGATCAGCGGCATCAAGCGGTTCAAGATCACCAAGCGGGGCATCGCCCGCACGTTCCAGAACATCCGGCTGTTCCACAACATGACGGCGATCGAGAACGTGATGGTGGGCGCGGACGCGCACCACAAGTCGGGCATGGTCAGCGTGGCGCTGGGGCTTCCCTGGCACCGCAGGGCCGAGAGGGACGGGCGCAGGCTCGCGATGGAGCTGCTCGACTTCGTCGGCATCTCGCACCGCGCCAACGAGCACGCCAAGAACCTGCCCTACGGTGACCAGCGCCGCCTGGAGATCGCCCGCGCGCTCGCGACCAACCCGAAGCTGCTGCTGCTCGACGAGCCCGCCGCCGGTATGAACCCGGCGGAGAAGGTGGCGCTGCAGCAGCTGATCCGGGACATCCGCGACGCGGGCCGGACGATTCTGATCATCGAGCACGACATGAGCCTCATCATGGGCATCAGCGACCGCATCGCGGTGCTGGACTTCGGCCAGAAGATCGCCGATGGCCTGCCGGACGAGGTGCGGACCGACCCCCGGGTCGTCGAGGCGTATTTGGGAGCTCCCGCCGATGCTTCTTGAGGTCAAGGACATCCGTGTCCACTACGGCAAGATCGAGGCGCTCAAGGGCATCTCGGTCGAGGTGAACGAGGGCGAGATCGTCACGCTCATCGGGGCGAACGGGGCGGGCAAGACCACGACCCTGAAGACGATCTCGGGCCTGCGCGGCCTGACGTCGGGGAGCATCGTCTTCGACGGCAAGGACATCAGCAAGATGCCCGGCCACCAGCGGGTCATCGCGGGTCTGGGGCAGTCGCCGGAAGGCCGGGGAGTGTTCCCCGGCATGACGGTGCACGACAACCTGCTCATGGGCGCCTACACCCGCTCCGGAGACTTCAGCGCCGACCTGGCCGAGGTCTACGAGCTGTTCCCCCGCCTGGCCGAGCGCAGAAACCAGATGGGTGGCACGATGTCCGGCGGCGAGCAGCAGATGCTCGCCATCGGCCGCGCGCTGATGGCCAAGCCCAAGGTGCTGCTGCTCGACGAGCCGTCGATGGGCCTGGCGCCACTGCTGGTGCAGCAGATCTTCGAGATCATCGAGGAGATCAACCGCCGGGGCACCACGGTGCTGCTGGTGGAGCAGAACGCCCAGCAGGCGCTGAAGCTGGCCCACCGCGCCTACGTCCTGGAGACCGGGAAGGTGGTCAAGAGCGCGCCCGCGGACGAGCTGCTCAACGACCCCGCCGTGCAGGCCGCCTACCTGGGGGGCGGCGCGGAGATCGACCTGGAGGCGGAGGCGCAGGCACAGGCCGCTCCGGCGGCCTCGGCTCCGGCTCCCGCTCCCAAGGAGAGCAAGGAAAAGCTGCCCTGAGGCCGTGATTCCACGGCCCACCCGGGCCTGAGGGCACCTGACGGGCCCGTCGCGCACTCCGCGCGGCGGGCCCGTTCGTGTGAGCACGGCGAGGAGCAGCCGGGGAGCCTCCCCTGCCCACGGGAAGCCCGCGGGAAGTCCACGGCTCCCCGCGGGAAGCCCGTCGGGGAGCCGCGGGGAGAACGTCAGGGCGTCTCGGGCTTGAAGGCCCCTTCGCACGGGCCCCTGGGCCACACAGGCCCCCTGGGCCGCTCCGCGCGGCGCCGGGATGGTGGGGGGGCCGGCTCAGGGCAGCGGCACCTGCACACCGTCGGTGCTGCCGCCCACGCCGAGAGGCGGGTCGCCGAACAGCCGGATCGCGGAGACCTTCGCCTCCTTGGGGATGTCGTACCAGAGGTCCAGCTCGATCCTGACCTGGGCGCCGAGCGGGAGCTCGTCGGGCTGCCGCTTGATGGCCTGCGCGAACCTGTCGACCGTGTAGGTGGCGCCGTCGGCGGCGACGAGCTTCTGCCGCTTGGCGTCGAAGCGGGAGTTGGTGCGGCCGGGGTTCTCCACGAGGATCCGCACGACCACGTACTGCCCCTTCGCCTGCCACTCGGCGTGGCTGCCGAAGAAGCCGCTCAGGCCCTTCTGCAGGCCGATCACCTGGAACCGGGTGTCACCGTCGGTGACCGGCGCGGCCTTGACGGCACTCTCACCCGGCCGCACCGGGCGCGGCGGGAGCTCGTAGGTCGGGGTGGGCGTGGCCTGGGGGGAGGCGGGACTCGCCTGGGGCGCTCCCGAGCAGCCGGACAGGCCGGACAGGAGGAGGGCGGCGAGGGCGGCACCGGCGATCGGTTTCAGGGGATCACGCACATCCGGCAAGGTAGTCGAGGTAGATCCTCTGGTTCAACGGCTCCCCGGATCACGGTTGACGATCGGGCAAGTACCGGCGCCCGGATCCGCGCGGGGGCAGGGTATCGACCAGAAACCCTTGACCACGGTTGTTGTCCGAATTGTGTCGTAGTGGTGATCTGCATGATTATGCAGGTGATGAAGCATGACCTGCACTGAGGTATCCATACAAGAAGCGACATTGACCGTAAGGAGGCCTTCGTGGGCCTGAGTTTTGTTTCCCGTCGTGCGATGGCGGTGGGTGCCATGGTCGTCGCCGGTGCGCTCGGCCTTTCGGCCTGCGGCGGTGGCACGTCCACCACCGCCAGCCCAAGCGATGGTGCCTCGGCAAGTGCTCCCGCGGCCGCGGAGGGCCCCAAGCTCGTCACTCCCGGCAAGTTGACCACCTGCACCAACCTTCCGTACGAGCCCTTCCAGTTCAAGGAGGGCGACAAGGTCGTCGGCTTCGACGTCGACATCGTCGACCTCGCGGCCAAGAAGCTCGGCCTGACGCAGGAGATCGTCGACATCGACTTCGCCGTCATCAAGAGCGGTGCGGCGATGGCCACCAACAAGTGTGACGTCGCCGCCGCCGGTATGACGATCACCGAGGAGCGCAAGGCCAACATCGACTTCTCCGTGCCCTACTTCGACGCCACGCAGGCTCTGCTGGCCAAGAAGGGGACCGGCGTCACGACCCTCGACGACGTGAAGGCGAAGAACCTCAAGCTCGGCGCCCAGGCCTCGACCACGGGCCTCGACTACGTCAAGGGGAAGGGCTTCGACCCCAAGGAGTTCGCCGACTCTCCCAAGGAGCTGCTCGGCCTGCAGTCCGGCCAGGTCGACGTGATCGTCCAGGACCTCCCGGTCGTCCTGACCTGGCTGAAGAAGCCCGAGATCGCCGACAAGTTCGAGCTGGTCGCCAGCCTCGACACCGGCGAGCAGTACGGCGTCGGCCTGAAGAAGAACGCCGACCCGATCCTGCTCAAGGCGATCAACGACTCGATCACCGAGGCCAAGGCCGACGGCACCTACGAGCAGATCTTCGTCAAGTGGTTCGGTAAGAAGCCCGGCGAGCTCGGTTAATCGATGACCGACCAGCCAAAGACGACAGAGCCCGCTCCTGCCGGGGGCGCCCCCGGCAGGAGCGGGCTCAGTCCCCGCAAGAGGCAGCAGATCAGCAGAGCCGTCCAGTACGTCGTACTGGTGGCCGTGGCGGTTTTCCTCGCCCTGCGCATCGAGTGGGGCAAGCTCGGTGAGAACTTCACCAAGCTCGACGTCGCCGAGCAGACGCTTCCCGACCTGTTCACGGTCGCGCTGAAGAACACGATCATCTACTCGGTCGGCGGTTTCGTCTTCGCCTTCCTGCTCGGCCTGGTACTCGCGCTGATGCGGCTGTCGTCGGTGCGTCCCTACCGGTGGATCGCGGTCGCCTACATCGAGATCTTCCGGGGCCTGCCCGCGCTGCTGATCTTCCTGCTCATCCTGTTCCTGCCGCTCGCCATCACCGGCTTCGAGGTGCCCGGCGGCACGTACGGCCAGGGCATCCTGGGCCTGACGATCGTCGGCTCGGCCTACATGGCCGAGACGCTCCGCGCCGGACTCCAGGCGGTGCCCAAGGGGCAGATGGAGGCGGCGCGCTCGCTGGGCATGTCGTACACGCGGGCCATGGTCTCCATCGTCATCCCGCAGGCCGTTCGCATCGTCATCCCGCCGACGACCAACCAGTTCGTGTCCCTGCTCAAGGACTCCTCGCTGGTGTTGTTCCTCGGCGTCTCCGGCGACTACGTCGAGCTCACCAAGTTCGGCAACGACACGGCCTCGACCTATGCCAACGCCACGCCCATCCTGGTCGTAGGCGTGACGTATCTACTGGTCACCATCCCGCTGGGCTACCTCGCGTCCCGGCTGGAGAGGCGACAGGCGAGGGGACGGTGACAGTGAGCTCAGCGAATCCGGAAACCTCGGAGGCCCCGGCGAACCACGCGGTCGAGATCCGTGACCTGCACAAGTACTTCGGCAAGAACGAAGTCCTGCGGGGCATCGACTTCGCCGTCGAACCCGGCCAGGTGGTCTGCGTGATCGGCCCCTCGGGGTCGGGCAAGTCCACGCTGCTGCGCTGCGTGAACCTCCTGGAACAACCCACGTCGGGCAAGGTCGTCGTCCACGGCGTGGAGCTGACCGACCGCGACGTCGACATCGACGCCGCCCGCCGGGGCGTCGGCATGGTCTTCCAGCAGTTCAACCTGTTCCCGCACATGACCGTCCTGCAGAACGTGATGATCTCGCAGCGCCGGGTGCTGAAGCGGGGCAGGGCGGAGGCCGAGCGGATCGCGAGGGAGAACCTGGAGAAGGTCGGCATCGGCGAGAAGTGCGACGCCTTCCCCGCCCAGCTCTCCGGCGGACAGCAGCAGCGCGTGGCCATCGCGAGGGCACTCGCGATGAGCCCGGCGCTGATGCTCTTCGACGAGCCCACCTCGGCGCTCGACCCCGAGCTCGTCGGAGACGTGCTCACGGTCATGCGCAAACTCGCCGAGGAGGGGATGACCATGCTCGTGGTCACCCACGAGATGGCGTTCGCGCGCGACGTGGCCGACCGGGTCGTGTTCATGGACGGCGGCGTGATCGTGGAGGACGGCAGCCCCGAGCAGGTGATCGGCGCCCCTCAGCACGAGCGTACGAAGACCTTCCTGCGCCGCGTGCTCGACCCGACGCACACCGACATCTGACGCGCGTCGGCGGCCAGGACCGCCCCCGTACGGCCCGCGCCCGCCCGGCGCGGGCCGCACGGCAGGCCCGCGAACCCCAGGGCGTGTGGACCCGGCGAGCCCGGGGGAGACCTTTGGCGCCATACGGAGCTTCCCCGACCCCGTACGTTTTCTACTCGGCCTCCCCACGGGCATCACCGTCACCCACCGTAGCGGACCGGTTGCGCGAGGAAGGCAAAAAGGCGGTCGGAATATGATCGAGGACGAGATGTGATCGGGTGATCGGCGGACGTGATCGGGTGCGATTCGGACGCCTCAGGCGTCGCGGAGCATGCACGTGAGGCGTGAGGTGCACACCCTGCGGCCCTGCTCGTCGAGGATCTCGACGTCGTAGGTGGCGAGCGTACGGCCGCCGTGGATCCGGGTGGCGACCCCGGTGACCAGCCCTGACGTGGCCGCGCGGTGGTGGGTGGCGTTGATCTCGATACCCATCGCGATCCGCCCGGGACCCGCGTGGAGGGTCGCTCCCGTCGACCCGAGGGTCTCCGCCAACACGCACGAGGCACCGCCGTGCAGCAGGCCGTAGGGTTGGATGTTGCCCTTGACCGGCATCGTGCCCACCACCCGCTCGGCATCGGCCTCGGTGATGACGATGCCCATCAGCTCCACCAGCGTGTTCTTGTACGAGGCGCCGAGCGCCTCCTCGATCCGCCGAGCGGCTTCCTCGGGGTCTGTCACGGTCAAAGGGAAGTCTCCTGTCGTGCGAGGCCAGGTTTTCTGTCGCACCAGGAGACTAGGCTTTCTTTGTGCCGAAGAGCGAAGCGACCCCCACTCGACCGTGTCTCCTGCTGCTGGATGGGCATTCACTGGCCTATCGGGCGTTCTATGCCCTGCCGGAGGAGAATTTCTCCACCACCACGGGCCAGACGACCAACGCGGTCTACGGTTTCACCTCGATGCTGGTCAACGTGCTCCGCGACGAGCGGCCGACCCACATGGCGGTCTGCTTCGATCGCTCCGAGCCGACGTTCCGCCACGAGGAATACGCCGACTACAAGGCGAACCGGAGCGCGAGCCCCGACAGTTTCCGCAGCCAGATGAGCCTGATCCACGAGGTGCTCGACGCGATGGGCGTGCCGCACCTGTCGCTCGCCGGATACGAGGCCGACGACCTGATCGCCACCCTCGCCACCCGCGCGGCCGAGCAGGGCATGAACGTGCTCGTCGTCACCGGCGACCGCGACGCGCTGCAGCTCGTCGACGAGCGGATCACCGTGCTGATGACCCGCGTCGGCATCAGCAACATGACCCGCTTCACCCCCGAGGCGGTGCTGGAGAAGTACGAGCTCACCCCGGCCCAGTATCCCGACTTCGCGGCCATCCGCGGCGACTCCAGCGACAACCTGAAGAACATCCCCGGCGTGGGCGAGAAGACCGCGGCCAAGTGGATCCGCGAGTTCGGCTCGCTGGAGGAGCTGGTCAACCGCGTCGACGAGGTCAAGGGCAAGGTCGGCGACAAGCTCCGCGACCACCTCGACCAGGTGCTGATGAACCGGCGCCTCACCCAGCTGATCCGCGACGTGCCGCTGGAGCGCGAGGTCACCAGCCTGGAGATCGGCACGGCCGACCGCGACGAGATCAACAAGATCCTCGACACGCTGGAGTTCCGCGGCGAGATCCGCGACCGGGTGTTCAAGACGATCGGCTCGCCCGAGGCCGAGGCCGAAGAGGGCTTCGAGGTCGAGGTCGTCACCCTGGGCCCCGACGAGGTGGCCCCGTGGCTGCGCGCGCTGCCCGAGGGCCGCGCCGGCCTCGCCTTCAAGGGCACGTACGGCAGCGGCACCGGTCGCGTCGACAGCATCGCCGTCGCGGCGGCCGGAGCGGGAGCCGGCGCGGGGGAGGGGAAGGCGGCCCCGGGCGGTTCCGGCGCCGCGTTCATCGACCCGACCACGCTGACCGAGGCCGACGAGGCGGCCCTGCGCGAGTGGCTCGCCGACCCGTCGAAGCCCAAGGCCGTGCACGACGCCAAGGGCCCGATGCTCGCGCTGTGGGCGCAGGGCATGGAGCTGCGCGGCCTCACCTGCGACACCGCGCTCGCGGCCTACCTGGCGATGCCGGGGCAGCGCTCGTTCCCGCTGGAAGACCTCGTGCGGGTCTACCTGCGCCGCGAGCTGCGCGGTGAGACCGACAACGGCGGCCAGGCGAGCCTCTTCGACGACCAGGACGACGACGGCGCCCGCGACCTCGCCCTGCGGGCGCTCGCGGTCGGCGAGCTCGCCGACGCGCTGGAGACGTTCCTGGAGCCGTTGGGCGGCACCCACCTCATGCGCGACGTGGAGCTGCCGCTCGTCACCGTGCTGGCCGAGCTGGAGCGGGTCGGCATCGCCGCCGACAGGGAGCAGCTCAGCGGCCTGGAGGCCGAGTTCGGCGCCGCGGTCAAGCAGGCGGTCGAGGCGGCGCACGCGTCCGTGGGCGGCGAGCAGTTCAACCTGGGCTCGCCCAAGCAGCTCCAGGAGATCCTGTTCGTCAAGCTCAATTTGCCCAAGACGAAGAAGACCAAGACGGGTTACACCACCGACGCCTCCGCGCTGGCCTGGCTCGCCGCCCAGACCGAGCACGAGCTACCGACGATCATGCTGCGCCACCGCGACCAGGCCAAGCTGAAGGTCACGGTCGAGGGCCTGATCAAGGAGATCGCCGACGACGGCCGCATCCACACCACGTTCAACCAGATCGTGGCCGTCACCGGCCGGCTCAGCTCGGAGAAGCCCAACCTGCAGAACATCCCGATCCGCACCGCGGAGGGCCGCCGCATCCGGCAGGGCTTCGTGGTCGGCAAGGGCTTCGAGACCCTGCTCACCGCCGACTACAGCCAGATCGAGCTGCGCGTCATGGCCCACCTGTCCGGTGACGAGGCGCTCATCGCCTCCTTCGAGTCCGGGCACGACTTCCACATGGCCACCGCGGCGAGGGTCTTCGACGTCGAGCCGGAGAAGGTCACCGGGGAGATGCGGGCCAAGATCAAGGCGATGAACTACGGCCTCGCCTACGGCCTGTCCGACTTCGGGCTCTCCGAGCAGCTCAACATCCCGGTCTCCGAGGCGCGGGCGCTCAAGGAGGAATACTTCGAGGAGTTCGGCGGCGTCCGCGACTTCCTCAACGCGATCGTCGCGCAGGCCAGGAACGACGGGTACACCGAGACCATCCTCGGCCGCCGCCGCTACCTGCCCGACCTCAACAGCGACAACCGCCAGCGCCGCGAGATCGCCGAGCGGATGGCGCTCAACGCGCCCATCCAGGGGTCGGCCGCCGACATCATCAAGGTCGCGATGCTCAACGTGCAGAGCGCGCTGAAGGAGGCGGCCCTCGGCTCCCGGATGCTGCTGCAGGTCCACGACGAACTCGTGTTCGAGGTGGCCCCCGGCGAGCTGGAGACCCTGCGGGAGCTGGTCACCGACCGGATGAACGCCGCATACTCCCTGCGCGTCCCGCTCGCCGTCTCGGTGGGCGTCGGCCGCACCTGGGAGGACGCCGGCCACTGACGAGCCCCCGGGGCGGCTCCAGAGGACGGTCGGCGCGCACCGACGGCCTCTGGGGAGCCCCGGACTCCCGAGGACGGTCGGCGCCGCTCCAACCGGCTCTCGGCCGCATCTGGGAGGACGCCGGGCGCCGACGGTGCCCGGTGCCCATCCGGTGGACGCCGTCCGACCGGCTCTCGGCCGCATCTGGGAGGACGCCGGGCGCCGACGGTGCCCGGTGCCCATCCGGTGGACGCCGTCCGACCGGCTCTCGGCCGCGCCTGTGGAGACCTCGGGCGCCGACGGCCCCGGCCCGTTCGGCGGCCACCGTCCCACAGGCTCTCTCACGAACTTGTGAGGACGCCGACCGTCGAGAGCCTCACCGGTCCCACCTGGGAGGACGCCGGGCCCTGGCGATCATCTCCCGTCCGTCGGGCCCACCGATCGGCCAGGCCTGTCCGAAGCCTGTTCTAAGGTGGTGATCCAAGCCGAAAAGCTCGACGGGCACGGGAGTTCAGTGCGGAGTACGACCCCCCTGACGAAGATCATCATGATGGCCAACGTACTGGTCGTCGCGGTGGCGCTGATAGGGCTCCTGGTCCTCCCGTCCGCCTCGGCGCCGCCCGGCGCCCCCCGGCAGGGAGTGGCGGTGAGCGGCCCGCCCCCGACCTCCTCCGCGTCCCCCTCGCCGACACCCGACCTGCCCTCGGCCGAGCTGCCGCCGCCGATCACCGCCTCGGCTGAGTTCGCGCGGCAGGTGAAGGCGAACGAGGCCGGAGCGGTCCCGATCCTGATGTACCACCGGATCACCCGCAAGCGGCTGGCGTCGATCGACCGCACCCCCGCCCAGGTACGCAAGGAGCTGGAGAGGCTCGCCAGGGACGGCTACGTGCCGGTCACCGCCCGGGAGTTCGCCACCGGCAGGATGGACATCCCCGCGGGCAAGTATCCGGTCGTGCTCACCTTCGACGACGGCCATCCCAGCCATTTCGCCCTCGAGGCGGACGGCACCCCGGTCAAGGACACCGCGGTCGGCATCATCTACCAGGTCGCCGTGAAGTATCCCGGCTTCCGGCCCGTCGCCACCTTCTGGGTCAACCAGCACCCGTTCGGCCTGCGCGAGGAGAAGGACCAGGAGCGGGCCGTGCAGTGGCTGGTCTCGCGGGGCTTCGAGGTGGCCAACCACACCTGGAGCCACCCCCACCTGCCGAGCCTGCCCAAGAAGAAGATCGTTGAGCAACTCGCCAGGGTCGAGCGGCTGCTGAAGAGGCTCGGCGTGCCCCCCTCGGAGACGATGGCGCTGCCGTTCGGCGCGATGCCCCGCAAAAGATCTACCGTGCAGTCGGGAAAATGGCGTGACGTTTCCTATCGGTTCAAGGGCGTCTTCCTGGCCGGCGCCGAACCGTCGGTCTCGCCGTTCGTCAAGGGCCACGACCGGCGCGCGATCCAGCGGATCCAGAGCAACGGCAGGAAGGGGGAGTGCCGCAAGTGGTGCTCGGACTACTGGCTCGGGTGGTTGGACAAGCATCCCGGCGAGCGTTACACGGCCGACGGCGACCCCGAACGCATCTCCATCCCGGACAGGCTTCGGGGTAGTATCAGGGCGGACCAGAGGAAGAAGATCAACGCTTATTGAGCGAGATCGTTATCCTTCCGGCACGTGGGCGCGTAGAGTCGTTGGATTGACCATACCCGTCTGGTCTCATATGCTGATCGCTGCGTTGTGGGCTCGCGCGTGTCTCGGACGGAGTGGGCTCGCGCTCGATCACGCCGATACTTTTTCTTCGGCTGACGGTAAGAAGCCTGCCGCGCGTTCGCCACATCGACATCTGTCCGCGTTCGGAGCAACTCCACACATGACGAGCAGCACTGAGGCCACCTCGAGCACCCCGCAGGTAGCGGTCAACGACATCGGCTCCGAGGAAGAGTTCCTCGCAGCGATCGACCTGACCATCAAGTACTTCAACGACGGCGACATCGTCGAGGGCACCGTCGTCAAGGTCGATCGAGACGAAGTTTTGCTCGACATCGGCTACAAGACCGAGGGTGTCATCCCCTCGCGAGAGCTCTCGATCAAGCACGATGTCGACCCGGCGGATGTCGTCGAGGTTGGCGAGCACGTCGAGGCCCTTGTTCTCCAGAAGGAAGACAAGGAAGGCCGCCTGATCCTGTCCAAGAAGCGCGCTCAGTACGAGCGGGCCTGGGGCACGATCGAGAAGATCAAGGACGAGGACGGCATCGTCACCGGCACGGTCATCGAGGTCGTCAAGGGTGGTCTCATCCTCGACATCGGCCTGCGCGGCTTCCTGCCGGCGTCCCTGGTCGAGATGCGGCGCGTCCGCGACCTCCAGCCGTACGTGGGCCGCGAGCTCGAAGCGAAGATCATCGAGCTCGACAAGAACCGCAACAACGTGGTTCTCTCCCGCCGCGCCTGGCTTGAGCAGACCCAGTCCGAGGTTCGCCAGACGTTCCTCAACACCCTGCAGAAGGGTCAGGTCCGCAAGGGCGTCGTCTCCTCGATCGTCAACTTCGGTGCGTTCGTCGACCTCGGCGGCGTCGACGGTCTGGTCCACGTCTCCGAGCTCTCCTGGAAGCACATCGACCACCCCTCCGAGGTCGTCGAGGTCGGCCAGGAGGTCACCGTCGAGGTGCTCGACGTCGACATGGAGCGCGAGCGCGTCTCCCTGTCGCTCAAGGCGACGCAGGAAGACCCCTGGCAGCAGTTCGCCCGCACCCACCAGATCGGTCAGGTCGTTCCGGGCCGCGTCACCAAGCTGGTGCCGTTCGGTGCGTTCGTCCGCGTCGAGGAGGGCATCGAGGGCCTGGTCCACATCTCCGAGCTGGCCGAGCGCCACGTCGAGATCCCCGAGCAGGTCGTCCAGGTCGGCGACGAGATCTTCGTGAAGATCATCGACATCGACCTTGAGCGCCGCCGGATCTCGCTCTCGCTCAAGCAGGCGAACGAGGGTGCGATCGGCGCCGACGTCGAGTTCGACCCCACGCTGTACGGCATGGCGGCGACCTACGACGACTCGGGCAACTACATCTACCCCGAGGGTTTCGACTCCGAGACCGGCGAGTGGCTCGAAGGCTTCGACAAGCAGCGCGAGGAGTGGGAGCGGCAGTACGCCGAGGCTCAGACCCGCTTCGAGGCTCACAAGAAGCAGGTCGAGGAGGCCCGCAAGGCCGAGGCCGAGGCGGGCGAGGCGGCCCCCACGTCCTACTCCGGCGAGACCCCGTCCTCGGGTTCCACCGGTGCCTCCACCAGCGGCAGCAGCGGCTCCTCCGCTCCGGCGGCGGGCGCCCTCGCCTCCGACGAGGCTCTCGCGGCCCTGCGCGAGAAGCTCGCGGGCGGCCAGAGCTGACCCGGTGCCGACGGCGCTGACAACGCGGTAGAAGATCGAAGGAAGGGCCCCGCTCCGGCGGGGCCCTTTCCGCGTTCCCGGAGTGCCTCCCCTGCCGGGGGCTCTCGCCCGGCCGCTAGGGTGGCGCCGTGACCATGATCGAGTGGGCGGAGCCCGAGGACGCGGGCGAGATCCTGACCGTGCAGCGCGCCGCCTACGTGAGCGAGGCCCAGCTCTACGGCGACCCGTTCATCGCGCCGCTCGTGGAGTCGATCGCCCAGGTCCGTCAGGCCGTCGAGACGGCCACCGTGCTCGTCGCCCGTGACGGAGCGCGGATCGTGGGCGCGGTCCGCGGCCGGATGTCCGGCACGACCTGCCTGGTCGGCCGCCTGGTGGTCGCCCCGGACCGGCAGGGCGAGGGCATCGGCGAAGCCCTGCTGGTAGCCCTGCACGAGGAGGTCGCCACGGCACTCGCCTTCGACCTGTTCACCGGCCACCTGTCGGAGGGCAACCTGCGTCTCTACCGCCGCCACGGCTACCGCGAGACGCGCAGGGAACGGATGACCGACCACCTCACCCTGGTGCACATGCGCAGGGAGCTCTGAGGGCACCCAGGAGCGTCTCCGTACGCGAATCGATCCCCGTGGGACGTTCTGCGTCTGAAGGGCGGCAGGCGTGACCTCCGGCGCCGAGAGGCATGATTCCGGCTTCCGAGCCGACCACGCCGGAGCACGGCCGATACGGCGTATGCTGCGGATCATGTTGATGGTGGGGCTTACCGGTGGCATCGGATCGGGCAAGAGCGAGGTCTCCCGGAGGCTGGGCGCCCGTGGCGCCGTGATCATCGACGCCGACAAGATCGCCAGAGAGGTGGTCGAGCCGGGAACCCCCGGGCTGGCGCGCGTGACCGGGGTCTTCGGCACGGGCATCCTGCGCGAGGACGGCTCGCTCGACCGGGAGAAGCTCGGCTCGATCGTCTTCTCCGACTCCGAGAAGCTCGCCTCGCTCAACGCCATCGTCCACCCTCTCGTCGGCGCGCGGGTCGCCGAGCTGCAGGAGCAGACGGCCCCCGGCAGCATCGTGATCTACGACGTGCCGCTGCTGGCGGAGAACAAGCTCGCCCCCATGTACGAGGTGGTGATCGTCGTCGACGCCTCCGACGAGGTGCGCCTCGCCCGGCTGGTCGAGCTGCGCGGCATGAGCGAGCAGGACGCGAGGGCGAGGCTCGCGGCCCAGGCGACCCGCGAGGAGCGGCTGGAGATCGCCGACATCGTGGTGCCGAACGAGGGCACCCTGGAGGAGCTGGAGGCCCGGATGGACGGCCTCTGGTCCGACCTGAAGGCCCGCGCCACCGACTGAGCCCGGTCCCCCCTCCTGGAGCGATCCGCCCAGGTGAGGCGTGCGATCATTTCCGATGTGCTGCGACGACTGACCCTCCTGGGCTGGATCCGGCTCGCGCTGCTGGGCCTCGGACTCCTGTTCGTCGCGACCGGCCTGCTTCCCCTGCGGGAGGCCGAGAGCCAGATGGAGCGGATCGCCCCCATCCTGCTCTTCCTCGCCGCGGTGGTCGTCCTCGCCGACCTCGTCAAGGAGGCCGGGCTCTTCGACGTGATCGCGACCCGGCTGGCGATGCTGGGCGGCGGTGGGTACGCCGTGCTCTTCCTGCTCTGCACGGCCTTCGCGTCGCTGGTCACGATCTTCCTGAACCTGGACACCACCGCGGTACTACTGACGCCCGTGATGCTCGCCCTCGCGGCCAGGACCGGGATCGCCGCACTGCCGCTGGCCATGACGACCCTCTGGCTGGCCAACACCGCCAGCCTGCTGCTGCCGGTCTCGAACCTGACGAACCTGCTGGTCCTGGGACGGGTGGAGATGTCCACCCGCGAGTTCGCGGGAAGGCTCTGGATCCCCCAGCTCGTCGCGATCGCGATCACCATGCTCTTCCTGTGGGTGTTCTTCTGGCGCCGAGGCCGGCGCGGCGCCGAACGCTACGCCCCGCCGATCCCCGAGCCGGTCGCGGATCGGGTGCTGTTCGCAGTCGCGGCCGGGGTCTGCGTACTGTTCGTCGCCGCGATCCTCCTGGAACTGCCGATCCAGTTCGCCGCCCTGGCCGGGGCGGCCCTGATGATCGCCGCCTTCACCTGGCGGGACCGCGCCAAGCTCACCTTCGCCCTGTTCCCCTGGCAGCTGCTCGTCTTCGTGGTGGGCCTGTTCCTGGTGGTGCCCACGCTGAGCCGGCACGGCCTGGCCTCGGTGATGGGCACCCTGATCGGAACCCACGCGGGTGACGGGGCCTACGGAGTGGCGGCCGTCGGCGCGGTACTGTCCAACCTGATCAACAACCTGCCCGCCTACACCGCGGTGGAGCAGGTCATCCCCGTCGGTGACCGGGAGGCGCTGTTCGCCCTGCTCATCGGCACCAACGTCGGCGCGGTGATCACCCCGTGGGCCTCCCTCGCCACCCTGCTCTGGTTCGAGTGGTGCCGCCGCAGGGGAGTGCGGGTGCCGATACGCACCTTCCTGCTGGCGGGGACCGCACTGGTCGCGGTGGCCGTCCCGGCCACCGTGGCGGCCCTGCTGCTCACTGCCTGAGCCGTCGGGGCGACAGATCGCCCCTTCGGTTTCGCCACGACATCGACGAGTGGTCCATGTAGCGGAACCTTGATCGAGCATCGCATTCAGCGGTGCTCACCTGAACACTCTCCGATCTTTATGAAGCAGCGAAAAGAGCTTCGCGGGTATCTGGGAGAGGTTTCATCATCTCATTTCTTGTAAATATCTTGATCTTGCATGGCTTGGCACCCTATATCTGTGTATCGCGGCAGACCCGAACGGGTGTGACTGTATGTGCATGGACTAGAACAGTGCGGCATAATTTCCTAGTGTTTTGATACGTATCGAAGAAACCTGGAGAGACATGGAGTTTCGCGTACTCGGACCGGTGGGTATCTGGCGTGACGAACGATTCGTGTCAGTCGTTGGACAGAAACAGCGAACCCTGCTGGCAGTCTTGGTGTTGAACGCGAACCGCGTCGTCTCCCACGATCGACTGCTGGTCGCGCTATGGGGGAGCGCTGTTCCCGCTTCCGGTCGACGACTGCTCCACAACCATCTATGGTCTCTGCGCCGCCTGTTGGGTGATGCCGCTGTTATCGCGAGTTCCCCTACGGGATACGCGTTGCAGATTCCTGCCGGCTCCTCGGACCTTGATGTCTTCGACAGTGAAGTGGACCTGGCGCGAACAGCCCTGTCGGCGGGCGATGTCGTACGGGCGGCGGAGCGGTTCCGTGAAGCCCTGATGCTCTGGCGTGGTCCAGCGCTCGCTGGTACTCACCCCGAGTTTCAGATGACCGAAGGTCCCGCGTTGGAAGAACGGCGGATCGTCACTCTCGCCGAGCGGATAGACGCCGATCTCGCCTTGGGCGGGAACTCCGAACTCATCGGTGAGCTAAGACGATTCGTTGCCGAAAATCCGCTGCACGAAAGGTTCCGTGGTCAGCTAATGCTCGCCCTCTACCGTGAGGGGCGAGTAGCGGAGGCGTTGGAGGAATACCGGATCGCGCATCGGTACTTCCGGAGCGAGTTAGGGCTAGAACCGGGAGAGGATCTGGCCAGACTTCATCAGGCGATTCTTTCGGCCGACCCGTCGCTCGATCCGGAGCCACGGAACCTTGAAGTGGCTGTTGTTCCACGCTCGATGCCAATTCCCCGCCAGTTGCCCTCCGACATCGCCCGGTTCACCGGTAGGAAGGATGATCTGCGGCAACTGGACCTGATGTTATCCAGGGGCGAAGGCGGTATCCAAGCCACGGTGATCACCTCCATCGCCGGTACGGCGGGGATCGGGAAGACCGCGCTCGCGACACACTGGGGACACCGGGTGGCGGGGCTGTTTCCAGACGGGCAGTTGTACATGAACCTTCGCGGTTATTCGCAGGGGCAGCCTGTGGAGGCGGCGCAGGCTTTGCATCGTCTCCTGCGCGGGCTTGGTATGGCGGTGGAGGAGATTCCGCAGGAGGCGGACGAACGAGAGACCCTCTACAGGTCGATCCTGGCCGACAGGCGAGTTCTCATCATTCTCGACAACGCGGCGAGTCCTGATCAGGTCCGTCCGCTGCTCCCCGGTTCACCTTCGTGCAAAGTGGTCATCACCAGTCGTGACTCCTTACGAGGGCTCTGGGTTACCCATGATGTCCGCAATATTACTCTCGGTGTCCTCTCGGCCGATGAGGCACGAGGCCTACTCGTCGAAATCCTGGGAACCGAGCAGACCCGTGGAGAAATCGAGGCCCTGTCCCAGCTGGCTGAGCTCTGTGGTCACCTGCCTTTGGCACTCCGCCTGGCGGCGGCTCATCTCGCAGGACAGCCGAGCCTGTCCATCGCCGACTTCGTGGCAAGGCTCCGAAATGAGAACCCACTCGTCGTCTTGGATATCGGAGAGGATCCACACACTGGAGTCAGCGCCGCTTTCGAGCTTTCCTACCGAGCATTGCCCGAAACCGCGCGAAAAGTCTTTCGGCTGATGGGCTTTCACCCTGGGTCTGACATCGGTGTCGACGCTGTTCTGGCGCTGGCGAGTCTGTCCTCCGGCGAGGGGCAAGCCGCGATCGACAGGCTCGTGGCCGCTCACCTGATCCAGCGCGGGGACGGGGGACGGCTGACTATGCACGATCTGGTGCGGGTCTACGCGCGTGATCGTAGCGAACTTGACGATCGAGTGGTTGACCGGCGTGACGCGTTGTCGCGTCTCTTCGACTGGTATTTGTACATGGCTGACGAGGCTATGAACCTCTTCGACCCAGGTCGGATCAGTATGCTGACAGACGTTCCAGCCGAATACAGCTTTAAGAAGATATTCGGTCGGCCCGAGGCGGCTGCCTTCTGGTTGGAGGAGGAATACCCGTCGCTTGTCTCGATGATTTCTTACTGCGCTGTTCAAGGCTGGCGTGACCATGCTTGGAAGATGGCTCGAACCCTGTCTCGTTTTTTCTATCTGAACGATCGTATAGACGATTGGATCGCTACTCATCGGATCAGTCTTATCGCAACCCGAGAACTTGATGATCTGCATGCTGAAGCTGAAGTACTGGGTGCCCTGGGATACGCATATATTTTTGTTGGAAAATACGATGACTATCTAGAGCTACAGCAACGGGCTCTCTCTTTGCGACGTGCGACAGGGGACCGCAGAGGTGAGGCAAAGGCGTTGCGCGACATCGGATACGGTCTTATCCGTACGGGGCGGCCAGGCGAGGCGATTAAAATCTGCCAGCAGTCTCTCGCGATCGAGCGTGCGCTCGGCGAACGTCCTGACGGGCAAGGTGCGCTGTACCATCTGGCAATAGCCAACCTGCAGCTAGGGCGGCTTGAGGAGGCTGTTGAAAGCCTTCAGGAGTGCCGCTCCTATGTACGAAAAGAGGATGGTCGGCATAAAGATGCTTACATTCTCTTGTATCAAGGGGAAGCCTATTTACGACTCGGTCGGATCGATGAGGCTTTGAAATGTCATACGGAAGCCCTTCGGGTCGGGCGAGAGATGAAAAATGCTCGCCTTGAAGCTGATGCCATCAATAATCTCGGCAGGGATCACGGGCGGAGCGGGCTTCACGCCAAGGCGATCGAATATCATGAGAGGGCTCTCACTCAGGTAAGGGAAGTACGCGACCGGGAGCTCGAATGTGAAATTCTTTGCGATCTGAGCAATGCTCTTCTTGCCAGTGGAAATCCGAGCGAGGCGGTGAAGAGCTCTCGGGCCGCCCTGCAGTTGGCCATGGATTTGAAGTATGTCTACTTCCAAGGGTACGCTCACAAGGGAATTGCCGAAGCCATGAAAGCCTTGGGTAAAAAGGAAGAATTCAAGATCCATCTAGAGAAAGCCCTTGCTGTTTTTGCCCCTATGGGAATTCCCGAGGCGGATGCTGTTGCCAAACGGCTGGCGGCGCTCTGAATAAATACTGCAGAGGTATTCCTGTATCGCGAGCCGTGGGATGGCGCTCCAAGTGCCCTGCGATCTCAAGGCTCGCCCTGATCCGTTGGTCGATCATCGCTTCAAGAGGATCTTTCCCATCGGGTGTGGATGCGTGATCCAGGGGTGGAACGTTTGGCGATGCTCTGCGAGGGATGCCGGAGGCCCCGGCTCTTGCTGTTGAGCGGGCGAAGTCCGAGTTCGACCAAGATCGCGACATTTTGCCAGACAAGATCAACAGCACCGGCCGGGATGCTTGTCGAGATCATCTTCGGCCGGGCTCTCCCGTTTTTCTCGCCCGGCCGGTCATTCTCCCTTTCACAATGGAGGCACCGGTGGGGTTTCCCTTACCGAACCGTCCCTTCGCGCCGCCCCGGCGGCGCAGACCGAACAGACGGGTCACGACCACGATCGTGACCGTCTCGGCCCTGGCCGCCTCGCTTCTGGTGTCGGGCGGCGTCCTGCCCGCACAGGCCGCCGACCCCAGCCCTGCCCCCTTGGCGCCACCCCAGACGCCGTTCCCTCTCCCGAAAGACCCCGATGCCCCGCTGCGCGCGGCGGTCGCGGAGGCGAGAAAACAGAACAAGCCGATCGAAGCCATCGGAGCCTTCACCGAGACCTCGCGAACCTGGGCCTTCCCGGACGGCAGCCTGAAAACGGAGTCGTATTCGGGTCCCGCGCAGGTCAGAGATGACAACGGCCGCTGGACGTGGATCGACACCACGCTGGTGGAGCAGGACGGCGTCCTCAAGCCCAAGGTGGCCAAGGCCGACCTCGCCTTCTCCCTCGGCGGGACCGACGCTCCGTTCGCGGTGATGAAGCGTGATACGGACCAGAGCCTCAGCCTCTCCTGGGACGGAAAGCTGCCCCGTCCTGTGGTGAAGGGCAACGTCGCCACCTACCCGGACGCCGCCGGACCTGCGGCCGACCTGGTCGTCACCGCCCTGCCCACCGGCTTTCAGCATGACGTCGTACTGCGTGAGCGTCCCAAGAAGGCGCTGGAGATCCGCATCCCGGTGGAGTCTCAGGAGCTGACCCTCGCCGTGTCCAAGCGAGGCGGTCTGGAGCTCACCGAAGGCAAGGACAAGAAGGTCGTCGCCCAGGCGCCGAAACCGGTGATGTGGGACAGCACCGGCGTCGGCACGCGGGATCCCAAGGCCGGCGAGGCTCCGCGTAACGCCCCGATCGCCACCTCCGTCATCGAGGAGGACGGTAAACGGACGCTAGTCCTCAAACCGGACGCCGACTGGTTGGCCGACCCCGCCACTGTCTATCCCGTCGTGGTGGACCCCACCTCCACCCTGACTGTTAAAACCGACACCCTGCTCTCCAGCGGTGCGGACTGTAAGACAAACGACCAGCCGGGCGCCACGCTGCTGAAGATCGGCGCCGTTTACTCCAGTTGTAACGGAGTGGACGCGGTCAACTACTGGCGCTCGTATCTGACGTTCGACGTCGCCAGCCTGGCCAACAAGCCCATCATCTCCTCCACCATGCAGTTGTGGCGCACCGAGTCACCTGCCTGTCACCAGCGCGGCAACGGCAGGGTGTACGCCACCCGGATCAACACCGGCTGGACACCGGGCAGGATGACCTGGTCCAACAAACCTTCCAGTCTCGACTTCGTGGCCACCCCGTGCCCGACCACGAATGTCCTCACCCCCGGCGTGATGACCTGGCCGATCACCAACTGGGTCAAGGACTGGGCCGCCGGCCAGCCCAACTACGGCGTTGGGCTTGAGGGCCCCACCGAGAACGTCGATCGCTACAGCGGCTACTCGGCGGTCTTCCACTCTGCGGAGATGACCGGTACCGGTGCCACCCCGCCCAAGCTGATCACTCAGTACATCCTGCCGCCCGAGATCCCCACGGTCACCGCCGAGTCGGTCGACTCGATGGACGGCGACCACGCGATCGTACGCAAGAGTTCGGCCAAGGTCGGCTACAAGTCCACCTCCGTCGACGGAAGGAACATCGACTACTACGTCTCCGTGGTCGAGTCCACCGCACCGCTTCCCTCCTGGACCACCGGTGGTGGCGAGGTCGGCAAATGGAGCTTCACCGACGGCACCGGAGGCATCGACTCAAGCGGTAAGGGCAACATTCTGACCTTCGTCGACGGACGCTACTCGTGGATCGACGGCAAGGACGGCAAGGCACTCCTTCTCAACGGCACCGCCGGAATTCCTTCTCATGCCTCAACTGCGGGTCCGGTGCTGCGGACGGACAAGAGCTTCTCCGCGGCAGGTTGGGTCAGGCTGGATGTTGGAACCTCGACGATCCCGCTGATCAGCCAGAACGGAACCGTCAACAGCGCCTTCAGCGTCGGCTACGACTCCACCGCTCGCAAGTGGAACATGCAGATGTACCACAACAACACCGCCACCAGCCCGGTGACGGAGATCAAGTCCTCCACGACGGCGTCGATCGGCACCTGGACCCACCTGGCCGGTGTCTACGACGCCACCGCCAAGAAGATCCGCCTGTACGTCAACGGTGTCCAGGCCGCGGAAGCCGACTACACCGTCACTCCGTGGCGGGCCGACCGGTCCTTCGAACTCGGCGACGGCAGGCGCGGCGGCGTCGCCTACTCCTCGGTCAAGGCCGCCTATGACGAGATCCGTGCCTATGACCGCGCTCTGAGCCCCACCGAGATCCAGTGGATGCTCAACCTCACCCCGCCCACCAACGCCAACCTGCCCTCCGGCCAGGCCGCGTCCATCACCTACGACGTCAGCAACGTCGACAGCTTCAAGTTCTCCGTCAGGGCCTGCATCAACGGGGCCACCCCCATCACCTGCAGCGAGAGTCCGTACTACCGCATCACCACCGACGCGCCTTACGTTCCCACGGACGCCGAGACCGGTATGGCCGACCCCACCAGGCCGATCCTGTCAGGCATGGTCAACCGCCCCTCGGGCGGACCGGTCACCGCCAAGTACTTCCTGTACGACAACGCCGGCACGCCGATCGGATCGAGCCCTCTGGGCGCGAGGTCGGTCAACGGCGGTGAGCGCGCGTCGTTCCAGGTGGCGGAGAACACGGTCCAGGCCGGTCGCACCTACAAGTGGCAGATGCAGGCCTGCGTCGTCGGAGGAGGCACGTCACCCGGTCCAGATCCCAACCCGACCCCGAGCGTGACTCCGACCCCCAACCCGACCCCGACCTCGAGCGTGACTCCGACTCCCACCCCGACGGGAAATGCAACCCCTCCCACGGTAGTGAGGACCGCTCCGGTCAATGGTGCGAGGGAAGTCACCCCTTATACCGATCTGGTGGTGACGTTTAGCGAGAGAGTGACAGGCGCCCAGATCGAGGTCATCGGCTACCATCCTGACTTCCCTCCCATCACGATAGACGGCCCGGTGCGGATGGATGCGACCGGCAAAATCCTGACTCTTGACCCTGTCTACCTGCCAGAAGAGGGGCGATATGTAGCCAAGGTGACCGGCGCCAAGAATCTCGCCGGCAACACCATGGCGCCTTACCAGTGGACGTTCTACACCCTCGGCGCCCAGGCATCTACAGCCTCGAAGCCGAACGCCGCTCCTCCGGCCAGGGAAGGTATCGCACCGACCGCTCAGGATGAAGGCGTGGAGGAAATCTGCACCGCTAAGACGGCTGCGGTGAGCTTCACCACCCCGGGCACCCCAACGGAGCCTCCGGCCGAAACCGTCAACCACCTGACCCTGCTCAAGGACAACTTCGTCATTAAGACCGCCAGGCTCGATCCGACGGCCTGTGACGGTTCGCCCTGTACGGTGACCGATTCGACCGTCATGCGCATCGGCGGCACCGGTGTCGACAAGATGGCAGCGGTAATCGGGTTCAGACTCGATGAGCTTCCCGATGGCGCGGGTGTGTCGGAGGGCATCCTTAAACTCGGTACCCCGATCTGCCCTGCCGGGGCCTGCCCGGCGGACACGGTCATTACCGTCACTCCGTTGAAGAGTCCGGTTACCGCCGAGTCGAAGGGATCAGATCTGCCTAGCGACGTTGAGGAAGGCAGACAGCCTTATTCTTTGCCGATCAGTACTGCCCAGACCGATATTGTTGGTAGCGAGTATCAGTGGCTGTTGCTTGCTTCCAATAAGGATGAGGTCATCACCTTTGGTGAGCCGATGGCAGCTGAACAACCATCCTTGGCGCTGACCTACCTGCCAGCGGGGCCGCCCAGTGAGGTGCTTAACCTGACTGCCTCGGGCGGAGATGCCAGCGCGATCGTCAGCTGGGGACTACCGCGATCTAACGGCAGCGTGGCAATGCTAGACGGTTACGACGTGCGTGTATTTGATGCGGGCGGCACTCAGGTGAAGGAGTTGTTCGTCACCAGTCCGTGGGCAGCTATCGCTGGTCTGGCTGCAGGCATCGCTTCCTACACCGTCAAAGTGCGGTCCAAGACTGTCCACGGAGTTAGCGAATGGGAAGCCGTCAGTTTCACTACCCGGGTGATACCTCCACCCAGTCAGGGCGCAGCGAGCAGGTCCTGCGTCTCTCCGCTGAGTGGTCAGCCTTTTGGGGATGCGACGGACACTGCTCGGTCTGAGGCAGAGACGGAAGGTTCAGGCCGCCAGATCTACCTTGATCGAGTCGCACATTACTTCGCTGCGCAAGATGCAGTTTTAGAAGGGAGAGCGGCCACGATCTGGGAGGCTCCAGGCGTGGCGCCGTCCGATCCTAATACTCCCTCTCTGTCTCTCCTTAATGTCAAGCTGCTGGCCCTGCGCGACCTCATGCATGAAAAGGGTAAGACCCTCACCGCTTCCACTGTCACATTGGACGATCCCGTCGTCTATGCTGATGCTGACGGCACTGTCTACGTTAATGTCAAAGTCACTCGCAAGTGGGCTATTGACGCCACAAGTATGACTTCAGCATCCCGTGGCACTGAGAAAGCGCCCTCTGCAGTCACCGCTACGTCGGGCTCAGGAGGTTTCGTCGAGCCCATACCTCCGACCATAAGCATCTTTGTGCTCAGCCCTAACTGTGGTGTCGAAATAATCACGGTTCCTCTTCCCGAATATCAAGACTCGAATGATTTCTTCGACGACCAGGGCAGTACGTGCGGTTCTGAGGGAGTTGCGCGGTCAGCTGGTGCGACCTTGGAATCGGCTTCTTGTTCAAGTGCAGGAAATCAGCTATTTTATATCTATAACTTCTATATCGCCTACCGCCCAGGCGTCACGCCGAAGGAATCCGTATCGTGGATCACAAGAAACTTCTCTACGGTCTTTCCTTTGGGGGGATGCGCGAAGGTTATAAGGGTGGGACAGGTGTGCGAACTCGAGGATATTCCACTGTTGGGGTTGTTTGATACCTTCCCCATTAAGGTGGTTGGCGTAGCTAGTGACCACTTTACATTCGAAGCCCTCGAAGAGCATTTCGAGCCAACAGGATCTCTTATCAGGTTCTCTGTACTAAATGGAACGGACAGGAAAGCAACGGGGGTGGGCAAGTATCTGTGGCTTCGAGTGACCGCCTGGGGAAACGTGGAGGGAATTCAAAGCGAGCCATGGAAATCTCTTCTTCTCGTTGATCCGATCCGTCACGATATGTGGGCGAAATTCGCTCGAAACATCGCAGTGCGGATGCCTTATGATCTCTAGCAGACGCTAAGGGCGATTTGCCAGCCCTGTGCCCCCGGTGCAGCCTATGTTCTCTCTTTTGAAGGTCCTGAGGAGCAGAGGCTGTACCGGGGGCATGGTCCAAGCCGGCCGATGCCACGGCTGATCCGCTCGCGGTAAGTTGGTGGATGGTCAGAGTGTGGGAGGCAGGCGGCTTGCGACCTAGCAGGACAATGTGGACTGTCTTAAATACGGGAACCGAGTAGTCACTATTTCGGAGATTCTCAAGAAAGGGCTTATGTTGTGGAATCAAAAGTTACGATTGCTGTGCATGTTATTATTGGAATGCTGGCTGCAGTGATGTCCTATATCATTTGCAGCTTTATTTCGGTTTTGATTTTCGGGATTTCTTCCGGCAGATATATAGTGGTGTGGGCGCTTCCTGTTGCCTGGATATTTATTGGAATCGCGGCAACAGGGAAACGGGAGTGGAGGAATGCTGCCATCGGATGGATGGTGTGTTCCGTAATCTTCTTGGCGTACATCGTCGTTACGATGGGTGACAATCCATTGAAAATGTAGGGTGATCACATTTGTTATCAACCTTGTGATTCACGAAGCACTGATCCCGCTGGTTGGCTTTCGAGTTATGGAGGTTTCCGTCTGGTCGCCCTATTTGTTGCTGGTGGTTAGGGAGTGACTACGGCCCGGATCAAGATGGTCCCCCCGCTTCCGCCGCTGAACTCAACAACGCCGTTCATTCTCTTTTTCAGTGTTGGTTCTCCCCGTTCGAAGAGAATGACACGCCTGCTCTGAGGCAACCGAACCTTAATCTACGAGAGGTGCGTAACTGGGGCTTGCCAGGACGGGCTGCGGAGTAGGTAGGGGCGGGCAATCATCTCGATTGTTATCGCCGATGCTTTACCGGTCAATCCGCTCTCGCAGTCGTCCTCATGAAAGATAGTTTTGCGGAGTGCATCCAATAATGTTGAGCCTGTCAACATGAGTATATCCGTCGAGATAGCGATTCGTAGTGCTTCAACGCCACGACCTGCGTTCTCATTGTTGGTCGGGGCCACCTGTCGGCGCCTCGCGATGAAAGTTTCACCCTGTCGGCCGGATCCACGCATGAACCCCGCCCTCTTGCTTGACAGCCCGGCTTTCCCGCGCCTACCGTAACGCGCAATCCGACGCGCTGAAATGCTAGCGCTAACAATTACCGACCTTACTTTGGAGATATAGCCAGGACTGTGATCGGCTGGTGCGCCGATTTGCCGATGGCGCATGCCGAATCATGATGTCGGCGCTGTTTTCTCCGACGATTGCCGCCGTGTGCGAGAAACATGCGGTAAAGGTTCGACGGCCGATTCGGTCCGCCGGGCTGAACCCCCCACCACAGGCCGGCGACGGCCTGCGCGCAGACCCTGGTGTGCCCCCATCGGCACTCCCGTGCCTGGTCCGAGAGGAAGGAGTGAGGGTTCCCAGCCACGTCGTCGAGACCAACTCCAGAGAAGGCAACGTGATCTCACGAACTCAGTCCATTTTCGCCGCTGCCGGCATCGCGGCGCTCCTCGTCCTGACTCAAGTTCATGCGGCGCTGAGCCATAGCGCCGGCACCACCTCGTCCGGCAGCCTGGCCGCGATGGCCCCGACCGCCGGGTGCGGCAAGGCGCCGACCCTGCGCAGCGGCACCTACTCGATCCAGAACAACGGCAAGAACCGTTCCTACATCCTGCGGATTCCCGACGGCTACGACAACAACCGTCCCTACCGGCTGATCTTCGGGTTCCACTGGCTGGGCGGCACCGCCACCGATGTGGCGACCGGGCAGACCGTCCAGCGCGACGTATGGGCGTACTACGGGTTGCAGAGGCTGGCCAACAACAGCGCCATCTTCGTCGCCCCCCAGGGCCTCAACAACGGATGGGCCAACTCCGGTGGCGAGGATGTCGCCCTAGTCGACAACATTCTCCGGCAGCTCGAAGCCGATCTGTGCGTCGACACCTCCCAGCGTTTCGCGCTGGGGTTCAGCTACGGCGGGGCGATGTCCTACTCGCTGGCGTGTTCCCGTCCCACCGTCTTCCGCGCCGTCGCGGTGCAGTCCGGCGGGTTGCTCAGCGGCTGTAGCGGAGGCACCCAGCCCATCGCCTACCTCGGAATCCACGGGATCAGGGACTCGGTCCTCGGTGTCGGCAGCGGCCGGTCTCTGCGGGACACGTTCGTCCGCAACAACGGATGCACCGCGCAGAACCCTCCCGAGCCCAGCCAGGGCAGTCTGACGCACCGCGTCACCACCTACTCCGGGTGCCGGGCGGGTTACCCGGTCGCCTGGGCCGCCTTCGACGAAGGTCACATCGCCGCCCCGCAGGACGGCGCCCCCGGTGACAGCGGCTCCAGGACATGGGTGCCGGCAGAGGTGTGGAAGTTCTTCACGCAGTTCTCCTCCACCACCACTCCCTCACCAAGTCCGTCGCCGAGCGCCACCCCAAGCCCGTCACCAAGCCCCACACCTGGGACAGGGGCCTGCCGGGTGGCGTACACGATGAACAGCTGGAACAACGGTTTCACCACCGCCATCAGCATCACCAACACCGGCTCGACGGCGTTGAACGGCTGGTCCCTGAGCTTCACCCTGCCTTCGGGCCAGGCCATCACCAGCGGCTGGAACGCCACCTACAGTCCCACCACCGGCACCGTGAACGCGACCAACGTCGGCTACAACGCCGCCCTGGCCCCCGGGGCCAGCCTTGAGATCGGCTTCCAGGCCACCCACAGCGGCAACACTTCCAAACCCAGTTCCTTCACCCTCAACGGCAATACCTGCACCACCGCCTGACCCGGTCACCGGCGGCGAGGGGACGGGAGCGTTGGCTCCCGTCCCCTCGCCCGGTCACCACAGCAGGCCGGGGTGACCGTTCATCGCGACGACGCATGGCCTCGCCCTCTGGCCGGGCCAGGGAACCCCCGTACCGCGTGGAACAGCCCGCCACTCCGGTCGTCGGGCGGCCCGCAGGCGAGCGGCGAAGCCTCGGCCACCGCCCGTGGTGGGTCACCAGCCAAGGTTCCGCGAAGGCGCTTTCGTCCTGCGGAACGCCATACCTCGAGAATGGAATGATCGATGCCACACCTCGCTTCCCTCCGTCTGCGGTTAAGGCCGTCGGCAGCCGTTGCCGCAGCGTTGCTGATGGTCGGCGCCGGTGTGGCCGGTGCGCACATCGCGTCGGCGTCGGCGGCCGGATGCCGGGTCGGTTACACGATCACCAACCAGTGGCAGGGCGGCTTCGGCGCGAGTGTGAACGTCGACAACCTCGGAGCCCCGATCAATGGCTGGAGGCTGACCTGGTCGTTCCCCGCAGGGCAGACCATCACCCAGCTGTGGAACGGCACCGTTGCCCAGTCCGGGGCGCAGGTCACGGTGACGAACGCCCCCTACAACGGCAGCATCCCCAGTGGAGGCAGCACGAGCTTCGGGTTCAACGGAAGCTGGAACGGCTCCAACCCGGTGCCGTCCAGTTTCGCCTTGAACGGCGTGCCCTGTACCGGGGTCATCGTCTCGCCCACCCCGACGCCCGCTCCTTCTCCCTCTCCGACGCCGACCCCCACACCGACCCCCACACCGACGCCGACCCCCACGCCGACTCCCGATCCTTCCAACCGGCCGCTCATCGAGAACAACTTCCCGGTCACGCGGGAGGGGGCGTACGGCACCAACCGCTACACCGTGTACAGACCGACGAATCCGGCGGCCCTCGGGCATGCCATGCCCGTGCTGCTCTTCGGTAACGGGGCGTGCGCCCACACCAACGGGAGCGAGGTTGTCCGAGCGCTGACGTTCATCGCGGCCCGCGGAATCGTCGTGGTGAACACCGCGTCGGTCGACAACTCGCCGAACGGGGTGGCGAGCGGGTCTCCGATCCCGTCGCTGCTGACCGACGGCATCGGCTGGGCCGAACGGGAGAACGCCCGTACCGGCTCACCGCTCTACCAGCGCCTCGACCTGTCCAAGGTCGCCACGGCCGGCCACTCCTGCGGAGGACTGGAGGCGCTGATCGCCGCCCAGGACCAGCGGGTCAAGAGTGTCGTCTCGCTGGACAGTGGACTCTTCGCGGACGGCTCGTTCGGGTATCCGCGTTCGGAACTGTCCAAGCTGCACACCCCGGCGATGTTCATGCACGGCGGACCCTCCGACATCGCCTACGACAACAGCCGGGCCAACTACGACCTCGCACGGGTCCCTTCCGTGCTGGCCGAGCATCCGCAGGCCGGTCACGTCGGGTTCATCACCGGCGCGCAGATGAACGAGGGCATGACCGCGGTGGTCCAGTTCCTGGACATGACCCTCAACGACAACGCCACGGCACGCGCCTACATCCTCAGCCCTTCGGGATTGGCGGCGAGGGCCCCCTGGACGGTCCGCACCAAGAACTTCTGACCCGCTTACCCGCACCGCCGACCGCTGATCCCCAAGGGAGCGAGAGTGAGAATTCGGCCCCGGTCGCCGATGGACACGGCGACCGGGGCCGAGACACCGTACACGCGAACGCTCCCGCGACCTTCCGCATCGTCGGTCCAGCCATGGAGGCTCAGGCATGAGTTCGCACGCGTTACCCCCTTCCCGAACCCGCGGACGTTCCCGTGGCCTGCGACGTGCGCTGCTGGCCACAGCTGTCGGAATCCTCGGCATCGTCTCCGCGCAGACGATGCCGCTCCCGGCCGATGCCGCCGCGTCCACGCTGGCCGCTGCGGCCCAGCAGAGCGGTCGCTACTTCGGCACCGCGATCAGTGCCGGCAAGCTCGGCGACTTGGCGTACACCACGATCGCGAACCGTGAGTTCGACATGATCACGGCCGAGAACGAGATGAAGATCGACGCCACCGAGCCGAGGCGGGGCCAGTTCACCTTCACCGGTGGCGATCGCATCCACGACTGGGCGGTGCAGAACGGCAAGCGGGTGCGCGGGCACACCCTGCTCTGGCACCCCGGCCAGCCGGTCTGGATGCAGTCGCTCTCTGGTAGCAGCCTTCGTCAGGCGATGATCGACCACATCAACGGTGTGATGAACCACTACAAGGGCAAGATCTACGCCTGGGATGTGGTGAACGAGGCCTTCGCCGACGGCAACTCCGGCGGCCGGCGCGACTCCAACTTCCAGCGCACCGGCAACGACTGGATCGAGGTCGCCTTCCGCACCGCGCGCGCCGCCGACCCGGCCGCCAAGCTCTGCTACAACGACTACAACATCGACAACTGGAGCTGGGCCAAGACCCAGGCCGTCTACAACATGGTCCGCGACTTCAAGGCGCGCGGTGTGCCGATCGACTGCGTCGGCCTGCAGGCCCACTTCAACAGCGGCAGCCCGTACAACAGCAATTTCCGCACCACCATCTCCAGCTTCGCCGCCCTGGGTGTGGACGTGCAGATCACCGAGTTGGACATCCAGGGTGCCCCCGCTCAGACCTATGCCAACGTGGTCAACGGCTGTCTGGCCGTGGCGCGCTGCACCGGTATCACCGTGTGGGGTGTGCGCGACCAGGACTCCTGGCGTTCGAGTGACACCCCGCTGCTGTTCAGCGGCAGCGACAAGAAGCCGGCCTACAACGCCGTCCTGGACGCGCTCAACGCCGCGAGCCCGAACCCCACCCCGACCCCGAAATCCACACCGACCCCCCGGACCGGCGAGTGCTCGGCGACGATGCGGACGAACAACGTCTGGCCGGGTGGCTTCCAGTCGACGGTGACGGTGAGCGCGGGCAGCGCGCCGATCAACGGGTGGACCGTGCGGTGGACCTGGCCGGGCGGGCAGAGCATCAGCAGCCTGTGGAGCGGCGAGCACACCGTATCCGGCTCCAACGTGACCGTCCGCAACGTCGACTACAACGGTTCCCTCGCGGCGGGAGCCTCGACCACCTTCGGCTTCATCGCTCACGGCACGGCGGCCACCCCGTCGATCACCTGCGACGGTCTGACGGGGTGAACCCCGGCCCGGCGGCGAGAGCACGCCTTCACCGGAGACGAAACCGTTTCAATGGTCACGCGCCGTACCTCGCGAACAATGAAATGGTTCAATCGAATTGCGGAGGATGGCATTTTTTGAGAGCTTGATGTGGATATGAGCTGTATGCGCCAGAGATAGGTTCATCGGGTCGCCCCACCCATTAGTCATGAGCATCGACGCAGGCCATCAGCTGATCCGCATAAGCGGCGAACTGGCTGGTAACGGGCTACAGTGTGCGATGTCGCGTTCTGTATCGACGGCCGCGTCGATACAGGCACATCTTCGAGGAGCATCAATGGCCGATTCCATCAACCGATTAAGTGCGCAGGCGGCCGATGCCAATGCGCCCGGCGCACGAATCGACCCGACGATCCCTCATCCGGCACGCGTATATGACTATCTCCTGGGCGGCAAAGACCACTTCGCCGCCGACCGCGAGGTGGGGGAGCAGCTCGTCAAACTCTCGCCCGGCACGCGGGAAGGGGTACGCGCCCATCGGGCGTTTCTCGGCCGAGGCGTACGCCATCTGGCCGCCGACGCCAAAATCACCCAGTTTCTGGACATCGGCACCGGCATCCCCACGCAGGGGAACACCCATGAGATCGCCCAGCAGGTCAATCCAGCAGCTCGCGTGGCGTATGTGGACAACGATCCCATCGTCCTGGTGCATGGGCGCGCTCTGCTGGCGAGCAGCGAAGAAGGTATGACCACGGTGATCGAGGCGGATCTGCGGGATCCGGATGGGATCCTGTCGCATCCCGAGGTCACCGAAGTCATCGACTTCACCCGGCCGGTGGCGCTCATCTTGGCCGGTGTCCTGCACTTCATCACCGAGGAAGAAAAGCCCCACGAGCTGGTCGAGCGATACAAGGCCGCCGTCCCCTCGGGCAGCCAACTGCTGTTGTCGCACGTCACGCTCGACTTCGCACCGAAGGGACCGGAAGAGCAGTTCACCAAGCCCTTCGACAAAGGTGCGGCGCCCATGGTTCCGCGAAGCCACGCGCAGGTGACGGAATTCTTCCAAGGCTGGACGATGGCGGCTCCAGGGCTCGTCGAAGTGGTCACCTGGCGACCGGACGAGGACGAATACCAAGAACCGATTCCCGGCGGCGGCCACGCGTGGGCCTACGGTGGCCTGGCCGTAAAACCGTAAGACCTCGCGGGCGGTCACCTCGAATGACCGCCCGCCCATCGACCCACGCCGCCGTCTGTCAGCCGTCGTTCTGGGGACGCCGCCGTGATGGCGGAAACCTCGGAACCCCAGAGAGTCCAGGAAGTCGGCTACGAGACCTTGGCGGAGGGAGCGGTCCAGGTCTTGCAGGATCCGGGGTTGGCGGTGGAATAGCCCCGCTTGGTCCAGTGGACGAGATTGGCGCTCTTGCCGAAGTAACGGGCCTTGCCCTTGGGGTCGGCCTCGGCCTTGGCGAGGTCCAGCAGGCGACGGGCGTCCTTGGCGGGGTAGCCGAGGGCGGACCACACACTCCTCGCGGTCACTCCGCCCAGGCACTTCGCCTGGAGGCTGTAGCGGCGGAGCTGCTCCTGGATCTCGTCGTCGCCGTCGGCG
The DNA here is from genome assembly GCF_042898365.1 of Streptosporangium sp. NPDC000509. Lineage (NCBI taxonomy): Bacteria > Bacillati > Actinomycetota > Actinomycetes > Streptosporangiales > Streptosporangiaceae > Streptosporangium > Streptosporangium sp. NPDC000509. The sequence goes on along the minus strand of NZ_JBIAYX010000001.1, from coordinate 199,979 downwards.
TGCAAGGCGTTGTAGCCCTCCCTGATGTCGACCATGCTCTGCACGTACTCGCCGTAGACGGAGCTCAGCTCCGCGAGGATCGGAAGATCGTCGGATGCTTTGATCCAGTCAGGGCGAATGTGCACGGAGAAGTCGCCTCCGAAGCAGGTGACGGCCTCCGACTTGGCGGGATCCATCTTGGCCCCGAAACAGTAGCGTTCGTACTTCGTGTGCAGAGGAGCCCCGGTTATCTCCAGCCTGGGTGGCACGAACGAGAAGTGGGCCTTCTTCAGGTGAGGGCGCCAGGTGTCGTTCATGCAGGTGATGAGCGCTTTGACGTGCCTCTTCACTGAGGCGAGGCTCTTGCCCTTGGCGGGTTTCCTCGCGCAACTCGCGGCGGGGAGCTTGCCGGCGGAGTAAAGGGGGTTGCCGGTCAGGAGCGGGGCGTCCTCGACCGGATATGCGAAGGCGGTGGCCGTACCGGGGAAAAGCAGAATGAAGGCGACGGCCATCGCCATGATCATGCGGATCTTCATAGTCACCGACATTAGGGCATATGTCGCCATTTTATTGGTTGATTTGTGGCTTATCCCGGCCGGTGGACGAGGACGTGGAGTCACTCGGCCAGAGTGGGGAGCGAAGGGACGAGGTCGAGGCCGAGGTGGCGACCTGTGGCGGCCAGAGCCTGGTGGACATCGTCGAAGACCTGCTGGGTGACGGATTCTCCGAAACCCTCGTGAGAGTGGCCGAAGCCGATCCAGGCTTCGGCCGTGGTACGGCCGCGAGAGATTCGCTCCGTGTACGCGCCCGGCGTGAGCTCCCCGAAAACAGTGAGCTTCTGCAGTCCGGCGGGACGCCACCACGCGAGCCAGGCCGATGCCTCGTTGACGGCCAGGACGAGGCGTTCCGCCACGTCCGTGTAGGTGGCGTCGTGCGGCAGACTTCGGTCGCCGATGCTCCAGTACGCCTGCAACCACCGCCTCTTCTGACCGGAGAAGTCCGGCACGAACGGGGCGGGCGGGTCCTGTGGCTCCCCGTGGAGAGCCTTACGGTAGGGCTCCAGGTGCTCCAGGAACACCTGCCAGTCCCCGGTCCGGACTTCGCCGAGCCAGTTGTCCCGCGAACGGGTGGCCAGAGCGAACGCGGCGACGGCCAGTCGGTGTAGCTCGTTGGAGACGACGAAGGGAGTGCGGTCCAGCCAGTGATGGGCGGCCTCGTCGGGGGCGATGCCGGAGATCCGGGCGGCGATCAGACACGTGAACGCCAGCGCCTCATCCACCGCTCCCTCTTCGGTGTACTCCTCGTTCTCGCGCAGGAACATGTCAAGTGACTCGGCCATCGTCGCGGCGACGTCGTCTTCGCACTCCAGTTCCGCGATGGCGTCAGCAGCCTCGTCGCTGTCGAATGGGCCTTCGAAGAAGGGAGGGGAATCGTCCACACCGAAGTTCTTTCCCTTGGATTCGATGATCAGGGTACGGGCTGATCGTCGACTGATCGCGGTCTGTTATTTCCGGGTGATGTGCAGGGGATGGAAGAGGGCGCCCGCTGCGATGATTGCGTCGCCGTCCGCCTCGGTTCGCTCACCTTGCCCATCCTGCGGTTCCTGCTCCGGCGACGGTGCCTCCGAGGTGGCAGGACGTCGGTGGGGTGATTACCGAACGTCCCGCCACCGGGGACGGCTCAGCCGACGACGCGGAACCGGATGCTCGTCGCGTGCGGCACGTGGGTCAGCTCGATACGCTCCAGCCTGATGTTGGTCCCGCCAGGGTGGTCGAACAGCCGGACACCGTCGCCCAGCAGGACGGGCGCGACGAACACGAGGATCTCGTCCAGCATCCCCGCTTCAAGGCACTGCCGGGCGATGTCGGCGCCGAGGATGTTGACGTACTTCTCACCCGCGGCGGCCTTGGCCGCGGTGACGCCACCGCCGAGGTCGTCGACGAAGGTGATCCCCGGTACCGGCGTGTCCGGGATGTGGTGGGTGAGCACGAACTGGGGTCCGCTCCACCCTCCGCCGAACGCCTTGCCCTCGCTGTCCGTACCCCGGTGGGGGTCGTCGCCGCCGAAGGTGCGGTTGCCGATGAGAAGCGCGCCGATCTCACCGATGAGCCTGTCGACCGTCGGGTTGGGGCCGAGGTGCTCGGTCAGCCAGGACATGTCACCGCCAGGACCGGTGATGAAGCCGTCCAGCGACATGGTGACCGAATACAGCGTCTTGCCCATGAGGTGCCTCCGTCAGGATCGGTTTTGGTTGACCCGTTCTGAGACGGTGGATCGCGCGAAAACTCATCGGTGTTCTGGAGAGAGCGTCGTGGGCAGGGCGAACGTCGCGAACAGGCCGAGGTCGTGGAAGGCGACGATCTCCGCGATCCAGTCGTCCTCGATCCGCAGTACGGAGATCCCGAAGGCGCGGTGGGCGGGCTCGCCGAGACCTCGTACGTAGGTCGCCACGGCCGGTTGCCGGTTGGCCCGGACGGGGAGCATCCGGAACCGGCCCACGTATTCGGGCGAGCCTTCGTCCCAGCTCGCCGCCAGTGCCGCCACGACCGCGTCACGACCCCTGAACCACGTGGGCCACGGCGGCATCTCCGTCCGTACGTCCTCGGCGAGCAGGTCGGCGATCGCGGTGAGGTCGGCGCGTTCCATCGCGTCCATGTAGCGTCGCAGCACCGCCCGCTCCCGCTCGGTGGGCTCGGCCGACGGCGCCCAGTCCAGGCGGCGTTCCGGCAGGTGCTCCTTGAGCGTCGCCCTGGCCCGTTGCAGCGCGCTGTTCACCGAGGCCACACTGCCCTCCAACAGCGCCGCGACCCGCTTGGCGGGCCAGTCGAGCACGTCGCGCAGGATCAGCGCCGCCCGCTGCCGGGGCGGCAGGTGCTGGAGCGCGGCGAGGAACGCCAGCTCGATCGTCTCCCGGGTGACGGCCACGGAGTCCGGCTCGGCCTCGCTGGGCGCGACCGGCTCCCAGAGCCGGTCGGGGTACGGCTGCAGCCACGCGATGTCGGCCGGGGGCGAGAGTGCGGCGCTCGGATCCGACGGCCCGGCCAGGTGGCGGGGGAGCACCCGGTGGGCCCGGCCGTCGAGGGCGTCGAGGCACGCGTTCGTCGCGATCCGGTACAGCCAGGTCCGAAGCGTCGAGCGCCCCTCGAAACCGCCGAGGCTCTTCCAGGCGCGCAGGAACGTCTCCTGCACCAGGTCCTCCGCCTCGTCGAACGAGCCCAGCATCCGGTAGCAGTGCACGCGCAGCTCACCCCGGTGACGCTCGACGAGCGCGGTGAACGCGGACTCGTCGCCCGCCCGTGCGGCGGCCACCGTCTCGTCGCCGTCACCCGCGCCCACCCGACCGCCCTTCGTCCCGGCCCCGGCCGTCGGCCGGGCTTTGGCGGGAACCCTACGCCAGGTGGGACGACGTCGCGGCTCGGCGCTTCCCGCGCTCCGTACGAAACGCCCCCACGCGTTCCGTACGAACATGCGAAACGGGTGTGCTCCGGCGGACCGGGGCACACCCGCACGTGCGCGAAGGAGGCTAGAACCAGCCGCGCCGCTGGGCCATGGCCTGCAGGCCGGCGCGCAGGGACTGTTCGACCTGGCCGGGGTGGTCGTTGTAGTGGACGGTGAAGCGGCTGTAGGTATCGTGGCTGGAGGACAGGAAGCCGCCGCGCTTGTCGGCCTCCAGGATGACGTCCATCGACTGGGGGCCGGAGATGAAGGTGAGCTCAAGCTCGTTGAAGTGACGGTGGTACTCGCCGCCGGCGTAGTACTCGATCTCCTGGAAGAACGGCATCCGCGAGCCGTGCAGGGTGCCCCGCTCCAGGTCGGCCTTCTTGAAGCGGAAGCCCATCCGGTCCAGCGCGCCGAGCAGGTGGTCCTGGGCGGGCAGCGGGTTGACGAACAGCGGGTCGAGGTCCCCCTTGTCGAGCGCGCCGGCGAGGGCGAGCTCGGTGGAGACGCCGAGCTTCATACCGTGCAGCGGGTGGCCGCCGACGGCGCTGATCGGGGTCTCCCAGGGGACCTGGATCTGGAAGGGGGCCGACTGCGGGGCGCCCGCGGCGAGGTGGAACGGCCCGGTGATCTGCTGGCGCAGGAAGCTGTACGTCGACTTGTACTCGTTGTCGCCGCTCTCGACCTCGACCACGGCGGTGAAGTCGATGAAGATGCCCTCCACCTTGTAGTCGGAGCCGCCTCCGCGGAAGTTGACCTGCCCGCGCAGGACCTCGCCGGGCCGCACGTGCGAGTTCTGCAGCACGGTGTCGACCTCGACACCGGCGCCGAACGCGGCCATCAGCTTACGGAACACCATCTGGACTCCTGGGGTCTGGAGAATTTCTCATCAGGGGGTTTGACTCTGTGGCTTGGTCTGGCCGTTGCCGCTGCTCAGCTCGGGCAGGATCTGGGCCAGAAGCATGGTGGACAGGACGGAGGGGTCGCCGGAGGCGCCGGAGGTGCGGACGACGACGGGGCGCGGGGCGCTGTCGGCGAGTTTGGCGCCCACGTCGAGCCTGCGGCGGGCCAGCTCGTACTGGAGCACCGCGCGGTTGTCGCGGTAGGAGTCGGCGAGCCTGCGCAGCCCCTTCGCCTCGTTCTCGGCGGAGGTGAGCTCGGCCCGGCCCTTCGCCTCGATCTCCCAGCGCACCCGCTGCGCCTCGGTCTCGTGCTCCTCCAGCATGCGGGCGACGTCCTTACGCGCGGTGTTGGCGGCGGCTCTGACCTCGACGATACGCGCGTCCCGCGTCTTTTTGGAACGTTCGATCTCCATCAGGAGGGTGTCGATCCTGCGCTTGCGGGTGAGCTCCCACTCGCGCTCGAACGCCGACAGCTCCTTGGCGACCTTCTCGCGGGTGGCGAGGTGCTGCTGGTACTGGTCGGGCAGCTGCACGTCGGGGATGTTGGCGCCGGTGATGCGCACGCCGTACCGGCCGAGCTGGCGGGTGAGGAGCTCCTGCATGTCGCCGACGTCGGAGCCGCGCAGGTCGTAGGCGCGCTCGGTGTTCACCCGGCGGCTGCGCTGGCGGATGGCGTCCTGTACGGCGCTGCTGAGCACCAGGTCGAAGTTGCCGGCGCCGATCGTACGGACGAAGGCCACCGGGTCGACGATGCGGAACTTCAGGAAGAACTCGATCGACTTGAGCGGGACGTTCTCCGCCGTCGGGCAGGCCACGATCGGCGCGGAGTAGGGAATCTCGGTGGAGGTGTCGACCACCGCGTCCACCCGGTCCCACGGCAGCCACAGGTAGTGGCGCCCGGGGGGCAGCGTGCCGACGATGGCGCCCCACCGGCTGCGCACGCCCGTGGTGCCCTCCTCGATCTCGATGATCGCCCGGCGCCACAGCCACACCAGCGCCGCGATCAGCGAGAACACCGCTCCGATCGCGGCCAGGAAGGAGAGTGCCCCTCCGGCGAACGCCGCCGTACCGGCGAGGTACAGGGAGAAGAAGAGGAGCGTCACCCAGGCGAAGCCGCGGCGGTCCTTGGGGATCACCACGGGGACCAGCTGGCCGGACTCGCCGCCGCGCAGCAGCTGGCGGATCTCCGACCAGGAGGCGAGGGATTCCTTGATCTTGGAGAACTCTCTGCCGCTCATCAGACCTCATCTTCCTGCGCGACGCGTCCCGCGACGGGGACGGGAATGGGGACGGTGGTGTCGGCGGGCGGGTTGAGAAGGGAGCTGATCTCCGCCCCGCGCCTCTCGACACGGTCGCCGATCTCGATCATCCGTGCCCTGATCGCGGCCATGTCCGCCTGGGAGAACAGCTGGGCCTCGGGGTTGCCGACCAGCTGCCTGGCGAGGGTGAGCAGGTCGATGTCGACGGTGTCGCCGACCTGCACCAGGCGGGGCAGGTGCGAGGCGACGGACTCCAGCTTGTCGAGCAGGTCCTGCTGGAAGCGGTAGTCGAGGATCTCCGGCGCCTCGGCGGCGCTCAGCGAGCGGATGTCCAGCGCCTGGGCCTCCAGCAGCGCCGCGTTCGCCTTCGCGATGGACTCCGCCTCCACCAGCCGCTGGCCGCCCTGGGCCTTGGCCTGGTGGGAGGCACGCTCCAACGCGGTGTCGATCCTGGCCTGGTGCCCGGCGATCTCGGCGTGGATGGCCGACAGCTGCTCCTGCAGCCCGGCGAGCTCCCTGATCAGGTCGCCCTCGTTCTGCTCCTTGCGCAGCTGCAGCTCGTACTCGTAGGTGTACGCCTCCTTCGCCACCCTGATCATCTCGGGGGCGGCGAGGTCCATCCGGTACTCTTGGCTGGAGGGCTCGGCGTGCGTGATGTTGACGTCGGTGAGCCGCACGGCGGGCATGAACTGCTGGTTGAGGTTGTCCAGCATGCCCATGGTGCTCTCGCCCACCAGGTCGTAGATCTCCTCGGCGCGCTGGGCGTAGATGAGGGAACGGGTGACCTCGCTGACGGCGTTCTGCAGCTTGGCCTGGAAACCGCTCACCGAGCCGAGCACGAAGATGAACTCGGCGGGATTCTCGATCCGGAACTGCAGGAACAGGTCGACGCTCGCCTTGACGCCCTGCTGGGTGGGAGCCTCGCGGATGGGGGCGTTGAAGGGATACTCGCGGGTGGTGTTGACGATGTAGCTGACCCGCTTCCACGGGTTGAACAGCGTCACCCGGCCGGGCTCGGCGATGGTCACGAGCTTGCCGAACTTCGTGATCAGGGCCTTGCACCCCTCGGGCACCATGACCACGCTCCTGCGCCACCACAGGAACGCCGCGGCCAGCACCAGCACGGCCCAGTAGTGCGGGCCGAACAGCACGCGGAAGGCGTCGGGCAGCCCGGTGGCGACGAGCCCGACCAGACCGAGCCCGGCCAGCACGACGAGCGGGACGACCACCCTGGCGGTGGTGCTCTTGGGGATGACCACGGGGGAGATGACGTGGACCGGCTCCCCGGCGGGGCCCCTGCCGCTGAAGCTCTGGTTGACGATCTCCCCGGCCTCGTTGAGGGCGGCGCTGCGGGCCTCGATGATCGTGCCCATGGAGGAACCCTGATCACGGGCGGCCATGAAGTCGGAGGGGTCGAGGGAGAAGCTCCCGTCACCGGCGGACCTGGTGCCCCTGGCCTGCCCCTGTCCGGTGACCTGCTCTGCCACCTGCCCGGCGTACTGCCCCGCGGACTGGCCGGCGTACTGCCCCACGGCCTGCCCGACCATCTGGCGTACGTCGCCCCCCTGTCCTATGGCTTGCGCCGCGGCTCTCGCGTACTGCATGGCTTCTCTTGGGCGGGACATCACACCTCCAGGTTCGGGATACGTCGAGAGCTCGATATATCACGCTTTGTGATCGTTGGCACGCGGGACAGTAAAGGGGACCCCACTTGCGGATCGCTTGCCACGCGGTTGACACCTGCCCACTCGTACGTGGACCTGTGAGGAAGAATTGTCGGTCACGCCGCCTACAGTGGGACAGGTGAGGCCGGTAACAGATTTGCAGCGCAAGGTGGCACCCTTCGAGGTCGTCACCGACATGACCCCCTCGGGCGATCAGCCCGCCGCGATCGCCGAGCTCGAACGGCGCGTCAAGGCCGGTGACAGGGACAACGTCCTGCTGGGTGCCACGGGCACGGGCAAGACCGCCACCGTCGCCTGGCTGATCGAGCGCCTCCAGCGGCCCACCCTGGTCATCCAGCCCAACAAGACGCTCGCCGCCCAGTTCGCCAACGAGCTGCGCGAGATGATGCCCAACAACGCGGTCGAATACTTCGTCTCCTACTACGACTACTACCAGCCCGAGGCGTACGTCCCGCAGAGCGACACCTACATCGAGAAGGACTCCTCGATCAACGAGGAGGTCGAGCGGCTGCGCCACTCGGCGACCAACTCGCTGCTGACCCGCCGCGACACGGTCGTGGTGGCCTCCGTCTCCTGCATCTACGGCCTGGGCACCCCGCAGGAGTACGTCGACCGCATGGTGAGGCTCAAGGTCGGCCAGGAGATCGACCGCGACACCCTGCTGCGCCGCCTGGTCGACATGCAGTACACCCGCAACGACATGGCCTTCACCCGGGGCACCTTCCGGGTGCGCGGCGACACCGTCGAGATCATCCCCAAGTACGAGGAGCTCGCCGTCCGGATCGAGATGTTCGGCGACGAGATCGAGAAGCTCGCGACCATGCACCCGCTCACCGGCGAGGTCATCACCGAGGACACCGAGCTCTACATCTTCCCCGCCTCCCACTACGTCGCGGGCGCCGAGCGGATGGAGAGCGCGATCCGGGGCATCGAGGCCGAGCTCGCCGAGACCCTGGAGACGATGGAGCGCCAGGGCAAGCTCCTGGAGGCCCAGCGGCTGCGCATGCGCACCACCTACGACCTGGAGATGATGCGCCAGATCGGCACCTGCTCCGGCATCGAGAACTACTCGCGCCACATGGACGGGCGCACCCCGGGCAGCGCACCCAACACCCTGCTCGACTACTTCCCCGAAGACTTCATGCTGGTCCTGGACGAGTCCCACCAGACCGTCCCGCAGATCGGCGCGATGTACGAGGGAGACGCCTCCCGTAAGCGCACGCTCGTCGACCACGGCTTCCGCCTGCCCTCCGCGATGGACAACCGCCCGCTGAAGTGGGAGGAGTTCCTGGAGCGGATCGGACAGACGGTCTACCTGTCGGCCACTCCCGGCTCCTATGAGCTGGGCCGTTCCAAGGGCGACGTGGTCGAGCAGGTCATCCGGCCGACCGGGCTGATCGACCCCGAGGTGATCGTGAAGCCGACCAAGTCGCAGATCGACGACCTGGTCCACGAGATCCGCACCCGCACGGAGAAGGACGAGCGGGTCCTGGTCACCACGCTGACCAAGAAGATGTCGGAAGACCTCACCGACTACCTGCTGGAGCTCGGCATCCGGGTCCGCTACCTGCACAGCGAGGTCGACACCCTGCGCCGTATCGAGCTGCTGCGCGAGCTGCGGATGGGCGAGTTCGACGTGCTGGTCGGCATCAACCTGCTCCGCGAGGGCCTCGACCTGCCCGAGGTCTCGCTGGTGGCCATCCTCGACGCCGACAAGGAGGGCTTCCTGCGCTCGGAGACCTCCCTGATCCAGACCATCGGCCGCGCGGCCAGAAACGTCTCCGGCCAGGTGCACATGTACGCCGACCGGGTCACCCCCTCCATGGAGCGGGCGATCGACGAGACCAACCGCCGCCGGGCCAAGCAGATCGCCTACAACGAGGCCAACGGCATCGACCCGCAGCCGCTCCGCAAGAAGATTGCCGACATCCTCGACTCGCTCAACCGAGAGGACGCCGACACCGCCCAGCTCCTCGGCGGCAGCGGCCGTCAGCAGTCGCGCGGCAAGGCCCCCGTCCCGGGCTTCGCGGTCAAGCAGGCCGGCCAGCACGCCAGGGCGATCGCCGGAGAGATGCCCAGGGCTCAGCTGGAGGCGCTGATGGAGTCGCTCACCGAGCAGATGCACCAGGCCGCCACCGACCTGCAGTTCGAGGTCGCCGCCCGGCTCCGCGACGAGATCAAGGAGCTCAAGCGCGAGGTGCGCGACATGCGCGAGGCGGGAGTCTCCTGATTCACGAGCCTTCCGAGCCGATGAACCTTCCGAGGTCGAGATCGATGTCGACGTCGAAGCCGATGTCCGTCTTCAACCGCTCCCGGTGAATACCCGTGGGGACATAGGCCTTGACGGAGGGTTCCAGCTCGAAGGTGTAGACGACGGGTTTGTCGTCCTCCTGCTCCACGCGCCACAGGTGCCTGATCCCCGCGCCGGAGTATTTGATCGGCTTGGTGGTGCGGTCTCGCTCCAGCGACTCGGGGGAGACCACCTCGACCACCAGGTGCACGTCCTCAGGCTTGAACGAGGTCGTTCTCAGGCTGGTCAGGGCGGAGCTCGCCACCACCATGATGTCGGGCTCGGGCCGCTGTCTCGTCCCCAGGGTCACGGTCATCTCGCGAACGATCATGAGATGAGCCGGTGGTCGTATGCCGCGTTGCTGGTCGGTCATCAGATTGACGGCGAACATATGGAAGACGGTTTGCGGAGGCCTCATGATGAGCGACCCGTCGATCAGTTCGACATGCCGGGGCGCGTCGGAGGGAAGGTGATCGAGCATGTCGGCGGTCCACCCGCCTGTCGGCCCCGGGTAGAACCACTCGGGGAAAACAGCTGTCATCAGAACCCCTTCGGTGACACCCGAGAGCATTACCTGGCGGAGTTATTTTGTCACTCGCCGTGTGCGGCGAGTGGGTCGTTCGAGATGCGGTGACCACAAGGGGAGACGGGTTTCGCCGGCGATCTGCCCGGTGGTGGTCCCCTCACGGAGAGAGCCGCAGTGAGGGGCGAAACGGGAACCCCGGAAACGGCGAACGCTCCCGCGCACGCCGGAAGTCGCCTGTGAGCGCGCTTACCGAAGCACGCTCACAGGCAGCCGGAATGGTCAGCGGGAGTCGTCGGGGTGGGCGCGGTTGACCATCGTGCGGTTGTAGAGCTCGTCGATCTGTTCCAGGGGGTCGGGGGCGCGGCGGCGCGCCTCGATCTCCAGGTCGGTGCGGCCCTGGATCGCGTCGATGCTCCCGGCCGAGTGCGCCATCTGGTCGTTGCGCAGGTCGGCCCTGATCCTGGCGCAGGAGGTGGTCAGCTTGGCGTGGTGCTCGCGCAGGCGGTCCAGCGCCGTGTGGTCGATGTAGGGCGAGACCCGGCGTTCCTGAGCGTAGTGGGCGAGCTGGGCGTCGAGTTGCTCGGCGTGCACCGCGATCTCGGCCACGAGGTGGGGCAGGTCGCCCAGGCCCCAGCCGTCGCGCAGCGCGTGGTCGACGGCCTGGCGGGTGAGGGAGACCTCGCGTCGCAGGTCGAGGCGCATTCGCTCGGTCTCCGCGGCGTCGCCGGTGCCCATCGCCGCCACGTGACTGGCGACCCGGGTGGAGACGCTCCTCGCCTTCTTCGTGGCCTTCTTGCCGATCTTGACCAGCAGGTAGATCCCGGCCGCTCCCAGGAGAAGGAAGAACAGCAGGATCACCATCAGGACGATGAGGAAATCGCCGATCGGAGCCACCTCCCTGCGGGGACTGGACGGGATGTTTCGAGCATAGCCCGCGCCGCGATCCTCGCGCGGTGCTCGAACCCCACGGAGCCGGTCGGCGCGGACGGGGGTGCCGCGGGCCCGGCGGAGGGCGTGGCGTCAACCGTGAAGGGCACCATGGCACCGTCTCTGGTGGGGATCGCGGCGTGATGTCCGGTGTGGCCCGTGACGCGGGCGCGGGGCCGCGGTCTCATCGTGGGCTCGGGACGGCCGTTCGCCGCCGTCGTCGTATCCTGCGGGTCGCCCACCAGGCGAACAGCGCCAGTCCCGCCACCATCACGATGACCAGGACCGGTAGGAAGATCGCCACCAGGGCGATGCCCAGTGATCCGGCGTCCTCGACCGTGCTGGCCACGGGGGCGCCCACCCCGGCCGTGGTGGTGTTCACCACGGGCCTGGTGACCGCCTTCATGGTGTGCACGGCCAGGGCGATCGCGATCCCCAGGACCCAACTGAGCCAGGGGTTGTGGCTCATCCAGGTCGAGCCGTCCAGCCGGGCTGCCGCCTCGGTGGCGCTGAAGACCACGCCGCCCGAGGCGGGGCGGACGACGGTCTGGATCATGTCGTTGACGCTGTCGACCACCGGGACCTTGTCGAGCACGAACTCCGCCAGGAGCAGCACACCGATGATCCCGAGCACCCAGCCGTTGGACAGCCAGGCGAACTCCTGCGGCAGCCGTACCTGGTCGGTGAAGTTGGCGAGCAGGCCGACCACCAGCAGCGGGATGTAGGCGTTGAGCCCCGCCGCCGTGGAGAGTCCAAGGCCCGTCAGTGCCGCGAGCATCGCACCTCCGTAGTGTCTCTCTCCCCCTTCAACGGTTACCGGCCGTCGATCGATCCCGATCCGTCCCCTCGCGGGGTATCACTCCGGTCTCGGTGTCGATGCCCTCCGCCGCCCCCGAGGCCCCGAGGTCCATGACCTCCGTGCCCTCTGTGCCCTCCCTGCCCTCCCTGCCCTCCGTGACCTCCGTGACCTCCACGGTCCTCGCCGTTTCCACGGCGTCCACTGTTTCCGCGGTCTCCACGGCGTCCAGGTGGGGCGGCAGCCAGCCCTGGCCGGGCACGTAGTGGCGCACCACCTTGGCGGGGATGCCCGCGATCACGCTGTGGTCGGGGAACTCCCCACGCACCACCGCCCCGCCCGCCACCACGCTCTGCCTGCCGATCCGGGTGCCGGGCAGGATGATCGCGCCGGTGCCCAGCCACGACCCCGACCCGATGGACACCGGGTTGTTGCGCGGCCACTGGCGGCCGATCGGTGCCTCGGGGTCGTCGTAGACGTGGTTCTGGTCGGTGATGTAGACGTACGGGCCGGTGAAGACGTCGTCGCCGATGTCGATCGACTGGTGGCCCACGATGTGGCTGCCCCTGCCGATGGAGCAGCTTCCGCCGATCCGTACGATCGAGTCCGGGCCCAGGTCCACCCCGGGACCCATCCCCGCGGAGATGGAGACCCGCTCGCCGATCAGGGTGTGGTCGCCGATCTCGATCCAGGCCTCGCCGAAGATGGCTCCGGGCGGGAACGACAGGCAGGCGCCCTCGCCGAGGCGCCTGAAGCGGTATCCGGCGGGGCTGACGGGGGTGATGGTGCCGGCCGCGCGAACCGCCGCCCAGAGTCGGTGCACGAGGCTGCCCATGGCCCGCCTTACCACACCATGAAGTGACATAACGGATCAAATTACCGCTTGGTTGGGTTTGAGAAAAATGCGGGTGGGGGGTTGTTCGGGCAGTTCGCCTGCACCGTTTGATATTCTGAGAGCCCGTGGACCTGTAGGCCATTCACAAGGGTGAGCCGACGATCTGTAACGACCACGGGAGCCTTCTTGCGCAGCGCCGCACACACCAAGCATCTGTTCGTCACCGGCGGCGTCGCCTCCAGTCTCGGGAAGGGACTGACGGCCTCCAGCCTCGGGCGCCTTCTCAAGCTGCGCGGCCTGCGGGTCACCATGCAGAAACTCGACCCCTACCTCAACGTCGACCCCGGCACCATGAACCCGTTCCAGCACGGTGAGGTGTTCGTCACCGACGACGGCGCGGAGACCGACCTCGACGTCGGCCACTACGAGCGCTTCCTCGATACCGAGCTGCACGGCTCGGCCAACGTGACCACCGGCCAGGTCTACTCCAACGTCATCGCCAAGGAGCGCCGCGGCGAGTATCTCGGCGACACCGTGCAGGTCATCCCGCACATCACCAACGAGATCAAGGACCGCATCCGGTCGATGGCCGGGCCCGACGTGGACGTGGTCATCACCGAGGTCGGCGGCACCGTGGGCGACATCGAGTCGCTGCCCTTCCTGGAGGCCGTCCGTCAGGTCCGCCACGAGGTCGGCCGTGACAACGTGTTCTTCCTCCATGTCTCGCTGCTGCCGTACATCGGGCCGAGCGGCGAGCTGAAGACCAAGCCGACCCAGCACTCGGTCGCCGCGCTGCGCAGCATCGGCATCCAGCCCGACGCGATCGTGTGCCGTTCCGACCGGCCGATCACCAACTCGCTCAAGCGCAAGATCAGCCTGATGTGCGACGTGGACGAGGACGCGGTCGTCTCCGCCATCGACGCCGCCAGCATCTACGACATCCCCAAGGTCCTGCACTCCGAGGGCCTGGACGCCTACGTGGTGCGCCGCCTGGGCCTGCCCTTCAGGGACGTCGACTGGAAGGAGTGGGAGCAGCTCCTGCGCCGGGTGCACCGCCCGGCCAACGAGGTCACGATCGCACTCGTCGGCAAGTACATCGACCTGCCCGACGCCTACCTGTCGGTCACCGAGGCGCTGCGCGCGGGCGGCTTCGCCAACGACGCCCGCGTCAACATCCGCTGGGTGAAGAGCGACGACTGCGAGACCCCCGAGGGCGCGGCCCGCGAGCTCGACGGCGTCGACGGAGTCCTGGTCCCCGGCGGCTTCGGCGTACGCGGGATCGAGGGCAAGGTCGGCGCGATCCGGCACGTCAGGGAGAACAAGATCCCGCTGCTCGGCATCTGCCTCGGCATGCAGTGCATGGTCATCGAGGCCGCCCGCAACCTGGCGGACATCGAGGACGCGGGAAGCACCGAGTTCGACACGGAGACCACCCACCCGGTCATCTCCACCATGGCCGACCAGGAGGACGTCGTCTCCGGCGAGCGCGACATGGGCGGCACCATGAGGCTGGGCCTCTACCCGGCCAGGCTCGGGGAGGACACGCTCGCCCGCCGGCTGTACGGCATGGCGAAGGTGGACGAGCGCCACCGCCACCGCTACGAGGTCAACAACTCCTACCGCGAGCAGCTGGAGAAGGCCGGCATGGTCTTCTCCGGCCTCTCGCCCGACGGACGCCTGGTGGAGTACGCCGAGCTGCCCGCCGACATCCATCCCTTCTTCATCGGCACCCAGGCGCACCCGGAGTTCCGTTCCCGGCCGACCCGGGCGCACCCGCTGTTCAAGGGCCTGATCGGTGCCGCCCTCACGTACGCCGACATCCGCGGCACCGCCGCCAAGGCGGGGCGGGGAAAGTGAGCGATTCGCGAGCGGGTGCGGGGGAAGACCGGAAGGCTCACGAGGTCGACGGGAGACAGGACATCTCGACGGACCGGGAAGTGGGGGAGGGGCGGGACGATCTGGAGATCGTGGACGCCTCCGAGGAATGGAAGGTCGTCTCCTCCACCGAGCACTTCCGTGCCCGTGTCATCACCGGGGTCACCGACGCGGTCGTGATGCCGGACGGAGAGGTCGTCAACCGCGACTACGTCCTCCACCCGGGCTCCGTGGCCGTCGTGGCCCTCGACGACAGGGACCGGGTCCTGCTGATCCGCCAGTACCGCCACCCCGTACGGCGGCTGCTGTGGGAGCTGCCCGCGGGGCTGCGCGACGTCGAGGGCGAGCCCCTGCGGGTCGGGGCGGCCCGCGAGCTCGCCGAGGAGGCGGGCTACCGGGCGGACACCTGGCACACGCTGGTCGACACCTTCGTCTCGCCGGGAATGAGCGACGAGCGCACCCGGATCTTCCTCGCCAGGGACGTCAGCCCCATTCCCGAAGGGGAGCTCGACTTCGTCCACCGGCATGAGGAGGCCGACATGCCGGTGGTGTGGATTCCCCTGTCCGACGCGGTTCGGCGTGCCATGGCGGGAATGATCCACAATTCCCAAGCCGTGACCGGTATTCTCGCCGCATACGCCGCTTCGGCGGATGGATTCGCCTCACTGCGGCCCGCCGACGCACCGGAGGCATGACAGGAGGACATTCTGAGCGAGACGGAGGCCGTCCTCTCCAGTTACCTCGCCCACCTGGCCGTGGAGCGGGGCCTGGCCGCCAACACCCTGGCCTCCTATCGCCGTGACCTCCTGCGATATGTGGAACATCTCAAGCAGCGCGGCCACGTCACCTTCGGCCAGATCGCCGAGGGTGATGTCGCCGCCTTCGTGGCGGCGCTCGGGGAAGGCGACGGCGAGCACCAGGCCCTCGTCGCCGCCTCGGCGGCGCGGGCCGTCTCCGCGGTGCGCGGCCTGCACCGCTTCGCGCTGAGCCGGGGAGTCTGCCGGCACGACCCGGCCCACGAGGTGCGCTCGCCGCGCCAGCTCAGGCGGCTTCCCAAGGCGATCAGCGTCCGCGACGTCGAGCGCCTGATCGCCGCCTCGGGACCGGACGGAGCCCCGCTCACGCTGCGTAACCGGGCGCTGCTCGAACTGCTGTACGGCACCGGCGCGCGTATCTCCGAGGCCGTGGGGCTCGCCGTCGACGACGTCGAGTTGGGTGCCGAGGCCCGGCGGGTGTGCCTGCGCGGCAAGGGCGGACGCACCCGACTGGTGCCGCTGGGAGGCTTCGCGGAGGAGGCGCTGCGCGCCTACCTCACCCGCGCGCGGCCCCGTATCGCCTCACACGGCCGGGGCACCTCGGGGCTCTTCCTCAACGCCAGGGGCGGGCGGCTCACCCGCCAGGGCGCCTGGGAGGTCCTTCAGGGCGCCGCCGAGCGTGGCGGGCTCGAAGGAGTGTCGCCACATATGTTGCGACATTCGTTCGCAACTCACCTCCTTGACGGGGGTGTGGACGTTAGGGTGGTTCAGGAACTACTCGGCCACGCCTCGGTGACCACCACCCAGGTCTACACGCAGGTCACGGTCGACAAGCTCCGCGAGGTCTATGCCGCGGCGCATTCGCGCACGCGGGATTGACCTTGCTTATGTCCGGGCGTGCCGCCTTGCCGCATACGTGTTGACGCCATAGTGTCCGTCCGGACGGTCCGGTTAGAGGCCGTCAGGGAGGTTCGACTGGTGACTGTGACCGCCGACGGTTCTATCCGGGGAGCGACCCCGGCAAACCCCGAGAATCCCTGGGGCGACACCAAGACCGCCGGGACCCCTCGCAGTGGGGGAGTCCTCGGCCCGACCGGACGTCCCCGGCCGGTCTTCCCCGACCCGCCCCCGCGCACGGTGCACGGGCCGGCGAGGGTCGTCGCCATGGTCAACCAGAAGGGCGGCGTCGGCAAGACGACCACCACCATCAACCTGGGCGCCGCGCTGGCGGAGGCCGGGCTCAAGGTCCTGCTGGTCGACTTCGACCCGCAGGGCGCCCTCTCGGTCGGCCTCGGGATCAACCCCCTCCAGCTCGACCTGACGGTCTACAACCTCCTCATGGAGCGGCAGATCACCGCAAGGGACGTGCTGCTGGAGACCGGCGTCGAGGGCATGGACCTGCTGCCCAGCAACATCGACCTGTCGGCCGCCGAGGTCCAGCTCGTCACGGAGGTCGCCCGTGAGCAGGTGCTCGGCAGGGTGATCAAACCCCTCCTGCCCGAGTACGACGTGTGCCTGATCGACTGCCAGCCCTCGCTGGGCCTGCTCACGATCAACGCGCTCGCCTGCGCGCACGGCGTCATGGTGCCGCTGGAGTGCGAGTTCTTCGCGTTGCGCGGTGTCGCGCTGCTCATGGACACCATCATCAAGGTCCAGGAGCGCATCAACGACGAGCTGGTCATCGAGGGCCTGCTCGCCACCATGTACGACGCGCGCACCCTGCACGGCCGCGAGGTGCTGGCCCGGGTCGTCGAGGCGTTCGACGACAAGGTCTACCACACGGTGATCAACCGGACGGTTCGCTTCCCCGACGCCACCGTGGCCGGTGAGCCCATCACCAGTTTCGACTCCTCCTCGCTCGGCGCCAGCGCCTACCGCGAGCTGGCGAGGGAAGTCCTGGCCAGGTGGGCCGCGCTGGAGCAGTGATCTCGCCTCCGGGTGCGGGACAATGGAGGGATGACCGAGCCGCCGAAGACCGACGATGGCACCTTCAAGGTGCATCTGGAGGTCTTCGAGGGGCCCTTCGACCTCCTGCTCGGCCTGATCTCCAAGCACAAGCTGGACATCACCGAGGTCTCGCTCAGCCAGGTCACCGACGAGTTCATCTCCTACATTCGGGCGAGGGGCCCGGAGTGGGACCTGGACCAGACGAGTCACTTCCTGCTCGTCGCGGCGACCCTGCTCGATCTCAAGGCCGCGAGGCTGCTGCCCTCGGGTGAGGTCGACGACGAGGAGGACCTCGCCCTCCTGGAGGCCCGTGACCTGCTGTTCGCCCGCCTTCTGCAGTACCGGGCCTACAAGGAGGTCGTGAAGGTCTTCTCCGGCCGGATGGCCGAGGAGGCGCTGCGCTTCCCCCGTACGGTGCCGATGGAGGCCGAGTTCGCGAGCCTGCTGCCGGAGTTGATCCTCGGCATCGGCCCCGACCGCCTCGCGGAGATCGCCCGGCGGGCCTTCGCCCCCAAGGCGCCCCCGTCGGTCTCGGTGGCCCACATCTACCAACCGCTCGCCAATGTCCGCGAGCAGGCGGTTATCCTTGTCGAGCGGCTGCGGCGGTTGCGCCGGGCGACTTTCCGGGCCCTCACCTCCGACTGCGCCGGCACCTTCGAGGTCGTCGCGCGTTTCCTGGCCGTCCTGGAGCTCTACCGGGAGGCCGCCGTCTCCTTCGAGCAGGTGGAGCCTCTCGGGGAGTTGCACGTGACCTGGACCGGCAGTGACGACGGCGACGTCGCCGTGGCCGACGACTACGACGAGACCCTGAACAGCCAGAAGGAAGAGCCCGCCGATGACTGACCTGGCACCCGAGGCCGGTCCGCGTGCCGGGGCCGGACCGTACGCCGACCCCGAGGCGCGAGCCGAGCCCGGTTCGCGCGCTGAGGCCGGACCGTTCGGCGAGCCCGGTTCGAATGCCGGGGCGGGTCCGAGCGCAGAGCCCGGTTCGCGGGCCGAGGTCGGCCCGAGTGCCGAGCCGGACCTGCGCGCCGGGCTGGAGGCCATCCTGCTGGTGGTCGACGAGCCCGTCGCGGAGGTGACTCTCGCCCAGGTTCTGGAGCGGCCCGTCCACGAGATCAGCCGGGCGATTCGTGAGCTTTCGGCGGAATACACCGCTTCCGGGAGGGGTTTTGACCTGAGAGAGGTCGCGGGCGGCTGGCGGTTCTACACGCGGGCCGAGTGCGCGCCGCTCGTGGAGCGGTTCGTCCGTGACGGCCAGCAGACGCGCCTCACCCAGGCCGCTCTGGAGACCCTGGCCGTGGTCGCCTACCGGCAGCCGGTGAGCCGGGCCCGGGTGGCGGCCATCCGCGGTGTCAACAGCGACGGCGTCATGCGCACGCTGATGACGAGAGGGCTGGTCGAGGAGGCCGGCACCGAACCGGAGAGCCAAGCCGTGCTCTACCGGACAAGTTCGTATTTTCTCGAGCGGATGGGCCTGCGGGAGCTCGGTGAGCTTCCCGAACTGGCGCCCTTCCTGCCCGACGACATGGAATCCCTAGAGGAGCAGAAGTAGTGAACGACAGGCGCAGTACCCCGTCCGGTGATGGACGCGGTCAAGGCCGTGGCGGAGCCCCGCGCGGTGGCAATCCCCGTGGGGGCTCGCAGTCCGGTGGATTCAGGGGCGGGTCCTCCCGAGGCGGATCCTCCTCCGGCTCCTCCCGTGGAGGCTCCCAGGGCGGTTACCGTTCCGACGGTCCGCGCCGCGACGACCGCGGCGGTTCGCAGAGTGGTTACCGTTCCGACGCTCCGCGCCGCGATGATCGTGGTGGTTTCCGCGCGGAGCGTGACGGTTCGCGGAGCCGGTACGAGCGGCCCTCCGGCGGCTCCCAGGGGGGTTCGCGGGGCGGTTACCGCTCCGAAGGCCCGCGCCGTGACGATCGCGGTGGCTCGCCCTCCGGTGGCTACCGTTCAGACGGTCCGCGTCGCGACGATCGTGGCGGCTCGTCCTCCGGTGGTTACCGTTCCGACGGCCCGCGCCGTGATGACCGTGGTGGTTCGTCCTTCGGTGGTTCGCAGGGCGGTTACCGTTCCGACGGTCCGCGTCGTGACGATCGTGGTGGTTTCCGCGCGGAGCGTGACGGTTCGCGGAGCCGGTACGAGCGGCCCTCGGGCGGTTCCCAGGGCGGTTACCGTTCCGACGGTCCCCGCCGCGACGACCGCGGCGGTTCGCAGAGTGGTTACCGTTCCGACGCTCCGCGCCGCGATGATCGTGGTGGTTTCCGCGCGGAGCGTGACGGTTCGCGGAGCCGGTACGAGCGGCCCTCCGGCGGTTCCCAGGGCGGTTACCGTTCCGACGGCCCGCGCCGTGACGACCGCGGTGGCTTCCGCGCGGAGCGCGACGGCTCGCGTGGCAGGCCCGGCTCCGACCGTGGTCGCGGTGACGCGCCCGCCGGTGGTGGTTCCCGTGGCCGCTTCGGCAGGACCGGGCGCCGGGACGAGATCCAGACCATCGGCGGCAACCGCGCCGAGGCGTACGGCGAGCGCCGTGCACCCTCGGACCGGGCCGCCAGCCGCGCGCCCAAGGCGAAGGCGCCGCTCAGGCCGGGGACGATCGCGAACGACCGGTTCAAGACCTCTCGCCAGCCCAAGCGCGACTCCGACTTCTACGACCGCGACTACACCGACGAGCGCGACACCACCGAGGTCCCCGACGGCATCCGGCTGCAGAAGGTGCTCGCCCAGGCGGGCGTCGCCAGCCGCCGGGCCTGCGAGGACATGATCGGCGAGGGCCGGGTGACGGTCGACGGTCAGGTGGTCCGCCGCTTCGGCGCCCGGGTCGATCCCACCAGGCAGGTCATCCACGTCGACGGCAAGCGCCTGCCGACCATGCCCGACCTGGTCTACCTCGCGATCAACAAGCCGATCGGCGTCGTCAGCACCATGTCCGACCCGGACGGCCGCCCCTCGCTGGCCGACTTCGTGGCCGACCGCACCGAGCGGTTGTTCCACGTGGGCCGCCTCGACACCGAGACCGAGGGGCTCATCCTGCTCACCAACGACGGAGAACTGGCCAACAGGCTCACCCATCCGAGCTACGGTGTCCAGAAGAAGTACTGGGCGAAGGTTCCCGGCCGGATCGAGCGCGACCTCGGCCGCCGCCTGAAGAAGGGCATCGAGCTGGAGGACGGCCTGGCCAAGGCCGACTCCTTCGCCCTGGTTCAGGAGCACGGTCAGCAGGCCCTGGTCGAGATCGTGCTGCACGAGGGGCGCAAGCACATCGTCCGGCGCATGCTGGAGGAGGTCGGGCACCCGGTCATCGACCTGGCACGCATCGAGTTCGGCCCGGTCAAGCTCGGCCGCCTCAAGCCGGGCACCGTCCGGGCACTGACCCTCACGGAAGTCGGAGAGCTCTACGCCGCCGTCGGGTTGTAGCCTTCCTGAAACATGTATTGAGACGCGCCGGATCACCCTGAGGGTGATCCGGCGCGGTGAAGTGGAGGTGCGGCGATGATGCGGGCGATCCGAGGAGCGATCCAGGTCGGTGCCAACGACCGGGACGAGATCCTCTCCGGCGTCACCGAGTTGGTGACGGAGGTGATGGGGCGCAACAGGCTCACCACCGATGACGTGATCAGCGTGATCTTCACGGCCACGCCCGATCTCACCGCGGAGTTTCCCGCTCTGGCCGCCCGCAAGCTCGGTTTTCACGACGTTCCGCTGATCTGCGCCTCCGAGATCGACGTTCCCGGCGCGCTGCCCCGCGTGGTGCGGCTGATGGCGCACGTCGACGTCGACCGGCCCCGCCAGGACATCCAGCACGTCTACCTTCGTGGCGCGGTCGCCCTGCGCGTGGACATCGCCCAGTGAATTCCTCGTGCGTCACCGTCGTTCTTGGCGAGGGGACTGCCAGGTTTACCCGGCAGGTGAGTCGCCTCCCTGTTACCGTTCCTGTGTTTGGAACGGTCAGGGCTTGGCCGTCGCCTACCTCGACTGAGGGAAGCGAGAAGCCGCTCCCTTCAGGGAGCGGAGGAGTCACCTCGGAGGAACGCGCGTGAGCGGCCTTGAAAGCGTCCTGGTCGTCGGTACGGGCCTGATCGGCACCTCGATCGCCCTGGCCCTGCGCGAGCAGGGCGTGGCCGTCCATCTGGCCGATCGCGACGCGGGATCCCTGCGGTTGGCGCGGGAGCTGGGCGCCGGTGTCGAGTGGGCCGAGGGCGTGACCGTGGACATCGCGATCATCGCGGTCCCGCCGCAGGCGGTCGCCGGGCAGCTCGCCGCCCTGCAGAGCGCCGGAGCGGCCCGTTTCTACACCGATGTGGCGAGCGTCAAGGCGCTCCCGATCAGGGAGGCCGCGAGCCTCGGCTGCGACCTGACGACCTATGTCGCCGGGCACCCGCTCGCCGGACGTGAGCGTTCCGGCCCCGCCGCGGCGCGCGCGGACCTGTTCCTCGGGCGCCCGTGGGCGCTGTGCCCGACCGAGGAGACCTCACCGGACGCCGTGGAGGCCCTGCACGGGCTGGTCAAGCTGTGCGGGGGCGAGGCGGTCAGGATCGCCGCCGCGGAGCACGACAGGGCCGTCGCGGTCGTCTCGCACGCCCCCCACGTGGCCGCCTCGGCGGTGGCCGCCCGCCTCGCGGAGGCGCCGGTCACCGCGCTCGGCCTGGCCGGCCCCGGGGTGCGCGACGTCACCCGCGTCGCGGCGAGCGACCCGAGGCTCTGGACCGGGATCCTGTCGGGTAACGCGCTGCCGGTGGCCGAGGTGCTGGAGGCTGTCGCGGCCGACCTCGCCGCCGCGGCGGCCTCTCTGCGTGCCTCGGCGGTCTCCGCCGATTCCGGCGCGATGACCCGGGTCACCGATCTGCTGCACCGGGGCGTCACGGGTACGGGCAGGATTCCCGGCAAGCACGGTGGTCCCGCGCGCACCTACGCGGTCGTCCAGGTCATCATCGGCGACCGTCCCGGCGAGCTCGCCCGGCTGTTCCAGGTGGCCAAGGAGGCGGGCGTCAACATCGAGGACGTCAGGCTTGAGCACGCCCCCGGCCTGCCGCTGGGCGCCGCCGACCTGTGGGTGCAGCCTGAGGCGGTGACGGCGCTGGCCGAGGCGCTGCGCGCCAACGGCTGGCACCTGCCGTGATCCTCGCCCCTGTGTGATCACGCGGTGTTCGCACGACGATCCGTCAAGGGTTCGGCGGAGCCCGCCGCCGAACCCGCCCCGCCCTCCGGGGGATCTCGCGTGAGACCCGCTCATGTCCGGGTGGGCCTCGCGCATCCCGCGTCCTGAGCGAGCCTGTCCCGTAAGGCCCGCTCATCTCCGGAGCGGGCGCCCCTGTTCGATGCGCGGTTCCTTCCCGCATCCCGGTAGCCTCGTACGGACAATTGAAGCGGGCTGTAAGGGAGAGGCGCGTCGTGACCGGACTGGTCGTCGCCATGGATGGTCCTTCGGGATCGGGCAAGTCGAGCGCGTCGCGAGGAGTGGCGCGAGCCCTGGGGCTGCGTTATCTCGATACCGGCGCGATGTACAGGGCGATCACCTGGTGGATGCTCCAGCGGGGCGTCGACCTCGCCGATCCCGAGGCGATCGCCGCCAGGGCGCTCGACCCGGTTCTCACGCTGGGCACCGACCCGGACGCGCCGGTGATCGCGGTCGACGGCGTCGACGCCCTCGCACCGATCCGCACCGCGGAGGTGACCGCGGCCGTCTCGGCGGTGAGCGCGGTGCCCGAGGTGCGGCGCCGTCTGGTGGCCGAGCAGCGTGAGATCATCGGCGAGGGCGGCATCGTCGTCGAGGGCCGTGACATCGGCACGGTGGTGGCGCCCGACGCCGCGGTCAAGATCTACCTGACCGCGAGCGCGGACGCCAGGGCCCTGCGCCGCACGGCGGAATTGAGCGGCACCACGGTGGACGCCCAGCGGGCCGCGATGGCCCGCCGCGACACCCTCGACTCGACCAGGAAGGCAGACCCGCTGGCGAAGGCGGCCGACGCCGTCGAGCTCGACACCACGGCGCTGAACCTCGAAGAGGTCATCGCCGAAATACTGCGTGTGATTAAGGAAAAAGCGTGACCGGGGAATACGACGACGACAACGGCTGGATCGACGCGGAGCTCGCCGATTCAGGGACCGATGACAGCTCGCAGCGGGAGGCGGGGCCCGACACCTCCCCGCAGCCGGTCGTGGCCGTGGTGGGCCGCCCCAACGTGGGCAAGTCCACCCTGGTCAACCGGATCATCGGCCGCCGGGAGGCGGTCGTGGAGGACGTGCCGGGGGTGACACGCGACCGGGTCACCTACGACGCCACATGGCGGGGGCGCCGGTTCACGGTGGTCGACACCGGAGGCTGGGACCCCGACGCGACCGGTATGGCGCTGAAGATCGCGGAGCAGGCCCAGGTCGCGGCCGAGCTGGCCGATGTGATCCTGTTCGTGGTCGACGCCGTCGTGGGCGTGACCGACGCGGACGAGATCGTCGGCCACGTGCTGCGCGGATCGGGCAAGCCGGTCATCCTCGCCGCCAACAAGGTCGACAACCAGCAGATGGAGCTGGAGGCCGCCGGGCTGTGGTCCCTCGGCCTGGGCGAGCCGCAGCCGGTCTCGGCCCTGCACGGCCGCTCCAGCGGTGACCTGCTGGACGTGATCCTCGACAAGCTGCCCGAGACGCCCGAGCAGCGCTTCGGTCCCGAGCGCGGTCCGCGCAGGGTCGCCCTGGTCGGCAAGCCCAACGTGGGCAAGTCCTCGCTGCTGAACAAGCTGGCGGGTGCCGAGCGGGTGCTCGTCGACCCGATGGCGGGCACCACCCGCGACCCGGTGGACGAGCTGATCGAACTCGGCGGCAAGACCTGGCGCTTCGTCGACACCGCCGGAATCAGGCGGCGCGATCGTGAGCTCAAGGGCGCCGACTTCTACGCGAGCATGCGCACCCGGGGGGCCCTGGAGCGCTCGGAGATCGCGGTCGTGCTCATCGACGCGAGCGAGGTGCTGACCGAGCAGGACCTGCGGATCATCTCCCTGGTGATCGAGTCCGGCCGGTGCATGGTCGTGGCGTTCAACAAGTGGGACCTGCTGGACGAGGACCGCCGCTACTACCTGGAGAAGGAGATCGACCGCCAGCTCGTCCGCGTGCCGTGGGCGCTGCGGATCAACATCTCCGCGAAGAACGGCTGGCACGTCGACCGGATCGTCCCCGCGATCGAGAAGGCGCTCGACTCCTGGTCGACCCGGGTGCCCACCGCCAGGCTCAACGCCTTCCTGACCGACCTGGTCGCGGCGACCCCGCCCCCGGTCCGCAGCGGCAAGCAGCCCAAGATCCTCTTCGCCACGCAGGCGTCGACGGAGCCGCCGAAGTTCGTGCTGTTCACCTCGGGCTTCCTGGAGGAGACCTACCGCCGCTTCATCGAGCGTCGGATCCGCGAGGAGTTCGGCTTCGCCGGGTCGCCCATCGAGGTCACCATGAAGATCCGCGAGAAGCGCCAGGGGCAGAAGAAGTAAGAGCCTCACCGCGAACGGCCCGGCCCACGCCGGGCCGTTCGTCGTTTCCCGAGGGTCAGGCGCCGATCGGGGTGCCGAGGAGCCAGGGGAGGGTGAACTCGTCGTCGTGGGTCACCCCGTCGAGGAACGTGTGCCATTCGCCGAGTGTGTAGGTGACGGTGGTTGTGGGCGGGGTGTCGCTGTCCTGGATCGTGACGCGGTCGCCGCCGAAGCCGATGAGGAGATGGTCAGCGAAAAGGGCGGGGGCGCCCAGCTTCCGCGGAGCGAGATCATCGGCGTGTACGTGGTCGAGGAGGGTGAGCCAGGTTTCCGGTGTGACGGCGATTCTCGTCTGGCCGAAGCGGAGAGGACTGATCGATCGAAGGCGGGTGGCACCCTCCCCGCCGCCGAGGTTCGTGCTGTTCGTGTCGATCAGGCCCGCGGGGGTGGCGGGTCAGGGTTCGATCAGGCCGGCGCGGATGGCGTAGCGGGTGAGGTCGAGCCGGTCGCGCATGCCGAGCTTCTGCAGGATGTTGGCGCGATGCCGGTCGACGGTCTTCACGCTGATGAAGAGGGTCTCGGCGACCTGCTTGGCGGAGTTGCCCTCGGCGATCAGCTTGACGATCTCCTCCTCGCGTGGGGTGAGGATGCTGTCGGGCATGCTCTGTCCCATCCTGTCGCGCTGCAGGTAGTGCCGGATCAGGGCGGTGACGGCACCCGGGTAGAGGAACGGCTCGCCGCGCATCGCCGCCCTGCACGCCTCCAGCAGGTCGCGGTCGGCCACCGACTTCAGCACGTAGCCCGAGGCTCCCGCCTTGAGCGCCTCGAAGAAGTACTGCTCGTTGTCGTACATCGACAGGATCAGCAGCCGGATGCCGGGGGCGCGCCGTGAGATCTCGCGGGCCGCCTGCAGGCCGGTCATGCGAGGCATCGCGATGTCGAGGATGGCGAGGTCGACCCCCTCGGGAGTGGCCGCCTCCACCGCTTCGGCGCCGTTGGCGGCCTCGGCCACCACCGTGAGGTCGGGCTCGGCGTCCAGGATGAGCCGCAGTCCGCGGCGCACCAGGGCGTGGTCGTCGGCGAGCAGGATCCTGGTGGGGCTCGAGACGCTCACGGGGGTCACGGGGGTCCCGGGGGTCACAGTGCTCATGAGGCTCTCCGTTCGGTGTCGGCGACCGGTACGGTGAGGCGGACGTCGGTGCCGCCGTCCTGCGGAGAGGTCACGGTCAGCTGGGCGCCGATGAGCAGGGCGCGCTCCCGCATTCCGCGGATCCCCGCCCCGTCCTGGCGTACGCCGCCGCGGCCGTCGTCGGTGATGCGCAGTTCCAGGACGCCGGGCCGGACGGTGAGCGACAGCTCGACACTGGACGCCTTGGCGTGCCTGGCCGCGTTGGTCAGGCCCTCCTGGGCGATGCGGTAGAGGACCAGCTCGACGTCCTCGCTCAGCGAGGGCAGGTCCGCCTCGACCCTGCGTGTCACGGGAACGCCGGTGCTCTGGGAGAAGTCGCTGCTCAGCGCGCTGAGGGCGCTCTGCAGGCCGAGGTCTTCCAGGACGCCGGGACGCAGGCGGCGGGCGACCTGCCCCACCTCGTCCAGGCTCGCGCGGACGCTCTCCTGCACCGCGTGCAGGTCCTCTCGCAGATCTTCGGGCGCTCGGTTGGCGGCGTGTTTGAGGCTCAGCAGGACCACGGTCAGGCTCTGGCCGATCTCGTCGTGCAGCTCGCGGGCGATGCGGCGTCGCTCGCCCTCCTGAGCCGCGAGGGCGTGGGCGCTGCTGGCGCTGCGTTCGGCCTCCAGCCGGTCCAGCATCGCGTTGAAGGTGTCGATCAGGTGGGCGAGGTCACGATTGCCGCCGCTGGGCAGCCGATTATGGGGGTGCAGCAGGTCCACCCGCTGCATGAGGGCGGTGAGCGCGTCGAGCGGTGCCAGACTGGTGCGCAGGAGCAGGGCGTTCGCCGTCAGGATCACCGCCAGGCCGACCGTCAGCACCGGGATCTCGGTCAGGAGCACCGGGGAGGAGACGGTGGCCGGTGAGAGGGCGAGCACCAGCGTACCGACGGTGAAGACCAGCCCGTTGATCGCGAACAGCCGCCTGAACAGGATGCGCCCCGGACTGCGCGCCCCTGCTTGACGGTGGGTGCGTTCGCTCATCTGACCAGCTTCCTCGTTGCGGCACGGGCCTGTCCATCCGGGGTGTCTCCCATACCCCTGTGCCGTCCCTACATGTTTCACCCCTGCTCAGATGGGTGCCGACCCCAATGGCGGAGAAGAGGTGGGACCGATGGGATGAAAGGGCGGCGAGCACCGGCAGACGGGAGAGGGCTATGGGTACGAGCGATGTCGGCATTCTCTGGCTGGACGCCGTCACCCGCGACGGTGTCACGATCACGGTGAACGCGGCCGCCCGAGCCTTCATCGCCGATCCCGTGGCGTGCGCCTCCTACCCGGGCTCACCGGACGCCGCCAAACTCGCCGCCGTCGAGGCGGAGGTCCGCGACTACGTCGGGCGGCGCGACCTGTCCCGGCTGTCCAAGCGGGTCGACCTCGTCTGCGCGGCCGGTGACGAGGCCCGCCACTGGGGCGTCGAGGTGGCACTGGTGGCGATCACCCGCGTCGAGGTGCGGCGCCGCGAGGACCTGATCCGCTGGGCGGAACGACTCGCGTCGTGACGGCGACCACGAGTGGAAGGAAGTGATCGCCGATATGGACATCACCCGCACGACCGTACCCGGTACGGGAACCCTGTTTCACTTCGCCACCCGAGACGGCCAGCGACTCGCGGTCATGGTGGAGGGCGACGGACCGCGGCGGCTTCTGGTGTACGGCGCGGGCGACGAGCCGGCGCAGGCCATCGCGCTGGAGCAGGACGAGGCCGACCAGATCGCGCAGGTCCTGCACAGCCGGTCGGTGGACGACAGGCTCGCCGCCCTCGAACGACGGATGGCCGACATCGCCAGGGCCACGAAGGCCGCAGGGGTCACAGGGAGCACAGGAGGGGCCTCGTGAGCACACCGCCCGCGGTACGCCACCTCCTCCGACGGGAAGGTGCCATGCAAGCGCGCGACATCGCGGTGACCATTCCGACGGTCACCAGGGGTGACTCCGTCGCGAAGGCGGTCAGGATCATGGTGATCGGCCGCCTGCCGGGGCTCATCATCGTGGACGACCTCTCGCGGCCCAAGGTGGTGCTCCCCGGCACCCAGGTGCTGCGGCTCGCCGTGCCCGGTTCCTACCAGGAGGATCCCGCCCTCGCCAGGACCATCGACGAGGACTACGCGGACCAGTTCTGGCAGGAGCTGGGCAATCGCACGGTCGGTGACTGCCTGCCGCGCGATGCCGCCAGGCCGGTGACCGTCTCCACGACGGCGAACCTGCTCGAGGTGGCCGCGCTGATGGCCAGGACGCGCAGCCCGATCGTGGCCGTGGTCGATCGAGACGCCTCACTGATCGGGGCGATCACGCTGGAGCGGCTCCTCACCAGCCTGGCGGTCTTCGGTCTGGGTGAGTCTTGAGCGCGCTGCTCGCCCTGTCGATCTTTCTAATCGCGTTCTTCTTCATCGCCACCGAGAAGGCCAACAAGGTCAAGGTGGTCCTCATCGCCGCCGGTGTGATGGCGGTCCTGGGGCTGATACCGGGATCGGAGGTCTTCTTCTCCGAGCACGAGGGCATCGACTGGAACGTCATCTTCCTGCTGCTCGGAATGATGATCATCGTAGGGATCATCAAGCAGACGGGGATCTTCGACTACCTGGCGATCTGGGCCGCCAAGCGGTCCAAGGGCGATCCGTACCGGCTGATGGTCATGCTGATGGTGATCACAGCGATCGCCTCGCCCTTCCTCGACAACGTCACCACGATCATGCTGGTGGCGCCGGTCACGGTGGTCGTGTGCGACCGGCTGCGGATCCCGGCGCAGCCCTACCTGATCGCGGAGGTGCTCGCCTCCAACATCGGTGGCGCGGCCACCCTCATCGGGGACCCGCCCAACATCATCATCGGCAGCCGGGCGGGGCTCACGTTCAATGACTTCCTGGTGCACATGGCGCCCATCGTGGTCGTCATCTTCGCCGCGTTCGTCCTGCTGACCAAGGTGTTGTTCAGGAGCTCCTTCCAGTACAACCCCGAGCACGTCTCCGCGGTGATGGCCCTGCAGGAGAAGCGGGCGATCACCGATCCACGTCTGCTCGTGCGGTGCCTGGCGGTGCTCGCCGTGGTGGTGGTGGGGTTCGGGATGCACGCGGTGGTGCACATCGAGCCGTCCATCGTCGCCCTCGTGGGAGCGGGGGTGATGCTCCTGATATCGCGCCTGTCGGTCTCGGAGGTGCTGGCGGAGGTCGAGTGGCCGACGCTGGTGTTCTTCATGGGACTGTTCGTGATGGTCGCGGGTCTGGTCCAGACCGGTGTGATCGCGACGATCGGGACGTGGGCCATCAACGTGGTCGGTGACGACTACTTCCTCGCGGCGACGTCGCTGCTGTTCGGCTCCAGCGTGCTGGGGGCGTTCTTCGACAACATCCCCTACGTCGCGACGATGGCACCGGTCGTCGAGGGGATGGTGGCGCAGGCCCCCGACCCGGCGACCGGGCAGGCGCTGTGGTGGGCGTTCGCGCTGGGCGCCGACTTCGGCGGCAACGGTACGGCGGTCGCGGCCAGCGCGAACGTGGTCGCGATCGGCATCGCGGCGCGGACGGGACACCCGATCAGCTTCTGGCAGTTCACCAAGTACGGGATCGTGGTGACGGTGCTGAGCACGCTCATGGCGTGGGTGTACGTGTGGCTGCGCTACTTCGCCTGACCGCCCCCGCGGGGTTGGTTCCGGCCCGCCCCGTTTCCTGGCGAGGTGTCCGGGTCAGGCTCGGTCGGCCCGCCGGGACCCGCGGGGCAGGAGCAGCGCGACCAGCGCGCCCACCCCGCACAGGACGGCCGTGATCAGGAAGATCTCGCTGTACTCGATGTGCAGCGCCTCCTTCACCTTTTCCTGGTACTCGGCGAGCCGCCCGGCGTACACGACGGGGTCCACCCCGAAGGGCAGCGGCGTGTCCAGGTCGGCGGTGAGTGACTGGAAGCGGTGGAAGCCCCACGCGGACAGCGCGGCGACGCCGAGCAGCATGCCCATCATCCGGGCCACGACCACCGCCGCCGAGGCCACCCCGTGCTGGACGGCGGGCACGGCCCGCAGCACCGCGGAGGAGACCGGTGCGATCACCAGGCCGAGACCCAGGCCGGCGACGACGAGGTCGACGTCCGTGCGGTATCCGGCCGAGGCCAGGTCCAGGGGCCACTGGCCGATGCGCGCGTACCCGGCCGTGGCCACCGCGAGCCCGAGCACCGTCACCGCGCGCTCGCCGTAGCGGCGGGCCATCACGCCGCCCACCAGCGCGGCGACCGAGAGCGCGACGAGGAAGCGCGACAGCACCAGGGCGCCGTCCAGGCTGTCGAGCCCCAGCAGTGTCTGCGCCGACAGCTGCACGTCGACCAGGGTGACCAGCAGCGCGGCGCCGGTCAGGAAGCTCACCCCGAGCGTGGCGAAGAACGGGCCGCGCCGCACCCCCGTCATGTCGATCAGCCGGGTCGCGGAGCGCCACTCCCAGGCGACGAACGCCGCGCCGGACACGACCCCGGCGACGATCATGGGCATGCCCCACGGGGGGAGGACCGACCGGCCGGGGTCGGGGTTGTAGAGACCGGCCACGAGCAGGCCGAGCGAGAGCGCGAGCAGCAGCCCGCCCACCACGTCGACGCGCTTTCCCGCCCCGGGTTCCCTGTCGCGGGAGGGCGGCGGCACCGACCGCTGCACGGCCACCGCCGCCAGGGCCACCAGCGGGACGTTCAGCCAGAAGATCGACCGCCAGCCGCCGAGTTGCACGCCGCCGATCTGGAGCCCGGCGGGGACGAGGGCGGCGAGGGCAGCGCCGTACAGGGGACCCAGCACGCTGCCGAGTTCCTGGGCCGACCCCACCGCGCCGAGTGCCACCGGACGCTCGTCCTCCTCCCACAGGTCCCCGATCAGGGCCATGGTGATGGGCAGCAGCGCGCCGCCCGCGACCCCCTGCAGGGTCCGCCCCGCGACGAGCCAGGGCACGGTCTCGCCCAGTGCGGTGATCACCGAACCCGCTGCGAAGCCCGCCAGGCACAGGTGGATGAGCGGGCGCCTGCCGTACCGGTCGGAGAGCTGGCCGAGCAGCGGCATGGCCGCGATGTAGCCGAGCAGGAAACCGGTGACGATCGGGGTGGCCCGCTCCAGGTGGTTGAGGGGAACGTCGACGTCCCTCGCGATGTCGACGAGGACGGTCACCACGACGTAGGCGTCCAGGGCCGCGAGCAGCACCGCGGTGCCGCCGACGCCGAGGGCGGTTCGCCGCCGGGTGGGGAGGGCGTCGCCCGAGACGGCGTGGGTCATCTGCGGGTCACCGTGCGAATCACCGTGCGGGTCACCGTCACTCCGCCGGAGCGGTGATCTGGACCGGCACGTCGTAGTCGCCGAAGGCCACGATCACCTTGCCGTCGGTCAGTGGCAGGTCCGCCTTGAGAAGCCGGTTGGTGGCCTTGTCGATCCAGAGCACCGCGTCGACATTCTGCGTGAGACCGGGCACCATCGTGGCGAGCACCTGCTGGGAGAGCGTCGCCGAGACCCGGTAGGTGTCGACGCCGTCCAGCTTCTCCGCCGCCTGGGTCTTCGCGTCGAGTGCGTTGGTCAGTAGCTGTACGACGCCCTTCTCCGGGTTGAGGATGGCGGACGGGTCGTAGATCGCCGCCAGCTGGCTCCGCGACATCTGCTGGAAGCCACCGGTCACGCCCTTGAAGTGGACGGTCTCCCCGATCAGCACGAAGTTGATCTCCTGGAGACTGCCCAGTACGTCGATCTGGAGGGTGCCGTCCGCGTCGCCGGTCCCGCTGAGACGACCGGAGGCCTTCTTGACCGGTACGGGCGGGGTGCCCTCGGTCTCCAGGGAGAAGGTGGCGGACTTCACGGAGCGTGTCGCCTCCGCGGACTTCTTGACCAGATCCGCCCCGCTGGGAAGGGCTGTCGTGCCGTCGGAGGCACCGCCGCCACTGCATGCGGTGACCAGGGATAACGCGGCGATCACCGCGGTGATGAGGATCCGGCGAGCAGACATGGGCGGATCGTAACGACCTTCCGGTCTACTAACGAGGAACGACCGGTATCGGTTTCGCGTCAGCGGATGCTTTTGAGGTGTTTGACCACCGGCGTGTACGCCGCTTCCAGCTCGACCAGCTGGTCGTCGGTGAGCAGGTCGATGAAGTGACGGCGCACGCCGGCCACGTGGTGGGGCGCGACCTTCTGGATGGTGGCCCAGCCGTGCTCGGTGAGGACGGCGAAGGTGCCGCGCCTGTCGTCGGCGCAGGTCTCCCTGGTGACCAGACCGGCGGCCTCCATTCGGGAGATCTGGTGTGACAGGCGGCTGCGGGACTGGATCGTGGCCTCCGCCAGATCGCTCATCCGCATGCGGTGACCGGGGGTCTCCGAGAGGTTCACCAGGATCTCGTAGTCGTTGAACGAGAGCCCGAAGGGCTGGAACTCACGGTCGAGGCGATGCTCCAGGAGCTTGTGCGCGGCGAGGTGGGCACGCCATGCCCGCTGCTCGACGGAGGACAGCCAGCGAGGCTCCTGATCTTTCACCGGCCGCTCACCACTTTCGTTCACCGCGCGTGTGACCACGACTCCGACGGGTTCACCCCCCAGTCGACCACTCCGCTCGCCGGGCGGGGCTTGCTTCGCGGTCATAGATCAGAATCTACCTCAGAAGGCGTCGTTCGCTCGTGGTGGCTGTGCGGCGAGGTGAGGGAACCCCTGTGGTTTCCACCGGCGATCCCCACCCCGGTGACCAGCCGGGACCGGCCACGCCGCCGATGGGGCAGGTGACGGAACGCAGGTGAGCGGATGGCGCGGGCGGCGGATCCGCGAAGAGATCGCCGCCCTGCCCGAGGTCGAGGGCACGGCGGCCTTCCCCCTGCCGCCGGCTGCCGCCCTCGGCCGCTCAACTCGTGACGCCTGAATCCTCCATCCATCTCTCCACCTCGTCGGGGTGGCGGGGCAGCCCGGCCGACATGAGGCGGGCGCCGTCGGAGGTGATGATCAGGTCGTCCTCGATGCGCACGCCGATACCGCGAAGCTCCGGCGGAAGCGTGAGGTCGTCCGGTTGAAGGTAGAGGCCGGGCTCGACGGTCAGCACCTGTCCCTCCTCCAGCACACCGTCCAGGTAGACCTCCGAGCGTGCCCTGGCGCAGTCGTGCACGTCCATGCCGAGCATGTGACCGCTGCTGCACAGCGTGTAGCGGCGGTACAGGCCGCTACCGGGCTCCATCGCCTCGTCCGCGCCGATCTTCAGCACACCCCAGTCGTGCAGTCCCTCCGCGATGACCCTCATGGCCGCGCGGTGGAAGTCGCGAAAGCTCACACCGGGGCGCAGGGTGGCGATCGCCGCCTCCTGGGCCTCGTACACCAGCTCGTAGACCTGACGCTGGACCGGGCTGAAGCGCCCGGAAAGCGGGAGGGTCCTGGTGATGTCGGCGGTGTAGAGGTGGTCGGTCTCCACACCCGCGTCGAGGAGCAGCAGTTCGTTCGCGTCCAGCCGCCCGTCGTTGCGGATCCAGTGCAGGACGCACGCGTTGGCGCCGGAGGCCACGATGCTGTCGTAGCCGACCGCGTTGCCCTCCAGGCGGGCGCGGAGGCCGAAGACTCCCTCCAGATAGCGTTCGCCGCGCCGGTGTCCCAGCGCGGCCGGCAGGGCCCGCACCACGTCCTCGAACCCGCGCGTGGTGGCGTCGATCGAGAACTGCAGCTCGGCGACCTCCCACTCGTCCTTGATCAGTCGCATCTCGGACAGGAACGTCTCCAGCTCCTCGTCGCCGTCGCCGGGGGAGACCCGCGCGTCGACGGACGCGTCCACCCCGCGCAGCACCCGCGCCGGTCCGCCGAGCACGTTGTCCAGCCTGTCGATCGGCTCGCAGGCGATCTGGTGCAGGGCTTCGGCCTCGGCCAGGTCGGGGCGGCGGCCCACCCAGAACTCGCCGTAGCGGCGGTCGCGGTAGAACTCCTGCCCGGCCTCGCCCGGCGCCGATCTCGGTGAGCGGGGGCGCAGGAACAGCGTGGCCTCCCCTGAGGGCTCGACGACCAGCACGTCGTCGGGCTCCTGGTCGCCGGTGAGGTAGGCGAAGGCGCTGTGCGCCCGGAACCGGTAGTCGCTGTCGTTGCTGCGGACCTTGAGCGTGCCGGACGGGACGACCAGCCGCTCGCCGGGAAAGCGGGCGGCGAGTGCGGCGCGCCGCTTGGCGGTGTAGGCGGCCTGCGGCAGCGGGGCCAGGTCGTCGCGGTGCGTGTCGGCCCAGCCGGTGTTCATGAACGCGGCGAGGGCCTCGGAGACCGGCAGGTCGTGGCTGCCGGTGTTGAGCTTCTGGGTCATCGTGTTCCCGGGAGCGGAGGTCTCTGGTCGCCCCCACGCTAGCCCGGAGCGGTGCGGCCCGCACACCCGGCGCGTACCGGGCCGCTCGGAGGACACGGGGGAGCACAGGGGACCGTGGGTCAGCCCACCGGGACCCGGTACTCCCTGGCCAGGTCGGACGTCGTGGCCTCCTCGAAGACGACCGCGCCGCCCAGGGCCGCCTTGTCCGGCTTGGCCACGTACGACAGCAGCGAGGCGGGCCTGTCGAAGGTGGTGAAGTCCATGATCGTGCCGAACTCCTCGCCCCAGGCCGACTGGCCGCGGTGCGCGGCGACCACCGCCGCCCGGGTCAGGTCCTTGCCCTCGCAGGCCTTCTTGAGCGCGTCGACGACGATCGCCGCCGCCGAGTAACCCGCAGGAACGCCGCTGTCGATGGCCGTGTCCGGATATTTCGCCGTATAGTCGGCGGCCAGCTTCTTCAGGGCGGGCAGTTCTGAGCTGATCGGCGTGCCGGCGGTCATGTAGTAGAAGTCCTTCAGCAGGGCGGGCCCGGCCGGAGTGGGCAGCAGTTGCGGGGAGTAGGCCGAGTTGCTGCCGACGAACGGCACGTCCATGCCCTTGGCGAGCGAGACACCGACGAGCGAGGCGGTCTGCCTCGGACCGACGGAGACGAGGACGGCCTTGACGCCCTCCGCCTTGAACGCGGCGACCTGGGCGCTCATGTCCTGGTCGGTGGCCTTGATCTTCTGTTCCACGAGCGTGAGGCCGAGCTTCTCCGAGGCGTACTTGGAGCCGTTGAGGGCGCTCTCACCGTAGTCGCCCTCGAAGTACAGGTGCCCGATTCTGTCCCCGGACTTGAGGCCCTTCTCCCTGGTCAGGAAGTCAACCCCGTTGATCATGTCGATGTCGTAGGTCGTCCCGGTGACCTGGATGGCCCTGCTGCCGAGCAGCCCGGTCGCCCAGGCCTGCGGGAGGGTGAGCATCTGGTCGGTCTCGATGCGCTGCTTGAGCGCGTTGACCATGGGCGAGCCGACGACGTGGGCGAGCGCCACCACCTTCGGGGCGATCTCGGTGTAGGCCGCGACCGCCTTCTGCGCGTCGTAGCCGTGGTCGCGCACCAGGGCCTCCAACTGCCGTCCGCACACGCCCCCGGCCGCGTTCGCCTGCTCGAAGTACAGCTGCTGCGCCTGGGTCAGGCTCTTGCCGAACGAGGCGTACGGGCCGGTGAGGTCGGTCATCAGGCCGATCGTGATCTTGTCGGCGGTGACGCCGGGTCCCGTCTTCACACCGTCCCCCCCGACGGCGGAGGGGGCGGAGGCCTCCCCGCCGCCCCCGGTGGCCTTCTCACTGGCGCACGCGGTGACGGTCAGGGACAGGGCGGCCAGGGCGGCGAGCGCCGCGACGCCTCGGACCGGGGTTCTTGGGATTCCCATGTCATCAGTTCCTTGTGTCGGGGGAGTCGGGGGATGGCGGCGGCGATGGCGGGGCCTTCGTCGCCGCGGGAGCCGGGGAAGTGGGAGCGGAGGAAGCGGGGACGGGGGAAGCGGGGGCGGGGGCGAGCCGCCGACCGGCGGCCGGGCGCAGGCGTCCGGCGAGGCCGAGCAGCCCGCCGGGCAGGAAGAGGACGATGACGACGACGGCGGCGCCGTACAGGACGCGGGCCGCCTCCGCGGGCGAGACTCCGCCGGAGCCCGGCTCGGCCACCAGCGGCAGGGCGTCGCTGTAGCGGCTGAGCAGCTGGGGGAGCATCGAGACGAAGAACGCGCCGATCACCGCGCCCGCGACGGAGCCGAGTCCACCGATGACGATCATCGCAAGGTAGTCGAGGGAGAGCAGCAGGCCGAAGTAGTCGGGCACGGTGCGCTGGAAGATCAGCGCGAGCAGGACCCCGGCCAGCCCCCCGTACATCGACGAGAGCACGAACACCCCGGCGCGGTAGCGGGCCACGGGCACGCCCATCACCCCGGCCGCGATCTCATGGTCGCGGATGGTGTTCATGGCCCTCCCAGGACGGCCGCGCAGTACCCCTCGGGCGAACAGCGCCGCGCCGGTCAGCAGGACCAGGCCCAGGAACCACAGCCGCTCCAGCGAACCGAAGGGCACTCGCGCGACCACCAGTTCGGGGGTGTCGGCGAACACGAACCCGAACAGCTCCATCGGTGGTACCGGGCGCCCGTTGTACCCGCCCGTCACGGGTTCGGCGTTGAAGAGCACGTGCTGGCCGACGAAGATCAGCGCGAGGGTGGCGATGCCGAGGTAGGCGCCTTTCAGGCGTCCCGCGATGGGGCTGAACACGCCGCCCGCGACGCCCGCCGCGAGCACCGCGAGCAACGCCGCCACGGGCGTGGGCAGGCCGAGGCCGCCGAGGGCGTGTGCGCCGCCCTCCGGCTCGGAGGCGAGGTAGACGTAGGCGTACGCGCCGACCGCGAGGAAGAAGGCGTGTCCCATGGACAGCTGGCCGGTGGCACCGGTCAGCAGGTTGACACCGATCGCCCCGATCGCCGCCGACATCGCGAAGAGCCCGGTCTGCAGCCAGAAGCCCTCCAGGTAGAACGGTACGGCGACCGCCACCACGACCAGTGCGGCGCAGGAAAGGATGATCTTCCTAGACACGTGCCGGCTCCCTCGTCCCGAACAGTCCCGCGGGGCGGATGAGCAGGACCACGATCATCACGAGGAACGGCGCGACGTCGCCGATGCCCCGGCCGAGGAAGGCGAGGTCGTTCTGGTAGCCGCTCATCATGGCCTCGGTGACACCGATGATCAGTCCTCCGGCCAGCGCTCCCGTGGTGGAGTCGAGGCCGCCCAGGATCGCCGCGGGGAACGCCTTCATCGCCGCGAAGGCGGTGCCGCGGTCCAGCCCCGGGGTCGGGAAGACGCACAGGAAGAGCGCCGCGACGGCGGCGAGCGCCCCGGCGACCGCCCAGGCTCCCATCGAGACCCGCCCGCGCCGCACGCCCATCAGCGCGGCGGTCTCCGCGTCCTCCGCGGTGGCGCGCATGGCGATGCCCCAGTTCGTGTGCTTGAACGCCAGCAGGAACGCGGTGATCAGGGCCGCCGCGACGGCCAGTGCGACCACCCGGGTCTGGGCGACGCTGACGTCACCCAGGTGCAGCACCCGGTCGCGCCAAGGGTCGCCCATGGCGAGCACGTCGGTGCCGATCCGCCTGGTCAGCTCGGTCGTCAGCACGATGTCGACACCGATCGTCACGATCGCCAGCACGCTGTGCGAGGCGGTGTTCGCCCTGCGGATGACCAGGAACTCGATGAGGGCGCCCACGACGGCCGCACCGGCGACGCCCAGCAGCAGGGCGGTCCAGAAGCCCACCGACGGGTGCGTTCCGGCCACGATGAAGCCGCCGACCAGCAGTAGCGAGGCGTGCGCGAAGTTCACCACCTCGGTCGCCTTGAAGATGATGACGAAGCCCAGGGCGATCAACGCGTACACGGCTCCGACGGAGATCCCGTTCACCAGGAGTTCGAGAAAAGTGATCACGGAGCGACCTCCCCGTCCCCGCCCGCCGCGCTTCCAGCGTTCGTGTCCTTGCCCGTCGTGTTCTCCGCGCTCGCGTTCTCGACGGTCGTGTTTCTCTCGGTGGTGTCCTCGGCGGTGGGAAGCACCGCGGTCGCGCTTTCGACCACGGTGCTTTCCACCGCCGCGCCCAGGTAGGCGCGGACCACCTCCGGATCGTTCTGCACCTCGCGGGGAGACCCGTCCGCGATGCGCCTGCCGAAGTCCAGGACCGTCACCGCGTCGGCGAGCCGCATGACGATCCCCATGTCGTGCTCGACCAGCAGGATCGAGATGCCGAGGCTCTCCCGTACCGCGACGATCAACTCGGCCATGTCGCGGCGCTCGCCGCCGTTCATGCCGGCGACCGGCTCGTCCAGCAGCAGCAGCCGGGGTTCCATGCACAGGGCCCGTGCCAGCTCCACGCGCTTCTGCACGCCGTACGGCAGCAGTCCGGCGGGCGTGGCCAGCCGTTCGGAGAGCCCGACGAACGCGGCGACCTCGGTCACCCGTTCGCCGTGCGCGGCCGCCTCGCGCCGGGCCGCCGGCAGTCGCAACCCGGCCGAGAGGAACCCGGCGCGGGTCAGCCGGTGGCGGCCGAGCATGAGGTTGTCCCTTACCGACAGGCGTGGCGACAGGGCGATGTTCTGGAAGGTGCGCGCCACGCCCAGGGCGGCGACACGGTGCGGGGCCAGGGAGGTCAGTTCCGCGTCGCCGAACCGCACGCTGCCCGAGGCGGCCCGGCAGACGCCCGACAGGACGTTGAAGAAGGTCGACTTTCCCGCCCCGTTGGGCCCGATCACCGCGTGGAGGCTGCCGGGCTCGACGGTGAAGCCGACCGCGTCCAGCGCGGTGAGCCCGGCGAACCGCACGGTCACGTCACGCACGTCGAGCCGGGGAATGGAAGGGTCCGTACCATCCGGTTGGTATGTGTCGCTCACACCGACCACCTCGCCAGCGCGGGCCGAGCCGCCTTCCGCGTCCCACGTGCCGCGACCGGGGAGGTGTCCTCGATGCCAAGGTAGCGACGGCGCACCTCGTCGCTCGCGGCGAGTTCCGCGGCCGGCCCCGACAGCACCACCTCGCCGACCTCCAGCACGTAGGCGTACGAGGCCAGGGACAGGGCCATCGCGGCGTTCTGCTCCACCAGGAGCACGGTGGTGCCGTCGGCGTTGATCTCGCGGACGGTCTCGGCGATCCTGGCGGCCATCAGCGGCGCGAGACCGAGGGTGGGCTCGTCGAGCAGCAGCATCCTGGGCCTGGCCATCAGCGCGCGGCCGATGGCGAGCATCTGCTGCTCCCCGCCG
The DNA here is from genome assembly GCF_042898365.1 of Streptosporangium sp. NPDC000509. NCBI lineage: Bacteria > Bacillati > Actinomycetota > Actinomycetes > Streptosporangiales > Streptosporangiaceae > Streptosporangium > Streptosporangium sp. NPDC000509. Next base: position 161,098 of record NZ_JBIAYX010000001.1, on the reverse strand, counting down.
GACAGCAGGCCCGCGCGTTGTCCGGCGCGCCTGGCGAGCACGGGGAAGAGCGTGAGCACCCTCTCCCTCGCCGCGGCCGCCGACCGCCGGTCGGGTGCGCCGAGGGCGCCGGCCCGCAGGTTCTCCTCGACCGTCATCCGCGCGAAGACCTTGCGCCCCTCGGGTACCTGGACGACGCCCCCCGCCACGATGGCCGAGGTGGCGGCGCCGGACAGCCGTGTGCCGCCGAACCCGACCTCGCCCGCGGTGATGCCGCCCCGGTGGAAGCCGAGGGTGCCGGAAACGGCGCGCAGCAGGGTCGACTTCCCCGCGCCGTTGCCGCCGAGCACCGCGACGACCGAACCGCGCGGGACGCTCAGCGAGACACCCCGCAGGGCCGGGACCGGGCCGTAGCCCACCGCCAGATCCCTGACGGCCAGCCCGGAGTCCCCGGGAGGGCGAGGGGCGTGCACGTCCATGTGTGCCTCCTGACAGCCGATGAACGCACCCAACCGAGACGCTTCACCGGCGTCCAGAGGGCGGGGTGAAGTCGGGGCGGACGCCCATGCGGGACGGGTCCCGGTTGTGCGTGTGCACAACCCCGGGTCACGAAACAGAACAGAACCTTGTTCGGCGAGGTGTTTTGCTGTCACGATCCCCAGATGGGGACCCGGCCGGTTACGGACGACGAAGTACGCAGGGTCATGCGCCTGGCCGCCCGCAGGCTGTTGCTGAGACTTCCCGAGCTCACCGACGAGCTCGTCGCCAAGATCCGTGACACCGACGAGGCGTACCGGCGGATGGTTCCCACCGACGACCACTGGCAGAGCGTCTACGAGGCGATGCGGGACGGTATCGGCGCCATCCTGCTGCCCCGCTCCGAACGGTGCGACGTGCCGCAGGCGGAGAGGACCGCCCGGCGCAGGGCTGAGCAGGGACTGCCCATGGACTCCCTGCTGCGCAGCTACCGGCTCTCCGCGCAGGTGATGTGGGACGGTCTCATCGACGTGGTCACCGAGGAGGAGTCGGACAGCCTGCCTGTCCTGATCCGCAGCGCCACGAAGGTGTGGCACGCCACCGACCGGCAGGCGATCGCCGCCGCCGAGGCATACCGAAGACGGGAGTCCGAGTTGTTCGGCCGCACAGCCGAGAGGGTCCAGGCCCTGCTCGACGCGCTCCTTGAGGACCGGGCCGACGCCGGCCTCGTCCGCAGCGCCGCCGCCGCGCTCGACCTGCCCGAACTGGGCCGGTACGCCGTCGTCATCACCAGGCCGCCCGGCCGCCACGACCACGGCAACGACACCCCGCGGCCGACCACCTTGGGCGTGATGCGGCTGCTGTGGCGGATGCGCCCCGACTACGAGGTGTCGGTCGTGTTGCTGCGCGACGCGGACATGGACGACCTCGCCGGAGAGCTTCGCCCGTACGTCACCGGATGCGCCGGGATCAGCCCGGTCGTCGAGGGACTGGCCGAACTGGGCCGCGCCAGGCGGCTCGCCGAACTGGCCCTGCGGACCTGCGTGGGCGAAGGCCCGGAGATCGCCAGACTGGAGGACAGACTGCCCGCCGCGCTGGTGGTCAGCCAGCCCGAACTCGCGGGTCACCTCAGCGGTGCCGTATTACGGCCCATCCTCGCTCTCGACCCGGCCGACAGGGAGGTACTCCTCGGGACCCTGGAGGCGTGGCTGCGATGCGAGGGCTCGGCCATGCGCGCCGCCGGGCGGCTGTACTGCCACCGCAACACGGTTTTCAACCGCATCCGCCGAATCGAGCAGCTCACCGGCCGCTCGCTCGCCCGCCCGCTCGACATCGTGGAGCTCACCCTCGCCCTCGACGCGGTGCGGTTGCTGCCCGTCACCTGACAGTCGATACTTTGCTCTCCTGCGTGCTTAGCGTGTGGCACAAGAGGGCAAAGGTAGGAATACTCGCGCCAGGCTGAACCGAGGTGATGCCAATGCTGATCGGTACGATTCTTCAAGGCAAGGGCACGGAGGTGGCGACCGTCCGCCCGGACTCGACGGTCGCCGCGTTCCTGGCCGTTCTGGCCGAGAAGAACATCGGCGCCGTGGTGGTGTCCGAGGACGGCTCGTCCATCGCGGGCATCGTCTCCGAGCGCGACGTGGTGCGGCGACTGCACGACCGGGGCGCCGCCGTGCTGGAGGACCCGGTGTCCTCCATCATGACGGCCGAGGTCCGTACCTGCTCGCCGGACGACAACGTCGACGGACTCCGCCATACCATGACCACGCACCGTATCCGGCACGTGCCGGTCGTGAGCGCGGGCCGGCTGGCGGGGATCGTGAGCATCGGTGACGTGGTCAAGAGCGCCATCGAGACGCTGGAGACCGAGAAGGCCCACCTGGTCGACTACCTCCACCGCTGAGCCGGAGGTCTCCGAACCCCGGGTTTCGAGGGTTCGACCCCTGAGTTCGAGCCCTCGGGACCGGGTTCCCGAGGCGAGGCCCGCTGAGCCCGTATCGCCCGGAGGGACCGTTTTCCCGAGCCTGGATTCGTGAGCTCGACCCGCCCTTTCCGAGCCTGGATCCGTGAGCCCGGCCCGCCGCGACCCTCCCAGGAAGCCCGGATGGGCCCGGCGCGACACGCCGGGCCCATCACGTTCTCGCTACTGCACGGTTATCTTGTCCACCTCGATCGTCAGCCCCTTGACCTGCGGTGTCGACGTGCCCGTCGTCACCGTCCCGATCCCGGCGCTGACGCCCTTGATTTTCATCGTGTAGCTCAGGCTGCCGCCGGGGGCGCCGGGCGTGCTGGACACCCGGAGATCCGTGGCCGGCGGGCCGGTGATCTGGCCGCCCGCGGTGCCGTCGGCGTTCTCGGCGCCCACGGTCAGGCCGTAGCCGGCGGGAGGATCACCGGGCAGGTTGCCCGGGTCGTAGGTGTAGGTGATGTCCTCGGTCCCGTTCAGGCCGATCCACTGCTGGAAGACCTTGAGGTTGCTCGTGCCGTAGAGGTTGACCCGCCATTCGATGACGAGCCAGTCGTTGACGCCGTCGGTCAGCGTGCCGGCGTAGATGCCGGGCGCGCCGGTGCCGTCCAGGTCGGTCCAGTAGGTGGCGAGCACGTTGTTCGGGGTCGTGGGGTCGGGCAGGGTCTGCGGCTCGAACGAGACGTCGGCCGAGCCCGAGCTTCCCCCGGCGATCGTGTAGCCGTTGGAGACGATGCCGATCCTGTTGTAGGTCTGGCCCGCGTACCGGAACGAGGGCACGGTGAAGTTGATCGCCTGCTCGTCGCCGATCGGTACCGGCGCGATGCCGAAGGCGTCGAGCGGCAGGTACGGGGCGGGACCGGTGCCCGGGGCGATGCCCGGCCTGTCCGGCTGCCTGGCCGCGAGGGTGGTCTTCGTCGTCGCGATCTGGGTACCGATCTTGGTGGCGCCGGTCACCGAGTTCAGCCGCAGCTTTCCGTCCAGCGTGCTGAGCGCCGTGACCTCGGCGTTCTCAAGGGTGTCGTTCCGCACGGTCACCGTGCAGGCGGACTCGCCGGTGTTGCGCGGGATGGTGGCCGGTGCGCAGGTCTGCTCCACCGGGATGGCGCCCTGCTTGCGGACGAACGCGACCGGCAGGTGCAGGTTGCGCGAGCCGCCCACCTGCTTGAGGTTCACCTGGCCGAAGTACTGGCCCTCCGGCAGGTCCGGCGCGGTGATCACCACGCTGAGCTTGACGCTCTTGCCCGCCTTCACGCTGAACAGCGGCGGCAGCACCGTGATGTTCGCGCCGTTCACCGTCGTGCCCGTCGCGGTGAAGGTGAGCGTCGAGTTCGTGACGTTGGTGAACGTCCGCTTGGCGGTGATGAGACCCGGCATGATCGGGGCGTTCACCGACGGCAGGTTCAGGTCGATGCGGTTCAGCGGGTCGTCGGCCGAGGCGGCGAAGTTCTCGCCCGTCTCGTCCAGGGTCAGGCCGGGGTCGCCGGCCTTGGTCAGGTCGACGCGCCCGCCGCCGGTGTCGAACGGGTCGGCCGGGGTGACGCGGTCCTGCTTGGTGACCGAGGTCTTCGCCGTCGTCTCCAGCGCGGACTTCACCTGGCCGGGAGTCCAGGTCGGATGCAGCGCGAAGAGCAGGGCCGCGGAGCCCGCGACGTGCGGCGACGACATCGAGGTGCCCGAGATGGCCTGGTAGAGGTTGCCCTGCGGGCCACCGGCCGGACTCTCCAGCACCGGTGTCTGCCCGGCCAGGATGTGCAGGCCGGGAGCGGTGACGTCCGGCTTGAGGAAGTCGCCACCGGGGCCGCGCGAGGAGAAGGTGGTGATCGCGTCGCCCTGCCAGGTGGTCTTGGTGCCCTGGGTGAACGAGGCCGTCGCGCCGGGGTTGGCCGACAGGAACGCCAGCAGTGCGTCCCCCTCGGGCTTGTCGATGTGGACGGTGGGGAGCCAGTGGTTGTCCGTCATCACGTCGAGCGGGGAGGAGTTGTACAGGATCATGCCGGCCGCGCCGCCCTGCCGGACGCTGAAGCCCTTAAGGACACGGTCGGGGCCGCGCTCACAAAGGACGATCTTCCCGGTGAACAGACCCGGAGGTGCGGGCGTGGTGCAGAGCGCGTTGGAGTACGGCGGGGCCGAGGCCCGCACCACCGGCAGCGCGGAGGCGATGCCCGGGGTGATGGAGGCGCCCTTCACCGTGGCCGTCGCGCCGCCGGAACCCGACAGCGTGATCGTCGACTGGAAGGTCCTGGTCTGCGTGGAGGCCGCCACCGTGGTCACCCACGGGCTGACGTGGTTGACGGTCGCCGCGCCGGGGCCGGCGTTGCCCGCCGAGGCCGAGACGAGGACGCCCGCCGAGTACGCGTCGAGGAAGGCCAGCTCCACCGGGTCGCTGTAGGGGGAGGTGCCGCCGGAGATCGAGAAGTTGATCACGCGGACGCCGTCGAGGATGGCCCGGCCGACCGCCTGGGCGGAGTCGGAGGGATAGCAGCCGGCCTCACCGCAGACCTTGTAAACCGACACGTGCGCCGCCGGGGCGATGCCGTGGATCGGGCCCCGGCTGATGCCGAGCGGGTTCGCGTCGGCCACCGGCCCGCCCGCCGAGGTCGTCGCGGTGTGGGTGCCGTGGCCGTTGGAGTCGCGGGCGCTGTCGGGGAAGGTCTCACCGCCGACGTTCGCGTTGTAGGTCTCCAGGAACGGGGCGCCACCGATGAGCTTCCGGTTGCAGACGAACGGGTCGGCCGCCGGGGTGAGCGGGTTGTCGCCGAAGTTACAGGTGCGCGGCGTGCCGTCCTTGGTCGCCGGTGCGGCGGGCAACGTGCCGGGGTCGGCGAACTGGGGGTGCTCGGGCCAGGCGCCGGAGTCCAGGATGCCGACGATGACGCCCTTGCCCGAGGAGGAGCTGCCGCCCAGCTTGTTGTAGATCGTGGGCGCTCCGATGAACGCGGGGCTGGAGTCGGTGAGCAGCTGCTCGGGCTTGTCCTCCTGGACGGCCGCCACGCCGGGCAGCTTCAGCAGCGAGGCCGCCTTGTTGGCGGGAATGCGCAGCGCGATACCGCCGTAGACGGTCCGCAGCTTCTGGCCCGCCTTGGCGCCTGGCACGTTCCTGGCGAGTTCGGTGAGGAAGGTGTTCTCGACGTCCTCGATGTGTCGCTGGTATTTCTTCGCGTCGTTGCTCTTGATGTCAAGAGCCTTTCCGGTCTTCGCTGGACTCGTCGCGGGAAGTCCCGCGAGGCCACCCTGATAGGCGGCGAAAGAGTCGTAGTCGAGCTTGACCATCACGCTGACCGTGGCGGCCGAGGTCGACTTCAGTAGCCCCTCATCACTTTGGGCGAGTTTGCCGGTGGGGGACTTCGCGCCCTGGATCGGCTCACCCCCGGTCAGGGGAGTCGCCGTCCATTTGGCGGACGGCGTGGGGGTGGGGGTGGGATCCGCGCTCGCCGGCGGCGCCATCGCCGCGACGAGCCCGACGCCGGCGGCGAGCACCGCCACGCGTCTGATCCTCGGTGAGTAGGGCCTTCTGGTCAACGAGACCTCCCTGTAGGCACGCATGAACAGATCACGCGGCAGGGAGGGGAGGCCACCTGGCATGCCTGGGGCACGGCATGCCGGGGAGGGCGCCGACCCTCCCCGTCGGGTGACACGTGCTCGGCCACCCGGCAGGGGCGGCCGATCATGACAGGGAGCCTAACTAGAGGTCATTTGTTTGCCTAGATCATTAAATTGACACAATAATCCCCGGAATTGGTCAAATTTGCTTGCAGACTCGGCGGTGTTCGCATACCTCCGCAGTTCGGCCGCCTCCGTGCCTGCGTGCCTCGTGTCCCCAAGCCCGCGTGTCCCGTGGCCGGGGGAGGACACGACCACCCCGAGGAGGATGTTCCGTCGCGCGTAAACTGGCCGCACCTGACACACGGGAGGCTCGGTTGAAGCTCAAGCTTGATCTACATCCCCTCTACAACAAGGGTGGAGAGATCGACAAGGCGCTGCGGGGCATCATCGACGAGGCCATCAGGAAGAAGGCCACCGAGGTCGAGATCATCCCCGGCAAGGGCTCGGGCCAGCTGAAGAAGAAGGTCCTGCGCTTCCTGGAACAGAAGGAGATCAAGGCCCTCTACCACCGCATCGACAAGGACGCCAAGAACCACGGCCGCCTCTTCGTCTACTTCCGCTACAAGTAGGCGCTTTCCGGCCCGGTGACGTCTCTCCGTTCGGGAACTTTATGTTCGCTTTATCCGTCGCTTCTGGAAAAAGGAGAATTTTCGGGGCGGGGGAGACGGGGGTAGCGATAGGCGCGACGCGGGTGCTCGCCGGAGGCGGGTGTGAGATGAGGGTGGACGACGGCTGTCTCGTCGTCGACGTGCCGGGCCGCTATCCGATCCGGTTGCCGCTCACCGGCGAGGAACGCGCGGCCGACCTGGTCCTGTACCGCCTTCCCCGCGAGAGCGGGGTCGTCTACGGGATCACGGTCCGCGACACCGCTGGAAGGGTCGTGCTCGACTCCCCGGGAGCCAGACATCGCCACCTGGTGGAGGAGTTCGCCGAGGACACCGGGTTGACCTTCGAGTACCGGGGCTACGCCACGGAGTTCGAGGGGCGCGCCGACCTTGAGAACCGGGCGCCGCGGTGGCACACCACGGAGCACGCGGGGCTTCCGGTGCGTGGCGACCACTCTCCCGGGGAGGTGGCGCTCAGGCTCCGGCCGTACGACGAGGTGTCCGGCGAGATCAGGCCGCGCGAGGGTGCGCTGGAGGGCACCCCCTGTCCGGCGACCGCGCTCAGCTGGGACGGCCCGACGCTGGTCGCGAAGGATCCGGCGGCCGGACGCTCGCTGCGGCTCGCGCCCGCCTCCCTGTACCACTACCGGTACGAGCGCCGGGTGATCGTCTCCGGCAAGGAGGAGCGGCGCTCTCTCACCGGGCTCGCCGTGCTCGACGCCGACGGGCTGGTGCTCGCCGACCTTCCCGGCGACTGGCCGGTCCACGAGGTGGCCGTCTTCGCGGCCGGGCGGAAACTCCCCGTGCACGACGCCCTGAAGACATCGTCGAGTGTGGTGCGCGCCGCGCTGAGCAGGCGGGCTCCCGGATGGACGCGTCTCGCCGGCCTGGAGGTCCCACGGATGTCCAGGGCCAAGAAGGCCGTCGCGGCCGGCGCGGGGGTGGCCGGGTTGTTCGTGATGGCCTACGTCGTCACGGCGGGTGGCTGGCTCGCGTGGCGGGGGGTGTCCGCGCTGGGCGGGATGATGCTGGACCTGCTGGACGCCAAGTGGCTGGCGGTCTTCTTCGCCCCCCTGGTCGTCGTCTTCAAACCCGCGCGCCAGGCGTGGCACACCTGGCGCACCCGGCGCGGCGCCGCGCTCGGGCCGCCCGGCGGACCGTACCTCTCGGTCCGGGGCGGGACGACGCTGCGCGTCCGGCTCGGTTCGCGGATGGTCCCCGACGACATGGAGATCGGGCCTGAATCCCGCTGTGTCGGCGGCCTGATGGTCTACTCTCACGAGAGGCTGTCCGGACTCTTCGTGATGGACGGTGTGGGAAGGCCCGTACGCCACCTGCCCGGACCGTGGCCGCCGGAGGAGGCGCACCGCTTCGCCACGCGGTACGGACTCGGCTTCGAGGCCCGTACGCTGGGCCGTGAGGAGTATCTCGACCTCACCGCCCGCGCCCGGGACGCCGTACCCTGATCGGCGCGACGTCGCCGCGAGGGGTATACCTCGATGCCCGAGGTCTCTGAGCATGAGGATTCCACCGGATAGATCGACGCCGAGTGGGCTCATACGGCACCATTATGTGACGCATGACGGCAATGTCCTCTCCGATGATCGGCGCAGCCTCCAGCAGCTCGTGGATCGCGGCGGGGTTCTGCCCAGGTGCGGGCCCGGTTCTTTCGCACGCGACCTTCCTAAAAGAGCCCGGCGCTCCCGCTCGCATACCTCTCACCTCCCCGAAAGGCCCCCCATGAGCGACCTCAACGCACTCCTCGCCCAGCGCGCCGAGCTGGACCGTCAGATCGAGGAACTCCAGTCCGGAGACCTGAAGGAGCGCGAGAACACGCTCGGCGGCATCCTCGTGGCCGTCGCCGAGTGGGCCACGGCACGCGGTCACGAGGCGCTCAGGAGGGACCTCAAGAACTGGGAGTACGTCACCTTCGCCGGTATCGAGGTCGGCGTGGGTCACGACGGCGGTGAACGCTGGGGTCTGCCGCAGAGCTCGGTCAGCGTGATGGACTCCGTCAGCGGGACCGACGTGGAGTTCGGGACCACGCCCCCTCCGATCCAGGCCGTCCTCGGCCTGCTGGAGGGCCTGCTCGCCACGCGCTGACCTCGCCTCCGCGCGCCATGCGCCGGAGCTTCGGCGCCGTACCTCCGCGTGTACGCCGGGCCTCGGCTCGCGCCGCACCTCCGCGTCATGCGCCGGAGCCTCGGCCCGCACCGTCCGGCCTCGCGGGTACGCCGGACCCCGCTCTCCCCCGCGGAGGGCGGGGTTTTCCGCGTCAGAGCTTGCGGATGGTCCGCGCCTCCTCGGCCGCCGCGAGCACGACGTCCAGCGAGGAGCCGATGCCCGCCGACACGACGGCCGAGATGGTCCCCTCGACGAACGGCACGTCGGCGATCACCACGCGCTCGTCGGCGAAGAGCCGGGCGGTGAGCACCGAGCTTCCCAGGTCGGGGATGAGGAGCACCCCGTCCCCCCGGTCCACCTCCTCGATCGCCGCCGCCACCAGGTCGGGACTGGTCCCGAGACCGCCGTCCTCGCTGCCGCCCGCGGCGGCGAGCGGCACGTTCGCGCCGCCGATCTGCGAGGCGAGCAGTGCCACCTCGGCCGCCAGCGGGCCGCTGTGCGAGATGAGGACGATGCCTACCACGACGTCGCCACCGTGTGCAGGGCGGAGACGACGAGCGCGGTGGAGGCGGCGCCGGGGTCCTGGTGGCCCACGCTGCGCGGCCCGAGATAGCTCGCCCGCCCCTTGCGTGCCTGCATCGGGATCGTCGCCTCGGCTCCGGTGCGTGCCGCCTCCGACGCGGCGCCGATCGCCTCCGCCGGGTCCTTGCCGTCCCGTACCGCCTGCTCCAGTGCCCGTACGGCCGGGGCGAGGGCGTCCACCATGGTCTTGTCGCCCTCGGCGGCCGAGCCCAGCTTCCGCACCCCGGCGAGCCCGGCCTCCAGGGCGGTGTGGAGGTGCGCGACGGACACCTCGGGGGTGTCGCCCAGCGTCCTGCCCGCCTCGCGGAACGCCGTGCCGTACAGGGGGCCGGACGCCCCGCCGACCTTGCGGATCAAGGTGTTGCCCACCAGCACCAGCAGCGATCCCGGGGTATCGGGTTCTTTGGCCGCGAGCGCCCCGGTGACCGCGGTGAACCCCCGGTCGAGATTGGCCCCGTGGTCGGCGTCGCCGATCGCGGCGTCCAGACCGGTCAGCCACTCCTTCCCCGCGGCGACGACCCTGGCGATCTCCTCGATCCAGGCGGCGAAAAAGGCGGTGTCCATCGCGGTGCTCATCTCGGCTCGGTTCGTGTCGGTGATCGTGTCAGTGTTCGTATCGGTGTGTGCCCCGGTGTCCGTCCCCCTATCCGTGTCGGCCTCTGTTCCGGTGGGTGTGTCGGGGCCCGTGTCGGCGTCCGGGTCAGGCCCCCGGTCAGCGGTCATCAGCGGCCCCAGCGCAGGGCGGAGGTCTCGACGGGGGCGTCCCAGAGCCGGGTGAGCTCCTCGTTCAACCGGCAGACCGTGATCGAGAACCCCTGCATGTCGAGGCTCGTCACGTAGTTGCCGACGAGGTTGCGCGCCGCCCGCGCCCCCTTCTCCGCCAGGTGTTCCACGACGGCCGCGTAGGCGATGTACAGCTCGATCAGCGGCGTGCCGCCCATGCCGTTCACCATGACGAGGGTGTCGCCGGAGATCGGCAGATCCTCGTGGATCGCGTCCATCGCGAGGTGGACCAGTTCGCGGGCCGGGCGCATGGCCGAGCGCATCCGGCCGGGCTCGCCGTGGATACCGATGCCCAGCTCGATCTCGGTGTCGGAGAGGTCGAAGGTGGGCCTGCCCGCCGCGGGCGTGGTGCAGGGGCTCAGCGCGACCCCGAAGGAACGGCTGCGGGCGTTGACCTCCCTGGCCACCCGCGCGACCTCGGGCAGCGGCGCGCCGGTCTCGGCGAGCGCCCCGGCGATCTTCTCGACGAACAGGGTGGCGCCGGTGCCCCTGCGCCCCGCCGTGTAGAGGGAGTCGCGTACGGCCACGTCGTCGTCGACCAGCACGCTCTCCACCCGCACCCCCTCCTCGCCGCTCAGCTCGGCCGCCATCCGGAAGTTCAGCACGTCGCCCGTGTAGTTCTTCACGATGTGCAGGACTCCCGCCCCGCCGTCCACCGCCGTGGTGGCCTCGATCATCTGGTCGGGTACGGGAGAGGTGAAGATCTCACCGGCGCAGGCCGCGTCGAGCATGCCGTACCCCACGAATCCGGCGTGCAGTGGTTCGTGCCCCGAACCACCGCCGGACACCAGGCCCACCTTGCCGGGGCGGGGCCCCGAGGCCCGGAACACGATCTGGTTGTCCACGTCCACCCGGAGCCCGGGATGGGCCGCCGCGAGGCCGCGCAGCGCATCGGGAACGACTGACTCGACATCGTTGATGAGCTTTTTCACAACTCCCAACCTCGCCTTGTTCGCAGGCGATGGCAAGCACCGGCCGTGGAGGCCCGCTCCCGCCCGGGCTCGAATCCCGAAGCGGCGAGCAGACCGGTACGCATCCCGGAGGTCCGGCGCGCGTACGCGAAGCTGGCGGTCCGAGGTGGCGGTGTAGGAGGATCTGCCCAGATCTCATCCCTCCTGGAGGCGTCATGTCGGTGTTGCGGAACCTGGTGGAGAGCATCCGGAGCGGCGGGATCGAGGTGATCGACCTGACGGCGCCGCTGTCGTCGGAGACGCCGATCCTGAGGCTGCCGGAGCCGTTCGGCAACACCGTCCCGTTCACGCTCAAGGAGATCAGCCACTACGACGATCGTGGCCCCGCGTGGTACTGGAACGACATCGTGACCGGCGAGCACACCGGCACCCATTTCGACGCGCCCGTTCACTGGGTCACCGGCAAGGACGGCGAGGACGTCTCGCGGGTGCCGGTCGAGCGGCTGATCGCCCCGGCCGTGGTGCTCGACTTCGCCGCGGAGGCGGCCGAGGATCCCGACTTCCTGCTGGAGATCGCGCACGTCAAGGAGTGGGAGCAGGTCAACGGGCCGCTGCCCGAGGGGGGATGGCTGCTCTACCGCACCGGCTGGGACGCCTACTCCCACGACCAGGAGCGCTTCCTGAACGCGAACGAGACGGGCCCGCACACGCCGGGTGTCTCGGTCGAGTGCGCCCGGTGGCTGGCCGAGGAGACCTCGATCGCCGGGCTGGGCGTGGAGACCGTGGGCACCGACGCGGGCGCCGCGCACGGCTTCGACCCCGCCTTCCCGTGTCACTCGTTCCTGCTCGGTGCGGGGAAGTACGGACTGACCCAGCTGCGCAACCTCGACCGGCTCCCGGTGACCGGCGCCGTGGTCGTCGCGCCACCGCTGCCCATCGTCGGAGGCTCGGGCAGCCCGCTGCGCGTGCTGGCCCTGGTCGAGAGGTGAACGTCGCCGAGGTCGTGGGACGGACCCTCGCCTCACTCGGAGTGGACACCGCCTTCGGGGTGGTGGGCAGCGGCAACTTCCACGTGACCAACGCGCTGGTCGCGCACGGCGTGCGCTACGTCGCCGCACGCCACGAGGGCGGTGCGGCGACCATGGCCGACGCCTACGCCCGCCTCAGCGGCGGGGTCGCCGTGCTCAGCGTCCACCAGGGGCCGGGACTCACCAACGCGATGACCGGCATCGCCGAGGCCGCCAAGAGCCGCACCCCGCTCGTCGTGCTGGCCGGAGAGGTGAGCGAGCCCCGCTCGAACTTCTTCGTCGACCAGACCGCGCTGGCGGAGGCCGTGGGTGCCGTACCGCTGCGGATCGGGTCGGCGGAGACCGCCGCCGCCGACACGGCCGAGGCGTTCCGCACCGCTCGCGACGGGCGTCGTACGGTCCTGCTCAACCTTCCGTTGCAGGTCCAGGGGCTGACCGTCCCCGCCGCGGGCGCGCAGGTCGCGGCGGCCCTCGCGGACGGCGCGGACATCGAGGCAGGGGGAGCCGAGCGGATCGTCCCGACGGGGGCAGAAGAGAGGGTTCGATCACCGGAGGCCGGGGAGGGCACCCCGGCACCGGAGCCGGGAGACGAAGAGGTCGCCCGGCTGGTGGAGATCCTCGCGGCGGCGCGCCGTCCCGTCTTCGTCGCGGGGCGGGGCGCACGCGGGGCCCGGCGCGAGATCGAGGAGCTCGCCGGGCGGACCGGGGCACTGCTCGCCACCTCCGCCGTGGCGAGGGGACTGTTCAGGGGCAGTCCGTGGGACCTGGACGTGAGCGGTGGCTTCGCCTCGCCGCTCACGGCCGAGCTCATCCGCGACGCCGACGTGCTCGTGGGCTGGGGATGCGCGCTCAACATGTGGACCATGCGCCACGGCACGCTGATCGGCCGCGACACCACCGTCGTCCAGGTCGACCTGGACGACGCCGCGCTCGGCGCCCACCGGCCCATCCATCTCGGGGTGGTCGGCGACGTCGCCCGCACCGCGCGCGCCGCCGTCCGCCTGCTCGGTGAGAGCGTCCCGGACGGTGACGGAGCCGGTTACCGATCGACGGAGCTGGCCGCGCGGATCGCGGGGGAGAACCGCTGGCGGGACGTGCCCTACGTCGACGAGAGCGGCGACGGCAGGATCGACCCACGGACGCTCACCATCGAGCTGGACGACCTGCTTCCCGAGGAACGCGTCGTCTCCATCGACTCCGGAAATTTCATGGGATATCCGTCGATGTTCCTCGATGTCCCTGACGAGCGGGGATTCTGCTTCACGCAGGCGTTCCAGTCGATCGGACTCGGCCTCGCCACCGCGATCGGCGCGGCCCTCGCCCAGCCTGACCGGCTCCCGGTGGCCGCGCTGGGCGACGGGGGCGCCCTGATGGGCGTCGCCGAACTGGAGACGGTCGTACGGCTCGGCCTTCCGATGGTGATCGTCGTGTACGACGACGACGGTTACGGCGCGGAGGTGCACCACTTCGGCCCGGACGGGCACCCCCTGGACACCGTGACCTTCCCGCCCGCCGACATCGCCGCCGTCGCCAGGGGCTTCGGCTGCGAGGCGGTGACCGTACGGGACCGGGCCGATCTCACCGCGGTGGCCCGGTGGCTGGAGGGGGCCCGCGACCGGCCCCTGATGATCCACGCCCGGGTCAGCCGGGCACGGGGGGCGTGGTGGCTGGAGGAGGCGTTCCGGGGGCACTGAGGTCCCTCCCCGCACGAGCGCGCCCGGGGAGGACGTGGAGGTCGGGGGGAGGGGGTGGCTGAGGTACGGTTCAGCCATGGCTGAGATCGTGTACCCCCCGGTCATCGGGGCGGCGTTGACCTTGTTCCGAGCGCTGGACCTCAAGATCAGCGTTGAGGGCGCCGACCGCATCCCGAAGACCGGCGGAGCCGTGCTGGTCAGCAATCACATCAGCTATCTCGACTTCATCTTCGCCGGCTGGGCCGCGCGGCCCGCCGGGCGCCTGGTGCGTTTCATGGCGAAGAAGGAGGTCTTCGACCACCGGATCTCGGGGCCGCTGATGCGCGGCATGCACCACATCCCGGTCGACCGCGCGGCCGGGGCCGCCGCGTTCGGCGCGGCGCTGAAGGCGCTCAGGAGCGGCGAGGTCGTCGGCGTGTTCGCCGAGGCCACGATCAGCAGATCCTTCACGGTCAAGGAGATCAAGAACGGCGCGGTCCGGATGGCCGTCGCCGCCAAGGTGCCGATGATCCCCGTCTCCCTGTGGGGCACCCAGCGGCTGTGGACCAAGGACCACCCCAGGAAACTGCTCCAGCGGCACGTGCCGATCACGATCCGGGTCGGCGAGCCCATGCATCCCCAGCGCGGTGACGACTACGACAAGGTCACCGCCGACCTGCGCGAACGCATGTCCGAGATGCTCGATGCGGCGCAGCGGAGCTACCCGGAGATCCCGCGGGGCGTCTGGTGGCAGCCCCGCCACCTCGGCGGCACCGCGCCCACTCCCGAGGAGGCCGCGAAGCTGGACGCCGCCGAGGCCGAGGCCAGGGCGGCCGGGGGCATCTCCTGAGGCCCTCGATCAGGGGCGGCATCGTGAGCGTTGACCCCAAGTCACCAACAGGTGGTTCGCAAGTGGCGTGTCGCATCCTGCCCCCATGAGTAACGCCTTCGAGGACGTGGCGAACGCCTTCCAGCCGGTGCCGACCCCCGGTCCGGGAAGAACACCGGGGAAGATCGGCATGACCATCCTGTTGATCCTCTGGACGGGTCTGGGTGTGCTGCCCTTCGTGTTCGCGGTGCCCGGCCTCAAGCTCGCGACGGGCTCCGTCGGCGTTCCCGGCACGCTCACGGTCGTCTCGTGCGAGGAACTGGGCCGGGGCCGTTACGACTGCAAGGGCAGCTTCGCGCCCGACGGCGGCGGAGACGCCATCCCGGTCGACGCCTCACCCGACTCCACCGCGGGAGACGTCAGGCGCGCCCAGCTCACCCCCGAGGGCGACCGTGCCGTCCGGACCGGCACCTCGGGCGTCCTCGCCGCGCTGACCATGCCGTTTCTCGGCGTCGGCGTGCTGGGCTTCCTGCCGTACGTGTTCCTCTACGTTCTCAAGGTGCGTCGCGGCAGGCGCGCCGCGGTGGTCCTCGGCTGTGTCCTCACGCTCGTCTCACTCGCCGGTCTCGTCGTCGGCATGGTCGCCGCCTACTCCTGAACCGTCCTCGCCGAGACGCGTCCCGGTTCACACACTTCGCGATGATCAGAGAAGGGCACGCGAGACGGCCCGAGGCACGTTTGTAGGCCCTGAGGGAAATTTGTTGTAATTCGCGAAATGTGGCGGTGAGCTGGCGAAAGTTTCGGTTTCGACGGCCCGTCGCCTGTTTCGTCGGCATGGCTGCTCCGGAAGCGGGAAGTCTTCCCCGCGCCCCTCGACGGAGGACCACGACCGGGCGGTGGTCCTCGGTCTCGGCGGCGGGCGTGAGAGCACCCCTTCGACTTCGACGCCCCCGCTGGTTCCGGATCAAACCAGATGGAGGACAAGGTGACGCTAACAAATCCCGACAGGCCCAACGCGGTGTCGTCGAGCGGACCGGGCGGACCACCACGGCGCATCCCCCGCCCGATGGTCATCGCCACCGCCGTCGTGCTGGTGGCGTCGGGCGGCGTCGGGGCCTCCCCGGCGTCAGCGGCATCGCCGCCGCCCGCACCGACGGAATCACCGACGCCGACCCCCAGTGTGACGGTGAGCGAGACACCCCCGCTGAGCCCGACACCGATTCCCCCGCCCTCGACCGAGACACCGACGCCGACACCGACTCCCACCACCACGACACCGCCCCGGGTACCCCCGGTGGCGTTCCCCGGCACGCTGCACGGCGAGTTCGTCCTCCCGGCGAAGGACGGCTGCGGCTTCACCGTGTTCGCCCAGACCGGCGAGGCGACCGCTCTGGCGGAAGACTCGATCACCGTCAAGAGCCAGGACGGCTTCGAGCGGGTGTACACGATCGCCGACACCACCAAGTCCCTCTCGGGACGACGGGACAACGTGCTCAGGCAGGGCGACTGGGTCTCGGTGACCGCGACGACCTCTGGCGAGACGGCGACGGCCGCCTACGTCTTCGGCCTGACGCGGCCTCACAAGAAGTTCTGGCGCGGTGGCGGCTGGTGGTCCATCAACGAGTGGCGGCCGGGCAGCAGGTGGCACAAGCCCGCCATCTGCCCCACGCCGCCGGTCGCGACCCCCACACCGCCCGTGGAAACCCCGCTGCCTCCCACCCCGCCTCCCACGGATACCCCGTTCCCGCCGACGGAGTCCCCGCTGCCTCCCACCGAGACCCCGCCTCCCACGGAGGAGCCGCCGCCCGCCCCCACGCCAGAGCCGACCCCCACCGTGACGGAGGGAACCCCGACCCCGACCCCCACTCCCTGAGCGAGCAGGAAACGGGCGCGGCCGCCACGCGGCCCTGACCTGCGTGGCCGCGCCGTGGAACCGGGGCCGTCCGTCACGACGTGACGGCCCCGGTTCCGGTGACAGGCGGCTCAGAACGGTGATGCCCGGGTCTCCGACCGGAGCCCCGGGCATCACCGCTGGGCGGCGAAGTCGTGCACATGCTTCCGAACTGACCGTCCTGGGAGTGCGCCGATGGCGCGGGTCTTCGTTGACACCAACATGGTGTTCCCGTTTTCACTGATGGATCTGATATCGGCCCATGTGTGGCCGTGACCCGCCGTCCGGTGGTCAACCGGTACCGGCGGCGGTCGGTCCGTCTTTATGGACGGTAGGCGTCTCGGCGGTGTTTGATCGTCTGGATCGTCACGGTGCGCTTGTCCTCGTCGATGCGGTAGACCACGCAATACGTTCCACGTCGAGCGACATGCAGCCCTTCGTGCGGCTCTTGGAGGGGTTTGCCGACACGCCAGGGCTCGCGTGCGATGGCGCCGGTGATCAATTCCCAGGCTGCGGACGCCACGGTCTCGGGCAGGCCCGAGGCGAGTGCGCGGCGGGCAGGCGGATCCAGCAGGACGGTGTATCGGTCGCTCACGCGCTCGCCTTGCCAAGGCGGGCGGCCATGACGGCGGCCATCTCCTCCTCGGTGGTCACGTCGCCGCGTGCCTCGGCGGCAGCGGCCTCGACCAGGTCGGCCCGCATTTCAGGGTCGGCGAGAATCTCCAGTGTCTCCTGCAGGGACTCCCACTCGGCCACGGAAACGATGACGACATGGGGTCGCCCGTTCCGGGTGAGCGTGAAGTGATCGTGCTCGCGAGCGGCCCGGTCGGCCAGCTCGGTCAGCCGGTCCTTCGCTTCGCTGATCGGGATGATCTCCATGGAGTCCATGGTGTCTCTTTGGCTGGAATGCCGGCCAAGATCCGGGCCATCTTTCGTGCGGTTGGGTAGCGGTGGTCGACCGGGTGGAGTCCCCGGTGCGGAGGCGGCGGATGGAGGGTTCGCGGAAATATGGGGGCATTGCCCCCATATCGCGGTTCAGTGTGGTCGTCATACTTGACGGCTGTGAACTCCGCGAGCCCGTTCGTCGCCGTGCCGCCCCGAGCCCGGACGGCGGCACGTCCCTCCAATCGGGCCACCGCCTCCGACGCGGCTCGCCTCGCCGCCCCCGGCGTGGAGCGTCCCGTCGCCGGAGCAGGCGCGCCGGAGGCCGTTGTGGACATGTCCGGCGTTCCGGCGGGCCGGGAGGTGACTCTGTCGGACGCGGTGCTCCCGTTCGTCCGGCGGGCGGTGGAGCGGCTGGCCGCCGGCACGGCACGACTGGAGGGCGGGGTCTGGGGCGCCTCGGTCGGGGAACGGTTCGCGAAGGATCTGACGGCCCGGCTCACGCGGGTCGCCTCCCGGGTCCTGGTGTTCGAGCTGAACGCGCGGAGGACGAGGGGAGAGCTGTCAGGAGACACGCCTACCGAGCGGTTCGCCGATTTCGTGGGCCGGGTGAGCGGTGAAAAAGGGCTCGCCGAACTGCTCGGGGAGTATCCCGTCCTCGCCCGCCTGCTGCGCCAGGCCGCCGACCAGGCGGTGGAGGCGGGGCTGGAACTTCTGACGCGCTTCGCAGCGGATCGTGAGCACCTGAGGGAACTGCTGGGAAGTGACCCCGGGAGCCCGGTGGAGTTCTCCGCCGTCGGCGACAGCCATCTCGGGGGACGCGCCGTCACCGTGGTGACCCTGGCCGGCGGCGCGAAGGTCGTCTACCGGCCGCGATCGGTCCATGCGTACCCGCACTTCGCCGAGGTGCTCGACTGGCTCAACGAACGAGTCCCCGGTCTCGGCCTGCGCGTTCCGCGCGTGGTGCGGCGGGAGGGCTACGGCTGGGTCGAGTTCGTGCCGGCCGAGCCGTGCGCGGACGCGGCCGAGGTGGAGCGGTTCTACACGCGCGCCGGTGCGCTGCTCGCCCTGCTGTACGCGTTGAACGCCATCGACGTGCACTACGAGAACCTCGTCGCCTGCGCGGACCGGCCGGTGCTGGTCGACGTCGAGACACTGTTCCACGCGGCGCTGCCCGCGGAGGCGTCCGCCGACCCGGCGCTGCACGCCCTGCGGGACTCCGTCCAGCGCACCGCGCTGCTGCCGAAGATGATGGTCGGCGAGCAGGGCGCGCTGGACGTCTCCGGCCTGGGCGGGGACAAGGGCGGGGTGTACCCGTTCCTGTCCCCCCGGTGGGAGGAGGAGGGGACGGACACGATGCGGCTGGTGCGCGGTGTCACCCGTTTCGCCGGAGCGGTCAATCGTCCCACCCTGAACGGGGTGGACGCCGACCCCGCCGACCACCTGCCGAATCTGCTGGCCGGTTTCCGGCGTGCCTACGACGCCGTCGCGGCGGGACGCGACGAGCTGCTGCACGGGCCGCTGGCGAGGTTCGGCCAGGTCGAGGTCCGCGTGCTGCTCCGGCCCACCCGCTTCTACGGCGAGCTGTTGATCGAGTCGACGCATCCGGACGTGATGCGGTCCGACGCCGACAGGGACGAGGTGTTCGACCTGCTGGACGCCGTGTCGGTCGGCGACCCCGCGCGGTCGGCCGCGGTGCCGTTCGAGCGGGCCGACCTGTGGGCGGGGGACATCCCGTACTTCAGCACGTCCCCCGGCGAGCGGGAGATTCGCGGTGGCGGGGGCAGGACGCTGCCGTGGTGTTCGCGGGAGAGCGGGCTGGACGTCGTGGCCGCCAAGCTGGCCCGGCTGGGCGCCGCCGACCGGGAGAACCAGGAATGGATCATCGAGGCGTCGATGGCGACCCGGGTCGCGGGCGGGCGGCATGATCCCGGCGAGCCGTCCGAGGCGCCGCTGCCGGCCACGGTGCCCCATCGTGCGGCGCTCGTGGCCGCCGCGCGGGGCATCGCGGATCGCCTGTGCGCGACCGCGCACCGCGAAGGCCGTACCGTCAACTGGCTGGGCCTGGAGCCGGTGGAGGACGGCCGGTGGACGATCATGCCGTTGGGCGCAGGGTTGTCCAGCGGGTACCTCGGCGTCGCGCTGTTCCTGGCACAGGCGAGTCGAGCCACCGGAATCTCCCGCTACATGGACTTCGCCTGGATGGCGGTTCGGCCTCTGCCGCGGCTGCTGGAGCGGATCGCCGGGAACGAGGCTCTGCTGCGAGCCGTGGGCTGCGGTGGATTCGGCGGTCTCGGCGGCATCGCGTACGGCCTGTCACAGCTCGGGGTCCTGCTCGGCGACGCCGAGGTGGCGAGCTGGGTGGAGCCCGCGGTGGAGGCGGCCGGCGCGGCGGTCGTCGACGAGTCGCCGCTGGACGTCCACGACGGCCTGGCCGGGTGCCTGGCCGCGATGCTCGCCGTCCGGCACAGCACGGGAACGGCCGGGGCCGACCGCGTGGCGGCCGGGTGCGCGGAACGCCTGGCGGCCGCGGCGCCCTCTGTGGCGGATCTGCCGCCGGGTTTCGCCTTCGGCGCCGCGGGCGTGGGGTGGGCGCTCGCCAGGCAGGGGCAGAGTGTGGACGGCGCTCGTCTGCTCATCCATGCCGCCGCGCGGGCGGCGGCAGCGGAGGACACCTGGTGCCACGGCCGGGCGGGAGTGCGCCTGGCCCTGTCCGACGCCGCCCTTCCCGGCGATCCGGCGGCGTTCCCGATCTCCGACGTCCCGCTGGGGGGACACGGTCTGTGTCACGGCGAGGCGGGACGTCTGGAGACGCTGAGCGCCCTCGCCCGGCGAGGCGACCCCGTGGCGCAGCGGTCACTGCACCGCCACGCCGGCAGGCTGCTGGCCTCGCTGGACACCTACGGAGCGCGGTGCGGTACTCCCCGCCACGCGCCGACCCCTGGTCTGCTGGACGGCCTGGCCGGCATCGGCCACGGTCTGCTCAGGCTGGCCCTTCCCGAGATGACACCGTCGGTGCTGCTGTTGCGGCCCACTGATGAAGGAGAGATCCATGGACCCTGAGAAGGACGCTGAGAACCGTTCGACCGCCGAGGAGCCGGCCGCGTCGTGGCAGGAGCGGCTGGGCGCGCCGGCCGGATCGATCATGATCAGACTGGCCGGCGTGTCCCCCGTGACCCGTGCGCTCGTGCTGGCCGGCCTGACGGCGGGGACGACGATCGCGTTCGGCTCGCCGGACACCGCGGCGCACGCGGTGATGGCCGCGAGCGGAGACGACACCGTCATTCCCGTTTCCCTGAGTGCTCGCTAAAAGGCATTTTTAGTGACATGGCGGCAGTTAACCTGTCGTCATGTCATATACCTCCCCCATTTTGGTCGGACGCGAAAGGGAAATCGAGCAACTCGACCGGCGCCTCGCCGCCGCGCGAGACGGCCGGGGTGGCGCGGTTTTCCTGCTCGGCGATCCCGGAATAGGCAAGTCCCGCCTTTCCGCGGAATGCGCGTACCAGGCGTTCGACACAGGGATGATCGCGTTGCGGGGACGGGGCGGGGGCATCAGCGCGGACATCCCGTTCAAACCGCTGTGCGAGGCGCTGCTCTCCTACACCAGGACCAAGGAGCCGCCGGACGATCCGGCCCTGGTGCCCTACCTGCCGGCGCTCACCAAGCTGGTCCCGGAGTGGCGCCGGGCGGGGGGCACCGACCATCTGGAGTCGGTGATGGTGCTGGCGGAGGCGGTCCTGCGGCTGCTCGCCGTCATCGGGCGAGACGGTGGCTGCCTGCTCGTCCTGGAGGACCTGCACGACGCGGACGCCGACACACTCGCCGTCGTCGAGTACCTGGCCGACAACCTCGCCGGGGTGCCCGCCTTCCTGCTGGCCAACCTGCGCAGCCACGCGGGACCGGCACGGTCCGTCGCCGAGGCCTGCGCCCAGCGGCGGACCGCGACCCTCGTCGAGCTCGCGCCCCTGCCGCCGGAACAACTCGCCCGGCTCACCGCCGCCTGCCTGGAGGCCTCGCCCGACGACCTGCCCCGGCAGCTTCTCACCCGGCTGGAACGCGATACGGCGGGCGTCCCGTTCGTCGTCGAGGAACTGCTCGCCGCCATGGTGAACGTCGGCGCCCTGGAGCGCGACGGGCGGCGGTGGCGGCTGAACGGCGACCCCGCGATCGACGTGCCGACCACGCTGGTGCGCAGCATCATGCTGCGCGCCGCCCAGCTGAGCTCCTCCGCCCGGGAGTCGCTGCACATGGCGGCGGTCTTCGGCTCCCGCTTCCCGATCCCGATGATCCAGGAGGCCACCGGCCTGGCCGACCGCGAGGTGATGGAGTTCCTGCGCGCGGGTACGGGGGCGCGGCTCATCACGCCGGACGACTCCGCCGGCGACTGGTACGCCTTCCGTCACGCGCTGATGGCCGAAGCCCTGCGCTCCTCGCTCATCCCCGCCGAGCGGGTGTCGATCGCGCGCCGCGCCGCCGACGCGCTGGAGCGGCTGTACCCCGGGCTGCCCGGCGAGTGGTGCCAGATCGCGGCCACCCTGCGCCTGACCGCCGGGGACACCCTGGGCGCGGCCGACCTGCTCGCCGGCGCCGGCCGCCGCCTGCTGGACGACGGTGCCGCCGACCTCGCCGTCACGCTGCTCGAACGCGCCTACGCCCTGCTCGGATCCGCCCCCGCCGACCTGCGGGCGCGCGTCCTGCAGGGGTTGTTGCACGCGCTGACCGAGAGCGGGCAGGCCGACCGCGCCTTCGCCCTCGCCAAGGACCTCCCGATCAGCGGCGACCTGGCGATGACCATCCCGCACGAGATGGACCTGCGCACCAAGCTGGCCTGGGTCGCCGCCGAGATCGGCGGGACCGCCGACGGACTGGCGCACGTCGCGGCGCTCCGCAGGCTCCTCCAGATCAACCCGGACGAGGCCCGTACGGCGGCCGTCGACGTGATCGAGGCCCAGCTCATCGTTCCCGACCACGGGGTCCTCCAGCAGAGCCCGCAGCGGATGGCCGCGGCCGAGGCCCTCGTACGGCGAGCCGTGGAGGTCGCCGAACGCGTCCCGCTCCCCGAGGTGGCCTGCCAGGCGTGGGAGCGGATGGCGATGTTCTCCAGGGCCCGTGGGTTCGACGAGCCCGACCGGTGCCTGACGCGGGTGGTGTCCATCGCCGACGCCCACGGCCTGAAGCTGTGGAAGCTGCGGGCGATGTTGCGCCTGGCCGTGAACCACGCCCTGCGCACCGGCGAGCGGGAGCCGCTGGAGGAGGTCGGCAGGGCGGCGGCACAGGCGGGCGCGATCAGTCTGGTCCACTCCACCCAGGCGTCCCTGGTCATGACGGGCGTGCTGCGCGGCGAGTACGGTGAGGCCCACGGGCTCGCCGTCCCGTGCGTCGAGTCCACCATCCGGCTCGGCCACACCGCCTACACCCAGTATCTCCTGCTCGCCCAGGCCACGCTCGCGGCCCACCAGGCCAAACGCGCGGAAATGGAGGGCGTGCTGGAGCGGTTCCGCGAGTGGGGCGGTGAAAGCAGCCTGCACATGCCGGTGGTCTACGGCCTGTGCCAGGCGATGTGCGCGCTCCTTGAGGAGGACCGCGACCTCTGCGGCGAGATGCTGATCAGGGCCCGGGAGTGGGAGGACGACAACCCCACCATCTACTACCTCACCGGCAGGTACGGACTCCGCGTGCTCATGGACGTACTCGCCGACCGGGCGGGCGCCACCGAATGCGACGCCGCGGAGAGCACCTCGGCCGCCGAACTGGCCTGGAACCGCACCTTCCTCCACCTGGCCAGGTCCGTGCTGCTGGGCCGCCAGGGCGACCCCGAGGGGGCGCTCGCCGCGTTCGGCAGGGCCACCGAGGCCGCCCGGCCCTTTCCCCTCGCCCACCACCTGGGGCTCCGGCTGGTCGCCGAGGGCGCCCTGGCGGACGGCTGGGGCGAGCCGCTGGTCTGGCTGCGCACCGCCGAGGAGTACTTCCACCAGGCGGGCATCCCCGCGGTCACCGGGGCCTGCCGGGCGATGCTGCGCGGGGCCGGCGCGGCCGTGGCGCAGCGCCGCACCGGACGGGAACAGGTGCCGAGCGGGCTGCGCGCCCAGGGCGTCAGCGTGCGGGAGTATCAGGTGCTCACCCTGCTCGCCGAACGGCGTGGCAACGTCGACATCGGCAAGCGGCTGTTCATCTCGCCGCGCACCGTGGAGAAGCACGTCGCGAGCCTGCTGCAGAAAACGGGCCTGCCCGACCGGGCCGCCCTGTACGAGCACGCGGCCGAGTTGCTGCGCCCCACCTGACGTCTCCTCAGGTGGCCCCGGTACGAGCGCGCGAACGCCGCCGCCGCTCCACCTGACGTCCTCTCAAGCGCCCGGTCCGAGCCCGCGCGAATGCCGATGCGCCCCACCTGATGTGACCGATGCCCCCATCACCCCCGGCGGGCCCGCGCGAATATGGGGGCGGCTCCCGCATGTGGCGGACGCCGCGCGTCGGCAGAGTGCCAGCCATGAGCGGAGACGGAATCACCCTGGGGGCGGCGCCCGAGCTCGGCGCGGCATGGTGGGCCGGCGGACTGACGCTGGCCGAGCGGCTGGACCGGACCGGCGGAGACATCCCCGCCGGCCGGTCGCCGGAGTCGGCCGGCGAGACCGCGCGCTGGCGGCTACGGGAGTGGCGGAACGCTCACGGGCTGCTGGAGAGCGGACAGTTCGACCGGCGGCTGGCCGCGGCCGGGCTCACCGTCGACGAGCTGACCTCGCTGCTGGACGAGGAGCCCGCCGTGCTGGCCGGCCGTGTCGCCCGCCCGGACTGGGCCGTACAGGCCGAGGAGGCGATCGCCGCGGCGCCTGCCGAGTCCGGCGCCCGCGCGGACGGGATACCCGTCGACGAGGGATTCGCGGCGATCATGACGCCGTTCGCCGAAGGCGCGCTGCGGCGCCTGGACGACGCGCTGAACGCGTGCGGCCCCGCCGTTCGGGCGGACGCCCTGCTCGCGGCCTGGGGCGTCGAGCTCCGGCAGCGGCTCGCGGCGCTCGCGTCGCGGACGCTGGTTCTGGAGCTCAACGTCATGCGCGTCTCGCGGCGGCTTGAGGGGGCGACGCCTGAGGAACGGTTCGCGGACTTCGTCCGATGGTTCGGGCGTCATCCCGAGGCGCTCGCCGCGCTGTGCGAGGAGTACCCGGTGCTGGCCAGGCTGCTCGCCCAGACGGCCGACCGGTTCGCGGCCGGCCGGGGCGAGATGCTCGCCCGCTACACCGAGGACCGTCCCGGCATCGTGCGGACGCTGCTGGGCGGCGTCGATCCCGGCCCGCTGACGGCGGTCGAGGGCGGCGGCGACACCCACCAGGGCGGCCGCGCGGTGAGTGTCCTGACCTTCGAAACGGGTGCGCAGGTGGTCTACAAGCCGCGCCCGCAGGCCGTTCACCGGCACTTCAACGACGCCCTGGCCTGGCTCAACGAGCGCGTCGCGGGCTTGGACCTCATCCGCCTGGCCGTGCTGGACCGCGGCCCGTACGGCTGGGTGGAGTTCGCGCCCCATCTGCCGTGCCAGGACCGCCAGGAGGTCGCCCGTTACTACCACCGGCTCGGGGCGCTGCTCGCGATGCTGCACGCTCTCGACGGCGCCGATTTCCACTGCGAGAACCTGATCGCCTGCGGCGACCAGCCCGTGCTGGTCGACCTGGAGGCCCTGCTGCACCCGCTGGTGCCCGGGGCGGGGATCGAGCGCCTCATGGGGGACCCCGCGGCGCTCGCCCTGGAGTCGTCGGTGAGCCGCAGCGGTCTGCTGCCCGAGCTGATGGTGGGCGAGAACGGCGTGATCGACCTGTCCGGCATGGGCGGCGACAAGGACGTCATGCTGCCGATGAAGACGCCGACCTGGACCGGACAGGGCACCGACGAGATGCGGCTGGTCCGCGAACACCTGGTCTTTCCCGGCGTGCGCAACCGCCCGCGCCTGGGCGAGGACGCGGCCGACCCCGCCGACCACCTCGACGACCTGCTGGCCGGGTTCGGCCGCGGCTACGAGGCCATCGTGGCCGACGCCCCCGCACTGGTCCGGCTGATGACCACGTTCTCCGACGACGAGGTTCGCGTCGTCCCGCGGGCGACCCGCACGTACGCCAAGCTGATGATGGAGTCCACCCACCCGGACGTGCTCCGCCACGGCCTCGACCGTGACCGCGTGCTCGACCACCTGTGGGCGATCACCCGCGGCGACCGCACCCGCGAGCGGTTGATCGCCTATGAGGCGGAGGACCTCTGGGCAGGCGACATCCCGATCTTCACCACCCGGCCGGGCAGCCGCGACCTGTGGACCTCGGGCGGTGTCCGCATCCCGGACATCCTGCCCGAGGCCAGCCTGAGCCGCGCCGTCCGCAAGGTTCTCGGCATGGGCCGTGTCGATCGCGCCCGTCAGGAGTGGGTCATCCGGGCCGCCATGGTCACCCGGGACCGCTCCGGGCTCGCCGCCCTCGCCGTCGGCACGACGTCCTCCGTCTCCGCCTTCGCCCCCCTCTCCGCCGACAGGCCGGACGAGGCCCGGCTGATCGCCGCCGCCCGGGACGTCGCCGACCTCGTCGACCGCCACACCTGTGCCTCGGAACCCGGCGGTCGCGTCAACTGGCTCGGGCTGGAGCTGGTCGAGGAGAAGTACTGGATGCCGCGGCCGCTGAGCTGGGACCTGTACGGCGGCTACACCGGCGTGGCACTGTTCTTGGCGCAGTGCGCCGCCGTCACCGGTGAGGAACGGTACGCCGACCTGGCGCGACGCGCGGCCCTCCCTCTCGCGGGGCTGGCCGAGGACCCACCGGAGGAAGGCGTCATGGGCGCCTTCACCGGCCTCGGCGGAGTCGCGTACACCCTGGTCCACCTGGCCGCCCTGCTGGACGACACGGGGCTGGCGCGGCCGGTCGAGGACCTGGTGGAGCTGTGCGCGAAGGCGGCCGCCCAGGACGAGGCACTGGACGTCATCGTCGGCGCCGCGGGGACCCTGGCCACGATGCTCGCGATCCACCGGGCCACCGGGTCACCCGCGGCCTGGCGCACCGCGGAGGCGTGCGCCGAACGCCTGCTGGACACCGCGGCCCCCGTCGGAGCCGGAGTGGCCTGGCACACGCCCATGAGCGACGACCGGCCGCTGACCGGCTTCTCCCACGGGGCCGGCGGCATCGGCTGGGCGCTGCGCCGCTACGCCGAGGCGGGCGGCGACCCGCGCGCCCGTGACACCGCCCTGGCCGCCTTCGCCTACGAGAGCGAGCACTACCGGCCGGACCTGCGGGGCTGGCCCGACTACCGGCAGGGACAGGGCGGCGACGACATGCTCCACGCCTGGTGCCACGGAGCACCCGGCATCGGCCTGTCGCGCGTCGGCGGCCCGGTGACCGAGCACCTCGACCGGGACCTCGACCGCGCGCTCGCCGCCGAACTGGAGCGCGGGCCGATGGCCAACCACAGCCTCTGCCATGGCGAGCTGGGCAACCTCGAACTGCTCATCCAGCTGCGCCACCGGCCGGAGGCGGCCGAGCTGCTGACGGCACGCACGGCCCACCTCCTCGACGACCTGGCCCGCCGCGGCCCCCGCTGGGGCGCGCCCGGCGCCGCCCCCACCCCCGGCCTGATGAACGGGCTGGCCGGCATCGGCTACGGCCTGCTCAGGCTCGCCCGGCCCGAGCACGTCCCGTCCGTGCTTCTGCTCGACGCGCCCATCGGAGGTGAGCGCCGATGAGCAGGGTCCCGCTGCGACACCAGCTCACCTCCACCGAATGCGCCGCGGCCTGCCTGGCCATGATCGCCAGCTTCCACGGCAGGGACACCCGGGTCGCCGAATGCCGGGAAATGCTCGGTATCGGACGCGACGGCGTGTCCGCCGCCCACCTGATCGCCGCCGCCCCCCGCATGGGCCTGCACGCGCGGACCGAGCGGATGAAGAGCCTCGGTCCCATCGACCGGCCGGTCATCGCCTACCTCGCCGACCACCACTTCGTCGTCGTGGAACAGGTCGGCGCGCGGCGCGTCCGCCTGGCCGACCCGGGCGGCGGACGCCAGTGGCAGAGCAGGAAGGACTTCGACCGGCGCTTCGGCGGCGTGCTGATCCACCTCTCGCCCGGCCCCGAGTTCGTCCGGCGGCGCACTCCCATGCGGGAGTGGCTGATGCTCCGCTACCTGCGGGACTTCGTGGCGATGCCGGGCAGCCGGAGCCTGCTCGCCGCCGTGCTGGCCTGCGCGACCGTGCTGAAGCTGCTGGCCCTGGTGCTGCCGCTCGCCACCCAGCAGGTCGTCGACACCTTCGCTCCCGACCAGCGGACGGACATCCTGCCGCTCTTCGCCGGGGTGGTGCTCGGCACCACCGTCCTGGCCGGGCTGACGACCCTGCTGAGGGAGATGGCGGTGCTCACCCTGCGCGTCCGCGCCGAGGCGACGCTGGGACGGCAGCTCATCCGCCACATGCTGCGGCTGCCGCTGTCGTTCTTCATCCAGCGCCGCAGGGGAGACCTGCTCGCCCGGCTCGGCAGCGTCTCCACCACCCGAGAGACCGTCACGCAACGGCTGCTGATACTCGTGCTGGACGCCGCGCTCCTGGTGGGCTACCTGATCGGCCTGGCCGTCCTCGCCCCCGGCTACGTGCCCGTCGTCCTCACCCTGGGCGCCGCCCACGTGCTGCTGGTGCTACGGGTCTCCCCGCGGGTCGCGGCCGTCTACCAGCGGGAGCTGTCGGCGAAGGCCGAGGAGCAGAGCTACCTCACCGAAACCCTGGAGGCCGTGGTCCCGGTCAAGGCGAACGGCGTCGAGGGACGGGCGGAGCAGCACTGGGTGCGGCTGTTCGAGACGTATCGCGGTGCCCTGGTCGTCCGCGGCCGGATCACCGCCGGCCTGGAGGCCTTCCACCAGGCCCTCACCGTCGCCGCCCCGCTGCTCCTGCTGCTGACCGGGCTCGCGCTCGTACTGAACGGTGGCATGACGATCGGCACCGCGCTCGCCGCCAGCACCGTCGCCCTCGCCGTGCTCGCCCCCCTTCAGGGACTGGCCAGCGCGGGCCAGAGCTACCCGATGCTGCGCAGCCAGATCGAGCGGGTCTACGACATCGTCGACGCGGACGAGGAGGCCACCGGCCCCGTGCGTCTTCCCGAGAACACCGCCAGTGGCATCGAGGTCGAGGAACTGGTCTTCCACTATCAGGCGGACGCCCCGCCGGTGCTCAAGGACCTCACCTTCACCGTCCCGCCCGGCGCCAAGCTCGGCATCGTCGGCCGCACCGGCTCCGGCAAGAGCACCATCGCCCTGCTGGTCCTCGGCCTGCTGCGCCCCACCGCCGGTACGGTGCGCCACGACGGGCACGAACTCGACGAGCTCGACGTCCACGACCTGCGCTCCCGCTGCGGGGCCGTGCTGCAGGACCTCAACCTCTTCAACGGCACGATCATGGACAACCTCACCCTCGGACGGGAGGACGCCACCGAGGAGGAGGTGGTGCGCGCCGCCCGCATCGCCGGACTGCACGACGACGTGGAGGCCATGCCCATGGGGTACGGCACCCTCGTCGGAGAGGCCGGCGCCGCGCTGTCGGCCGGGCAGCGCCAACGGGTCGCCCTGGCCCGCGCCCTCGTCCACAAGCCTCGCCTGCTCATCCTGGACGAGGCCACCAGCCACCTCGACCCCGAGACAGAACGCCGCGTCGACGCGGCGCTGTCCCGGCTCGAGGTCACGCGGATCGTCATCTCGCACCGCCTGAGCGCGATCCGCGACGCCCACAAGATCCTCGTGCTCGACCGTGGTCGCATCGTCGAGCGGGGCACGCACGAGGACCTCGTCGCACGAGAGGGGACCTACCGAGAGCTGTTCGCGCACGACGCGGCGCCCCGGCAGCGAGCGGGGGCACTGAACGCGTGAGGCGCGCCGGGTTCCGCCGACGCGCCCCATGGACCGATTCCGAACCACGAAATCTCGATCCAGAAGGAGAGTACGTCATGTCCGAGAACGAGCTGATCCGTCAGTGGAAGAACCCGCAGGTCCGCTCCGCCGACCTGGCTCACCCGGCCGGGGAGATCGCCCTGGACGACGCCCGGGTGGTCGGCGGCCGCGAGCCGCGGACCGAGTACATCATCTCCTACGGCTGCTGCCCCACCGGCATCTGGTGCGGCGGAGACTTCTGACCCGCTTCACCACGAAGGGGCCTCGGCCCGTCTCCGCGCCGGTTCGGCCGGAGCTTTCCAGAACATCGAATCCCATGAAGGAGTGACGTCATGTCCGAGAACGAGCTGATCCGTCAGTGGAAGAACCCGCAGGTCCGCTCCGCCGACCTGGCTCACCCGGCCGGGGAGATCGCCCTGGACGACGCCCGGGTGGTCGGCGGCCGCGAGCCGCGGACCGAGTACGCCATCTCCTACGGCTGCTGCCCCACCGGCATCTTCTGCTGATCCCTGCGGCCTACACCAAGGAGTTGTGAGATGTCCGACAACGAGCTGATCCGTCAGTGGAAGAACCCGCAGGTCCGCTCCGCCGACCTGGTCCACCCCGCCGGGGAGATCAGTCTGGACGAGCTGGTCGGCGGCCGCGAGCCCGCCACCGAGGGGCTCGCCTCCTGGGGCTGCTGCGCCACCGGCTACTACTGCTGACCCGCGGCCGCGTGCGCGAAGGAGGCGTGAGATGTCCGGCGACGAGCTGATCCGTCAGTGGAAGGACCCGCAGGCCCGTACCGCCGGCCTGGTCCACCCCGCGGGCGAGATCGACCTTGACGAGCACCTCGCACGCGTCATCGGTGGCATGCCACAGGAGACCTGGCCTCCGGTGATCTCGCACAAGTGCTGCACCGTGGACCTCTGCTAGGAGGCCGGGAACCGACCCGAGGTCGTGACCGAACGCCGCACCGCGGACCTCTGCCACGTGGTTCGCGACGGACCATCGGACACGGCCACCAACGGTCACCAAGGGCGTCCGGCCCGGCCTCGTGCCGGGCCGGTCCCCGTGTCCCACGCACAACGAATCTCGACGAAGGAGACAAGTGATGTCCGAGAACGAGCTGATCCGTCAGTGGAAGAACCCGCAGGCCCGTACCGCCGACCTGGTCCACCCCGCAGGGGAGATCAACCTGGACGAGCTGGTCGGCGGCCGCGAGCCGCGGACGGAGCACTTCATCAGCATCGGCTGCTGCGCCACCAGCACGCTCGCCTGCCCGGTGTAGTCACGTCCTGCGGTCGAGTACGGACCGGACACGGACGGCTCACCGCGGTGGGGGCGATGCCCCCGCCGTAGCGGGAAACGAGTGACGCCTGGGTTTCGGATGCGAAACCCAGGCGTCACCGTTTTCGCGGCCTGTTCGAAGACAGTCGCGCTTCTTGAGATCGGGCCGATGCAGACCGGACCGTGCGACATCGACCCATGTGCGGGTGGCGGTGGTCCGACGGCCGGGGAAGAGCTCTCCTTTTCACAGGTGCAGCCGCTCGTGGGCGTCGCCGTGCCATTCCACCAGCAGTACCGTGACGTCGTCCTGCAGGCGACCGTCGTGGTAGTTCAGCACGCCGCGTATCAGGCGGCGCAGCGTCTCGGGCACGGGCAGGCCGTCGGAGGTGCGGCGGATGATGAAGTCGACGAACCGGTCCAGACCGAACTCCTCGCCGACGGCGTTGCGGGCCTCGGTGATGCCGTCGCTGTAGAACACCACCCGGTCTCCGGGCTCCAGCTGTTCACGGCACGTCACGATCTCCGTGCCCAGGTTCAGGCCCATCGGGGTGGCCGGAGGGCATTCCAACGTGGCGACCCAGTGGCCGCCGCGGATCACCACCGGCGGATGATGACCTCGGTTGACCCAGGACAACACCCCGGTGCGGGTGTTCAGATCACCCAGGATCGCGGTGACGAAACGGGTGGCCTGACCGAACTCGGTGATCAGGACCTGCTCGACGGCCTCGCTGGTCGCCGCCAGGCCGGTGCCCTGACGGCGGCTGTTACGGCAGGTGGCCACCGCCAGGTTGGCACTCAGCCCCGCCGAGACATCGTGTCCCATCGCGTCGAAGATCCCCAGATACGCCACCTCGCCGGCCAGCGCGTAGTCGAAGGCGTCCCCGCCGACCTCGTAGGCCGGCTCCAGCGCCGCGGCGATGGTCACCCGCTGATCGGCGAAGGTCAGCGGCGGCATCAACGTCCACTGCATCTCCGCGGCCACGTGCATCGGCCGGGTACGCACCAGCCGGGCGTAGGAGTCACTGTAGGGACGCTTGTCGATCAGCAACAGCGCCACCAGCGACGCCAGGTCCCGCATGTTGTCCTGGATCTGCGCGTCGGCGGCGGCCTCGACGCCGACGCGCAGCACCCCCATGCGTTCGACGCCGTTCAACAGCGGCACCCACCACCGTTGCGGCCCGTCGGTGTCCTCGTCAGTGTCCTCGTCAGTGTCCCTTTCGGTGCCCTCGCCGACGCCGACCAGGATCCGCACCTCCTGGAAGGCCCGCCCGGCCAGGGTCGCGTCGATGCGCAACTCGCCGACCTCCGTGCTCGCCCCCTCACCGGTCAACAGACGAAGCACGTTGCACTGCAGATCCGCCAGGTAGATCAGCACCTCGGCCAGGCCCGCGGACACGGCGTGCTCCGCGACCAGGCCCGGAATCTGCTCCAGAGCCGCCAGGTGACTGGCCCGTAGCAACTCCACCAGCATCCGTTCGGGGCCGGGAGAGGGCTTCACCGCCACGCCACCGCCGACACGCGCTCACTCACCTCGCGGCCCCTTCCATCTCCTACATCCCCGCGACACGATCATCCGCTTTACCGAAGGATCGGCCGTATCCCAAGGCGCCTTCGCCCCTTGTCTCCCAGACCTTCCTTACCCCTCGGCCTCATGTCGAAGCCGTCGTCAGGTCGGGCTCCTGCCGACCGTCCGGGGAAGGTCAGCCCTGGTGCGGGTAGCGGTGGTCGGTCGGCGGGGCGAAGGTCTCCTTGACGGTCCTGGCGCTCACCCAGCGGGTCAGGTTGAGGATCGACCCGGCCTTGTCGTTCGTGCCCGACGCCCGGCCTCCGCCGAAGGGCTGCTGGCCGACGACCGCGCCGGTCGGCTTGTCGTTGATGTAGAGGTTGCCCGCCGCGAAGCGCAACCGCTCCGAGGCCGAGGCGATCGCGTAGCGGTCCTGGGCCATGATCGAACCGGTCAGCGCGTACGGGGAGACGCCCTCCATCTGGTCCAGGACCGTGTCGAAGTCCGCGTCGTCGTAGACGTGCACACCGAGGATCGGCCCGAAGTACTCCTTGACGAAGATCTCGTCGGTGGGGTCGGCCGACTCCAGGATGGTCGGCCTCACGAAGTAGCCGGTCGAGTCGTCGTACGACCCGGTCAGCACGTTGATCGAGTCGAGCGAGCGGGCCCGGTCGATCGCGGCCCTGTGCTTGGCGAACGCCCGCTCGTCGATGACCGCGCCCATGAAGGTCGACAGGTCCGCGGCCACGTCGCCGACGGTGAGCGACTCGGCGGTGCCCACGAGCTCGTCGCGGATCACCGACCAGACCGAGCGCGGCACGTACGCGCGGGAGGCGGCCGAGCACTTCTGCCCCTGGTACTCGAACGCGCCGCGGATCAGCGCCGTGGTGAGCGCCGCGGGGTCGGCCGAGGGGTGGGCGAGCACGAAGTCCTTGCCACCGGTCTCGCCGACCAGGCGCGGATAGGACCGGTAGGAGGCGATGTTCGCGCCGACCGTGGACCACAGGTGCTGGAAGGTGGGCGTGGAGCCGGTGAAGTGGATGGCCGCCAGCTCGGGGTGGGTCGTCGCGACCTCGGAGACGGCCGAGCCGTTGCCGGTCACCATGTTGATGACACCCGGCGGCAGCCCCGCCTCCTCAAGCAGGCGCATGGTGAAGTGCGCGGAGAACTGCTGGGTGGGGGAGGGCTTCCAGACGACGACGTTGCCCATCAGGGCGGGAGCCGACGGCAGGTTCGCCGCGATGGCGGTGAAGTTGAACGGCGTGATCGCCAGGACGAAGCCCTCCAGCGGCCGGTACTCCATCCGGTTCCACACGCCGGGCGAGGAGACCGGCTGGTCGGCGAGGAGCCGCCGCGCGAAGTCCACGTTGAAGCGCAGGAAGTCGATCAGCTCGCAGGCCGCGTCGATCTCCGCCTGCTGCGCGGACTTGGACTGGCCCAGGATCGTCGCGCCGTTCAGCGTCTGCCGGTAGGGGCCGGCCAGCAGGTCGGCGGCCCGCAGGAAGATCGCGGCACGCTCGTCGAACGGCAGGGCCCGCCACGCGGGCGCCGCCGCGAGCGAGGCGTCGATCGCCGCGCGCACGTCGTCGGCGTTCGCGTCCGCCATGCGGCCCAGCACGGAGGCGTGGTTGTGCGGCTGGACCACGTCGATCGGGGCGCCGCCGCCCATCCGCTGCTCGCCGCCGATCGTCATCGTCAGGTCCAGCTGGGCGCCGGCGAGCTCCTTGACGCGGTTCTCCAGCGCCGTACGCTCGGCGCTGCCGGGCGCGTAGCCGAGCACCGGCTCGTTGACCGGGGCGGGAACGGTGGAGATGGCATCCATTAGTTGCCTCCAAGGGCACGAAGGAAGAAGGCGATGTTCGCCGGACGCTCGGCCAGGCGGCGCATGAAGTAGCCGTACCAGTCGTCTCCGTAAGGGATGTAGACACGCACGGTGTGACCCGCTCCGGCGAGGGCGAGCTGCTTGTCGGTCCTGATCCCGTAGAGCATCTGGTACTCGTAGTCGCCGCGGGATTTGGAGAACCGGTCGGCGAGCGTCTCGGTGATCGAGATCAGCCGGTCGTCGTGCGTCGCCACCATCGGGTAGCCCGCCCCCGACATGAGGATCCGCAGGCAGCGCACGTAGGCCTTGTCGACCTCGTTCTTGCTCTGATGCGCCACCGAGGCGGGCTCGGCGTAGGCGCCCTTGACCAGGCGCACCCGCGATCCCTCGTGCGCGAGGTCGCGGCAGTCGGCCTCGGTGCGGAAAAGGTAGGACTGCACGGCGACACCGGTGGAGGGAAAGTCCAGGCGCAGGGCCCGCAGGGTCTCCAGCGTGGAGTCGACCGTGGTGTGGTCCTCCATGTCGAGGGTGACGTTCGCCCCGCAGTCGCCGGCCGCCTCGCAGATCCGCCGCGCGTTCTCCAGGGCGATCTTGTCGCCGTCGGCGCCGAGCGCCTGGCCGACCGCGGAGAGCTTCACCGACACCTCGGCCCGGTCACCGAGCCCCAGCCCGCCCAGCGCGCCGAGCAGCGTGACGTACGCGCCGGCCGTCTGGGCGGCGGCGGCGGAGTCTCTCGTCTCCTCGCCAAGGTGGTCGACGGTGACGGCGAGTCCGGAGGCGGCGAGCCCGCGGATCGCCTCGACCGCCTCCCGAGGCGTCTCGCCCGCGACGAAACGATCGACGACCTTGCGGGTCAGCGGTACGCCGGAGACCGCGCGCCGTACCAGCGGCGACCGGGACGCGCCGAGAAGGAGAGAACCGAACATGTTTCCAGCCTAAAACCTCCGCTCGCCCGGCCATCATGTGCATCTGCCACGATCGACGGGCGGGGCTTTCATACACATGTATGACAATGGTGGGGTGTTGCAGGAGACGGTAGACGAGATCGCCACCAGGCTCGGCGCCTCGGCCACCCTGGAGGACCGGGCCTTCCAGCTCCTGGCCTACGCCGCGCAGAGCGGCGACATCGACGTGGTGCGCCAGGAGTCCATTCTGCGACGCCGTGCGACGGACCAGGTACGCGCCTACTTCGAGGGGTACGGCATCGCCGGGGCACGCGGCCCCGTACGCATCCCCGCCGACGCCGACCTGGGAGTCCTCGCGCGGGTGTGCGTGCCGTTGCGGCACCACGAGGTGACCTACGGCTACCTGTGGCTCCTCGACGACGGCACACTCGGTGACGAGGCCCTCGCCTCGGTCGGCGACCTGGTCTCCAGGGCCGCCACCGTCCTCGCCCAGGAGGCCCGCAGCCGTCAGGACCTGGGTGCGAACCTACGGGAGCTGTTCTCCTCCGACGCCGAGGAACGCTCCCGGGCACTGACACGGCTGGACGACGTGCGCGGCCCGGTGGCGGCGATCGCCGCCCGCGTCTCCCCGGACCGGGTCGCCGCCCTCTGGACGCTCCCGCGCGCCGTGCTCGCCGACCCCGCGTTTCCCGTACGGGGCGAGCCACTGGTCGCCCTCCTGGCCCCGGCGGGCCAGGCGGGGGAACTGGCCGACCGGATCCAGGGCATGTACGGAACGGTGGTGGGCGTCGGTGCATCCAGGGACGAGCCCGCTCAGGCCTGGCGAAGCTGGCGGGAGGCCGTGCACGCGCTGGGCGTCGCCGGACGGGTGCCCGCGCTCGCGCCCGTCGCCACCTGGCCAAAACTGGGCGTCTACCGGCTGCTCGCCCGCATGTCACCGGCGGGGCTGCGGGAGCTCGCGGAAGAGGTCGCCGGGCTGGCCGAGGACCCGGAGCTGGCCAGGACCGTGGAAAGCTACCTCGACCGCGCCGGTCACGTCCAGGAGACCGCCGGCGCGCTCGGCGTGCACCGCCAGACGCTCTACTACCGGCTCGCCAAGGCGGAGCGGCTCACCGGCAGGAACCTCGCCGACGGTGAGGACCGCCTGCTGGTCCACCTCGCACTCAAGGCGGCCCACCTGCTCTGAGCCCCGGGTCCCGTCAGACAGGGGCCCGGTAGATCTTCACCCAGTCCACGTACATGCTGACCGTCGGAGGAGTGGAGCCGTTACGGCACGGCGACCACTGGTTGCACGTCACGTCGTTCTGGAGCGTCAGGTGCATGGAGCGGCTCCTCGGCACGTTCGGCCCCCGGTAGTCCCACACCTTCCTGCCGTCCAGCCAGAACGTCAGCCGTCCGGGCAGCCAGTCGACCGCGACCGTGTGCCACCGGGTGAAGTCGGCCCTCATCTGCCGTTGGGCCTGCGGCCGCTCGCCGCGATGCACGAAGATCCCGCCCGACCTGCGGCTCGGATCGATGATCTCCGCGAAGTCGACCTCCGCGTACTCTCCGCCGTCCTGGTCGGACGGCCAGAGCAGCGCCACGGGGGTGTAGCCCGCGCCGCGTTCGGCGCGCAGCCGCACCTCCCAGCGCCCGTACCGCTGGGCGCCGCGGGTCGCGATGCCCCCCGACAGGTCCCTGCCGCCGTAGAAGCCGCCCTTGAGCCGCAGGACGCCGCCGCCCACGGTCGAGGCCCGTCCGGTGCGCGGGTTGGTCTCGGCGCCGGGGGAGTGGTAGACGACCCACTTGCGGTCGTCCACGCGGGTGCCGTTGAAGTTCTCCACCAGGATCGGGCTGCCCCACCCGCGCGGGGTGGACGGGTCCGTCCGCGCGGCCGCCCCCGTCGCGGGCAGCGAGGAGAGGGCGAGGGCGGCGGCCAGGACGCCCAGGAACGTGCCACGAATCGACATGGGGACATCAAAGCAACAATCGCACTCCAGTAACAGGGGTATTTCGTTTTCGCATACGTCCCACTGGTTCGGGGGGTGCCGTCCGGGTCAGGGTGTGCCACGATTCCGCACATGAACGACGTTGACGCCGTACGGCGAGCACTGGCCGGCCTGGTGGAGTCCGGCGAGCTCCGCCCCGAGCAGGTGGAGCCGGTCGCCCGCGCCGTCGGCGAGGCGTTGCGTGAGCCGGGGGCCGGCGACCGGGTCAGGTGGAGCGAGATCCTCGCGTACGTCGGCGGCGCACTCGTCCTGGCCGGTGCCGCGGCCTTCGTCGGCCTGGGCTGGGACCGGATGACCCAGCCGGCGAGGATCGCGGTCCTCGCCGTGGTCACGGTCCTCCTGCTCGCGGTGGCCGTGGGGCTCGGCGCGGCGGCGCGGTCGGCGACCGGCAGGACGGCCGCCGTGCAGGGCAGGGTCGCGGCCACGCTCGCCGCGCTGGGCTCGGCCACGGCGGCCCTGTGCGCGGGGGTGGTGGTCGACCGCCACGAGGGACTCGTCGCCGGGGTGGCCGGGCTGGTGGTCGCGGCGACGGCCTACGCGCTGCTGCCCACCGCGATCGGCCTGCTGGCCTGCGGCGGTTTCGCCCTGGTCACGGTGACCGGCCTGCTGGACGTCCTCGCCGGGCGGGAGGGCGCGGGCTGGGGCCTGGCCTATGTCGCGCTGGGCCTGCTCATCCTGACGGCCGCCCTGGCCGGGGTGCTCGTCCCGCGCGACCTCGGCCTGGGCATGGGGGCGGCGATC
The DNA here is from genome assembly GCF_042898365.1 of Streptosporangium sp. NPDC000509. NCBI lineage: Bacteria > Bacillati > Actinomycetota > Actinomycetes > Streptosporangiales > Streptosporangiaceae > Streptosporangium > Streptosporangium sp. NPDC000509. Next base: position 123,638 of record NZ_JBIAYX010000001.1, on the reverse strand, counting down.
GCGCTCTTCGGCGGTCAGTGGCCCGTCCTGTGGGACGGAGGCGCCTGGGGATACTGGCTGACCGCGGCGATCGCGCTCGCCTGCCTGGCCCTGTACCGGCGGTGGCGCGCCTGGGTGCTGATCGTCAGTGGCGTGGCCGGGCTGACGCTCGCGGTCCCCGAGGCGGTCTGGGACTGGACGGACGGCGCCGTGGGCGGTGCGGTGATCCTGGTCCTGGCCGGGGTCGTCCTGCTGGCCGCCAGCGGCCTCGGCGTCGTCCTGCACCGTCGCGTGGCCCGGTCGTAGACGTCGCACGTACTCGCCGTGAGCCGTCATGTCCGTGCACGCGAGCGCGACACGACACGTCGAACGCCACCGAGGGCACCCTGTAGGTCACGCTTGTGCACACGGGCCCGACACGCGAAGACCGGGGACCCCTTCGAAGGGATCCCCGGTCTCGGAGCGTGTTCCGTGTGGCCCGCGGTGCCCGGCCGGCGCGGCGGACGCGGTCAGCGGGCGGAGCCGGAGAGCGCGGTCTCGTAGACGTGGACGAGCTCCTGGCTGATCCGCTCCCACGAGTAGCGGGACCGGGCGCGGTCGGCACCGGCGAAGCCGAGCGCGGTGCGGCGGGTCGGGTCGGCGAGCAGCTCGCGGGTCAGACGGGAGGTCTGCGCCGGGCGGTCGGCGGGCACCAGCAGGCCGGTCACCCCGTCCACCACGGAGTCGAGGTGGGCGCCCACGGCCGAGGCGATGACGGGGACGCCGCAGGCCATGGCCTCCAGCGCCACGACGCCCGCCGGAGCCTCCCTGGGAAGGGAGAGCACCACGTCGGCGCTGCGCATCAGCTTGGCGATCGAGGCGTGCGGGACGTGCCCGAGAACGGTGATCCGGTCGTCGACGCCGATCTCCTTGGCCAGCAGCATCATGCGGTGCGCCTCGGCGTCGTGCTCCAGGTCCACGGACGCGGGACCACCGGCGATGATCAGCTCGGCCTCGGGAATGCCCTCCAGCGCGCGGAGCGCGGTGTGCACGCCCTTGTCGGCCGTGAGCGGACCCACGTGCAGCAGGCGGGGGCGGGTGCCGCGCGTGGCGGCCGGACCCTGGCGGCGGAACCGCTCGACGTCGACGCCGCACGGGATGACCGAGATGTTGCGGCGCGGCACGCCCAGCCGGATCAGCGAGCTCTCCTCGTCACCGCACCCGGCGATCACCGCGCTGGCCCGGCGCCCGATGGCCCGCTGCAGCCGGACCTTCTTGGCGTCGCGGGAGTTCTCGCTGCTGAAGGTCTGGGTGAACGGGACGTTGAGGCCGTTCGCTCCGGCGATCGCGGCGAGCCCGCCGGTCCAGGAGTGCGCGTGGATGACGTCCGGGCGGTCCTGTCCCCAGCGGTGCATCAGCTGGTCGCCGAGGTCGGACAGGTAGGGCAGGACGCTGTCTTCCGGAAGGTCCTGCGCGGGGCCGGCGGTCAGGTTCTCCAGCGTGACGCCCTGCGACACGCGAACCCTGGCCTTCTCCGAGTCGGAGTTCCTACGGGTGTAGATCGTGACCTTGTGCTCGCGGCCGAGCTCACGGGCCACTGCCATCAGGTGAGCGCGCTGGGCGGCGAGATCGGACTCGTCCTGGGTGGAGGAGAGGGCCTCGGAGGAGACGAATGCAATGTTCACGGCACACCTCTGGGAGGAGATAGGCATAAAAAGCCTGTGATTCCTTCAGGGGTGCCTGCGTCTTAGGCACACGTCTGTATGAGGTCAACCATACCCCGATCCGCGCAGAAGCCAAACCCCTGAGGCGAAGCCGGGCCTCCCGACACGTCCCGCGCTGCCGCGACTCCTCGGCCCTGGAGCTCAGGACGTGTGATCGGCTCCCGCGTTCTTCCTGGTCAAGGGGATGTCGAGGTGTTCGCCCGGCTGTCAGCACCGAATTCGACCGGTTATCCGGCTCATACGACGCGAAGAGCGAGGATCACGATCTCATCCCAGACTCTCCCGCCGGAGAACGCGTGCCGGTCCTCCTCCACCGTCTTGACGATCTCGGCGGGGGACTGCGCCACGCAGCGCGCCAGCACGTCCGCCAGCCTGATCTCGCCGTAGGACTCACCCAGCTCGTTCTGCGAGGCGACCAGGCCGTCGGAGTAGAAGACCAGGGTCTGGCCCGAGGCCAGGGTGAGCTCCTCGGTGAACATCTCCGCCTCGGGAGCGATGCCCAGCGGAACGCCACCCCCCGCGGTGAACCGGACCCCGCCGTCGGGCAGCAGCAGCGCGGCCGGGTGGTGCCCCGCGCTGGCCAGCCTGATCCTGCGCGCCTTGATGAACCCGGTCACCGCCATCACGAACATGCCGTTGTGCTGGGCGTTCAGGGCCTGGTTCAGCTTGCGCATCACCTCGCCGGGGTCGGTCTCCCAGACGCTGAGCACGCGCAGGCCGTTGCGGACCATGGCGCTGACCGACGCGGCCTCCTCACCCTTGCCCGCGGCCCCTCCGAGGGCGAAACCCCATCCGTCGCCGACGCGGAAGACGTCGTAGAACTCGGCGCCGACCGGGCTGGAACCCGCGTTGTAGATGGCCGCGGCCTCGAATCCCGGGATGTCCGGCAGGCTCCTGGGCACCACGCTGGTCCGCAGCGCGTCGGCCGCCCGGGAACGGGTCTGGAAGCTGCGCCGCGCGCGCAGCGCGAGCCCCAGGTGGGCGCCGATCTCCTCCATCAGCCCCAGATCGGCGAGCGAGAACGGTTCGCGGTCGCGCAGCCGCACCAGGGTGAGGGCTCCCAGCACGCCGCTCTCGCCGCCGATCGGCACGATCAGCACCGAGGCGGCGCCCATCACCCGCAGCAGCGGCGGGCCACCGGGAACGTCACCGAGCAGCCTGTCGTCCTCCAGCATCTCGTGCACCACGCCGGAGCCGCCGGTCAGCACGTGCGCGACGGCCGGAGCGGTCAGCGGGTTCATCCCCTCGGCGAGGCGGAGCAGCTGGGCCACCGGCTTGTCGCTCGGGCCCAGCACGCAGGCACGTTTGGGCATGCCGTCGCGGACCACGTCGGCGATCACCCAGTCGGCCCACTCGGCGGCGAGCAGCCGGGCGGCCCTGGTGACGGTCACCGGCTGGCGCAGGCTCTCCTCGTCGAGCAGCAGGCGGGTCATCCTGGACAGCAGCTCCTGCCGGCGCGCCGCGGCCATCACCAGGGTGGCGTCCGAGCGGTCGGCCGGGCCGTGCGGCGGGCCCGCCACCTGCGCCTCCAGCGGCAAGATCATGACCGCGACCATCTCCTGCGGCTCTCCCGGCATCGTCAGCCGGGTGACGGCGAGCTGAACCGTGTGCGCGCGGCCCTGGTGGGCGAGCCGCGTCTGGAGGGTCGCGGTCTGGCCGCCCTGCTGGACCGCCGTCAGGTGCGAGCGGAACGCCGCCCGCCGGGAGACGTCGACGAACAGCGGGAACGAGCGGCCGATCAGGTATCCCGCCGGGCTGCCGAGCATCCGGGAGGTTTCGGCGCTGATCCGCCGCACCACCCCGGAGGCATCCAGCACCACCACGGGGATGGGGAAGGTGCGGAACACCTGCCGCAACAGCTTGAGCTCCCGCTGTGACCCGCTCTCCCGCTCTCCCGACCGTTTGGGCGCCTTGCGCAGCTCGCGCACCGAGGCGTCCAGCAGCTCACGGGCGGTGTCGAGCTCCGCCAGCGCCGCGTCGAGTGTGGACCGGGGGTCGGCGGGGTAGGCGGACTTCGCCTCGCGCAGGGAGGAGATCCTGGTGGTCAGCGCGTTCAGCGCCTGCTCCAGGGTCTGAAGGCCAATGGCGTCGGTCAATGCTCGTCCTCGTCAGGGGCCGGAGTGGGCTGGTCCCGTCGTAGACGGTACGCCACCCGGTGGGCCGAATCGATGCGCGGTCGGATAGTGGTTAAGTTAGCGACACAGGGGAGGGGAGTCGCGAGATGGACATGGTCACCCCCGTTCTCGCCCGGGACCTCGCCGCCCTCGGCAGGGTGAGCGAGGAAACGTCGAGTGAGAGCGTGCTACGCGGTCTCACAGCCACTCTCGCAGGCGGCGTGCCCGGTTGCGCGGGCGGCTCCGCCGAGCTCTGGCGACAGGAACGGATGGTCGTCTCAGCTTCCCACAGCGAGCTCATCGTCCTGCTCGACAGCGAGGGGGAGATCGGCGAGGGGCCCTCGTCCGAGGCCCGCGCCACCGGGCGCCACGTGATCGTCCAGGACGTCCTGCACGAGCCCCGCTGGCCCGCCTACGCCGGCATGGCCGTGCGCTGCGGCGTCCGCTCGGTCCTGGCGATGCCCATCGTCATCGAGCACGCCGTCCTGGTCCTCGGCATGTACGGGGTGCGTCCCGGCGTCTTCGCGGCCAGGAACGTCCCTCCGCTCGCCGACATGCTCGCCGAACAGGTGGGTGTGGCCCTCGCCAACATGTGGGACTACGACGAGGTACGCACCGACGCGGCCCAGATGCAGGAGGCCCTCGCGGGCCGGGCGATCATCGACCAGGCCAAGGGCATCATCATGAAGTCCAGCGGCTGCTCGGCCGAGGCCGCCTTCGACGAGTTGCGCCGCATCTCGCAGCACCACCAGGTGAAGGTCGCGGACCTGGCCAAGCTGCTGGTCGAGGAGCACCAGCGCAACCGCGAGACGAAGAAGAGAGAGGGCTGAGGTCCCGGTGGGGGGCGGTTTCCGGCGGCCGGCGGCCGGCGGCCGGCGGCCGGCCCGGGATCGTCAGGAGAGCACCGGGGGGCCGTCACCGGTCGGCTCCGCCTTCCGCACGTGCCCCTGCCCGAACCCGGGCGGTAACCCGCCCCGCCTCCTCGGACATGGCCGACCCGCGACGAGGCGGCACGTGCGGAAAACGGGGCTATCCAAAGGCGGCGATCGCCTCGTCGATCGTGTCGTACAGGGGCAGCCGCTGGGCCAGCCCTGTGATCCACATCACCTTGGTCTTCGCGTACTCCACCCCGATGAGGGCGAACTTGGCGCCCGCGGTGGTGCTGACCTGCCAGTGGTGGACGATGAGTCCCAGCGCGCGCGAGTCCATGAAGGTCACACCGCTCAGATCCAGCGCCATGTCGAGACCGTGCTCGCCGGTCTCCGCCGCCAGGTAGTCGGCGAACTGATCCCTCGTCGTCGCGTCAAGCAGACCCGTCACCCGGATCACGTTGATCCCACTGACCAGCGCCGACGTGAGAGTCAGGGCTGCCGATCTCTCGCCGTTCTCCGACACCGTCACTCAGGGCCTCCTCGTGCCATTCGATTAGCAACCTTACTGTTACCTGGGGGCGAGTAATACTCCAGGATTCGGGGGAATACTGGAACCCAGAGGTCCAGCAGAGGGCCTCGCCTCGAAAATTGGTCGAGGCGATGCCGTCTGCCCGGATGTTGCTTCCGTGGTCGGCTCGCCCGACAGTAATACCAGGGAGCAGCAATGTCTGTTCAGGCACTCGAAATCACCGACATGACCGCTGAGGACCTCCTCGCCGAGATGTCCCTGCCTGAGATCTCCGAATACCGCGCCGAGCGCCTGCGTGAGCGCATCGTCGAGATGCACCGCCACCTCGCCATGGAGATCGCCCGCCGTTACCGCTACCGCGGCGAGCCGATGGAGGACCTCCTGCAGGCCGCGTACGTGGGGCTCATGAAGGCCATCAACGGCTTCGACCCGACCCTCGGGCACCCCTTCCGCGGCTACGCCGTGGTCACCATGACCGGTGAGGTCAAGCGCCACTTCCGCGACCGCACCTGGGCCATCCGCGTTCCCCGCGTCTACCAGGAGCGCAGGGCCGAGCTGAACCGCCTGGTCGCGGACCTCAGCCAGGACCTCGGCCGAGCCCCCACGGTCGCCGAGCTGGCCACGAAGATGAAGATCTCGGAAGAGGACGTCCTGCTCACCCTCGACGCCTCCGCCGCCTACAGCGCGCTCTCACTGGACGCCCCCCTCGGCGCCGACGACGACGCGGGCGCGCTGGGCGACGTGATCCCCGACGAGGACGACGCTCTGGGCACGCTCGTGGACCGCGAGGCGGTCAAGCCGCTGATCGACAAGTTGCCGGAGCGCGAGAAGAACATCCTCCTGCTGCGTTTCTTCGGCAACATGACCCAGGCCGAGATAGCGGCGGAATTCGGGATCTCCCAGATGCACGTGTCCCGTATCCTGCGGAAGGTGCTTGACCAGCTCCGTGAGGAACTTGTCGCCGAATGCTGAATAGACCGCCCGTTGCAGGGCACCCCAGTCGGCGACAACGGACGTGGCGTAAGGTGCGTTTGAATGGATCCCGGATGCTGAGGACAACGGCGAACGGGAACAGGGGAGGCGGATCTCGGGTGAACGAGGACGGTGTTCGTCCCGCTCGTTTCACGGCGAGTGGCGGCCGTTCCCGGATGATCCCCGCAGGCGCCGCCGTCGCCGAACTCGCCTTCTGCCTTCCCGATCTCCCCGACGTCCGCGACTTCGCCGCCGCCCAGGCCGTGCGGAGTGGCATGTCCCAGGAGAACCTCTCCGACTTCCTGGTGGCACTGAACGAGGTCGCCACCAACGCGGTCATCCACGGTCACACCACCGCCAAGGCGGTGTTGCGGATGTGGACGGTCGGCCGGACCCTCCTCGTGGAGATCCACGACGAGGGCCAGTGGGACCCGGGACCCGCTCCGGGCGAGACGCCTCCCGGCCCGCAGGCGACCAGCGGCATGGGGTTGTGGGTGGCCCGGATGGTCAGCTCCGACATCAAGTTCGAGACCGGGGCCTCGGGCACGTTCATCACGATGTCCTTCAAGGTCTGATTTTCTCCGGGGAGGTGCTCGGAGGCCCTGGAAAGCCGGTGGGCGGCGTACGTGGCCACGTACGCCGCCCACCGGCTTTTCCCGCACCTCCCTTCCTTCGCCGGCGCGAGGCGCGTCCCAGCGCCCTCGACGCCGGTTTCCGCATGCCCTGGAGGCCGTCGGGGGGCTTCCCCCGCAGCCGACGAAGATCAGGACAGTCGAAAGGGCCCCGTCCATGTGGACGGGGCCCTTTCCTTCGGCTCCTTCGGCGACCGTGTTCCCGATTCTCGGAGCAGACTTTCCCCGGTGCGGGGCAGCCGGTGAGCGGAGGGTCTAGCGCCTACGGCGCCAGCCGCCTCCACCCCCGCCGGTCCGCGGACCGGCCGAGCCGATCCCGGCCTGGTGCAGCGCCAGGAGCAGGAGTCCGAGAAGCAGGAAGCCTGTCCCGCTGATCGGGCCGAGTCTGGTGTTGATCAGATCGAGCAGGAATCCAAGGCCGAAAACGACGGCGGCGGCGATTGCGAGCATGGGTCACCTCGTCCCGGCGGAGATGTTCAGGAGCTGCTCCAAGGTCGCGCGGTAATCACGCAGAGCGGTCCGGAGATCTTCGGTGTCGTTCTTCTCGGTGTTCTTCCAACGCCCCTGGAGCTCGGTGGCCCGGGTCTCCAGCGCGTTCCTGAGGGAACCCGTGACCTCGTCGAGGAGGGAGTCGGCCCGTTCCACCGCGTCACGCGGATCGTCCACGAAACCGGCCTGGACCTCCTGCCAGCGCCGCCGTACGTCGTCGGCGTCCTGGTCGAACAGGGCTCCGGCCGTGGTGGGCGCGGTGGTGGCGGGCGTCTGGTCGGTCCGCTCGGCGTCGGTGAAGCCCGTGCTCTCGTCGAGCACGTCGTCCGGCCGGTCCGCGGTGCTTCCGGGGAGATCGGAGGCGACCGGGGAGTCGTACGCGCCGGTCACCGGCGTACCCGGGGTGGTGGCGGAGGGCTGCGCGTGGGCGAACGGGCTGTCGTTCCTGCCGTCACCGTCGAAGTCACCCGGCACGCCGTCGTTCGCCACGTCGCGCCGGTCGTCGTCGAACGAGGTGTCCGATTCGACGGCGGTGTGCCGGTCGTCGCTCGATTCGACGACGAGGACGTCGTCGCGGTCACTGATCAGCGGGTCGCGCGTCCCGGTGTCCGGGTCGAGGGACGAGGCCTCCGTGCGGCCGGCGTCACCGTGGTGCGGCTCCCGGAACTCGGGGGCGACCTCCTCGCCGTGGCGCGGCGTGTTCAGGTCGTCCTCGTCCGCCTTGTGGACCAGCCGGTCCTTGTCCGTGCTGAATCGGTCGTTCATTCGGGTCACCGTCCTTGGGGGTCGCGTCGCGGGGCTCGCTCGGCGTCGTCGATGGTCTCGGGCTGGGTGGAGTCCGGGTGCCGGGCGTCTCGGTCGGCGGGAATCGTGGCGTCCCGGTCGGCGGTCTCGGTCCGCCGGGAGTGCCGGTCGCCGTTGACCGAGGGGTCCGGGGTCGAGGTGCCGGGGGCCTCGAGCAACTCCTCGAACAGGGCGCGGTAGTGGACCATGGCCTGCCGGAGCTCCTCGGTGGAGGCCTCCTTACGGGCGGCCCGGGTGCTGATCTCGTGAGCCTGCCGGTAGTGGTCGAGGGTGCGGCCGTGCGCGACCGAAAGGTCGGAGAGCCGCTGCTCGAAGTCCTCGGTCGGGTAGCCCCGCTCCGCCATCACGGACGTGACCAGGTGGTCGGCCTCCGTCACCGCGAAGCCGGGAGCGTCCACGAAACGCTCCTGGACCTCCATCCACTTCTTCGCGTAGACCTCGCGCGTCCCGGCGTCCAGGGCGCGGATGTCGAGGGAGCTGAAGCGCTGCTCGCGGGCGATGAGCTCCTGCTCGGCATCGCGCCGGTTCTCACGCTCCTGCACGGTACGTTCGTATTCGGGGCCGAAACGGTCGCGAAGCCGGTGTCGGCGTTGCTGCTGCATCACGAAATAGCCGACTGCAGCGATCGCCACCACCGCGACCACGATGACGGCCACCCAGATCACGGTGGACATGTCTGCCTCCGGTCGTGTAGGCGCTTGTACCCGTGCGCTGCCCTGGGGTCAAGGCTCGAAACCGGTTGCCAACATCTCTGGCGTGCCACTATTTAGACTTGATTTGACGTTTTACCGCGATTTTTCGGGTATTGACCGTTTCTTTGCGGAGTTTCTGATCGTGGCCTCCTTCTCTGGCTTCGGCTGGTTTCCGGTGCTCACCCCTCCGTCCAGCCGAAACCCGGTCGGGACGACGGGCTTTGAACCTGCGACCCCTTGACCCCCCGTCAAGTGCGCCACCAAGCTGCGCTACGTCCCGGTCGCCCATCGCCCTCTCGGGCAGGACGTCATGATCTAGTGATCCTCGATGCCCTCAGAGGGCACGGTGACCTCAAGAGCCTTCCTGGCCTCGTTCAGCATCCTCTCGACGAGCCAGTCCTCAGAAGAGGCGGGAACCTCCAGGAACCCGCGACTCGGCTCGTACGAGATGTCCATCCCGGAGGCGACCAGCCGCCCGGCCCAGCGCAGCGCCGTGTTCAGCTTCTCGGCCGGGATCACCCGCCCCTGCGCCACGGACGAGAGATTGCGCAGGTTCGTCGCGGGTCCGGACTGGTTGTGCGCGCGGTCCAGCTTCCACGGGATGGCCCGCGAGTGGTCGAGCATCGGCTTCGAGAGACCTGCCGCCCGCTTCGCCTGCAAGATCCCCGACTCGCTCACCCCGAACCGCGCGGCCAGCTCCGCGTTCGACAACCCCTGCCCGGCCAGCCGCCGCAACTCCTCCTGGTCGATCAACGCCTTACGCCCCACGGTGCCCCTCGCCCTTCGCGCGATCGCCTGCCCTCGTGGGCGTCGCCGTGTGCGAAGCCCCCTCGATCTGCGCTAAGGTTATGACGTCCCGCCCGAGAGGGCGCAGGACAACCGGGACGTAGCGCAGCTTGGTAGCGCACTTGACTGGGGGTCAAGGGGTCGCAGGTTCAAATCCTGTCGTCCCGACCAGGTTTCAGCTGGTCGGCAAGGGTGTCACGTGATCACGTGACACCCTTTTCCGTTGCTGGATGACTAACTGAGTGACCAAGGTACTCCTAGCCAGAGCTTGGAGGCGGCTTGTCTCTGCTGTGCGAGCTATGGAGCAGAGAGTCGCCAGTTCTGGCAGTCGTCCCCGAGGCGGACCGTAGTGACCAAGCTATGGGCAGTTCGTATCTTCCGGGCGCGAGACACCTGCAAGCGAAATGCTTCTGTGGTCATGACTAAGCGCTTCACCGTTGACGGCTGGGATGCTCGGATCACTATTGGAGACATCTCTGATGAGGTGGTCCGTGCGACTGCTGTTGGTGATGCTGCTATTGGATCTCTGCTGGACGAGTACCTCGTGCCGAAGGGCGCTGATCGGCTTGCGGCACGAGACGCCCACATCATCGAGCAAGCGGCAAAGTTCCAACTTCCACAGGAGTGGGCTCAGCAAGATGGTCTCTACACGACGCTTACCGTCTTGCGTTCTGTAGAGGTTGAAGCTGCCGACTCTGAACGCGCCTCCTCGATGCACTTCTGGTTTGACCTGAACAGTGCTCTTCGTGTGGCAGGGGAAGTCCGGCAAGGACGCGATGACCTTCTTGAGCGTCACACAGGTCCTGAGCATGATCTGTCACGCAGATCATGAGACCCGACACCGTGCAGGGGCAGATTCGATTGACACGCGGAACGGCGCATGCTTTGTTTGTAACTAGTTACAGCAACTAGTTACTTTCGAGAGGGCGTAAGCCGTCGAGCCGAGGTCATCAGTTCTCTTTCATTCGCCCCGGCTTAGACGATGAGCGCCGAGATCGGCGACACCCGAAACGACCCGATAAGCCCCACGAAAGACGAGGGAGACCGGATCAGCATGGTCGAGCATGTGGTCGTCATCGGTGCCGGCGTCTACGGTGCGGCGGTGACCGCCGCGCTGACGCGGCGGGGCGCTCGTGTCACGGTCGTTGACGCCGGTGCACCGGCGGCTGGCAGCTCTGGTGCGACGTTCTCGTGGACCAACTCCTGCGGCAAGCAGCCGCGGTCGTACCACGATTTCAGCGTCGCGAGTATGGCGGCCCATCGCAAGCTGGCCACCGACGTGCCTCATGGCGACTGGTACCACGAGGGCGGCAACCTCGAATGGGCCGCCGACGACGCCGGGCGCGAGGCACTGCGCAAGAAGGTTGCGGGCGTCCTCGACTACGGATACGAGGCACGGTGGCTCAGCCGAGCGGAGGCGCTGGGCCTGGAACCGGACATGGACCCCGCCGAGTTGCCGGCAGGCGAGATCGCCTACTTCCCGCGCGAAGGCTGGATCGAGCCGGTGCGCCTGATCGCCCACCTGCTGTCGAGGGCGGTGGCCGGCGGTTCCGAACTGGCGGCGAACGACGCCGTCACCGCACTGGAGGTGACTGCGGGCACGGTGCGCGCCGTGCGGCTCGCCTCCGGCCGGCGGCTCCTCGCGGATGCGGTCGTGAACTGTGCAGGACCCCAGGCCGCCGGGATCGCCGCGCTGGCCGGACTGGTTCTGCCCATGCGCAACACCCGCGGTGTGCTCGTCTGCTCCTCACCGGTCGCGGTATCGGTCTCGCGCGTCATCCATGCCCCGCACGTCCACCTACGCCCGGATGGCGGCGGGCGGCTGCTGCTGCACACCCATGAGATCGACGGCACGGCACACGTGTCCGGCACCGGGGAGATCAGCGTCGACCCGTCGGCCATCGACAAGGTGGTCGAGGCCGGTCGTGCGCTGTACCCGGGAATGCGAGCCTCGACCGTGGAAGCCGTCCGGGTCGGTCAACGGCCCATCCCCGGCGACGGCCTGCCGGTACTCGGCCGGGTCGTCGCGCTGCCCAACTTCCACTTCGCGGTCTCGCACAGCGGCGCGACGCTCAGCGTGCACGCCGGCGACCTGGTCGCCGGCGAGGTGCTCGGTGAGGACCACGACGACGCGCTGGCCGCGTTCCGGTTCGAGCGGCCGGCACTGGCGGCCCGGTAACGGAGGGATCATGCGCACGATCGTCCTGCATGGCTGCGACCTGGTCGACGGCACGGGCACGGATCCACGGCACGGGGTGGACATCGTCGTCGCGGGGGGCACCATTCGCGAGATCGTTCCCGCGCGACCGGCTGACGCCTACGGCACGGTGGACGAGATCGTTGACGCGGCCGGAATGCTGATGATCCCCGGACTGATCAACAACCACACACATGGCACCGCGTACGGACCGCTGTTTCCCAGCGGACACGTGGGCCTGCCACACGAGCAGGTCCTCGCCAACCTCGACCGGCACCTGCTGGAAGGGACGACCACGGTGCTCTGCGTGGACGGGTTCGTCACCGCCGAGGCGCTCGCGCGCACCGGTGAAGTGCACCCGATCAACGTCAAACTCGCCTCGTGCAACACCCCGGCGTGCCTGGCGGCGGCGACCATCGCCGACGGCGGCGGCCTCACCGAGGCGAACCGCATGTTCACCGCGCGGCACGCGGTACGCGCCGGCGCGGTCGCGCTCGGCGAGATCGGGGCGGGACACACCCTCGGTGGGGGCGGGGCGAGTTACATGTACATCCCGGCCGAGATCGAGAGACGTACCGGCGTGAAGATCACACCCCGGCAGGCGAACGGGCTGAAGACCGCGGTGCTGGGCCGGCACATCTCGGAGAAGGCGTTCGATCGGGACCGTGTCGAAGAGGCCCTGGCGAGCGCGGGCCTGACTGGCACGCTCTCGGTCGAGGACACCCGTGAGATCGTCTCCGGCATCGTGCTGCCGGCCTTCGACATCGCCTTGCACGGGCTCGCCGAGGCGGCCGGGCAAGCTCGCGAGGCGGGTGTCCCGGTGCTGGTGCACAACGCGGCGGCATCGATGACCCAGGTCGCCTCCATCGCGGAGACGGACGTGACGCTGATCGCCGGGCACTCCAACCACTCGAGCTTCGAGCTCCGCGAGGCGGTCGAGCACGCCGGACGGCTCAAGGAGATGGGTGCGATCGTGGATGTCTCCACCCTGGACACCTTCGGGGCACAGCGGCTCACAACGGGGCCGGAATTGCTTTATGCGATGTTTTCCGCGGGGGTGGTCGACACGATCTCGACCGACTACGCGGGCGGCCACCACGACCCGATCCTGCTGGCGATCGACCGATCCATCAAGGCGGGTGTGGTGAGTCTGCCGGCGGCGGTCGCGATGGCGACCGCCAACGTCGCGGACGCCATCCCCGGCGTGGCGCCGCGGCGTGGCCGTATCCTGCCGGGAACGATCGCCGACCTCGTGCTGACGGACCCTGCGGAGCTCCACCACGTGGGGATCGTCATGGTCGGTGGCGAGATCGTCGCGAGAGCCGGTCGGCGCGTCGCCGCCTGACCGGCGCCGGAACTGCTGGGGGGACCGGGAGAATCATGGTGAAACGAGCGACCATCGGCGACGTCGCCGCGGACGCCGACGTGTCCACGGCCACGGTCTCCCGCGTCCTCAACGGCGGCGCCGTCACCGAGGCGACCACCACCCGGGTGTGGGAAGCGGTCGCTCGTCTCGAGTACACCCCCAACGCGCTCACCAGGGGCGTCTTCGCCGGACGCTCCAGCACGATCGGAGTCGTCATCCGCGACCTGAGCAGCCCGTTCTACCTGGACCTGATCCGCGGCATCGACGAGGTGGCGGCCGCAAACGACAGCCTCGTCATGCTCGCCAACACCTTCCATCGCGTCGACCGCGAGGTCGCCCAGGTACGGACCATGGACGAACAGAGGGTGCGTGGCCTGATCGTGACGACCGGCGAAGCGACCGATGGCCGGACACGCCGGATGGCCGAGAACGGCACCCCCTGCGTGATCATCGCGCGCTCCGTGCTGGACGCGCCGCCCGGCATGCACTCGATCAGCTTGGACAACGTCGAGGCCGGGCGGCTGATGGCCGTCCATCTGGCCGGGTGCGGGCGGTCGTCCATAGGCGTCGTGTCCTCGGGACGCCGCACGTCTCAGATCGAGCGCACGGCGGGGCTGAGGCGGGCCCTCGCGGACCTGGGGCTGCCCTTGCCCGAGGACGCGGTGATGGTCGCGGAAACCGAAGACGAGGTGAGCGGTGCCGTCGACACGCTGCTCGTCCGTGGCCGTGATCGCGGCGAGCCATTGGACGCGATCGTCTGCACCACCGGCCGACTCACCGTCGCGGTCCACGCGGCCCTCACCGCTCGCGGCATCGCCATCCCCGGCGACATCGCGTTCGTGACGATGGACGATTTTCCGTGGGCCACCGCGCTCGGGATCACCGTGATCGCCCAGCCCTCCTACCAGATGGGCCTGAAGGCGGGCGAACTCGTGGTCGACCGCCCCAGCGGGCCGGTCGAGTTGGTCTTCGCGCCTACGTTGGTCGCCCGCACCTCGTGCGGCGAGCGCCAGAAGGCCTGATCCCGTACCCCGGCAGCTCGGCGCTCCCGCCAAGCAGTCCAGCCCCGACTGCGCTGCCCACGGTCGTTCCCCACTCGCCTACCAGCGCAATGTGACCAGGCGTACAGCGGTGTGGGGTCGATCAGCGGGACCGAGCGGATCGTCGGGTGCGGCGGGAGGGGTATGTCCGCGGGCAGCGGGCTGAAGTGCTGCGTGTCGGCTGCCAGGTCTGCCAGGAAGTGGTCCAGTCCGAGATTCGTGCCTTCGGCGTGCTGGTGGATGCCGGAGGCCGTGGCGAAGCGGTGCAGGAAGTCCAGCCGGTGGAGCGGGCCACGGTACCGACCACGGTGTCCCCGGGGCGCGATGGTGGGACCCGGGAAGCGACCGTGATCGCAGTGGCATCGCCGGATGCCGGGGCGAACGGAGCGGAGATCGTGACCATGAACCTGCTGGAGTCGCACACAGACCACGCAGAGCAGACCGACGAGCGGTCGATCACAGGAGGGGACGGAGACGCCTCGGCGTTCGTCAGCGCCGCACCCCGGCTTTTCGCGATCGGTCTGCGCGTCCTGCAGGACGTGGGCGAGGCCGAGGACGTGGTGCAGGAGACGTGGCTGCGTTGGGCCCGCGCAGACCGGTCGGTCGTCATCAGCCCGCCCGCGTTCCTCGCGCTGACCACCACGAGGCTCGCCATCAATGTCGCTCAGTCCGCCCGCAGGCGTCGCGAGACCTCCGCCGGTCCCTGGCTTCCAGAGACGATGGAGCTCTCTGCAGGCCCCGAGACGGCAGCCGAACGACGAGAGGCGGTCGGCACGGCGATCCGGCTGCTGATGGAGAGACTGACCCCCGCCGAACGAGCGGTCTATCTCCCACGCATTGCCTTCGACTACCCCTACCGCCAGATCTCCGAGATCCTCCACCTGGGCGAAGAGCACGCGCGGCGACTCCTGCGACGCGCCCGTGACCACCTTGCCACCGAGCGGCGCCACCAGGTGAGCAGCACCGCCCATCGGCGCCTCGCACAGACGTTCGTCGCCGCCGCGCAGTCCGGCGATCTTGCCGGACTGGAAGAACTGCTCGCCGCCGGCGTCGCCCGCCAGATCCGATCAGGGGCGGAACACCCTCGCGAGCGCACCGTACGTGGAGGCCGGTGTCGCCGCTCTATCGGGCCTGGTCGGTCGGGCGGATGAGAAGGGGGCTCCTGGAGGCGGCCATGTCCCCGGCCGAGGAGTGGCCTCTCGACGTGTGACAACCACCCGACGAGCTGTCACAGATCGCGACGCCGTCCGGTCTTTCCTGGCGAACCGGATGCCGTAAGAGCGACAGGAGCGTGAGCGTGCCCTCGACCAGGACCACCGTCAGGATCCGGGTCCAGATGAGCTCCCGGCCCGTCGACGAGCCGCATCGCGCGTCGAGCCAGCTCGAGCTCCTCTTCGATCTCACCTTCGTGATCGCGGTCGCGGCCATCACGGCGCAGTTCGCGCACGCCATCGCTGAAGATCACGGCCTGACCGGGCTGGTCCCGTTCCTCCAGGTGTTCTTCGCCATCTGGTGGGCGTGGATGAACTTCACCTGGTTCGCCTCGTCCTACGACACCGACGACGTTCCCTACCGGCTGCTGACCATGGTGCAGATGGCGGGGGTGCTGGTCCTCGCCGTCGGCGTGCCCGCCGCGGTCGGCCGCTCCGACTACGGGATCATCACCCTGGGTTACCTCATCATGAGGATCGGGCTTGTCGCCCAATGGCTGAGGGCCGCGTTCGAAGACCCGGCGAGCCGTCGTACGGGGCTCCGCTACGCCGCGGGCATAGGTCTGGTCGAGTTGGGCTGGTTGTTCCGACTCGCTCTCCTGGGGACGGGATTCCTGCCGGCGTCACTCCAGCTGCCGTTCTTCGCCTGCCTGGTCGTCCTGGAGCTGGCGGTGCCGTGGTGGGCGGAGCGGGTCAGGGCAACCACCTGGCACCCGCACCATATCGCCGAGCGCTACGGCCTGTTCACGATCATCCTGCTGGGCGAGAGTGTCCTGGCCGCGAGCAGAGGAGTTGAAGCGGCGCTCGAAGCGGCTCCCCTCGTCGCCATCGCCGGATCCGGTCTCGTCCTGCTGTTCGCCATGTGGTGGCTGTACTTCCTGGTCAAGGCAGGGGAGGGGCTCAGCGACCGGCGTCATCGGTCGTACTGGTGGGGGTACGGCCACTTCGGCATCTTCGCCGCGCTGGCGGCTCTTGGCGCCGGACTCGAGGTGGCGGTGGAGCAGAGCGGGCGCCAGGTGGCGGCATCGCCGATGGCGATCGGCTACGCGGTCGCCATCCCGGTCGGGGTGTATCTCATCCTGCTCCGGGTGGTGCATGCGCTGGTCGACGCGGACTCCGTCATCCCCCGCCCTGCCGTGGCAGGGTGCGTCGGCGCCGTCGTGTTGTCGCCGCTCGCGGCGCCCTGGATCGGGGTGGCCGCCGTGGTCGGGCTGATCGCGGCCGCCTGCGTCGCGCTGGTCGCCGTCGCCATCTGGGCGGCCCGTAGCTGAAGGAGCGTCATGTACGCATCAGAGAACAGAATCGCCACGTCCGTCCTGGTCATCGGGACCGGAGGGGCCGATCTGCGGGCGACCGTCGACACCGCGATCGAGCGCCGCGAGACCCGTGGCTGTCGCAACCGCTCCGACGACCCGGAACTCGACCCCGCACTGCAGGTCAACCTCGGGTGGTCCGGCCCCGGATCGGTGGAGCGGGAGAGCATTCCGCCGATTCCCGCTGAGATCGCGGCGTTCATGCGCGAGGTCTCAACCGTGGGAAAGCTCGTTGAATAGCCGGATCTTGTCACAAATGCCGGGGCTGTCCTGTCTTAGCTGGCGATCGGGCCACACCGCTGAACGGGGGAGGTTGTTGTGACCGCGTTGCCGATGGTCGCCGAGTTCGGCGATGTCGCGGGCTGGACCGCCGACGCCCGGGATGCGGCTGCTCGATGTGGGCGCGGGAGTCGGCGGGCCGGCGGCCTGGGCCGCCGAACGGTTCGGGGTCCGGCCAATCCTGATCGAGCCGATGCCGGCCGCCGACCGGCTGATCCACGCGGTCAGCAGGCCGGCTGTACATCCCTTGGAGGAGACATGATCACCCCGAACGGTGAGAACGAGTTCCTGTACGAGCTCCACGTCGAGATCGAGGAGGAGCTGATCATCGCCGAGGCCGGCCATCCGGACGAGGAGGTGTGGCAGCCGGTCACCGAGTGGCTGTACGACCCGACGGACGTCGAGCGCGAGAAGATCGCTCTGCGGGGGCTGCGCGACGCGGTCAAGGTGCTGGAGGACGGCTCGCGGCCTCCCAGCCCGACGCCGTGACAGCGACTATCCTCGACGCTGTGGACCACGCGCGAGGCTGACGAACCCCTGTCCAAGCCAACGGGTGAATCGATGTGGGGCACATGAACACGGAATCCCTGAAACAGGCGGGCGCTCTCGATCGGGCGGCGTCCGCTTTCATCGAGCTACGCCCGCGGCTGTTCGGCATCGCCTACCGGATGCTGGGCAGCGCGGCCGAGGCCGAGGACATCGTCCAGGAGGTGTGGCTGCGCTGGCAGGACACCGACCGCGAGACCATCGAGAACCCGGCGGCCTTCCTGGCGCTGGTCACCACCCGGCTGGCCATCAACCTGGCGCAGTCGGCGCGCATGCGGCGGGAGTCCTACATCGGCCCCTGGCTGCCGGAGCCCGTGGACACCAGTCTGGACCCCACTGTCGGCGCCGAACGCGGCGAAGCGCTGGAGCTGGCCTTTCTGCTCCTGCTGGAGAAGCTCAATCCCACCGAGCGCGCCGCTTACGTCCTGCGCGAAGCCTTCGACTACCCCTATCCGCAGATAGCGGAGATCCTGCGGCTCACCCCGGTCAATGTCAGGCAGATCGTGAGCCGCGCCCGCAGGCGCCTGACCGCCGTACGCCACGAGCCCATCGACAGGCTCCAGCACCGGCGCCTTCTGGAGACGTTCCTCGACGCCGCCCAGACGGGAAACGTCGGCGCCTTGGAGAAGCTCTTCGCCTCCGACGTCGTCAGCTCCTCCGACGGCGACGGCATCAGGGGATCGGCCAAGTTCCCCGTGCTGGGCAATGAGCGGGTGGCCAGGTTCGTGGCCGCGTTCTCACCACGGTTCTGGCCGGGCGCCGCCGTCACGTGGGTCGAGATGAACGGGCTGCCGGGCGTGCTCGTCACCCGGGACGGCAGCGGCGTCGCCCTGCTCGCCATCGAGGCCTCCAGGGAGGGGATCCACCACCTGTTATGGATCCTCAACCCGGCCAAGATCGAGGCCTTCGAGCGGTCTCGCAGCCGCTTTGTCACAACGTAACGGGCTGTCCGGTCTTATCTGCCAACAATGAAGGGGGCGGCAGATCATGACCGAGGCGGGCGCCGAGTCGCTGGCGGAGATGCTCGACGAACGGCAGCACCTGCTCGAGATCGCTCTGTGCATGTTCGGCTCGGACACCACGGCCGACCACGTCGTCCAGGAGACCTATCGCCGCTGGTACGCCCTCGACGAGGAGGAGCGCGCCGACATCGCGGTGCCGCGCGCCTGGCTGACGCGGACAGCGGGAAGCATCTGCCTGGAGCTCCTCGCCGACCCCAACCCCAACCCCGACCCCGACCACGTGCCCGGCGGCCGGGTGCCCCGGGCCCAGCCCGCGCCGTACCCGGCCTCGCACCGGGCCGGGTACGGCCCGGAGATGCTCGCCAGGCACGAGCGGGTGGCCCGCCGGTTCGCCGCGGCCTGCCAGGCGGGCGACACCGAGACGCTGCGGGAAGTCCTGGCCGCCGACGCGATCGTCGTCAGCGATGGCGGCGGCAAGGTGCGCGTCGCCGTACGGCCGACCTACGGTGCGGACGCGGTCGCGCGGGTCGTCACGGCGTTGCTGATCGACCAGCCAGGAACCGAGCCGGCCATCGGATCGGTGAACGGCGGGACGGGGCTCGTGCTGCGGCGGGCGGGCAAGGCCGTGGCGGTGGTCAGCGTGAGCGTGGCCGGAGCCGAGGTCACGGCGGTGTGGATCATCCTGAACCCCGACAAACTCCAGCGTTGGCACTGAAGGGCATACCGGCGCACGACCTCAAAGGCCTGGGCGGGCGCCGCTCGCGCGGTGTCCGGTAGGCCGACCGCGGGCTGGGACAGCCTGACCGCCTCCGAGATGCAGGTCATCAGGCTCGTCGCCGGCGGCGCCACCGACAAGCAGGTCGCCGATCGGCTCTACCTGTCGCCGTACACGGTCAGCACGCACCTCCGGCATGCCTTCACCAAGCTCGGGATCGGCTCGCGCGTCGAGCTCACCGAGCTCCTCCTCGAACACGAGGTCGCCTGTCACAAGTGAGGGGGCTGCCTTGTCTTAGCTGACGATGCGGGCGCACTACAGCGCCCGGAAAGGCAGAAGGGTGCCAACAATGAAGATCGTGGTGATCGGCGGGACCGGGCTCATCGGGTCGAAGCTGGTGAAGAAGCTGGGCGAGCACGGCCACGAGGCCGTGGCCGCGTCGCCGAACACCGGCGTCGACACGCTGACCGGGGAGGGCCTGGCCGAGGTGCTGAAGGGCGCCGAGGTCGTGATCGACGTGTCGAACTCGCCCTCGTTCGAGCGCGAGGCCGTCATGAAGTTCTTCCAGACCTCCACCGGCAACCTGCTGGCGGCCGAGGCGGCCGCGGGGGTGGGCCATCACGTGGCGGTGTCGATCGTGGGGACCGACCGGATGCCGGAGAACGGCTACTTCGCGGCGAAGATCGCTCAGGAGGAGCTGATCGAGAAGTCGGGAATCCCGTTCTCGCTGGTGCACTCCACCCAGTTCTTCGAGTTCGCCCGCGGCATCGCCGACGAGGGCACGGTCGACGGCAAGGTGCACATCGCGCCGGTGCTGTTCCAGCCGATCGCGGGCGACGACGTGGCCCAGGCGGTCGGCAGGACCGCGGTGGGGACGCCGCTGAACGGCCGGATCGAGATCGCCGGACCGACCCGGTACAAGATGGACGAGTTCTTCCGCAAGGCGTTGGCCGCCTGGGGCGACACCCGCGAGGTCGTCGTCGACCCGCAGGCACGCTACTTCGGCAGCCTGCTCGGCGAGCGGTCGCTGGTGCCCGCTGACGGCGCGCAGCTCGGCACCATCACCTACAAGGACTGGCTCGACCGGTCCAACGCGAAGTAGGCGGGGCGATGGACAAGCCGCGATCGACCGCGTGGCAGACGGCGCTGACGGTGCTGCAGGAGGCGCAGCCTCCGTTCATCCCCGAGGGCGCGCACGCGATGACCGTGGTCATCGAGTACCCGCCCGGAGACCCTGGCGCGCCGCCGCATCGCCACCCGGGCCCCGCCTTCGGCGTCGTCCTCGAGGGCGAGATGCTGATGGAGCTGGAAGGAGAGCCGGAGCGGGTGATCCGCGCCGGCGAGGCGTTCTGGGAGCCGGGGGGCGACGTCATCCACTACCAGGACGGCAACAATCGCGACGATGTCCCGGTACGGTTCACGGTCACCATGCTGTGCGAGCCGGGCAAGCCGATGTTCACGCTGGTGGAAGAGGCCGAGCTGGCCCAGCGCAGGGACCGCCGCGGCCCGCGCCCGTCCTGAACCCCGGCGAAGTATCCGCGGCGTGACGGCACCGGCTGCCGTCATCGCTGCCTGACCCCAGGAGCGGACCAGGCCGCCGGCCCACCGGCCGGCGGTCCGATCCGCTGTGGAGGTGGTGAGTGGCGTCTTCGTCGAGGAGATGCCGCATCTGGCGCTGGCGGCGAACCTGCTCAACGTCGTCGGCGCGCCGCGCCTGGACATGCCGGGGATGCTGCCGCCGCACCCGCGCAAGCTGCCGCACAGTGATCTGGAGGTGCCGGTCGGTGCGGAGGCGGTGGAGATGTTCCTGCGTCTGGAACAGCCCGCACCGCCCGGCGCGCCACCGGAGGACGACAACTACGAGAGCGGTGCCACGGGACAGCGCGTCTGGCATCGAGACGTCCATGGTGAAACCGAGGCAGGCACGCAGTGAGGTGACCTCGGAAAACAATTCAGACTGATTGTGCCGCGGGCTTGACGTGATGTGACGAGCGTCATGTCACAAGCCGCCTGCCGCACTTTGTCTCTGTAGTGACGGTCCATGAGTTACCTCCGCGCCAAGGGCGCGACGGACATCGATTCGAGAGACGATGCGGGAGAAGAAATGCTCATCAAGAAAAGGTCGTTCATCGCGGTGGTGACGCTGGTCGCCTGTGCCGCTGCTTCTGGTGGAATGACGGCGCCTGTACTGGCTTCGGCCGACGATGGTGACGCCTCGATCAGTTCCTGGGGTTTTCCCGGTGAGGGATCCGACTGGCAGCCGGTGACCTATGCCGGTGGGCAGATCACCAGCAGGTCCACTCCGGGAGAGGCACGCGACAATCGTGGCAACATCCTGCACGCCTGGCGCGGCGCGGACAACGACTCCATCTGGATCTCGTTGAACAACGGGCCGGCGTACTCACTGCCCAACGCGCAGACGTGGACTCCTCCGAGGGTGATCTGGACCGACGACGGGGGGCGCGGAAACTTCCGGATCTTCCACACCGGTACCGAGGGCCACGTCTACCAGCACCGCGTCCAGCTCAGCGCGAGCTACCAACTGCCCGGCACTCTGCCCAGCTGGACCAGGATCCCCAACGACACGCGCACCACCAACACCGAGCCCGTGGCGGTTGCCGCGCTCCCCGACAACTCCTTCATGCTCGCCTGGAACAGCCAGTCCACCGATGACATCTGGACGATGTACTACAACGGCGAAACCGCGACCTACAGCGCGCCCAGCATCGTGCCGGGTGCGCAGAGCAAGGACGCGCCGGGACTGGCCGCCCAGGTGGACACCAACAACGATCCCGCTCCCTGGAACCAGGTCGTTCTCGCCTTCACGGGCACCAATAACTACGTGTACATGTCGCGGCAGCGGTACGGGACCGGCAATTGGACGAATCCGTTCCGGGTTTATGCGACAGGCACCCCCGGCTACACGAGGAATGGCCCGTCCGTCGCGCTCTCCCGAAGCGGTTACGGCGTCATCACCATCACCGAGGACCGCGACAACACCATCGGCAGTTACATGATCTCGCGCGACGGTGGATGGAGCGGTTATTACGAGGAGAACAGCTTCGCACTCTCCCCGGGCAGAACTCCGCTGGCCGTGACAGCCGGTACCGATGTCTATTACGTCATCAACGGTTCAGCCGGCGGCAAGAGCGGCGTGCTGTGGAAGAAGGTCTACGACTTCGCGGCGATGCCCACGCCGTCGGCCCCGCAGTGGTGAAGCCGGTAAACGCTTAGCCGGACGGCGCCATCGTCTCCGACGCCCGACGCCCGGCGTCCTACTCAGAAAGAGATCACGTGAGACTGGTTCGACCAGCGGCGGCCATGGTATCCGGCCTGCTGCTCTCGTTATCGTCGCCGGGCATCGCCCCGGCGGCCTCCGCTTCCCCGACGCCCTTGACCGCAGCTGCCACGGCGGAAGACTCGCCGTCGGCCGGACCGGGAGCGTCCGGTCCGGACCTGAGTGTCACCAACCGCACAGCCCCGACGGCTGGTCTACCGGACTGGTCACGCGCAGGATACCGAGGCGGCCAGAAGCTGCCCGAGGGCGATACGGATCTGACCGACGACGCCTCCTGCCGTATCTCGCCGGAAGAGCTTGCTTCCTCCTACGGGGTGACGGCGGACGACGGGGCCGACGACACCGCCGGACTGCAGAAGGCGATCGACCACATCAAGAGCGTCTGCTCGCCGAACGCCAACTTCGACCGGCTCTCGCTCATCGAGCTGCCTTCCGGCCGGCTCGACATCACCCAGCAGATCTACGTTGACGCCGGATTCCTGATCGTACGAGGCAAGGGGTCTGGCGACGGCGGCACCCGGCTAGTGTTCAGACCCGGCCTCCGGACCCGCTACGACCAGGTGATCAACGGTCGGTGGGACCAGGAGAGCATGATTGCCGGCACCGCCCCCGACATCGGCAACGGTGGCTGGATCTGGCCTGGGCGAGGCATGTTCCGGGTCCAGACCCGAGAGGTGGCGGCCCGGTACAAGGATGACTGGGAGCTGGCGTCGAGCCTGCCCATGCGCAAGGACCTCTATGAGGGCAGCATCAACCAGCACTGGGCCTCCGGCTTCAAGGTGGCCGCGGCGGACGGGGACCCGGGCTTCTCGGCACGGGCGGGAAACGCGGTCGTGCGGCTGGACGCGAAAGCCGACATGACGAAGTTCAAGCCGGGCGGCTATGTCTGGGTGGGCGCGGCCAACAGCCGGAAGTTCTACGCGCAGCAGGGCATCACCGACCAGAGCATGATCGAGGCGCTCCACATGCGGCAG
The DNA here is from genome assembly GCF_042898365.1 of Streptosporangium sp. NPDC000509. Taxonomy (NCBI): domain Bacteria; kingdom Bacillati; phylum Actinomycetota; class Actinomycetes; order Streptosporangiales; family Streptosporangiaceae; genus Streptosporangium; species Streptosporangium sp. NPDC000509. Next base: position 100,165 of record NZ_JBIAYX010000001.1, on the reverse strand, counting down.
GAGATGTTCCGGCTCAGCCGCATGGACACCACGGCCAAGACGATCACGCTGGATCGGCCGCTGGAGTGGGATCTGCCGGTCAACTCCGAATCGGACGGCTCCGAACCGCTGAACGGCAACGGCACCCCGTACGCCAGCAAGGTCACGCCGCTGAAGGCGGTCGAGGGCGTCGGGTTCGAGGATTTCGCCTTCACCCAGGACATGAACGGCCTGCCGAAGATCGGTGGCCAGGAGACGTACTCGCTGACTCCCGAGCAGGCCGTGCACAACTACGGCAATATGGCGCCCGAGTACGCCATGCACGGCATCGTGTTCAAGTGGGCGGCCAACAGTTGGGCGCGCGGGCTGAAAGCCACGATGACCGGCTCACACCCGATCGTCACCGAGGTGGCGCGCAACCTGCAGATCGAGCGCAACAGCTTCGACGGCGCCTGGAACAAGGGCAAGGGCGGCAACGGCTACCTGCGCGGCAGTCGCGTGTGGGACTCGCTGTGGGCGCACAACCTCAGCCGCAACCTGCGCCATTTCACCTTCCAGTGGTCGGCCGGCGGCAACGTCGCCTTCCGCAACGACCTCGACTCCGACCTGAACCTGCACGGCGGCTGGGAGCACGACAACCTGTTCGAGCAGAACACGGTGCGAGTCCCCTATGAGCACCGCTCGGCCAACTGCTCGGCCAACTGTGGTGGTGAGGGCGGCGAGATCGACGAGGGCACCTGGTATCCGATCTGGTGGGCGGCCGGCCCCAAGGCGGGCAAGTGGGCCGGCTCCTCCGGGCCGCAGAACGTCTTCTACAACGACACGCTGAGCAAGCAGACCACCGCGGGCGGGCCGTTCGAACCGTACAGGCCGTACGGCGCCCAGGCCGGTACCGCCTTCCAGTTCGGATCGAACGACTCCGACCCGCGCACGTTTCTGCCCCTGCGCCAGAACGGGCAGGCGATCACGGACTGGACCGAACGGGAGACCCTGAACTACCAGGGCAATGGAGTGGCCACCCTCGACGTGGGGAATCGGCACTCACTGTTCCTCCGCGACACCGGCGGCGAAATTCCCCCACGTGACCCAGAGCTCGTCGAGATCAAGGCGGCCACCTGGAACATGGCCGGCGCGTCCTCGCAACAACATGGCGACAGGTACGCGACCGCACTGCCCTCGCTGCATACGCAGGAGAATCCTCCCAGGGAGAACGACATCCTGGCCCTACAGGAAACCGGCTATCCCGCCGACCGGCACTATTGGGCCGAAGACACCATCGCGCAGACCGACTACGTCAAGAGGATGCGGGACGGCAGCACCAACGCGCCTCCCGTCCAGGAGATCTGGCTCAGCCGAACCAGTGGAGGCCGCAGAGGAGGTTACCTCTACTGGCTGAACACGAACGTCGACACCGGCTCCGGCAACCCGGAAAAGATCAATCTGGCGGTCTGGACTCGGAGAAGTGTCCAGCGGAACGAGATATTCGTCGTCCCCGGAGCGACCCGGAACGGCGTGCACGAGGGCAAGTCCCGTCCCGCGCTCGGCGTCAACTATTGCGGTGTCGTCTACTTCACCTGGCACGGGGCGGCACAAGGCGGAACGGACAACGCCACGATGCTGAGGAACATCAAGAGTCGTATGGAGAACGCCGGCCCGAACGGGCAGCCGCTGCGCTGGGTGGTCCTCGGCGACTTCAACATGGAGGTTTATGGACAGGCAGGATTGATAAACGCCCTCGGCGGCGACTCCCATCAGTTCGACATACTGTCCTCGAGCGGGCCGACCCGCCCCGTCACGGGACGCACCATTGACTACGCCGTCACGCAGAACAGCGTCACCCCGGTGCTCTACAGGGGTTACGGGTTCGGAACGCCGATAACCGACTTCGAAATGTCGGACCACCGTCCCGTCGAATACGACTTCTCCTATCCCACCGACGATCAGAGATGCACGACGTCCACGTCGGCACAGCGGGCGAAGGCCGTTCCGCGAACAACGCAGAATCTCAGAAGCGCATCCAGCACCCGCTCTCCCTACCCTTCGGGTGCGGGAACACAGCCCGGCAGTAGTCGCCTCAAGACCAGGATGTTCGCCCGCTCCGAACAGAGCGCGCACAATTTCCGCTTCCTGGCCGCCGCTGACCACCCAGGTCACTACCGCGTGCTGCACAGCGTCACGCGTACCTATCTGGGCCAGGAATTCGGCCGTGCCGACGCGCCGGCGGTTCTCCAAGGCTCCGACGAGGGCGACTCCCAGCTCTGGCAATTGCTGGACATGGGTGACGGCACATGGATCTTGCTGAACAAGGCCACCGGTCAGGCGTTGACCGCCCTGGATCGCGCGGACGGCGAAGAACTGGTGGGTCGTGATCTCGTCGACGAATTCGACCCCGGCCAACGCTGGTTCCTTCAGGACGCCGAGAACGAGGCGTTGGACGTCGACGAGATCGTCACCGGCGCAGGCTCGGCCATGACCGTGCAGGACTCCGATCCGGAGCCGGGCACCCCGGTGGTGCTCGAACCCGACAGCGGCGATCCCGAAGAAGAATTCCTGCCCATATACGCTGACAAGACCGAGGATTTCTACTGCTATTACCTCGTCCACAAGGGACTGTACGTCAATTCAACGGCCACCGATCCCGCGGTTGGCGATGGTAACCGGCTCACGCTGAACGAATTCCGCGCCAATGACGGCGGCTACGTGTTCTGCACCCCTCTCGCCGACAGGCACGCATCGCAGCCGACGGCGGTGGGCCAGTACGACGCGCAGGCCCGCTTCCTCAATCTCGGCGCCATCGGCCCAGGTTTGCTGGCTCTGAGCGCATCCTATGGGCTCACATGGAACTGGAAAGCACTCCAGAGCTGATCGCCGGCCCCGTTCCAAGGAAGAGGCGGCTGAGAAGAAGGTCCTGCCGGATGTTGTCGGGATGAACCTGCAGGAGGGGCAGGACACCATGCAGGCCGCAGGCTTCTACATCCTGAACGACAAGGACGCCACCGGGCAAAACCGCTTCCAGGTGTATGACCGAAACTGGGTGGTGACCAGGCAGACGCCCGCCGCCGGCCGGAAGGTGACGGTCGACACGTTGATCACCTTGTATGCGAAGAAGATCGGCAAGTAAGACGAGCAGTGCGGGGCACCCCCTGTCCTTCAGGGGGTGCCGCCGTGTTCGATCGCGGTCAGCCGCCCAAAGGCGCGCGGGGAGTCGCCGGGTGTCATGCCACGCTTTGACGGCGGGGAGACGCGGGTCCCCGGCGGATGACCCCCGCCCCGGCTCACCAGGCATTGTCGGCCTACTCATGGATCATGTGGCTGATGCCGTGAAATGTCTTTTCCGGTGGGGTGGGCTATGGTCGGCCGTATGACGGGACCGTGGAGAACTCCACAGGGGTCCATCGCGCTCGTCGGCGTGATGGGCCTGGTTCTGTTGTCCCTGGTGCTGGCCGGCGCTTCGTGCAAGGTGAGCTGCGGCACCTCGACGGTTACCCAGAGTTCGGCCTCCGGCCCGGTCTGGGAGCCCGGAGGATGGGACGCCGACCTGACCGGCCTGCCGCCGCAGGCGGGCGACGCCCGCGCGCACCAGGTGCTGTCCCTGCGGCCGCTCACGCGCGGCGAGCTAGCGCATCTGGTGCTGTTGCCGTCGCCGGGCTCGGACGCGGATGCGCTGCGCGAGCCTCAGCAGCTGGCTCACCGCATCACGGGATCGCGCAGCCCGCCGCTGATCTAGCCGATGTCTTCCCGTCGGGCTCCGCGGCCACGCGCCGCGGAGTCCGACGACGGCGCATTCGGTGTGCCCCACGCCCGCACCATGCCTTTGCCTGGCGTCGGCGCGGGCGTGCCGTCGCGTCCTGAAGACGTCTCGCGATCGTCCCCTTGGTAGGAGAAGCGGCAGGCCGTCTTCGTTCGAAGTCACCCCTTCGCGTTCGGGGTGCCTTCGCCGTGCCGCCTTTCCTGTCGGCGTCCGCCAGGAGCCGATCATCGCCATGGCGGTTGTCGCGCCGGTTCACGGAGCCTCCGCGCCGGTCGCGCGCCCCTGAGGCTTCCGGGCGGCGCGGGCTCAGCACGCGGCCGTCCGCGGCCTGGTGCCGCTGTGCCCGCGACCGACCCCTGGCGGCCGGCCTCGGCCTGTCCGCCCGCTGACGTGCCGCGACGCGAGAGAGGCCCCGCGCGGGACCTCCTCCAACACCTTCCCGACCCATCATGGAAAGGATCACATGATCATGACCGACGGCCACACGACATCACATCTCAGCAGCGTTCAGCTCCACGCGCTGCGCCAGGACCTGCTGGAGCAGCTGGAGCAGCGCAGCAGGCACCTGGACGGCCTGCGGGTCCAGGAGCGGGAAAGCAGCGGCGCCGACGGCACCTGGCAGGAACTGGTCGTCTCGATCACCGCTGCCGAGCGCGCCGTCGCGGAGCTGTCCCATGCCTGCGAGCGGTTGGCGACCGACGCCTATGGGCACTGCACCCACTGCCAGGCCCCCATCCCGTTCGAACGGCTCAAGGTCCGGCCGCTGGCACGCACCTGCATCGACTGCCAACGGCGGCACGAGGCCGCCTGACATCACGAAAGAGGGTGGAGCGATCCGCCCTCTTTCCGATCACCCGGAGCTGAACATGATCACATTGGACCGTCTGGTGAACGTGCTCGGCGGGTACGGCGTGCGGCTGTACGGCCGTCCCGAGGCGCGCTCGGCGTGGCTGCGCAGCGTGGCGATACCGGACTCCACCGACCACCACGTCGCGGGCGACCTGCTCCTCGCCGTCGGAGCCTCCTCACTCGCCGAGGCGGTGCGGTGGGCGGCCGCGGACAAGGCCACGGCGGTCCTGGTACGCCCCCCTCGAACCGGCGACGAGAGCGGGAGCGACGCGGACGTCGAGCGGGAGGCCGCCGCGATCGCCGACCAATACGGAGTGGCCGTGTTGCTGGCCGACCCCGCCGTCTCCTGGAGTCAGCTGGCCGGCGTGGTGTACGGGTTGGTGCTGGAGAGCCGCGAGACCGCCTCGGGACGCGGCCCCACCGACCTGTTCGCCCTGGCCGACAACCTGGCCGACGTCATCGGCGGCGCGGTGACCATCGAGGACCGGCACTCGCAGGTGCTGGCCTACTCCCGCTCTCAGCAGGCGGGAGATCCGGCCCGGCTGGAGACCATCCTCGGGCGGCGGGTCCCGGAACGGCTGCGCGAGCTGTTCCGGCGACAGGAGGTGTTCACCCGCCTGGCGGCGACGAACGAGCCGGTGTTCGTCCCCGCCGACGCAGGGCACGGCCTGACCGGGCGGATGGCGGTGGCGGTGCGGGCCGGCCGCGAGTTGCTCGGTTCGGTGTGGGTCAGCTGCGCCGACCCGCTGACGGGCGCCCGCCGCCGGGCTCTGGTCGACGGCGCGCGCACCGTCGCCCTGCATCTGCTGCGCTCCCGGGCCAGCGCCGACCTGGAGCGGCAGGTGGAGTCCGACCTGGTCATCCGACTGCTGGAGGGCAGTGCCGACGCCGCGACGGTGATCAGCCGGTTGGGCCTGGCCCCGCGGGCGATCCGCGTCATCGCGGTCCGCGCGTACACCCCTGAAGATCGTCACGCCGCGCTGCTGCTCGCCCTTGAGCAGGCCACCACCGGCTTCGGCTGGTCCAGGCCCGGGCGCAGCGCGCTGCTCGGCGACACCCTCTACACCATCCTGCCGGCCGAGCGGGCCGAGGTGGCCAGGCAGTGGATCGCGGGCCTGCGCTCCGAACTGCCCGCCCAGGTGCGCGTCATGGCCGGGATCGGCGCACCCGCCGAGGCGGCGGACCTGGCCGCGGGCCGCCAGGAGGCCGACGAGTGCCTGGCGCTGCACGAGAGCGCCGAGTCCGGGGCCGTGCCGCCCGCCTACGACGAGTCCTGGGACGACATCCTGTTGCGGCGGCTGCGCGCGGCCGCGCGAACCGGTCGGGCACCGGCCCGCGGGCCGGTGAGCGCGCTGCTGCGGCACGACACCCGGCACGGCACGTGCTTCGTCGCCACGCTGCGGGCCTGGCTGGAGAGCCAGGGAGATCTCACCCTGGCCGCCGAGCGACTCGGGGTGCACCCCAACACCGTCCGCAACCGGCTCCGCAAAATGGACGAGCTGAGTCCGCTGGACCTGTACGACGCCCGCCGGCGCCTGGCCATGACCATCATGCTGGCCGCGTTGGAGGACGAACCTCGCCGATGACCTGATCAGGACCCGTCACCGTTCCCGGTGCCGGCGTTGTGCGGGATCCACAACGGCGGCGCCGCGATTGTCGCCCGCTCACAACGCCGCGGGTCACCGCCCGCGCCATCCTGGTCAGGACATCGACGTTCGTACCTGTTGGAGGTTGGCATGGTCGGCAACTGGCCACGATCGGTGATCGTGGTTGGCGCGGGCATCGTGGGTCTGTCGACCGCGTGGTTCCTGCAGGAGCGTGGCGTCCAGGTCGACGTGGTCGACCGCGGCGGCGTGGCGGCCGGCGCGTCCTGGGGCAACGCCGGCTGGGTCGCGCCTGGCCTGGCCATCCCGCTCAACGAACCCGCCGTCCTGCGCTACGGCCTGCGCTCGCTGTTCAACCCGGCCGCGCCGCTGCACGTGCCCGCGACCCTCGATCCGGGCCTGTGGAGTTTCCTGGCCCGCTTCGCCGCCAACAGCCACTGGCGGTCGTGGACCCGCGCCGCGCGCGCCAACCTGCCGCTCAACGACGAATGCGTCGAGGCCTACGAGGTGCTCGCCGCCAACGGTGTGTCCGCACCCGTCGTCGCGGCGCCGATCACCGCGGCGTTCCGTACGCCACGTCAGGCCGAGAGCCTGCTGCGCGAGCTGCGCAGACTGCAGGCGGCCGGGCAGACGGTCGAGCACACCGTGCTCGACGGCGCCCGGCTGGCCGAGCATGCCCCGCTCGCCGGTGAGGCGTTGAGGGCGGGAGTGCGGATCGACGGCCAGCGCTACGTCGACCCGGGCGCCTTCGTGCACGCCCTGGGAAAGGCCGTTATGCGGCGCGGCGCGACCGTGTACGCCGTCGAGGTCGACGAGGTGCGCACCGACGACAGGAAGGTGATCGTCCGCTCGGCCAAGGGCACCGTGCTGTCCGCCGACGCGGTGGTGCTGGCCACCGGCGCCTGGCTGCCCGGCCTGGCCCGGCAGTGGGGCGTGCGTGTCCCGGTGCGGGCCGGTCGCGGCTACTCCTTCACCGTGCCGGTCGACCATCCTGTCCCCGGCCCCATCTACCTGCCCGAGGAGCGGGTGGCGTGCACGCCGTACCGCGACGGGCTACGGGTGGCGGGGACCATGGAGTTTCGCGACCCGGACGCCCCGCAGGTGCCCGCCCGGCTGGAGGCCCTCGTCGCCTCCGTCCGGCCGCTTCTGCGGGGTGTGCGCTGGGAGGAGCGCACCGACGTGTGGGTGGGGCCCCGCCCCGTCACCCCGGACGGACGGCCGCTCGTCGGCGCGACGGTGGCCCCCACCGTCTACGTGGCGGGCGGTCACGGTATGTGGGGCCTGGCCCACGGTCCGATCACGGGCAGGCTGCTGGCCGAGCAGATCACCACCGGCAAGCAGCCCGCCGCCCTGGCCGACCTCGACCCTCTCCGCTGACGCGGGCCGCGCGCCAACCGTCCGGCCCGCCGTGCCGGCGCAACGAGCGGACGGGCGGCCCTGCCCCCTGCGCAGCCAAGTCACGGTCCCGGTGACCGTGGCTTTGAGTGCCGCGGTCATGCGGGGAGGTCCGAGAGTACCCGCGCGAACCGCTCGCCGATCATCTGATGTGTCGCGGCATCGGGGTGAAGCGCGTCGGGGAGAGGGTGGGTCGCCGCGTCGGCCTGGTCGTAGAGGCTGAGCCCGTCCAGGTAATGCAGGTGCGAGTCCGTGCGCCGCCGATCGCGGACGATACGTGCGAGTTCCCCGCGGATCGTCGTCAGGGTGAGCTTGCCGACCGACCGCTCGGCGGGGTCTCCGGTGGCTTGGAAGCGCACCGCGCCGTGAGCGAGGGCGTCCGGGTCGAAGGCGCCCGGCCCGGGAGTGTCTTCATGGATCCCGCAGTAAACAGGGGAGACGACCAGCAGTGGGGTCGTGGGGTGTCCGTCGCGGATCGTGTCGAGGAAGCCGTGCACAGCCGGTCCGAAGGCACGCATCCGCATCAGATCGGTGTTCACGAGGTTGATCCCGAGCTTCAGGCTGATCACGTCCGCGGCGGCGTCGCGGATCGTCCGGGCGACGAAGGGATCGAGCAGCGCGCTGCCGCCCAGTCCGAGATTGATCAACTCGACGGAGGCGCGGCGCGCTGCGACCGCGGGCCATGTCCCGGTCGGCCGCACGGCGTTGGAGCCCTGGCTGATCGAACTGCCGTGATGGATCCACCTCTTCCGGCCCCGATCGGGCGTCGGCTCGACGGGAGCGTCCGCACGCACGTCGATCAACTCGATCGCCTCGTTGTGAGGGAGCCAGATCTCGACGTCCTTGGGGGCATCGGGCAGCCCGGTGAAGCGAGCGGTGCTTGAGGGGCCTTCCTCGACGAATCGGGCCCCCGTCGACATGTCGATCGTGACGGTGATCCCTCCCGATGTCGTCGCGCTCGCAACGGGAGCGTCGTCGACCACGATTTCGATCATGCCGTCCGGCCGGGGTGGGATCCCGGTGTACGTCGTCCGAGACCGGAGCACCTCAAGCTCGATCGTGGACGCCGTCGTCCGGAGCGCGAGGTGCACGCCGGATGGCTGGGCCTCGACCATCGCGAGCTGCGGATCGGTGTTCTGCGCGCGTGCCCGGCTCGGAAGCCGGTGAACGGTTACCCCGTGTCCGGTCGTCTCGATCTCGGCCGCGCCGCGGAACAGCGCCGCTGTGAGCGGCACCGAGATCAAATCGCGGGATGAGGTCGTCATGCGTCTCCTTGTGAGGGCCGTTGCCGCCGGTCGGTTTCCGACCGTACTTCCTTTGACGGTCGTGCTGCCCGACGCGAAGGAGTCAGGTGGCGCGAGTCCCCATCAGGCCCGGAGCACCTCAAGGCTCGGGCCGGATGCTCACGCCGTGCTGCCGTCTCCGGGAGATTCCTTCGACTCGTCGCGCGACACCGAGCGTGCGTCGCCGTTGGCAGTGCTGATCATGTGTGCCCGACGCAGCACGTCGAGCTGAGCGTGGTTGTAGAGGGCTTCGAGGGCATGACCGACGGCGCTTTGGGCCGCTCGCACCTGCCGCGGGGTGGAGGACCTGGGCTCCAACGTGACCGAGTGATCGGTGGTCGCGCCGTTGACGAACGGTGCGATCTTCTCGGCCAGGACCTGTCGAGCGGCTTCGTCGGCGTTCTCGGGAAGGTCACGGAACTCCTCGTCGAGTGCGACGTTGGGGCGCGCCTCAAGGGTTCGCCGTACGGACTCCATCGACTCGTCGGAGAAGAGTTGGGCGTAGATCATGAGGAGTGCTCGATCGTTGTCGCGCAGGTGCTCCGCGACGCCGCTGAACCCGGTCGGCACGTCCGCTGAGGCACCCGGCTCCGACAGCGTGGCCAGTTCCTGCCGGATGTTCTGGAGCCGTTCCACCGTCGCCTTGAGTTCGGCGTCGATGGTCCGGAAGACCGAGGCATGACCGTCGGTGTCCGTTCCCATCGCGGCCACCTGCGTGAGCGACACGCCCAGCCCGGTCAGTCGCCTGATCTGCAGAAGCCGGGTGAGGTGGTGGATCTCGTATCGCTTGTAGCCGTTGGGCTCGCGGTCAGGCTCGTCGAGCAGGCCGATCTCGTGGTAGTAGCGCACCGTCTTCACCGTGGTTCCCGCGAGTTCGGCTATCTCGTGAGTGCTCCAGGGCATGGATCGCTCGCCTCCTCATGCGATATCGCGCGTCCGGCGATCTCTCTTCGTGGATGTGACAACGACGCAGGATCAATCGGGCTCGTCCGCTGCTCGCCGCTCGCGCAGCCGGACGAGGACGACCATGCCGATGTTGACGGCGACAAGGATCAGCAGGGATGCGTCGCCGGTATCGGTGGAGCGGTCGAGGGGGAACGCCTCGCCGTCCGCCATCAGTGTATTGACGGTCGTCGCCAGGACGTTGTTGGCGATGTGGAACGCGACCGGTGCCTCGATCCCCCTGCTGATGATCGCCATCAGCCCGGTGCAGATGCCGATCACGACGTAGTAGCCGAACAACCAGGGGTCGGTCGACCCGTGGAGCACCGCGAAGGCCAGGCTGGAGACCACGATTCCGAGGACCAGGGCCGGGCGAACCGCACGCACCCAGGATGCGGCGGCGGGCAGCACGACGCTTCGGAACATCAACTCCTCTCCGGCGGCCTGTATCGGAGTGGTCAGGAGGATGATCACCAGCATGATGATCGTCGTGGTGCTCACGCCGAAGGCCGTCCAGCCAGGAGCGTCGGGAGCGACCAGCGCCACGACGCCGATCCCGGCGCCCACCAGCAGCGCCGCGCCGAGAAGGTACTGCGTCAGGCGGCGCGCGTCGAACGCTCGTGGTGAGCTGATCAGGCTGCGCCACGGTATCTTCGCCGTCCACACCAGGAGCAGGATCGCCAGCGCGCCCGCCGCGCCCACGCTCAGGTTGACGGCCAGGAACTTCAACGGTGTGAAGGTGGCTGACATGGGGTCGTCGCTGCCCTCGATGACGCCGACGATCTGGTAGAGCAGAATCTGCAGGGCCACCAGCACCAGCGACGGCACGATGATGACCACGAGCGACTTCCACCGGCTCATGCGGAGATGCGCGCCGAACGGCCGGGAGTCGTCGACGGCCGGCCCGAAGCGCCCTTGCGTCAAAGGACTCGGGGCCGCGGGGTTCGGGTGATTCGTCGCGTCTCGGGGATCGCCGGACCCTGGTCCATCCATCGGGGGTTCCTCTCGGGCTCGAACCGGTCGTTGCGCTCACGAGCGAACACCATGCCCTGGGGGCAGACTCAAGTCGCCCAGGTGAACGTGTCCCGGCTGGAGCACGACGATGCCCCGTCGAGTGTCTCGACGGGGCATCTCCCGAGATGCTGTCACCGCACAATCCTCCGGAGAGCCGCCTCGAACGCCTCGGCCTGCTGCGGAGTCACTCCTTCGAGACCCGCGCCTCGGGTATTTCAAGGGCTCGGGCTCGACGGTCACACCTGGTGAAGCTCAGGGGATATAGACCTCGTAGTAGTAGCCCGGCGTATAAATGCCACGCCCGAACCAGTGACAGCCGACGAGCCCGCTGTACAGACCGCTCTGCGCGTCGACGTCGTAGTAGCTCTCGCATTCGGCCAGGGTGGGGAAAGGGCCCACCTTGTACCAGTCCGGTGTCGGCCAGCCTCCGCTGGCCGCGGCCGCGCTGGTCTGGATGACGGTACCGGCCAGGACGCCGGCGCCCAGCGCCACGGCGAGGACGGCGGAACGCAGTCGGCGGATCTTCATCGTGGGCGACTCCTCACGTTCGGGAAGGAGAACACCTTCAGATGAGCATCGGCTGTCGGGCCTGAGGAGATACCAGTTATCCATATTTCGGGTTGATGGTGCGTTTGCCGAGGCGATTTCGCCTGACCTGAACACGTGAGTGCCACGTCGGAGCGATCGGGCAGGACCGGAGCGGTGAGCGCGCCGGTGGTCTGGCGTGTCGGTCGCCCTGGGCGTGGACGGGGGTGTCGTCAGGCCGGGTCAGGCGTCTCGGCGTTCGAAGACGACGGCCGCGGCGGCGAGCGCGACGAGCGTCCAGGCAAGGACGAGGAGCGAGCCCTCCCACTGACCGAGCGACGTGCCGGTCTCCGTGCCGGCCGAGAGCCACATGCCGTGACCCGCCGTGTCGGGCAGGTAGGCGGCGTGACCCGTGTGCTCCCGGACGTACGGGCCGACGACGAAGTAGTGGCCGAGCAGGACCGCGACGGCCGGGAGACTCCGCCTCACGACGGTCGCGAGGGAGGAGGCGATCAACGTGGTGAGGACGAGGTAGGCGATCGCCCCGGCCGCGGCCTGCGCCGTTCGGTGACCGTCCACGGGGGCCGCCACGTCCACCGGAGCGAACCGGGCGATCACCACACCGGCGGCGACGGTCACGGCGGCGACCGGGACGGCCGCGAGGGCGAGGGCGAGTGCCTTGACGAGCTGCAGCTCGATCCTTCGGGGCATGCTCGTCAGGCTCGTCCGGATCTGGCCGCCACCGTACTCCGAGGTGGCGGCCAGGACGCCGAGGACGATGAAGCCGGCCTGCAGGTATCCGACGGCGGCCAGGCCGACGTCGAGTGTGGAGGTCGCGTCGCCTCGCCCCTGTTTCGCCGCGGCGACGAACGCGGCATCGAGGACGAGTGCCGCGCCCCAGGTCCCGAGCGCCGTCAGCCACAGGGCGGGCAGGGTGAGCAGTTTGACGAACTCGGCGCGGAACGCGTCCCTGACGATCTCACGACGGGACCGCGCCTGCCCCGAGGTGACGGTCATGCGTCTCTCCGCCGGAACACGGCGACACCGAGGGCGAGTACCGCGATCACCCAGGACGTCATCACCAGGCCGCCGGTCACCGGAGCGATCTGCACGGAGGATCTGAAGTCGCGGAGGAACATCCGTGCCCCGACCAGGTCCGGCAGATAGTTCGCGGCGTCGATCACGCGGGACAGGAGGTAGGTGACCGACACGAGAGAGGTGTTCAGGATCAGCACCGTCAGCGGTATGACGCCGTTGCGGGTGAGCAGCGTGATGCCGTAGGCCAGCAGCGAGGTGAGCACCCAGTACAGGACGACCCCGAGCACGCGCGGAGCGGTGTCGGCGGTGAGCGATGCGGCGTGGTCGCCGAGGACGACCCGGGTGACGGTGAGGGTCACCGCGGTCGTGACCGTCGCCAGCGCGGCCACCGTCAGGACCAGCGCCGTGGTCTTCGCGGCGAGGAACCGGCGGCGGGAGGGTACGGCGGTCAGACTCGTGGTGACCTGGCGTGCGCCGGCCGACTCCTCTCCCTCGGTCAGGTATTCGCTGCTGATGGCGACCACGCCGAGGACGATCGCGCCGAGGACGCCGAACGCGAGCTCCTGGTATCCGGCGTCGCCGCCGGGAACGGTCCGGGTGCCGTTCTCGATCGCCCGCACGGTCGTGGACGCGTTGAGGAAGGCGATCGCCGGTGACACGACGAGGCCGATCACGACGGCGATCCAGGCCGACGGTAACCCGAGGAGCTTGAGCGACTCCGCGCGGACGATTCGCACTACCGGCCTCCCGGCGTCGCGTCGCCGGATCCCGCCGAGGTCAGCGCGAAGAAGGCGTCCTCAAGGGTTCGGTGGTCGCCGGTGACCTCGGCCAGGGTGCCCCGGCTCACGATTCGCCCCCTGTCGATGACGACGACGTCGTCGACGGTCTCGGCGAGTTCGCCCATGAGATGGCTCGACAGCAGGACGGTCCGGCCCGCGGCGGCGCGATCGCGCAGGAACCGCCGCATCCATCGGATGCCCCCGGGGTCGAGCCCGTTGATCGGCTCGTCCAGCACCAGCACCTCCGGGTCGCCCAGCAGAGCCGCCGCGAGGCCCAGACGTCGCCCCATGCCGAGCGAGTACCCGCTCACGCGCTTTCCCGCGGCCTCCGTCAGGCCGACGACGGCGAGGACCTCGTCGACCCGCTCACGGGGCAGGCCGTTACTCGCGGCGACCCAGCGCAGGTGGGCCCGCCCCGTCCGGGAACGGTGTGCTCCGCTCCCGTCGAGCAGCGCGCCCACGGTGGTCAAGGGGCGGTTCAGCCGGGCGAAAGGCCGGCCGCACACGAGCGCGACACCCTCCTGCGCCCGGTCCAGGCCCAGGATGATCCGGAGCGTCGAGGACTTTCCCGCCCCGTTCGGGCCGAGGAAGCCCGTCACGCGGCCCGGTCGGGCCTCGAAACCGACGTCGGACAGGATCTGGGTGCTTCCCCGCCGTTTGCTGACGTGTTCGACAGTGATCATTCAACCCTCGTGTGAGTCGTGGTGAGGCGATCAGTCAACCGGGCGGCGGCCGTCCCCACATCGGACGTCGGATCGAACCCCGGCGGCGCTTCTCGGACCGGAGGCCGTCGGACCCAGGGCTGAGATCAAGCGGGGGAGACCGGCGTGATGTGCCCTGGCCCTCGTTCCGAACCTGACGAGGGCTTCGGCTCGGCGCCTAGGATGACGGTGATGAACACGCTTCAGCGGCCCGTATGGCGCTCGCATGCCGGGCTGGTCAGCGGCGTGGTGTTCGTCGTGCTGCTCGCGGTCCTTCTCGCGACAGGAGCCGATGGACCACTCGCCGATGTCGTTCCCTCGCTGATCGCGGCGATCGCGATCGGCGTCGCGGTCTGGGCGGTCCGGCGGACGCGCGCCACCCGTGCCGACTACGAGGCGCGGCTCACCAGCTGGGCCGCCACGGAGGCGGTGCTGGCGGAGCGGATGCGGATCGCGCGGGACCTGCACGACATCGTCTCCCACGGCCTTGGACTGATCACCGTTCGCGCCGCCGCGGTCCGCCAGGTCACGAACGCCGACGGGCGTGACGTCGCCGAGCTGCGGGAGGCCCTCGCGGACATCGAGGCGGCGGGCAGGAACGCGACGGCCGAGTTGCGTCGCATGCTGACCGTGCTCCGCACGTCCGGAGACTCCCGCGACGAGGAGGTTCCGCGGCTGCCCGTGGAGAGTCTCGAGCAGCTTCCCGCGATCGTCCGCAGCACCGAGATCACCGGCCTTCGTACCCGGCTGGACCTCGAACCGCTGGGCGAGGTCTCCCAGGGGGTCCAGGTCGCGATCTGCAAAATCGTGCGGGAGGCCCTGAACAACTCGGCGCGTCACGCCGGTCCCACCACCGTCTCGGTGCACGTCTACCGGGACGGGGGCACGGTGGTGGTCACGGTCGCCGACAGCGGTCCCGACAGCGGTCCCGACAGCGGTCCCGACGGTGGCCCCGAAGGCCCCTGGGTGGCGAGGCCCGGCGCGGGCCACGGGCTGGCGGGCCTTCGGGAACGCGTCTCGGGTCTCGGCGGCAGCCTCCACGCCGCGGCCGTCGAAGGAGGCTTCCGGGTCGTCGCCCGGATCCCGGACGAGGTCGGCACGTGAACGACGGCGACCGCCCCGTCCGGGTGGTGCTCGCCGATGACCAGCCCTTACTCCGCAGGAGTCTCGCGATGGTCATCGACAACGCGGCCGGCCTGGCCGTCGTCGGTGAGGCCGGCGACGGCGTGGAGGCGCTGGCCGTGGCGCGAGCGACCCGACCCGACGTGATCCTGATGGATGTGCGCATGCCCCGGCTCGACGGGCTCAGGGCCACCCGGGAGATCGGCGCCGATCCGGCACTGGCGACGAGCAGAATTCTCGTGCTGAGCATGTTCGAGCTGGACGAGTACGTCTACGAAGCCCTGCACGCCGGTGCTTCGGGGTTTCTCCTCAAGGACACCGTGCCCGAGCAGCTCATCGACGCGATCTGGCGCACCCATCGCGGGGAGTCCCTCTTCGCCCCGTCGATCCTCACCCGGCTCGTCGAGCATTACGTGATGACGCCGCGCTCGCACCCGCGTCCGCCGGTGGGGCGGCTGACCGGCAGGGAGGTCGAGGTGCTCACCCTCGTCGGGCGGGGCCTGTCGAACGACGAGATCGCCGCCCGGCTCACGATATCCGTCAAAACCGTCAAGACGCATATCTCTCACCTGCTCGCCAAAGCCGGCGCGCGTGACAGAGCGCAGCTCGTCATCGCCGCGTTCGACGCGGGACTGGTGCGACCGCGCGGACACACCGGAAACATCCGCTGAACTCCGCACCCGTTCGTCCTCCGCCCTTCCTCGGAGGTCACTGCGGCCTCGGGGGTGGGACGACGGTCGTCGTCCCGCCCCCGAGGCATGATGGCTCACTCGCCCACGGTCACACCTGGGTGCGCAGCCACTGCTGGTTGGTGCCGGTGCCGCAGGTCCACTGCACGACCTGGACTCCGTCGGCAGTGCCGGCGTTCAGCACGTCGAGGCACTTGTCGCTGTGGCGGGCGACGAGCCGCACGTAGCCGTTGCCGGCGTCCTGGAGACGCCACTGCTGGTTGGTGCCTCCGTTGCAGGCCCACTGGACCACCCGGGCACCGTTCGCGGTCGCGGTGGCGCCGCCGTACACGTCGAGGCACTTGCCGCTGCTGACGCTCGTCACCGTGTAGTAGCCGCCACCGGCGTCCTGGAAGCGCCAGCGCTGGTTCGCCTGCCCGTTCGCCGTCCACTGCACGATGTTCGCGCCGTCGGTCGTCGCGGCGTTGTTGACGTCCAGCGACTTCCCGCTGTGCCGCGCGGTCATCGTGTAGGTGGCCGGTGGCGGGACGGTGGTCTGGGGAGCCAGCCGGTAGAGCCCGGAGCCGTGCGGGGGCAGCGAACGGCTGAACGTCCCGGTCGAGGTGCCGAGGTTCGCACCGGACCACAGGTCGGTCACGACGGCCGAGCCGATGCCGAGGTCGGCGAGGTTCACCGACACGTTGGCCGTCGCGCTCTCTCGGTTGAACAGGGCGACGTAGCGGTGGTCGCTGTCCGGCACGTTGGCGGTCCACACCTGCCGGGTCCCTCCGTAGAGCCGGCGGTTGTCGGTGCTGTGCTGGTCGACCGCGAGCACCGCGGAGTTGGTCATCAACGCCAGCTCCGCCGGTCGGTTCTCGACGAGGTTGCCGCCCCACATCAGCGGCGCCCGGTTGATCGCCCACAGGGTCATGAGCGTGCGTTGCTCGTCGGCGGTGAGGTTGGAGTATCGCGGCGAGCCGACCGGGCCGTACTTCGACAGCCGCCCGATCGGGATCATGTCCGGATCGGGCCACGCTCCCTTCGTCCGGTGCGGCGTCCAGTTGTGCAACTGGTCGAACAACGCGTCGAGAGCCGACCAGTTGTCCCACAGGTCGTTCACGATCCGCCACATGTGCGCGTTCGCCCGCACGTGCGATCCGCTGGACAGCGGGGTCGCGCCGGGGGAGAGGCTCAGCACCATCGGGCGACCGCTGCGCTGGATCGCCACCCGGTACCCCTCGACCTCCGCCTGCCGGTACGTCGGCGCGGAGATGTCGTCCACCTTCACGAAGTCGACCCCCCAGGAGGCCAGCAGTTGGAACACCGAGTCGAGGTACGCCTGCGCGCAGGGGTTGGTCATGTCCAGCCCCCACATGAGGTTGAGCCAGGCCGCGGTGGTGCCGTTGGCGATCTGGTTGGCGCGGCAGTCGGTGCCGAGGATCGGCACGTTGTCGGCGACCGCCTGCCGGGGAATGCCTCGCATCAGGTGCACGCCGAACTTCAGCCCTTGGGCGTGCACGTAGTCGGCGAGCGGCTTGAATCCGTTGGTGCCGGCCGCCGAGGGGAACCGGGTGGTGTCGGGCAGCAACCGCCCGTTGGCGTCCATCCGGAGCCGGGGTTGCAGGTTGGCGTCCTGGTTGGGGCTACCGGTGTGCTGGCCGGGGTAGTACCACGCCCAGTCGATGACGACGTACTGCCAGCCGTGCTGCCGCAGGTTCGCCCCCATGTAGTCGGCATTGGCCCGGACATCGGCCTCGGTGACCCTCCAGTTGAACGAGTCGTAGCTGTTCCACCCCATCGGCGGGGTGTCGGCCACGCCGTTGTCCCACATCTGCATCCTTTCCGCCGAACCGCTGCCGACCAGATTCACCACGAGCAGGAGCGTCGCGGCCATCAGGACGGCCGTCCTGCGGAGTACCGGATGGACCGTGCGGTTGCTCATCAGACCTCCACAAAGACCTGGGAACCCTTACCGCTCTGTGCCCGCTCAGCGATAGCCGGCGGACACCACGCTTGCCTGTACCGCGTTCTCGGTCGCGTCGGACGGGTAGCCGGCGACCATGGCCCCTTCGTAGAAGGTGCCCGCACTCAGGTTCGCACCGCCGTCGGGCTTGCAACAGTCTCCGCCGCTGCCCAGGATGATCGCCCCCTGCTTCTTCATCGGGCTGTATCCGGGCGGGAGCGCGCCGTCCCACAGCGTGTAGAGGCTGCCGGACTGGGCGTTGCTGCCCTTGATCGCGAAGCGCGTGGTGCCGTTGTTCTTCAGGGTCGCGGTGACGAACTTGCTGTTGAAGGCGCGCTGGTTCGGGTTCCAGCTCTGGCTGCCGCCGGGGAAGAGGCCCCATTCGAGGTCGGCCTGCACCCAGGGACCCGTGCCGGAGCAGCCGCCGAACCAGCACTGGGTGCTGAAGTTGATGGCGTCCATCGCCCCGGCGGCGTCGGCCTTCCTCGTCGTCTCGCTGTTGCCGTAGTCGAAGCAGCAGCCGTTGTTGACGTGGGTGCCGCTGGTCACCATGTACATGCCCTCGGGGGCGGCGCCGGTCGGCACCCCGGTGAGGTGTCCGTCCCGCCAGTAGCTGTTGCCGGGGTTGATGTAGAGCGAGTACGCCTTCGCGCCGCCCACGGTGAGGGACTCCGAGGTGGCGATCGCCGGCCTGCTCTGCGGCGAGCCGGGAACCACGCTCGATCCCTGGTACCAGAGGTCGTTGCCCCGTCCTGACTGGTCGAAGACGACCGTCACCACGCAGGTCGTGCCGGCGCAGAACGAGTCCTGCGTCGCGGCGTTGGCGGTGCCGCCCGCGGCCAGCAGGCCGATGTTGCGGGTCGTGTTGTCCGACGAGCGGCGGACCTGGTACAGGTTGCCGGCGTACGCCTGGTAGAGCGCCCGCGTCGTGCTGTGGGCCGCCACGCACGGGGTGCCGCCGGAGGCGTAGATGTCGCATGGACGCGCGCCGGGCGGCGGTGGCGTCGGCGTCACAGTCGGCGTCGGGGTCGGGGTGGTGGGTGAGGTCCACTGCTGGTTGGTACCGCCGTGGCACGCCCACAGGTGGATCTTGGTGCCGTTCGCGGTGCCGGCGCCGTTGGCGTCGAGGCACAGGCCGGACTGCACGCCGGTGATGGTGCCGTTGGCGTTGACGTTCCACTGCTGGTTGGTCTGGCCGTTGCAGTCCCAGATCACCGCCGCGGTGCCGTTCGAGGTGCCCCGGCCGTAGGCGTCCAGGCACTTGTTGCCGTAGACCATGAGCTGCTTGCTCGACGTCCAGGTCCAGATCTGGCCGGCGCCGCCGTGGCAGTCCCACAGTTGTGTCTGGGCGCCGTTGGCGGTGCCGGCGTTGGGGACTTCGAGACAGCGGCCGGACGCGGTGCCCACGATTCTGGTGCTCTGCCCCGGCTCGATGGCGGCCGCCGCCGCCGACGCGGCCGCCTCGGCCGGAGCCTGGATGCCGGGGGTGGCGCCGCCGACGATGAGGACGCCGGCGAGCGCGCCGGCCAGGGCGCTCAGCAGCCGGAGGCGACGGCGTCGGGGCATGGGGTCGCGGACCTGCCCTGACCTGCTGCGTAACGGGATTCGCACGGTGTGACTCCTGTTCTGTTGTGGGAAAGCGAGGGGCTGCGGATGTTCCACGGTGACGGTGCTGTTGAACCGATTCGACAGCACTTCCACCGTGTTGACGGCGACTCTGGCCCGCCAGGGTCACCGACGGTGGGCGAGTGGGGCCTGCGGTGTCGCGTCCGGGCGGGAGTGCTGGGCCACCGCCACCGACGGGAAGCCGCCGTTCGAGGGCGGCAGCAGGGTGATGGTGTAGGTGTCGGTCTGGTTGCCGTACGGCAGGGTCACCGTGACGTTGTTGTTCGACAGGTTCACCACGTTGTTCGAGACCGTGATCGGGCCCTGCACCGCGCCGCCGCCGTTGTACGGGATGCGCTGGGTGAGGACACGCACCTGGTTGTTCTGCACGATGCCGCTGGTGGTGTCCAGGCGCCGCAGGTTCACGGTCAGGTTTCCGGTGGTGCGACCGCCGCCGACCAGCACCTTCGCGACCCCGCTCGTCTTGGTGGCGTGCGCGTCGTACGACGGCCCGGCGGTCACCGAGACGACCTGTCCGGTCTGCGAGGCGTAGTAGCGGTAGACCCACCACTCGCCCTTGGGCTGGTGCCGGCCGGCCGAGTTGCGGACCAGCAGGTTGGCGAGGTCGTTGTGCAGGTCGCCGCCACCGGCCCAGTTCGCCCGCAGGCCGTCCGCGCGGGCCCGCTCCAGCCGCGCGATGTACCAGGCGCCGTCGGCGGGGTTCTGCTCCTCGGGCGCGCCGTACTCGTTGATCTGGTAGGGGCGGGGGTGCGGGATGCCGCGCGGGTCGAGGGTGGCGTTGGCGGCGGCGACGTCGGCGACCGGGTCGCCGGGCAGCGAGTGCCAGCTGATGATGTCCGGCACCGTGTCGGTCGAGCGGACGAAGTCCAGGTACTGGTTCCAGAAGGTGTGCGTGGTGGACGGGACGCAGGCACAGCTCGGGCCGACGATGAGCCGGCCGGGGAACTCCGCCCGGATGCGCCGGTAGGTGCGGCGCCACAGTTCGAGGTACTGGGAGATCGGGCGGTTCCAGAACAGGGTGATGTTGGGCTCGTTCCAGATGTCCCACTGCACGCTCAGCCCGGAGGCCCGGACGTCGTTGACGAGGCGGTTCAGGAAGTTGTCGTAGTCGGTCCAGTTACCGTTGTCGCCGGGGAAGCGGGAGATCCCGGCGCCGTCCGCACCCCACAGGTCGTGTGGCAGGAGGATGAACCGGCCGCCGAGGGCGACGGTCCTGCGCGCCTGGGCGAGGGTGGAGTTCCACCGGCGGTCGTAGGTCCCGCCGACCCAGCCGCTCCCGGGGAGCTGCGCGCCGCCGGCGCGCATGAAACGGAAGTTGACGTCGCGGAAGAAGTGGTCGGCCGGCCCGACGGCGTTCTCCGGCATGCCGTAGATCCAGCCGGAGGCGCGGTAGGTCGGCGCACCGTCGGTGGTGGAGAAGTCGACGGTGATCGACTCGTCGGCGGCCTGGGCCGGGGAGCCGGTGACGGTCACGGAGGCGCCGGTGACGAGCAGGCCGACCACGAGGCGGGCGACGAGCGCACGGGATCGTCGCGGCCTGCCGCGGGAGGGGGCTTTCACGGGCGGCTCCTTGTGGGGCGCTGGGGGGACGCTCTCCGGAGGGCTGCACTTGCGAACCGATTCGAAAGG
Organism: Streptosporangium sp. NPDC000509; assembly: GCF_042898365.1. Lineage (NCBI taxonomy): Bacteria > Bacillati > Actinomycetota > Actinomycetes > Streptosporangiales > Streptosporangiaceae > Streptosporangium > Streptosporangium sp. NPDC000509. Next base: position 79,297 of record NZ_JBIAYX010000001.1, on the reverse strand, counting down.
ATCGTAGGACCGGTCACCGAAGCATGTCAATGAAGTGACGGTTCGATGACATCGGTGTTTCGTAAAACACGGCCCTTAGCGTCATAGATGCCTTGACTGTTCCGGGGTGGACGGGCCATGTTCACCCTGCTTTATTCATCGAATCGGTTCGCTTCACGCCGAGAATCGGCGTCGACCTGCGCATCCCCGCCCGACGATCCGCGCGAAGCGCGGCGGATGACGGGGCTCGGCCGTCGGTGGCCGAGGCCCCGGTCGAACACGAACCGAACCGCACCCGCCTCGCACGGCGATGCGAGGCGGGTGCGCGTGCCCACCGGGATCGGCGCGCCACCAGGGGACCGATTCCCCGGTGGCGTGCCGGTTCTCTCAGGCGTGGGCAGGACTCAGGGGCTCGTGCACTGGTAGCCGGACGGCGTCTGGGTGTTGCCGTTGGGGCGGCTCGCCTGGAAACCGAAGGTGGTGCTCTGGCCCGGGCCGAGCGCGCCGTTGTGCCCGGCGCTCCTCGCCGTGACGGTCTGCCCGCTCACGGTCAGCGTGGCGTTCCACGAACCGGTGACGGCGTGGCCGCTCGGCAGCGTGAAGGTCACCGTCCAGCCACTGGTCGTGGACGTGCCGGTGTTGGTGACCGTGACCGGCTGGATCACGTATCCGTTCGACCACTGCGTCTGGACGGTCCCCGTCGCCGAGCACCCACCGGGGCCGCCGCCACCCGGGGCGGTGGTGACCGTCACCGTGTTCGACACCGGCGAGAGGTTGCCCGCCGCGTCGCGGGCCCGGACCTGGTAGCGGTAGGTGGTGTTCGCGGTGAGCCCGGTCTCGGCGTACGAGGTGGTGGCCGAGGTCCCCACCTGGGTGAAGGTGCCGCCGGACGCGCCCGGCGCGCGCAGGACGTCGTATCCGGTCACGCCCACGTTGTCGGTGGAGGCGGTCCAGGCCAGGGTGGTGCCGGTGGAGGTCGTTCCCGACGCGGCGAGGCCGGCCGGCGCGGTCGGCGCGGTGGTGTCGCCCCCGGTGGTGGCCGGTGGGACGCGGACGATGCGGTCGTCCTGCGCCGCCGGGGTGCCACGGCCGTCCCGGTTGCTGGTCGCCACCCAGAGCCAGCCGTCCGGACCGACCGCGACCGTGCGAAGCCGCCCGTAGGTGGACTGGAACTCGGCCAGCGGCGTGCCGGGGGTGCCGGCGCCGCTCAGTGGCACCGTCCAGAGGCGCTGGCCGCGCAGCGCGGCGACGAAGAGCGTGTTGTTGGCCCAGGCCAGCCCGCTCGGCGACGCCTCGGCGGTCGTCCACGTGACGATCGGGTCGCGGAAGGAGGGGTTGTTGCAGGTGCCCTCGCACGTCGGCCAGCCGTAGTTGGAGCCCGCGACGATCTGGTTGATCTCGTCCCGGGTGTTCTGTCCGAGTTCGGCGGCGTACATCCTGCCCTGGGAGTCCCAGGTCAGGCCCTGGACGTTGCGGTGGCCGTAGGTCCAGACGCGGGAGCCGGCGATCGGATTGCCCGAGGGCACGCCTCCGGTGGGTGTCATCCGCAGGATCTTCCCGGCGAGGCTGTTGAGGTTCTGCGCGTTGGCGGTGGTGCCGGCGTCGCCGGTCGCCACGTAGAGCATGCCGTCGGGCCCGAAGGCGATGCGGCCGCCGTCGTGGATGGTGGCGCTCGGCACCCCCGAGAGGATCACCGTCTGTGTCTGTGGCGCGGTCAGTTGCAGCCTGACCAGGCGGTTGTCCCCGGCGGTGCTGGTGAAGTACGCGTACACCCAGCCGTCCTGGGCGTAGGTGGGCGACACGGCGATGCCGAGCAGACCGCTCTCACCCGAGGCGCTCACCCCGCTGATGGTGGCGACCGCCGTGGGTGTCTGGTCCGGCCGCACCCGCAGGATGCGTCCGGTGTTGCGTTCTGACACCAGCGCGCTGCCGTCCGGCAGGAACGCCAGACCCCAGGGAACCTGGAGGCCCGTGACGGAGACCTGCGCCCGGGAGAAGTCGAAGCCGCCCACCACCTGGGCGCGGGCCTCGGGAGCGGTGACGACCAGCGCGAGCAGAGCCAGAATCAGGGCCGGTATGACGCGGGCGCGCATGATGGCCTCCTTGACCGAATCACTTTACGTATGTCAGCACCGTAGGCACGCGGGCCGCGGAACCTCAAACACCGTGATCGATCCACCCTGACACTCTGGGAGTACGGCGTCACACCGGTGAAAATTTCACGCGAACGGTGAGACTCTCAGCGGTGGACGGCGTCCGAGCTGTCCTCTTCGAGGAGGAAACCGCCGGACTGGTGGTGCCACAGGCGGGAGTACGGTCCCTGGGCACGAAGGAGCTCGTGGTGGTCGCCCTGTTCCACGATGCGGCCCTGGTCGAGGACGACGAGGCGGTCCATGCGCACGACGGTGCTCAGCCGGTGCGCGACCACGAGGGCGGTGCGGTCACGCATCAGGCCCCACAGGGCCTCCTGGATGAGAGTCTCGCTCTCGGAGTCCAGCGCGCTCGTGGCCTCGTCCAGCAGCAGGATCGGCGCGTCGCGCAGGATGGCGCGGGCGAGGGCGACGCGCTGCCGCTGGCCGCCGGAGAGTTTGACGCCGCGTTCCCCGACCAGCGTGTCGAAGCCGTTCGGCAGGGTCTCGGCGAACTCCGTGACGTGCGCCGCCCGCGCCACCCGGTGGATCTCGGCATCGGTGGCGCCCGGCCGGGCGAAGGCGATGTTGTCGCGCAACGACCGGTGGAACAGGGCGGGCTCCTGCGGGACGTAGGAGATCAGGCTGCGCAGGTCGGCCTGGCGGAGCCGGGTGACGTCCTGGCCGCCGATGAGGATCCGGCCGCCCTCGATGTCCATGAGGCGTAGCAGCAGCCGGGTGAGGGTGGTCTTGCCGCCGCCCGACCGGCCCACCAGGCCGACCTTGGTGCCGGTGGGGATGTGCAGGTCCAGGCCGTCGAACAGCGGTGGATTGCCGGAGTGCGCGAACGTCACGCGCTCGAACCGGACGCCGGCGTCGGCGGGGCGCAGCGGCTGCGGGTCCTTGGGGTCGACGACTGCCGGCGGGGTGAGGAGGAGCTCGGTGAACTGGGCGGACTCGGTGAGCACGCTCTCCATGCGACGGTAGATCTGGTTGAACTCGAACATGATGTTGATCGAGGTCGTGTAGTAGCTGAACGTCACCACGATCGCCTCCACGCCCAGGCCGCCGCGGAGGGTGATGGCGAGGAGCAGGCCGAGGGTGCTGGTGAGGATCGAGAGCGGGGCGATGACGGTGTCCACCCGGAGGTTGGCGTAGTCCCAGGAGCGGAGCGTCAGCCCGCGCTGCTCGGCGACCCGCGCCCGGTGCTTCGCGGCCTCGCGCTCCTCGGCGGCGAACGCGCGGACCGTCTCCATGTTGGCCAGCACGTCGGCGATGTGCCCGGACACCCGCACCTTCGCGGCCTCACGCTGGTCCACCAGTCTCTGGCGACGGCGAATGAGCGGGGCGATGACGAGGCCCGTGACGACGATGAGGCCGAGGAGGGCGAAGACCAGCAGCGGGTGATACCGCCACAGCACCACCGAGGCGAAGGCCAGCGGCACCACCTTGGCGATGATCGAGAAGGTGAGCGTGTCCACGAAGTTCTCGAACCCGCCGGAGAAGCTCAGTACCCGCTTGGTCAGCGAGCCGGCGAAGTTGTCGTGGAAGAACGCGGCGTCCTTGGCCAGCAGCCTGTCCATGGCCATCACCCCGAGCCACTCGACACCCCGGGCGTCCGTACGGTTCAGGAAGTGAATGCCCACCCGCCACAGCACCTCCCCGGCGAGCAGCGTCGCGCCGAAGCCGAGCACGTACGGCATGAGGGCGGCGACGTCGTCGTCCCCGCCATCGGACAGGCGCCCCACGATCGCGCCCACCGCGAGCGGGGCGAGATAGAACAGGCAGGTGTTGCCCAACGCGGGCAGGGTGAGCGCGGGAACGGCGACCCGCCACTGCCTCAGCAGCTCCCGGTTGTAGTACCGCAGCGCCAGCAGGACGGCCGACCTCCGGGGAGACGGTCTGTCTTCTGGAGAATCGAGTGATTCCAGCACGGCCATCCGCCCCTCCGAACACCCTCGGTTATGGCAATGGTGACGCAGGGTGTCAGGAGGATGCGAACGATTTTTCGCCGGCCGGATCGTCAAGGCTCCGTCGCCCCGGCTGGGCGGCGGGTCCGAGGTTCTCGGGGGCGGTGGGTCCTCCCGGTCAAGTGCGTGCCGTGGCCGGGAGGGCGGCGAGCGGGACTCGTGGAGGTCCGCGCAGGTCAGGGGCCGTTGAAATCGTCCGCCGTGCTTCGGCCTTCACGCCGGGAGCGGGTCAGCCGCCCGGTGGGGGGTCGGGCCAGTACGGGACCGATCGCTCGGCGGCGGACACGATGGCCGCGCCGTCCAGGGTGGTGATGCTCAGCTCGATCCCGCCATCGGGCCACTCCACGCCGAGTTCGAAGGTCTCCGGGGGCGGTGAGGGCCAGAGCCACAGTCCTATGTTGAAGAGACTCCCTTCGTCATTGTCGCCGCTACGCAGGGACGTGCCTCCGAGCAGCCAGGAGAGCTGTGGGCTCGCGGGCGGATCCTGCGGGAGCCTTGCCAGGTCGAACCTCTGCCCGACGGTGGTGGCCTTGGTGCCGTCGGCGAAGCGGACGCCGAACCGCAGCAGGTTGTCCGGTAACCCGCGGGCGCTCACGCTGGAGATCATGTGGGGGAACACGGACATCTGGAGGGCCTGGAAGTCGTCGGGGGGCAGGGAACGCCGCCTCATGACGATCTCCACGTCCAACAGGCATCCGGTGGTGAACGCCCGGATCGTCGGCAGGGTGACGGCGACGTTCGGGGTGCGGGCGAGCAGTAGATCGCTGGTCACTGCCGCGCCCATCTCCTCCGCGGGCGGGGCGTACCAGGCGGGCGGCCCGAGTTTGGGCGGGCGGAGTGCTTCTTCCTGTGCCGATGGGGGCTCGAAGAACATGCTTTTACCATATGAAAAAAATTTCGCGAGCGCGGGGCGGGGAATCGCCGCGTTCGTCGGCGGTCGACCTCCTTCCTGGAGGACACGGGCCCATGGTCCAAAGATGGACAATCATCGCTTTTATCCTAAAATCGCATACTTTGTGTATGTGGTGCGGAAAGACATCACCTCCCCGGGCCGGGCGGCGTGACCGCGGCCCTCGACGGCGCCGGGGGATTCGCGGCCGAGGACCGGCCGGAACCAATGATCAAGTGGAGGTCCACCCGTCATGAGCACGCATGTTCACGTCCGCCTCAATCGCGACATGACCGTGACCGAGGGGGGCGAGCTGCTCGTGCTGTCCCACTGCCGATGCGGTGCCACCTGGACCACGTCCTACCGGGCCGAGGAGGGGGAGCCCGAGAGGTGACCCGGTGGAGGTCACCGGGGACGCCGCCCGGCGGGGCGGGTGGGGTCGGCGGCGAGTGTAGTCGCGACCTTTGTCGGGTATCTGTCACTACGCGGTAGCGCTGTGCTACTGGCCGCGCGGGCCGTTGCCCTGCTGCGGCCGAGGTTCCCTCGTGGGGGACGAGGAGCCTGATTCAAGCGTAAGCAGGGGGATGTCATGACATTGCCGATGAGGCGCACCAGGGGCGGCCACATGCACGGGGTCGAGCCGTTCGCGATACTGCGAAGGGACCCCTTCGGGGAGATGCAGGACCTGTTCAGCCAGCTCGGACTGCTGACCCGGCCGACGGTCGAGGGCGAGGCGGAACGCCCGTGGATGCCGATCGCCGAGATCGACGAGATCGACGACGCCTACCTCGCCAGGCTGGAGATGCCCGGCATCTCACCCGAGGACGTCGAGATCTCCATCAACGGCCGCGAACTGTGCGTCAACGGCGAGGTCCACAAGGAAGAGGGAAGTTCCAACGCGCTGCGGGTTCGGACGGGACGATTCCACTTCCACACCTCGCTCCCCTCCGACGTGGACCAGGAGGGCGTGGAGGCGTCGATGGAGGAGGGGATCCTGACCCTGCGGATCCCCAAGGCCACCCAGGGACAGGGGCGACGCATCCAGGTCAAGGCCGGGCATTCCAAGGGGCGCCCGGAGAGTGGACGTTCGGAGAGCGGCCGCTCCGGAGGGCGATCCGAAGGCGGAAAGCGGTCCTGACCGGGCCTTTCCCCCTCACGTCCGCAGGTCGAGGTTCTCGCCGTCTCCCGACGCCTCGCTGTCCGTGCGCGGCCCGCATGTCCGACTGAGCCGTCCCCCCCGCACCGCACGCGCTAGCCGGGTGGCCGAGAGGGATCCCTCTCGGCCACCCGGCCGGCGGCCTCAGCCTCCGATCGCGAGCACGCTCTCGGCGGCGGTCTCCGTCGCCACCTCCGGTCCCGGAGCCGTGAGAAGCTCCACCAGGTGGTTCGCGATCGCGGTGATGGTGGGCTGCTGCCACAGCAGGGTCGCGGGGAGACGGCGGCCGAAGCGCTTCTCCAGACGTCGCCGGACCATGATGGTCATCACCGAGTCGAGCCCCTGCTCGACCAGGGGACGCCTGATCGCCAGGTCCTCGGGGGCGAGCCTCATCACGGCGGCGATCTCCGCGCGGATCTCGGGCAGGACACGCTCGCGCAGGTCCTCGGGCGCCAGACCGGAGAACGACTCCGCGGGCCCACCGAGATCCTCCTCGGCCGGGGCGGGCGCGTCGATCACCGGATAGCGGAGTCCGGTGAGGTGTCCTACCACCCGGCCGTCCACGTCGGCGAGGAGCACCCGGACGGTGTCCTCGGCGGCCAGGTCGACGGCCGCGTCGATGATCACCGTCGAGGGGGGCGCGCCGGTCAGCGTCATCTCGTCGATGTGCACGACCATGCGCAGCACCGGATCGCCGGGGAACACGCAGGGGGCCACGGACATCGCCGCGTCCAGCGCCGGCGTCCAGCCCTCCGCCTCCCCGGTGTGGACCGTGGCCCGCAGCACGCCGTCCCCGCTCAGCAGCGTCTCGATCGTCCAGTCGAAGCCCGTCGAGGGCACGCCGACGGTGGCGAGCCGCTTGTGCACGAACCCGGGATCGATCGGGGTGAGAGCGTCCGCGTCCGGCAGCATGTCGGGTTTCACCTGGCCAGGGGCGGCCACGTCCGCGGTGACGTGCACCAGCCAGGCGGGTTCCGGCTCGTCGGGACCGGCCGGGGTACGGGCCGCGAGCCGCACCGCCGGAGGCTCGTGCACGACCTGGATCTGCCTGCGTTCCGCGGTCATCAGCGGATGCATCATCTCCACGTCGGTGAGTGTGACGTCCTCGTCCTCGACCGCGTGCAGGAACGTGTTGACGAGCACGGCGGCGGGCACGATCTCGACCCCGTTGAGGGCGTGGCTGCCCGGGTAGGGCCGGTTGGCGTCCTCCAGGCTGGTCCGCCACACCCGGGTCCGGCTGCCCGCGAGGCCGGTCCCGGCCCCGAGCAGGGTGTGGGAGTGCACGTCGTGCCCCCGGTTGTCGTCCCCGGTGTACGCCTCGCGCCAGTGGCGGCGGTGCTGCCAGGCGTACGGCGGCAGGTCGGCCAGGCCGCCGGACGGCTGCAGCCGGCTCCAGTCCACCTCGACGCCGTGGCAGTGCGCCGTGCCCAGCGCGACGAGGAAGGTCGAGGACTCGGGCTGGTTCCTGCGCAGTGACGTGCCGACGAACACGTCGTCGAACCCGTTCTCCGAGAGCGTCTCGGTCACCGAGTGCGCGACCACGGGGTGGGGGGAGATCTCCAGGAACACGCGGTGGCCGTCCTGCGCCGCGGCCGTCGTCGCCGCGGTGAGCCGCACGGGGTCGCGCAGGTTCGCCGCCCAGTACGCGCCGTCCAGGACGGGCGTCGACCGGGGGTCGGCCAGCGCGGTCGTGTACATGGGGACGCGAGGCGCGCCGAACGAGAGATCGGCGACGGCGGCGGCGAGTTCGACGGCGAGCGGGTCCATGTGCGGGCTGTGGAAGGCGACGTCGGAGGCCACCCGCCGCACCACGATGCCCTCGGCGGGCCACTCGTTCACCACCGCCTCGACCGCGGCGACGTCGCCGGACAGCACGGTGGAGCCGGGGGCCGACGAGATCGCGGCCACCAGGTCGGTACGGCCGGCGAGCCGCTCCGCCGCCTCCTCGAACGACAGGTCGACCATCGCCATCGCCCCCTCGCCCTCGACCTGGCGCAGCAGCCGGGAGCGGCGGCAGATCAGGCGGGCGCCGTCGGCGACGGTCATCGCGCCGGCCGTCACCGCCGCCGCGATCTCGCCGACGGAGTGGCCGATGACGGCCTTCGGAGTGACCCCGTACGCGTTCCAGAGCCTGGCGAGGCCCAGCTGCATCACGAAGATCATGGTCTGCACGCGGTCGATGGTGTCGAGATCGCCGTCGGCGAGGACCTGCCGGGGCGAGAAGCCGATCTCCTCGACGAAGATCGGCTCCACCTCGTCGACGAGGGACGCGAACTCCGGCACGGCGAGCAGTTCCCGCCCCATTCCGCGCCACTGGCAGCCCTGGCCGGAGAAGACCCAGACCGGCCCGGGGCCGAGTTCGGGCAGCACGTCACCGGTGATGACGCTCTCGGCGGGCACGTCATCGGCGAGCCTGCGCAGACCGGCCGCGAGCTCGTTCTCGTCCGCCCCGATCACGACGGCGCGACGGGCCAGATGGGTGCGCCGGAGCGCGAGCGTGTGCCCCGCCGACGCCAGGTCGAGCCCTTGGCCGAGTCCCTGGTCGAGGCGGTCGGCGAGCTTGCCCGCGTACTGCCGCAGCGCCTGCTCCGAGGCGGCCGACAGCGGGAACAGCCGCTCCCCGCCTTCCTCGCCCCGGGGGACCTCCTGGGCCGCGGGGGCCTGTTCGAGCACGATGTGCGCGACCGTGCCGCCGTACCCGAAGCTGGAGACGCCCGCCCGGCGGGGGTGGTCACGCTCGGGCCAGGCCGATTGCTCGGTCACCACGCGAAGGCCCGAGGTCTCCCACGGGATGGCCGGGTTCAGGGTGTCCAGCACGCTCGGCGGGATCTCACCGCGGTGGAGGGCGAGCACCGCCTTGATGACGCCGGCGATGCCGGCGGCGCCCTCGAGGTGACCGATGTTGGACTTCACGGAGCCCACGAGGCACGGGTCGCCGGGGGGCCGCGGCGTGCCGTACACGGAGGAGAGCGCTCCCGCCTCAAGCGGGTCGCCGAGCCGGGTGCCCGTGCCGTGCGCCTCGATGTAGTCGACGGTGGACGGTGCGATGCCCGCCTGCCGGCAGGCCCGGATCATCACGTGTTCCTGGGCCTGTCCGCACGGCGCCATGATGCCGTTGGTGTGCCCGTCCTGGTTCACGGCGCTGCCGATGACGAGCGCGAGGATCCGGTCACCGTCGCGCCGGGCGTCCGACAGCCGCTTGAGCACGACCACGCCGCAGCCCTCGCCGCGTCCGTAGCCGTCGGCCGAGGCGTCGAACGACTTGGACCGCCCGTCGGGGGCGAGGGCTCCCGCCGTGCCGAGCGTGAGGGTCTGACCCGGGGTGACCAGCAGGTTCACGCCGCCGGCGAGAGCGACGTCGCTCTCGCCGAGCCGCAGGCTCTGGGCGGCCAGGTGCAGAGAGACCAGCGACGCCGAGCAGGCGGTGTCGATCGCCATGCTGGGGCCGCGCAGATCCAGGGAGTAGGAGATGCGATTGGCGACGGCGCAGGTCGCGGCACCGATCCCGGTCCACGCCTCGATCTGGGGCAGGTCCTCGAGGAGGCGGCCTCCGTAGTCGGCGGTGCAGACCCCGACGAACACCCCGGCGTCGGTGCCGGTCAGCTTGTGCGGCGGCAGGCCGGCGTTCTCCAGGGCCTCCCACGCGGTCTCCATCAGGATCCGCTGCTGCGGGTCCATCAGCTCGGCCTCGCGGGGCGACAGGCCGAAGAACTCCGCGTCGAAGCCCTCGATGTCGTCGAGGAAGCTGCCGTGACGTACGGCGTCGCGCAGCGAGGCGGCGTGCTCGGGGCTTCGGTTCTCGTACGGGCGCCAGCGTTCCGCGGGCAGCGGCCCGGTCGTGTTCCGGCCGGCACGCAGCAGGTCCCAGAACTCGTCCGGTGAGCGGGCGTCGCCGGGAAGGCGGCATCCGATCCCGATCACCGCCACTGGTTCCACCTGGACTCCGCGCGTACTGTCGGCCATCTGCGTTCGTTTCCCTTCGGTCAGACCCACTTCAGACCCACTGAGGATTGTCGATGATCTTGATGACGGCGCCGGAGACGGTCACTCCCGGCCCGGTGCCGAGCATCAGCACGTGGTCGCCGGGGCCCAGCTGCCCGGTCAGGAGCAGGTGGTCGAGGGAGAGGGTCTGGTCGGCGGCGCCGCAGTGGCCGATGGTGCGACCGTAGTCCCAGGTCGAGCGGGACATGGGAAGGTCGAGCATGGCCATGCACCGCTGTTCGACGATCTCCTCCGAGTAGTTCATGAACGCCACCCGGGTGAGGTCGCCGGCCTCGATCCCGCTCTCGGTCAACGCGCGCTCGACGACCTCCATCAGCGCCCGCTGGATCTTGAACAGCGCCGTGGTGGCCTCGCCTTTGGGCATGACCTGCTGCCTGAACTGCTCGTTCCTGGCGGCGAAGCTCATCCGGCGCCCGACCGTGACGCCCGGAGGGAAGAGAGGCTCGCTGCCCCGGTGGAGCTCCTCGGCCTCGGTCACCGTCGTCGTGCAGACCGACGTCAGGCGCGCGAAACCCGTCCCCTTGGTGAGCACGAGCGCGGCGGCGGCGTCCCCGCCGATGTAGCCGGGGCCCATCCGCCACCGGTCCATCAGCGGGGTGCCGTAGTTGTCGGCGGCGACCAGCAGGGCGGCCTGCCTGCCGGGTACGGCGTCCAGGTGGCCGGCCGCGAGCTCCAGGGCGATGAACATCCCGTTGCAGCCCTGCCGGATCTCGGTGGCCAGGACGTCCCCGCCGACGAGGTGACGCTGCAGGTAGGAGTGCGGGGGCCAGCCGTCGGGACCCTGGTGCCACGTCGAGGCGTACAGGAGAAGATCCAGGTCGCCCGGCGCGCGCCCGCTGCGCTTGAGCGCGCTCCGCGCCGCGTGCAGGGCCATCTCCGGAGCCGGTACGTCACCGGCCACCACCGCCCCGGCCAGGTTGTGCAGCTCGGCCTCCTGCGCCGGGTACCAGCCTTTGGCGACGGCTTTCTCGACGCTGACGACGGTGCGGGGGAGGAAGGCTCCCACCCCGCTGATGTAGGTGTCCGCCAACTGCATGACTCTGCCCTCGCCAGCTAGACGGATTCGAGTTCTTCGACCATCGCCACGATGGTCACGACGTCCTTGAAGTTCTCCGGGTCGAGCCTCGCGGCGGGAATCGGGACGCCGATGTCCTTGCGGAGGAAGTTCAGCAGCCGCGCGGTCCGCAGGGAGTCCAGGAGCCCCGACAGCAGGAGCGGGGTCGTCTCGTCGACCTTGATGTCGTCGCCGTCCAGGACGAGGTTCTCCTGGATGAAGTCGACCAGCCTTCGCGTGAGATCGGTCATGCGCGTGCCCCTGTCGTGACGGGAGAGGTGGCCAGGACCCTGAAGACCGCCGCGGCGACGGACGTTCCCGAGCCGAACCCGACCGTGAGCAGGTGATCGCCGGCCACGAGCCCGCCGGTCGCGACGAGATGCTCGAAGGCGATGAACTGGTCCACCGCGCCGCAGTGGCCCACCCGCCTTCCGTAGTCCCATGTCGTCTGGTCCTCCTCGATGCCCAGCCAGGACATCTGCCCGTCCAGGTCCTCGCGGCGGCCGTGCGGCAACGCCACCCGCGTGATGTCGGAGAGTTCGATCCCCGCCTCGTCCAGGGTCTTCTCGACCTGCTGCATCATCGTCTTCTGGATCGTGAGGTGGATCCCGGTTCCCTGCTTCTTGAGCAGCCTCTGGCGGAACTCCTCGTGCCGGTCGCCGAAGCTCAGCCCTCTGCCGACGGTGGCGTCCGGGGGGAACAGGGGGTAGGCGCCGTCGTTGACCGCGTCGGCCTCCGGGATCACCGTCGCGTTCACCGAGAGGAGCTCGGCCATGCCGTAGTCCTTGCCGAGGAGGAGTGCGGCCGCGGCGTCGCCGATCAGCGCCCCGGGGGTCATCCGCCAGCGGTCCACCAGTGGGGTGCCGTGGTTGTCCGAGGAGACGACCATCGCCGTCTCCCGGTCCGCGTCGGCCTGCAGATAGCTCGCCGCCAGTTCGAGCGAGCTGATCATCCCCACGCAGCCGCTCCGGATCTCGAACGCGGGAACGTTCCCACCGAGGAGGTGCATCTGCAGGTAGTGCTGGGGCTGCCAGCCGTTCGGGCCCTGGTGCCAGACAGACGGGTAGAGCAGCAGGTCGAGGTCGCGCGGGGAGGACTCGCCCCAGCGGTCGTACGCGTCCAGGACCGCGAGCCGTGCCATCTCGGGCGCGGGCATGTCGCCGGCCACCGCCGCGCCGATCTGCTGGAACCTCTCGACCTCCTCGGCCGGGTACCAGCCCTCACGAACCGCCTGCTCGACGCTCACACTGTCAGGCACATAAACGCCGAGACTCCTGACGAATATGTTGGATGTACGCACACGTCCCCTAACTCATCGACGATCCCGGACAACGGCCTTCTGGCAGCGGAAGACGGCTTATCCGATTTATTTCGGGTCACGGGATATCAAGTGACCTGCGGCCGGGCAATGAAAAGCGGGAAATGGGCCGGCGGCCGTCGGGGGCAACAATAGGGGCGGACCGTTGCGGAAAGCAATATGGACGTGAGCGGCCGGTCGGTGACATTCCGTGACCGGGTTCCGACGGAATGTATTCAACTCTGGAAATGCGCCTTTCCGCTCCAGGTCACGGTTTCCCAGAATGTAATTCTTTGGAATCCCGGCGACAGCAGAACGATGCCGGGCCCTCGCCGTTCGGCTCGGGCCCGGCACGTCGTCTCAGGCGGGCACTCTCGTGCAGACGAGGTTGTTGAGTTTGAACTGGGCCGGAATGCCGTTCGTCCCGGTGGCGGTCGCCGAGAAGCCGAGGCTCTGACTGGAGCCGGGGCCGATGTAGGAGTTATGGCCGGCGTCACGGGCGGTCACCTGGGTGCCGGCCTGGGCCACCGTGGCGTTCCAGGCGGTGGTGATCTGCTGGTTGCCCGGCCAGGTCCACGTCAGGGTCCAGCCCTCGATGGGGGTGGTGCCGGTGTTCCTGATGGTCGCGCTGCCGTTGAAGGCGCCGTTCCAGACGCCGGTGGAGTAGGTGACCTCGCAGGAGGTGCCCATTTTGAGCCCGCCGCGCAGGAAGGTGGTGAAGTTGGCCCAGGTGGGGTTCAACGTACCGGTGCCGACGGTCTCGGAGCAGTTGGCGGTGGTGCGGACGGTCTGCAGGCCGTGCCGGGCGGGGTCCATGATCTGGGGCATCATGTGGTCCGCGCCGGGCACCGAGATGAACGTGGCCCTGCCGCACTGGGCCTTGATCCTGTTGTAGAGCAGGAGGCTCTGCCCGTGCGGCACCAGGAAGTCGGCCTGGCCGTGCATGAACATCAGCGGCGGGTCGTTGCTGTCGACGTAGGTCATCGGATTGGCCTGGGCCACCGTGGCCGGACAGGTCTGGATCGGGCAGCCGACCAGGAGGGACTCGGGGGAGGCGGGGGAGTTGTGGTCGAGCCCGCCGGTCGGCAGGTTCTGCGTGTTCATCTGCAGGAAGTCGGTCGGACTGAAGAAGGCGAGTCCTGCCTGCACCGCGCTGGAGACGCCGGTCGTGCCGACGGTGCCCTCCAGTGCGGCCACGCCACCGGAGAAGGTGGCCATCTCGGTCAGCCAGCCGCCCGAGGAGTCGCCCATGATCGCGAATCGATTGGGGTCGAGCTGGTACGTGGCGGCGTTCGCGCGCAGCCAGCGGATGGCCGCCTTGATGTCGTGCACCTGGGCCGGGAAGATCGCTTGGGCGCTGGAGCGGACGCTGACCCCGGCCACGGCGAAACCCAGGGGGGTGAAGATGTCCGCGATCGCGTCCGCGCCGGCCTTGCCGTCGTCACTCGTCCACGCCGAGCCGGTGTGCCAGATCAGCAGCGGCCGGGGCGTGATTCCGGTGGAGGGCAGGTAGAGGTCCAGCAGATGCCCCTTGCTACCGGCCGGTTGTGCGGGCGCGTAGGCGATGTCGGTGATCACCTGCGTGGCGTGAGCCGGTGGCGCGAAGACTGCTGACACGCCGACGACGGCCAGCATGGTCATCGCCATGCCGACGATCACGGCCGTGCGGATTCGAGCTTGCATGGTGCGACTCCGGTTGGTCGGATGCTCGCCGCTCGTCCCCGGTGACCGTCCGTGTTTCCTCTCGCGCCGTGGCGACCTCGATCAGCAGGCCGACCGTAGCGCCTGCGAGAACAACGTCCTGTTCGAGTGTCGCGGCTCACATCGATATGGGCGGGGCGACGATATGACACGTAAGTGATGGTGGTCAAAGTTTTCGATGCATCGTTCCAATAGAACAGGATGAGGGGCATAAATCGTACTTTGAGGATCAGGTGGTGCGAAGACAGGTCAGATCATCTATGGCATGCACAGGCGGTCGGATACGCGCCCGCGAGGCCTTTCAAGGCCGCCATGTCGGGAATTGGACAGCGGCTGGACCTTCGAGGGCGGGTGGCATGGGATTTACCGTCGGTAAACATCCGCGAAACATGTGCGGCCGGTGACAAGACCGATGAAAGTTTCATCCCCGTCCCGCGAATGATTCGAGTGCGATGATCTTCTCTGGTGCGGGCCGAGTGATAATGTTCACCTTCATGATCTCCCCAGTCACAGGAGGACGAATGCGAAAGGTACGCGCTGTTCTCGTCTCGGCCGTCATGGTCCTCGGAGTTTCGCTGACGACCGGCGCCGCCCCGGCGCACGCCGAGAGGCTGGCGGGTGTCTTCAAGGAGCACGCGGAGTGCGAGCGGATCGGAACCCACGGCATCACCGAGGACTGGTGGAACGACTACTCATGCGAGTGGGAGAGCCGGTACAGCTACTACTTCCTCTACGCGTGACCTCGTGAGACGCACGCCCCCCCGGCTCCGAGAGATCGAATCGGGGGCGCGTGCCCATGACCCGCGGCTCGCGGGATCGGCTCCCTCTCCGTCAGGCGGGCCCGCAGTCCGGTAGGGAACCGGCCGCCGGGATCAGCGCGGCGGGATGCCCCGCTCGACCAGCTCGGTGGGAAGCACCACGGTGCGCGGCCACGACCGATCCCCGCCGATCCGCCGGAACAGCAGCTCGGCGGCGGTCCTGGCCAGCTCGCGGGTGTCATAGGCGATCACCGTCAGCGGGTACGGCACCAGAGCGGCCATGTCGAAGTCGTCGAACCCGAGCAGCGCGGCGTCGCTGCCGCGCCGGTGCAGTTCCTCGACCGCGCCGAGGGTGATCCGGTTGTTCAGGCTGAAGAAGGCGGTCGGCGGATCCGGCAGGTCGAGCAGTTCGGAGACGGCCCGGGCCGCCGCGGCCGGGTCGCGGACGCCGTCGCGGAGCAGCCCGGTGTCGTACGGCGTGCCGGCCGAGGTCAGCGCGTCCCGCGCGCCGTCGAGCCGCTCGCGCATCGTGTGGACGCCGATCGAGTCGAGCAGGACCCCGATCCGCCGATGGCCCGCCTCGACGAGCCGGCACACCCCGGCCCGCGCGCCCCCGCGGTTGTCGAGCAGCACCGTGTCGGCGAGCAGCCCGCCCGCCGGACGGTCGAGAAAGACCACGGGGGTGCCGAGCTCGACCTCGGCGCGCAGGAACGAGTGGTCCTCACCGGCCGGCACCACGAGCAGCCCGTCGACGCGGCGGGCGCACATGTCCCGCAGCAGTTGCCGCTCGCGCGCCGGATCCTCCTCGGAATTGGCGATGATGAGCATCGTGCCGTGGTGCCCGGCGACCTCGGCGGCGGCTCCCGCGATCGTCGCGTAGAAAGGGTTCGCGATCTCCTCGATCAGCAACCCGATCGTGGCGGTCGCCTGCCCGGAACGCAGCGAGCTGGCCAGGTGGTTGCGGCGGAAGCCGAGTTCGGCCACGGCGGTGAGCACCCGCTCGACCAACTCGGGCTGTACGTGCGGAGCGTTGTTCACGACCCGCGAGACGGTCTTCAGGCTCACCCCGGCCCGGGCCGCCACGTCCACCATGGTGGGCCGCCTCGCACGGCCGCCATCGCTGGTCATACCCGAACCATACCGACAGGCCGTCCGCCACGTTGACAACGTTGTCCGATCCGGCCGTACCTGCTCATCGCCCACGACGCCCGCCCGGCGCGAGGATGACCACCGGGTGTCGGCCACGTGATCGAGTGCCTCCTGACCGGTGTCGGCCCGGGAAAGACCGGGGCCGACGGAGGTGCCGGAAGCACGAAACCCGCGAAAGGCCGCTCGGGGAGTGAGAAAGTGACGGGCAACCAGGTTGTAAGCGGGCCGCGAAGAATGGCTTTTCATGAAGAACCTCCCCTCACGCCTTGTCGCCCCCGTCCGGCAGGGTGCCTTCCTTGTCCTTCTCGTCCTCGCTCTGACGGCCCTCACCGGTTGCGGCCTCACCGGCGGCCGGACCGGAGAAGGGGCGGCCGCCCCCGCGCAGGTGACGAGCGAGGCGACCACCGCGCCCGTCGAGAGCGACTCCCCGGCCCAGCCGGAAAGCACGCCCGAGCAGGCGGAGACCGGCGGGCAGGACCCGCCTTCCGCGGCCGTCGAACCGGGCGGCACCCTCGTCGACGGCAGCACGGTCTCGGCCGAGCTGACCCGCGCGGGGGAGAGGCACAAATTCACGCTGGATCTGGGCGACGCCAGGGAGTTCTACGTCGCCGACATGGAGGGCGACGGCATCCAGTTCCAGGTGTTCTCCGACGTCGACGACGAGCCCCTGACCCCGGCCAGTGTCGATTTCAGCGCGGGTACGTCGCTCAGCAACAAGCTGACCAAGGTGGGCGGCCACCGCCTGGAGGTCTGGGGGAACACCAACGTGATCGGGGCGTACAGCTTCCGGATCGCGACCGTGAAGGTCCGCACGTTCCCCGCGACGATCGGCCTGAAGATCGGTGAGGGCAGCCCCGAGGGGGCGGGGTCGCTGGACGTCCCCGGACGGATCGACCGCTTCGAGTTCGACGCCGACGGTGCCAAGGCCATCAGGATCATCGCGGGAGGCGGGCCGTGCACCTCCATCGACGTCGAGCTCTACGACGCGGCGGAGAAGAGCCTCGCCGATCCCCGGCAGCCCTACCCACTGTGCGGCAACGAGTTCGACATGCCGCTCTCGGGCGGGGACGGGCGCTACGCGCTGGTCGTCAGGTCACCCGCGGCGAAGACCGGGTCGTACTCCTTCCAGATCGTGCGCGCCGGCTGAACGACGAGAAGTGAAGCGGGCGGGCGCTCCATAGGGCGGCGAGGGCAGTCGAGGGCAGTCGAGGGCAGGGCGGGAGCGGTGCGGGCCGGGCGATTTCGGAGGGCGCGGGGAGGTCAGGAGCGGCGCAGGGTCCCCCGGTACTCCAACGAGCCCCCGCCCTCCTGCTTCACGCAGTCCAGCGTCTGGGGGTCCTGCACCGTGAGGGTCATGTCCCCGCCCACGCACTGGCCGCGCTGCGCCACGTTCAGGTCGAGCACGGTGTCGCGTACGCGGGTGAGCGTGGCCTGCTGCTCGCAGTCACCGGACACCCAGGTCCCGGTGGATCCTCCCGGGTTCAGGGTGATCGTGACGTCGGCGGTGCGCCCGTGGTCGTCCTGCGAGACGACCTGTCCCGTCCAGGTTCCCGCGAAGGCCGAGGGGATGCCCCCTCCGGGAGCCGCGGGCGGTGCCGAGGCCGATCCGGAGGCCGGTGCCCGGTCGGGGGTTTCTTCAGGTCCGGAGGCCGGTGCCCGGTCGGCGGTGTCACCGGATCCGGAGGTCGGCGCCGGGCGGGAGGTCCCCTCGGATCCGCTCCGGGGCGCCGCCCCGTTCGCGGGGGAACCTCCGATCGTCCCCGTCGCGTACAGCACGCCGGCCGTCGCCAGACCCGCGAGGACGACGGCGGCCACCGGGATGGCCACGTTCCTCGCCCGCCGCGTGCCCCGCTCGCCGTACGGGGGCGCGTAGATCTTCGTGTCACGACCCGCCGTACCGGCGCCGCCCGGAGGTAGGAGCGCCGTGTCCCGTGCGGGGCCGGCCGGTTCGGTGGGCGTGGGGTGGACTCCGGACCGGACGACCGGTGGCGGCTCGGCCTCGACGGGACGGGTCAGGCCGCTCGGGGCGCGGTCCGACCAGCCGGAGGGGACGTACGCGCTGGGCACCGGGCCGACGTCGGGGACCGTGACGGTGGAGGCTCCGGGGTCGACCAGACGCACCAGAAGCGACCGGGCCGAGGGACGCGCCGCGGGGTCCTTGGACAGGCAGGCGGCCAGGGTCTCGCGCAGGCCCTGGGGAACGCCGGACAGGTCGGGTTCCTGGTTGATGATGCGGTTGAAGACCGCGGCGACGGTGTCGCTGCCGAACGGGGCACTGCCGGTCGCGGCGTAGAGCATGGTCGAGGCCCAGGCGAAGACGTCGGCCGCGGGTGATCCGTGCACCCCCATGAGCTGCTCGGGAGCCATGTAGGGCGGGGTGCCCGACATCGTCATGGACGCCGTGTCGGCGTCGAGGGGCCGGGCGATACCGAAGTCGACCACGCGCGGCCCGTCGGGGCCGAGAAGCACGTTGGCCGGTTTGAAGTCCCGGTGAACCACCCCCGCGCCGTGGATGGCCGCGAGCGCGGAGGCCGTGCCGACGGCGAGCCGTTCGAGGTCACCGTCGCGCAGCGGACCGTCGTCGCGCACCCGTTCCTGCAGCGAGGGGCCCGCCACGAACTCGCTCACCACGTAGGGGTCCGGCCGGTCGAGCTCCGCCGCGAGCACCCGGGCCGTGCAGAAGGGGGCCACCCGGCGGGCCGACTCCAGCTCCCTGGCGAGCCGGCGGCGGATGTCGGGATTCGTGCCGCCCTTGAGGACCTTGATCGCGACACGGTCGCCGGAGGCGCTCCACCCCTCGTAGACGATGCCCTGACCGCCCTCGCCGAGGCGCCCCACGACCTGGAACGCTCCCAGCGTGCGCGGGTCATCCGGTTCCAGCGGGCCAGCGGCCATGAGCTCCTCCATGCACGTCGGCGCGGGTCCCCAGCGTAACGACGGCGGTGGCCGGGCCGCCACGGTCGCGTCGGGCCGAGGGGAGTGGGAGGACCGCACGTCCGCGGGGAGGGCGACGGGGTGTGGAAGCCGGCCTCCTCGATCGTCGTACGCCGATCGAGGCCGTGCCGGGGGACGAGGGCGAGCCGGAAACGGCCGGGTGGGAAGCCCGTCTCCGAGCGGGAGGTGACGGGGCGCTTCGCCGTACGGACGGCTGGTTTGCCGCACCCCTCGCGGGGCAGGCGGCCGGTGATCGGAGACGCCGTCTCCGATCACCGCCGACGGTCAGGGAGGTGCGATCCCGATGAGCGCGCACACGCTGTCGGTCGCGTTCAGCTGGGCCCTGCTGGGGATCGGATGCGTGATGGCCGCGCACGGCGTTCGCGTGCTGCTGAAGGGCCGGGTTCCGCTGATGGTCTCCAGGCGGGGCGGGGTCCTGCGGGTGAGGCCGTACGCGTGGTCGCTGCTGTTCTTCGCGCTGTTCGCCGTCTCGACCGCGTCGCCCCGGCTGCTGGAGCGGACGGACGAACTGTCGCTCACCCTCTTCACCCTGCTCGCGCTCGCCTTCGCGGTGGTGGCGCTCACCCTGATGGCGAAGGCGAAAAGGGTGCTGGAGTCCACGACATCACACGACAGGGAAACCTGAGGACGACTTGGCCCCTGTTCTTCGACGCGTCCGGTCCCGGCTCCCCCCGTTGGAGCCGGGACCGGGACGCTCAGCCGGTCGCGAGGTGCTCGGCTTCGTGGTGCAGTACCTCGACCAGGATCAGCTCCAGACGGAGGTCTGGATCCGTGAGGTCGTCGGACGGTGTCATCGGATACCTCCAGCCTCGCTGGTGGGGACGCCCCGACCACCCCGGGGGTTATCCGCCATAGCAGGCCGGTATGGACGCGAGGGCGCCCGCCCGCCGTGGATCGCGCCCGCCCGCGGCCTCACGAGGGAGGGGCGGACGGGCGTGAGCCGCTGGTCAGGCGCCTAGTCGATCCCCGGTTCCGCCCAGAAGACCGTTCCCGGGCCGCGCAACTCGACGGGTCCCTGGGCGGCGGAGACGAAGACCGACTCGCCGGCCCGCAGGGGGTGCCCGCCGCTCTCGACCTCGCCTTCGGTGCACAACAGGATGCGCGGCACGCCGCCCTGCAGGGTGAGGCCGGAACCGGGGACGGCCGTACCGAGGCGGAACTCGGGGGCGGGGGTGCGGTAGAGATCGCCGACCGGCTCGACCTGGAGGGCCGGAAGCGAGGGGTCGGTGACCCGCAGCAGCTCCTCCACGTCCATCGGCTTGCCGGTCAGCCCGGCGCGCAGCACGTTGTCGGAGCCGCCCATGATCTCCACGCCGAACCCGCTCAGATAGCAGTGCAGGACCCCGGCACCCAGGAAGAGCGCCTCACCGGGCCGCAGCTCGTGGCGCCGCAGGAACAGCGGGGCCAGGCAGGCGGGGTCTTCCGGGTGGATCTCCGTCAGGCGTACGACCAGCTCGTTCTCGGGACCTCCGGCGAAGGAGGCGGCCCGCGCGATGTCGGCCACGAGATCGGCTCTGCCGTCTTTCGGCCACTCCACCAGGACGCGGAGCGCGGCGGAGGCGTCTCCGGCCGCCAGCGGCGCGACGACGGGCTCCAGCTCCGGTACGCCCAGGGCGCCGATGAGGGCCGCGGCCTCCTCGGGAGGACGGAACCCGGCCAGCGCGGTGAACGGGGTCAGCGCGCAGATCAGCTCGGGCTTGGGGAAGGGGTCGACGTAGGTGCCCCGGGCGTGCCCTTCCCTGGCCTGCTCCTGGGAGGGGTGAACCTGGAGCGAGAGCGGCAGGTCCACGGCGATCAGCTTCAGCAGGTACGGCAACCGCGAGCCGAACCGTTCGACGGTCTTTTCGCCCAGCTCTGTCTCGGGGGCGGCGGACACCACCTCGGCGAGGGAGTGCCACGTCCCCTGGCGAAGCACCGACGAGGAGCCGGACGGGTGGGTGCCGAACCACATCTCCGCCTCGGGCAGCTCGGTGGGGGAGGGGCGCCCGGTGAGTGCGGCGATGGCCGTGCGCGAACCCCAGTCGTAGTTCTTCACGGGGTTGCGGAGGAGGTCGATCATGACGCCTCCACCGGAGCGGACGCGGTGCCGCCGGGTCGCCCGCCGTCGTTCTCCGGCCGGGAGGAACGCCGTGCGGGCGTGCCGCCAGGGCCGGTCCCGCCTGCCGCGCGGGCGGCGGGGATGAAGGAGTCGTTCATGATCCTCTGTGTCCGTGTGTGTTCGTGAGCGGAAATCTAATGAATGTCGCAGAACGTCGATGCTACGCGTCTCCGTGCCGGGTGGCCGTCGGGGCGTCGGCGGGACCCGGTGCCGCGCCCGTGGGGAGGAGAGGATCGCCCCGGGAACGGGTCGTCGCGCCGATCGTGAACCCGGTTTTCCCGGCCGCTCCCCCGAGCGGGTGAACGAGGCTCGTGATGGCCGGAAGTGGCCAGATCGGCCGGTCACCGGCCTGATGGGCGCCCACCTGGGATGATCCGCCCGCCCGGCACTGGAACGGTCCCGCGAAGGACCGTACGTGCCTTCGCGGGGTACCGCGACGGGTTCACAAGGGGGCGATGGTCGGAGGAGACTCCGCTGGGAGCACCCGTCGCGCGTGCCGTCCGAGGGTTCCCCTCCCCGGATGAGGCGGGGTCACGGAAGGAGAGGTGGGCATGCGTTCACTCGGCATCGAGGGTGCGTGGGTGTTCGAACCGGAGGTGTTCCCCGACGATCGGGGCAGCTTCCACGAGTGGTTCCGCGCGGAGAGCTTCCGTGAGGCCACCGGCCGGCCCCTCGCCCTCTCGCAGGCGAACTACTCGGTCTCGCGCCGGGGGACGCTGCGCGGCGTGCACTTCGCCGACGTCCCGCCGAGTCAGGCCAAATACCTCAAGTGCGTCAAAGGTGCGGTTTTCGATGTAGTCGTCGACATCCGCGTTGGATCGCCCACCTTCGGGCGGTGGGAGTCGGTGATCCTGGACGACAAGGACCACCGGGCCGTGTACGTCTCCGAGGGGCTCGGTCACGCCTTCATGGCGCTGACCGACGACGCGACCGTGGTGTACCTCTGCTCGGAGGGGTACGCGCCGAGGCGTGAGCACGGGATCGATCCTCTCGACCCCGAGCTGGGGATCGACTGGCCCGCCGGAGTGACGCCGCTGCTGTCGGACAAGGACGCGACGGCCCCGACTTTCTCCGAGGCTCGGCGGCAGGGTCTGCTCCCCGCCTACGAGGAGTGCAGCCGGTTCTACGCCAGACTCCAGGCCTGAGACGGGCTCGAGAAGACGGGTGTGAGACGGTGTGCGGCCGTCGCGGGCGACGGTGGGTACGGAAGGCACGCCCCGCTCGCCCGGCCCCTGACGGGCGGTCCGCCGGAGGGGCGCCGCCCCCGGCGAAGGCGGGTTCGGATGAACTCGCGGCAAAGAGGTCTTTGCCGAGCGAGATTCTAGAAGCTAACGTCGGAAAAACATCGGAAACACGGCTGTACCGGATCAGTGGATGACCGGGCGCCCGTCCGGAGGTGGCATGTCGATGCCCGCGCGATCCCCGCACGCCCTGCGACGGCGTCTCGAATGTTCCCGGTCACGTTGACGTCGGTGTCGGCCCGGTGCCCGCACGCCACGCACAAGAAGAGCGCATGGCTCTCACGACCCCCTCTTGGCGAGATTCGGTGACCTGATGGAGCGAGATGGTGACCATGTCGGGACGGATCTTCCACGGCGAGGCCAGGCCGGTGGGCCGGGAAGCGGAGTTCCGCACACTGGTGTCCTGGCTGGAGGGGGCCGCGGAGGGCGAGGCGTCTCTGACGCTGTTGCGAGGACCCACGGGATCGGGGAAGACCGCCCTGCTGGAGGCACTTGAGCGATATGCCCGCAGTGTCGGAGTGACGATCCTGCGCGGCTCCTGCTCGCCCGCGGGGGCCCGCCTGCCATGGAGCGGTACGGAAAGCCTGTTCGGCGGAGCGCCGCTTCCGACGCGAGGTGGCACCGTACCGCTGTCACACCTGTTGTTCCGGCGTGTCGGCGAGGCGGCCGCGTCGGGACCGGTGGCCCTCATGCTCGACGACACGCAGTGGTGCGACGAGGAGTCGTTGGCATGGCTGGACTTCCTGGTGAACCGTGGGCATCATCTGCCGCTGTTCGTCCTGCTCGCTCAGCACCGCTCCGGCCCGTCGAACGGGCGGGCGGTTCCCGGTGTCGCCGCGCGCGGGCACCGCGTCGTCGACCTCGGGCCGCTCTCCGAGGAGGACGCGGGGAAGCTGGCCCGGCGGTGCTGGGAGACCGTGCCAAAAGAGTTGTTCGTCCGCCTGTGCACCAGTGTTTGCCGGGGCAACCTGGCACTGCTCGCGCGGCTGTTCAAGCGCCTGAGCGAGGAGGGCGTGCCACCTGACGCCCGAGGCGAGTCCAGGGCCGCCGAACTCGGCGCCGAACTCCACGCCGGACATCTGCTCGCGACGCTCGACCGCCGGCCGGCATACGTGCGTGGGGTCGTGGAGGCCTTCGCGGTGCTGGGACACTCCGACGCGGAACTGGTGGGCATGCTGGCCGGGGTCCCCGAGCCGCTGGTGACCGCCGCGATCGAGATCCTGCGCGACGAGGAGATCATCGACGTCGGCCTGGCCGAGTTGAACGAGCATCATGTGCGGACCGCGGTGCTGAACGACATGCCGACCGCCGCGCTCGACCGACGGCGGGAACTGGCCGCCAGGCTGCTCAACGACGGAGGCCGTCCGGCCGAGGAGGTCAGCGCGCAACTGGCGCTGCTGCCCGCACTTCCCGAGACCTGGATGCGGGGCGTGCTCGGGGAGGGAGCACGCCGTGCCGAGTCGAACGGGGACGCGGAGGTCGCGGCGCACTACCTGGGCCGGATGGTGATGGCCGATCCCGCCGACGTCGGCGCGCGGGCCGACCTCGCGCGGCTGATCGGACACGACGATCCGGCGAGAGCGTACGCGATGCTCTGCGACGGGCTGCGGGAGACGGGCGACGTGCGGGGAAGAGCACGTCTGGCGATCCAGATGTCGCGGGTCGCACCGCCGCTGGGCAGGGAACCGGAGGTGGTCTCGACGCTGAACGCCGTCCTGGCGGAACTCGACGGAGCGGCCACCGGGGATCACGAGTCGCGGATGCTGGTGGAGTCCGCGCTGTTGCTGATCGGGTGGAACCGCAGGTCCACCGCGAAGACCGTCTCGGAATGGGCGGTGATGTCGCGGACCCCCGGGGTGTCCGCCGGAGGCGGACGCGAACTGCTCGCCGGGCGGTCCCTGGTCTTCGCCATGTCGGGTTTCTCGTCCCGGACCTGCCTGCCGCTGGCCCGTAAGGCGCTCAGCGGCCCGGACGAGGTCTCCTGGAGCCAGGCGGTCGGTGCCGCCGCGTACGTGCTCTCACTCGCCGACGAGGTCGAGGAGGCGGTGCGAGCCATGGGCCGGGTGATCTCGCACGGCGCGGAGCAGGGGGACACCTGGGGGCAGGTGATGGCCCTGTCCAGGCGGTCGTGGATCCTGGGGGAGGCGGGCAACCTCGACGGGGCGCTGGTGGACGCGATCAGGGCCATGAAACTGGCGGACGAGCAGCCGTGGTCGAGAAGTGTGACGGCACCGCGGACGGCCCTGGGCGCGGTGCTCGCCTGGCGGGGGGATCTCGGCCAGGCCGCTGCCGTACTCGGCCAGCTGGGCACGCCGGACGTGGAGGACTACCTTCTCGACTATCCACGGGTGCTGATGACGAAGTCGTATCTGGCGGCGTCGCGAGGTGACCACGCGAGCGCGCTGTCGTCCCTGACCGAGTGCGGTGCGCTGCTCGCCGAGGCCGTCGTCAGGCATCCGATGTTCGTGCCGTGGTGGCTGGAGGCGGCCTGTCTCCTCGCCGAACTGGGGCGTGGGAACGAGGCGGGAGAGTTCGTCGAGCACGGCGAGGAACTCGCCGAGGCCTGGGGGAACGCGCCTGCCCGAGGACTCGCCCTGCTGGCGAGGGGGGCGGTCGCGGAGGGAGTCGACGGGGTGGAGACGCTCACCGAGGCGGTGGAGACGCTGACCGGGACCCAGGCGCGCTGGTATCTGGTCAGGGCCGAGAGTCTGCTGGGCGAGGCGCTGCTGCGGATGGACGACCGCGAGGGCGCCCGCGGACATTTCCGTCGCGCCGTGCACCTGTCGGTGCGGTGCGGATTTCGCAGGCTGGCCGAGCAGGCCCGTGGCCGGCTCGTCGCCGCGGGCGGCCGGATGTACCAGGGAGCCGGTGGGGTCAAGAACGTGCTGACCACGGGAGAGGGGCGCGTGGCGGAACTCGCGGCGACCGGTGCGACCAATCAGGAGATCGCCCAGGCCCTGCGCATCACGTTGCGCACCGTCGAAAGCCATCTCACCAGCGTCTTTCGCAAGCTGGACGTGAGTGGCCGTGCGGATCTGGGATGGGCGCTGGAAACGCTTCCCACCCCCTCGCCGAATTCGCCAGCGGATTCGCGGAATACTATGCAAACACCTAGGTATCGCCGAGGACAATCAGCAGACCTCCGCGGAGAGCAGCGAACACGCGGCGAAATCGCGGGGTGACGGATCGCGATGATCTCGATGGGATGATCATATCCCATCATCGTGTGATCTTAAGGCCAATGATCTTTCGAGAGCAGGTGAGATCCCGGCGATGTCCAACGGCAGGAGGCGACGACGGCGATTCGCTGACAAACCCAGCTACCATGCGTCCGCTTTCGGCGGCTGGGGCGACTACAGGACCTGGGCCGAGCACCAGTTCCTGCCCAAACCCGCGGAAGAGGCGGCGGAGGACGCGCGGGACGTCGAGGTGGACGACGGCGCGCGGGAGATCGAGGCGCACGACGGCGCGCGGGACGTCGAAGCGGACGACGGTGTGTGGGATGCCGAGGTGGCCGTCGCCGGTGAGGAAGGGACGCACGACGCTCCGGAGGGGTACGGCGCTCCGGAGAGGTACGACGTCCCGGAAGGGTACGACGCTCCGGAGAGGTATGACGTCCCGGAGAGGTCGTGGGCGGACGCCGACGAGCACCACTACGTCGAAAGCTTCCCGGACGCGGTGCCTCGGGTCGCCCCCGCGCCGGCAACGGACCCGGACTGGGCGCCTTCGTCCTCGACGAGGTACGAGCACGAGAACTCGCGGCCGGTCGGACCGCGACCGTACGTGATCTCCGGAGGGCGTACGCACGGCGACGCCCCGCTGCGGATGGACTCGCTGATCTCGGTGACGCCGCAGGGCACGATGAGCGCCGACGATCCCGCGCTGTCCCCGGAATATCGCTGGATCTGCGACATGTGCCGGGAGCCCATGGCGGTGGTCGAGATCGCGGGGCGCCTCAGGATGCCGATCGGGGTGGCCATCGTCCTGATCGGTGACGCGATCGGTTGGAACCTCCTCAGAGTGCATCCGCTCGCCGAGGTCGACAACCAGCCGTCGCTCAACATCATCACGCGCGTGCGCGAGGGGCTGCTCCGGCTGCCCTGACGCGGGACGTCTGTGGACCGGGCGGGCAAGACTAGGGGTTTTCCCGGCGCCGCCGCTGGTTCACTTACGGCTCGGACGACGGGCGATTCGCAGAGGTGAGCGATGACATTTCCCTCAGTGGCTGTGGTGGACCGAGACGAGCCGTCCCTTGACCACCGCGACCCGGCGGTTCGGATGTCACGGCTGTCGGATCCGGGCTCGCTGGAGATCATCCACCGGCGCGAAGGCGTGGGAGTGGTGGTCGCCTACGGCCGGGTCGACGGCGTGCGAGTAGTGATCTACTGCACCGACGCCACCGTGAAGGGCGGTGCGATCGGGATCGACGAGTGCCCGCTGATCGCCGACGCCATCGACCTCGCGGTGCGCGAACGCTGCCCGGTGATCGGCGTGTGGCACTCCGGCGGCGCGAAGCTCAACGAAGGCGTGTCGGCGATGCACGAGATCGGGGAGATGTTCGCCGCGATGGTCCGGGCCTCGGGCGAGGTCCCGCAACTGTCCGTCGTGCTCGGTCCCGCGGCGGGCGGCGCGGCCTACGGTCCTGCGCTGACCGACATCGTGATCATGTCTGACGCCGCCCGCGTCTTCGTCACAGGCCCGGACGTCGTCAGGTCGGTCACCGGCGAGCAGATCGACATGGAGAGCCTCGGCGGGCCGGACGCGCACAGCAGGAAGTCCGGGGTGGCCCACATCGCCACGGGGTCGGAGGAGGAGGCCTTCGCCCAGGCCCGCCGGCTCGTCGCGCTGCTGGCGAAGCCGGGATTCGTCGACGTGGACTCGGTGCGCGAGGCGAGGCCGCTGCGCGACCTGCTCCCCGACTCACCCCGGCGCGCGTACGACGTGCGCCCGCTGGTCAAGGCGGTCCTGGACGGCGGGGACGCAGAGAACGGGGAGCCGGGTTTCGTCGAGCTGCAGCCCAGATGGGCGCCGAACATGGTGATCGGGTTCGGCCGGCTCGCCGGGCGGACGGTAGGGGTGATCGCGAACAATCCGCTGCGCAAGGGCGGTTGCCTCGACTCGCTGTCCTCGGACAAGACATCAAGGTTCGTCCGGATGTGTGACTCGTTCGGCGTGCCCCTGCTCGTGCTGGTCGACGTCCCCGGCTACCTGCCCGGCGTCGGGCAGGAGTGGGAGGGGGTGGTCCGCCGGGGAGCGAAGCTGCTGCACGCGTTCGCCGAGGCGAGCGTTCCGCGGGTCACGTTGGTCACGCGCAAGTCCTACGGCGGCGCCTACATCGCGATGAACTCCCGGTCGCTCGGTGCCACCGCCGTGTTCGCGTGGCCGGAGGCCGAGGTGGCGATCATGGGCGCGAAGGCGGCGGTGGAGATCCTGCACCGCAAGAAGCTCGCCGCGGTGGCACAGGACGAGCGTGAGGAGCTGCTGGCCGGCCTGGCCGCGGAGCACGAGAGGATCGCGGGAGGCGTGGCCAGGGCGGTGAGCATCGGCGTCGTCGACGAGGTGATCGACCCGGCGTACACCCGGCTGCGGCTCGGCGAGGCCCTGGCCGCCGCCCCGGCGCGCCGGGGCCGCCACACCAACATCCCCCTGTAGACGCCAGGTGGCGGGCGCGCTGCGGTGCCGGTGAGATGCCGGTGAGATGCCGGTGAGGTGCGCGGTGAGGCGTGCGGTCGTCCGTCGCCGTCGTGCCCCGGCCCACCCGCTCCTCCTGCGGAGGGGATCGGCTTCTCCGAGACGCCGGCCCGGTGTCTCCGGTCATTCGAAGGAGAGGTGGTCAGGCCGTCGAACACAGATAAATAAAGGCAATCACAGGTAAATCCAAGGCAAATGCTTGTAAACCAACATTGCTGTGATTAAGGTCTCCTCAGTAGGCGATCGGAGTGCTTGAGATCAGGCGCATGCGTCGTCGATTCGAGGTGCGAAATGTGCAGCGATACTCGACACAGAGTCGAAGCCAAGGTCACGGACGGATCGCTCGGGCTGAACGGCGAGGTTCCCGCGCCCGTCCGTGGTACTGATGCGACCGTGGTCGGGGCTCCGAGCCTGCTCCGGAGGGTTTCGGCCCCCTCTCGTGCCACGGCAGGCCCCGGCGGGGAGTCCGAGAGGGTCTCGCCGACCGTCAGCGACGAGCCGGTGTCGTACGCATGGCGCTAGCGGAGGGGAAAGCCGCGACGCACGGGCCGGCACGCACGTGGTCGGTGAGTGTCACCGAGCGAGGCGCTCGGTGGAGGGACACCGCACCGGAGTTCCTGGCCGAGAGGGAAGGGCAGACACGCCTGCTGGGCGAGCAGGTGGCGATGCTCCTGCGCGGCCGTCCAGGAGTGGTGACCGTGCTCGGGGCGCCTGGCACGGGAAGGAGCGCGCTGCTCAGGGCGGTCGTCGCCCGCGCCAGGAAGGCCGGACTGCTCGCCGTTCTCGCCGGCTGCTCGCCCACCGAGGCCGATCTCCGCTACAGCGTGGTCTCGCAGATCGCCGCCGGACTGGCCGGCGCCGGATATCCGGCCTTCGCGCGGCGCCTGTGGGCGGAGGAGCAGCCGGCCACGACCTTGATTCCCGCGTTGTGCGGGGAGTTCGTGGCCCTCGCGGGCAACCGTCCGTTGCTGATCGCCCTGGACGACGCCCGGTGGGCGGACGAGGAATCGAAGGCATGGCTGGCGGCCATGACCCACCGGCTGCGGTATGCGCCGATTCTCCTGGTGCAGGCCGGAGCTCCCGGTGAAGACTGTGCCGTCGAACCGGTCACCGAGTCCGGACCGGTCTCCAGCAGCGTGATCCACGTGCCGCCGCTGCGCGAGCACGGGGTCCGGGAGGTGATCGTCTCCCGGTACGCGGGGCCCGTCGACGGGGCGTTCGTGACCGCGGCCACCGAGGCCACGGGCGGCAGCCCGGCGGCCCTGCTCGCCGTGCTCGACCATTTCGTGCGCGCCTCCCTGCCGCCCGTCGCGCGGCATGTTCCAGCTCTGCTGGAGCGGGCCGCCGAGGTGAGCGGCGACCGGATGGCGAGGGGCATCTCCCGCCTGCCCGCGGACGCGCTCGCGCTGCTGCTCGCGATAGCCGTCTGCGAGGGTGGGCTCGACACCGACCTGCTCGCCTCGCTGGCGCCACCGAGGACGATGTCCTCCGAGCAGGCACTGTCCGTCCTGGTGCGCCTGGGGCTGGTGACCGAGGGGAGGACCCCGTCGCCGGCGAGCCCCCTCATCGCCGACAGGGCGCTGGCCCGGATGGAGATCGGGGAGCGGCAGGCACTCGCGATGCGCGCCGTCGAGCTCGGGTACCGGGCGGCGATCCCGGAGGAACGGCTCGCCCGGTTGCTGCTCAACACGCGGCCGGTCGGCGCAGAATGGGTGGTGAGCCTGCTGAGCCGGGTGGCCACGCAGCGTCGTCTCGACGGGGACCACGAGGGCGCCGCGGCACTGCTCGGCCGGGCGCTCAGGGAACCGGTGGGGGACGAACAGCGGCAACGGCTGCTCATCGAGCTCGCGATGATGGAGGCGGACCGCAACTCGGAGACGAGCGACAGGCGGCTGCAGCAGGTGCTGCTGAACAGCGGTACCGAGGTGTCGGTCGGCACACTCGTCCGGGCGGCCGATCTGCTCGGCTCGCGGGGCGACGCGTCCGCCACGTACCGTGCCGTCGCGACGGCCCACACGCGCAGAGAGGCGGGTGGAGCCGGCCTCGAATCGCTGGCGGCCATCGGCTGGCTCGCGGAGAACGACTGCGCGATCGGTGATTCCGCGCTGCCCGTGCACTCGTTCCCCGAACCGTCCGACGAGCCGGGAGACCCCGTGCGGGCGGGTGTCGCGGCCTGGATGCTCGCCGCCAGGGGGGAACGTCTGCCGCAGGCGCGGGAACTGGCCAGGACGGCCTTCCAGGTGAGGGGTGAGGAGCAGCCGTTCAGCCCCAGGATCCACGCGGCGAGGGCGCTGCTCCTGGCCGACGAGGTCGCCGAGGCGGTGATCGGGCTGGACGAGGTCCTGGCCGACGCCCGGCGCTGCGGCGCACGGGCACCGGCCGCGCTGGCGCTGATCCACCGCGGCCGATGCGAGATGCGGCGGGGAAACCTCGGGCAGGCGGTGTACGACTTCGAGGCGGCACTGGCGGAGTTGCCGCTCACCTCGTGGCATCCGCGGATGGTCCCCTTCCTCGTCGCGACGGAGGCCTACCTGCATCTCGCCGGCCGGTCCGTGGAGAAGGCCGAGCAGTCGCTGGCCTTCGAGTTCCCTCCGGGGGCGGACCAGGGCGTGGCCTGGGCGGCACTGCTGTACGCCCGTGCCAGGGTGCACATGGAGCTGGCGGATCCCGAGGCCGCGCTGCGCGACATCAACGAGTGCGGGCGCGTGCTTCTGTCCAGGGGCTGGACGAATCCCGCGGTGCTGTCATGGCGATCGGTGGCCGCCGTGGCGAACAGCGCGTGCGGCAACGTCGAGACCGCCAGGCGGCTGGCGTTGGAGGGGCTGGAGCGGGCGAGGGAGTGGGGTGCCCCCAGCGCGCTGGATGTCGCGCGACGGTGCGCGTCACAGGTGCTGGACGGTGTCGAGGCGGCGAGCGGCCTCGGGCACGACGCGCGAATCCCGCGGAAGCCGGCGCCGTACGACCGCCCCGCGACGGTGCCGGCCGAGCCCGCCGCGGCGTCGTCGGCGGCGAGGAGATACGCCGCGACTCAGAGTCGGCAGAAGGCGACGGTGAGAATCGACACACCTGACGCTAGACTCACCGGACGGTCCGAGCGCCCCGCCGTGGAGGTTGTCGCGGAAGGACCGTCGGCGCCGAACGAAACGAGGTACCCACTGACCGCCAACGAGGAACGGGTCGCGGGGCTGGTCGCCGCGGGTCACTCGAACGCCTACATCGCGAGCGTCCTGTCGGTGAGCCTCCGGACGGTGGAGCTGCGGCTGACCACGATCTATCGCAAGCTCGCGGTCACCAACCGCAACGAGCTCGCCTCGCTTCTCGCCTCGATCCCGGCACCGCGGAACATGGGTGAGTGAATCCATGCTGCTGGAGCGGGAGAAGGAGCTGGCGCGGGCGGAGCAGGCGGTTCAGGCGGCCGTGGCGGGCAACGGGTCCATGATGGCGGTCATCGGCCCGCCCGGCGTCGGCAAGTCGGCGCTGTTGCGCACTTTGGCCGACGCGGCCGCCCCGCACGCGCGGGTCCTGCGCGCCGGCGGCACGCTCCTCGAACAGGACTTCGCGTTCGGTGTCGTCCAGCAGTTGTTCGAGCCGATCCTGGCCGGGGCGGAGAAGGACCGCTGGGATACCTGGTTCCAGGGCACGGCGAGCCTGGTGCAGGGGATGTTCTTCGGTGAGTCGCACGCGATCGGACCGAACCGGTCGCTCAGGCAGGAGTCGGTCCTGCAGGGGCTGAACTCGCTGATCGCCAACCTCAGCGAGGACGGCGAGGGCGGCGAGGGCGGCGAGGGCAGGGCCCTGGTGGTGGTGGTCGACGACCTGCAGTGGGCGGACGCGCCGTCCCTTCGCTGGCTGGCGTACCTCGCCAGGCGGCTGGACGGCACGCGGGTTCTGGTCGCCGCGGCCTTCTCCGAGGAGTGCGCGGCCTCCGACCCGATGCTGCTCAGGGAGATCGTCGCCTCGGGCGCCCGTACGCTGCACCCGAGGCCGCTCTCCGTCGGAGGGGTGCGCCGGTTGATCGGCGAGGAGTTCGGGGAGTCCTGCGACCTCGAATTCGCCCGAGCCTGTCACGAGGTGTCCGGTGGGAACCCCGCTTCGCTGGCCGCGATGCTGCACAGGTTGCGCACGGCCGGCTTCCAGCCGGTCGCGGCACGGGCCGGTGAGGTTCACGCCGCGAGCCAGCCGTTCCTCCGCGACCGCCGGATGTTCTGCCTCGGCATCCAGCCCGTGGTCGTCCGGGATCTCGCGCAGGCGATGGTCGTGCTCGGAGACCTGGCGGAGCCGGAGCTGATCAGCGAGCTCGCCGGTCTGGACAGCATCGACTACAAGTCCGCGATGCAGACCCTCGACCGCCTGGGTCTGCTCGCCGGCGGCGAGTCGCCGCGATTCGTCCACCAGAGCGTGCGGTACGGCATCGAATCGGGGATGAGCACCGACACGCGCGCCTCGATGCACCGCCGGGCGGCGTCGCTGCTGCACACCGTCGGCCACCCGGCCGAGCACGTCGCCGACCAGCTCCTGCAGGTCACCGCAGGGTACGAGGCATGGGAGATCGGCGTCCTGCGCGCGGCCGCCGGCGCCGCGCTCGAACGCGGTGCCGGAAGGAAGGCGGCCCGTTACATCCGGCACGCGCTGCTGGACAGGCCGCCGGACAGCGAGGCCCGGGGCCGGCTCCTGGTCGACCTGGCCGCCGCCGAGCGGGGATTCGACCTCGCGTCCTCGGTCACCCACATCTCGCAGGCCGTGCCGATGCTCACCTCGGTGACGGAGCGGGCGGAGGCGGTGCTGTGGATCCCGCCCGCGATCGGCACGGTCAACCCGTCATCGGGCGCGCTCGTCCAGGATGTGGCGCGGCAGCTCCATGAGCGGGGTCCTTCGTACGCGCAGGGAGACCTCGGCCTGCGGTTGGAGGCCCGCACCCGCTGTCTCGGGATGCAGGACGCCGCGCATCTCGGCGCGGCGGCCGACCGGCTGCGGGGGTTCGGCGCGGAGGTGCCGGTCTCCACGGGTTCCGGGCGGGAACTGCTGGCCGTGCTCGCCTACGCGGCGACGATGACCGGCGAGGTCACGGCCGCCGAGATCTCCGCCCTCGCCGGCCGGATCCTGGAGCGGGAGCCGCCGCGCGCGGGGCACGCCTACACCGCTCTCCCGCTGCTGGTCCAGGCGCTGGTCCTCGCCGACACGGCGGCCTCGGTGACCCCGTGGCTGGAGGCGATGCGAGAACAGGCTCAGCGCCAGGAGCTCGAAGGGGTCATCGCGCTGGTCAACGCGGAACGGAGCATGATCCTTCGCGCGTCGGGGCATGTGGTCCAGGCCAGGAGTACCGCGCTGAGCGTGGCCGACAACGCCGGTTCGTCCTGGCCGGAGGCGAGGACGCTGTCCATCTGGACGCTCGCCATGATCGCGCTTGAGACGCAGGACGTCGAACTGGGCGAGCGGGTGATCCGTACCAGTCCGGAGAGCGGTGACCTGCGGGTGGTCGTCGCGCATCGCATGGTGCGGGGGATGCTGGACGCGGTGCGGGGCGATCTGCCGGCCGCGCTGCACAGGTTCCTCGACAGCGGCAGGCAGCTGTCGCGCTGCGGGTGGACGAACGCGGCACTGTACCCCTGGCGGGTATGGGCCGCGGCGGTGAACCACCGGCTCGGAAGAGTGCAGGCGGCGACCGAGCTGGCCGACGAGGAGTACGCCTTCGCGTGGGCGTGGGGCGCTCCCGCGACGTACGGCCGCGCGCTGCGGCTGCGTGGAATGATCACTCCGGGTGAGGAGGGCGTCGATCTCCTCAAGCGGGCCGTCGAGACGCTTCGCCGTTCCGAGGATCGGATCGAGCTGTCCAGGACGCTCACGCTTCTCGGCAGAAGACTCGCGGAGCTGGGTGCCGACGACGCGGAGGAGTTCGTTTCCGAAGGCACGCGGGTCGCGAGAGAACGTGGCGTCTCCTGGGCCGAGGGCGACAGGGACTCGGAGCTGAACGGCCCGGCGCTGCGACTGTCCGCACCCGAGCGCGGCGAGCTGACCAAGACCGAGGAGACGGTCGTCGCCTTCGTGCTGCGGGGATGGACGAACCAGCGGATCGCCGACTCGCTCGGGGTGACCCGGCGTGCCGTCGAAAAAAGCCTGACGAGCACCTATCGCAAGCTCGGGGTGAGCGGCAGGGCGGCGCTCGTCGAGGAACTGGGCGCGCGGAACGCGGACGAATAGGCGGTGTGACAGACGGTGTGACGGCCGCTCCGCCGGATCCCGCCAGGCGAATCGCCGCCTGTCACCTTCTCGCAGGTCTCCGGGGCGTGGCCCCCGATTCCCGCCGCCGCCCGGCGCGGTCTCCGCGGCCGGACGGCCGGGTGATCCGCCGGCCGGATGCCTGAGCGATCACCTGGCCGAGGGCTGAAGAGCGGGGAGCCCGCGAAGTCGCCGCTTCGGGCCGGTCGGCGGAAATCCGCACCGAGGACCCCGGCCGGCGACGGGCATCACGGTTCGCCGGTCCGGCATGATCCGCATCACGGTTCGCGTGCCCGGCATGATCCGCGTCGTGACGGGTAATTTCCGGCGGGCGGTGTGCCGCCGTCGCCGCTTCGAGGGCCCCGGCCGCACGCGCGATATTTAGTGCGGAACGTGAACTATTTCGCCGGGTGGGCGCAGGGAAGTTCGGTACCGAACGAGACCGCCCCACCGCACCGCAAGGTCCGAACCGGACGCCTCACACACCACAGTCTTTTACTGTTTGTCGTGGGCTTACGTTGACCTGCTTTCGCACTGATTAATATCATGTTAATAAGTGGATTTGGTCGTTACCCCATAGTTATCGGGTCATCGTCTCGTCTGCTGGAGGAGAGGAATGGTAATCAGATGAGTATTGATATCGGCATCGCTCCGGTTGATGAGGAACGGCGGCTTCGGTTAGTCGGCCCACCCGCCGACGGGATAGACCAGTATCGTTCCTTTTTCGACCAGTCGGGAATCTGCGTGGCGAATCTCGACCACGCTACCAGGGTTATCGAGGCGAATCTCGAATTCACCCGGCAATTCGGGCGTTCCCTGGCGGACATTCGAGGGCTGGCGTTCTGCGAGTTGCTCCATCTGAGCGTCCGCGACAAGCTGGGACAGCAGTTCACCCATCTGACGGACCACCGGCGCGCCCGCTTCGAGGAGCGGGTGATCGCCGTGCGGCCGGACCAGACCGTGCTCGGCGGTGAGCTCACCGGGATCGCGCTGCACGGCGAGGCCGGCCACGTCGAGAGCGTCATGGTGGTGGTGCGACCCGACCGAGAGCAGCGTGACGACCTGCTGACCGGGAAAAAGAGGCTGCTCAGCAGCATGGAGGCGCGGGTACTCGAAGGGGTCGCCGCCGGGGTGTCGACCGTGCAGCTCGCGTCGATGCTGTACCTCAGCCGCGGTGGCGTGGAGTATCACGTGACGACGCTGCTGCGGAAGCTGAAGGCCACCAACCGCCCGGCTCTGGTCTCCAAGGCGTACTCCATGGGCATTTTCCGGCTCGGCTCCTGGCCGCCCCGGATTCTGCCCGAATTCGTGAAGTAAGTCCATGTAATCGGCCTGCGGTCGCGTGGTCGTCGAGACGGCCGCGCCGCCGGAACGGCAAGGGAGGTTTCATCGTGACCAGTGCGAAAATTGTGCTATCCGGTGGGCCGGAGCGACTTTCCGGTCAAAGCCCCGTTCGAACCATGGTCGCCCCGGAGGAGAAGGTGAAGATTCTCTCCGGTGCGGGATACGAGCACTTCGTGCACAACGGTGAATTTCTTACGGTCGACGGGGAGAACCTTCCGGTCTTCCAGTGGTCCGAGCGTACCAAGATAGCCGAGTAAACATACTCGACAATTTTGGAAGTGAGCGGTAAATCGTGTGCGGGATAACCGTGGTCGCGCTCCCACCCGAACCGGGAATGGGTTTCCGTGGTTACCGAAAACGATTCTCCGAGCAAGATGTACCCATTTCGGGAAAACGTGGCTCTGGTGAGGTGCGGTGTGGTGGTAACGGGTAAGCTCGTCAGCTTCGATGAATTTCGCGGATTCGGTTTCATCGCCCCCGACTCGGGTGGCGAAGACGTTTTCATGCACGTCAACGACCTGAACAGCGACAAGCGTCTCCTCTCGATCGACACGAGGGTCGAATTCAGGGTCGAGAACGGCGGAAAGGGACTGAAGGCGTCCCAGGTCCGCGTACTCGACAGGCCTGCCGCACCGAAGGCCGCCCTGTCCTCGCCGCCCTCGCCGTCCCTGTCGTCCTCACCGTCTCCGTCGGCTCCGCCCGCCGTGCCGAGACCCGCGCCGACGCCCGCGTCGATCGGGTCGGCGGCACCGGCACCGGCTGTCTCCGCCGCCGACCGCCAGGGCAACGACGCCGGTTTCTGTGACGTGCTCTCCGTCGGGGAAATGACGCAGGAGATCACGGAAGCCCTGCTCGTGGCCGTGCCGACGATGACGGCGGAACAGCTGCTGGGCGTCCGCCGATGCCTCGTCGGCCTCGCCCAGACACACGGCTGGGTCGAGGAGTAGCGCCTCCGGCACCGGGCCGCCGATCTCGCCGACCGGATGGCCCTGGTGCCCGATCACGCTCTCGCCGACGGTTCCGTGGGAGTTCGCGGTGAGCCCTCCAGTCTCTAAAGTCCCAGAAGTCCCAGGAATCCCTGGAGTCCGGTAATTCCGCGGCGTTTCCCGGCCTTCTCGACTCTGGTGGCAGGCCACTGTCACCGCCGATCACCTGACACCCGGAAGAACTCCCTCGGTCACGGGCCGGCGGTCCGCCGGCCCGACGGACTCGATTCCCGCTGTGGGCACGCCGTCGGCGTCTTCGCGGTCGCGACGGTGTCCGGTCGGAATCTGTTCGCGGTGCTGAAAGGAAAGTGCATGTCCAGGCGCGCGCTGATCACCGGTATCACCGGTCAAGACGGCTCTTATCTGGCTGAGCATCTACTGTCCCTGGGCTACCAGGTTTGGGGGTTGATCAGAGGCCAGGCGAATCCCCGGAAATCCCGTGTCAGCCGCCTTGTCAGCGATCTGTCATTCGTCAACGGCGATCTGCTGGACGAGGGGAGCCTGGTGAGCGCGGTGGACAAGGTGCAACCCGACGAGGTGTACAATCTCGCGGCGATCTCCTTCGTCCCGATGTCCTGGGACCAGGCCGAGCTGACCACCGAGGTCAACGGCATGGGCGTGCTCCGGATGCTGGAGGCGATCCGCCTGGTATGCGGGCTGGACAAGTCACGTGACGGCAACAGCGGCCAGATCCGCTTCTACCAGGCCTCGTCCTCGGAGATGTTCGGCAAGGTCGCGGAGAGCCCGCAGCACGAGACGACGATCTTTCATCCGCGCAGCCCCTACGGGGTCGCGAAGACATATGGCCATTTCATCACCCGGAACTATCGCGAGTCGTTCGACATGTACGGCGTTTCCGGGATCCTGTTCAACCACGAGTCGCCCCGCCGGGGCACGGAGTTCGTGACCAGGAAGATCTCGCTGGGGGTCGCCCAGATCAAACTCGGCCTGCAGGAGAAGCTGTATCTCGGAAACCTCGACGCGGTCCGCGACTGGGGCTTCGCCGGCGACTACGTCAGGGCGATGCACCTCATGTTGCAGCAGGACGAGCCCACCGACTACGTGGTGGGCACCGGGCACATGCACTCGGTGCGCGACGCCGTACAGATGGCCTTCGAGTACGTGGGACTGGACTGGCGCGACCACGTCGTCGTCGACCCGGCGCTGGTGCGTCCCGCGGAGGTGGAGACTCTCTGCGCCGACCCGAGCCGCGCCCGGATCGAGCTCGGCTGGGAACCCACCGTGAGCTTCGAGCAGCTGATGCACATGATGGTGGAGTCCGATCTCCAGCACGCCTCGCGCGAGCGGGACTTCGGAGACCTCATCCTCGCGTCGAGCTGGTGAGTTCACGGCCGCCTCTCAAGCCCGGCGCATCGGAGAGAGGCGGTCCGTGAGGCACGGGAAAGGCAAACTCGAACCGCTATGTGAGGCTCAGGGATGAACGAAGTGGAAGATGCCCGGCTGGGGGTCCTGGGGGCCGGGGTGATGGGCACGGGGATCGCGGTCGTGGCGATCGGCCACGGTATTCCGGTCGTGCTCGTCGACGTGTCGGAGGACAAGCTCGCCGACGCCCGGCACCGCGTCGACCTCCAGCTCCGGCACGCGCGGCTGATGGGCTCGGTGCCGGCGAAGGGAGCGGGACCTCGACCGGCCGAGCTGACGACGACCACGGACCCCGCGGCCGTCGCCGGCGCCACCGCGGTCGTCGAGGCCGTCGTCGAGGACGCCGAGATCAAGGCGAAGGTGCTGGGCGAGACGTCACAGCTGCTCAGGGCCGGCACCCCGCTGATCTCCAACACCTCCGGCATCCCGATCGGGGAACTGGGCAGGTTCACCGCCCGCCCGGACGAACTGGTCGGCGTCCACTTCATGAACCCCGCCTACCTGATCACGATGGTGGAGGTGATCAGAGGCGACCTGACGAGCGACGAGACGATGACCGCGGTCACCGGACTGCTGGCCCGGATGGGGCGCCGCGGGATCGTCGTGCGGGACGCTCCGGGATTCGTCACGAGCAGGCTGCTCCACCCGATGATCAACGAGGCGGCACGGATCGTCGCGGCCGGTGTGACCAGCGCCGAGTCGGTGGACGACCTGATGCGAGGCTGCCTCGGACACCCCACGGGGCCCCTGCGCACGGCCGACCTGATCGGGCTGGACAACCTGGTCGACGCGCTGCGAGCCCTGTGGGAGCGCACCGGCGACGCGAGCTTCCAGCCCTGTGAACTCCTGCTGGAGAAGGTGGCGATGGGCCACCTTGGGCGTAAATCCGGTAAGGGCTTCTACGACTACGAGAAGGTGCTTTCGTGAACACGCACCCAGAAGAGACGCTTCAGCCGACCCCCGACACCATCCGGAGGCAGATCCTCGACTTCCTCCAGGAGCGGATCAAAACGGAGGTCGCCGTCGATAGAGACCTGTTCGCCTCCGGGCTCGTCAACTCGATGTTCGCCATGGAGTTGGTCGTCCACCTGGAGCAGAGGTACGGCATCGCCATCCTCGGCGAGGACCTGAAGCTGGACAACTTCCGCACCGTCGAGCGGATGGCCTCCCTCGTCCTTCGGCTGCTGGACACACCGGTGGCGGACCATGCCTGAATGGCTCGCCCAGGCGCGCCAAGGAGTCACCGACCTGGTCGGCGACCAGGCGGCGGAATGGGACCTCGAAGGTCTCCTTCCCACCGAGACGCTGCGGACCCTCGGCAAGCTGGGCCTGCTCTGCGCCGAGGTGCCGCCCGCGTACGGCGGCGTCGGCGCGAACAGCTCGGAGAACGGGGCCCTCACCGCGCACGTGGGCAGCCTGTGCAGTTCCCTGCGCAGCGTGATGACGTCGCAGGGCATGGCGGCGTGGACGATCCAGCGGCTCGGTGACGCCCGCCAGCGCCAGGAGTACCTCCCGAGGCTGACCGGCGGCGAGCTGGCCGCCGTCGCCTTCAGCGAGCGCGAGGCCGGCAGCGATGTGACGGCGCTGACCACCCGGATACGTGCCGACGGTGACACGGTGGTGGTCGACGGGCGAAAGACGTGGACCACCGTCGCACGCTACGCCGACCTGATCGTCGTCTTCGGACGGTACGGGGACGAGGGCGCCGCCGTCGTCGTCCCCGCCGAGACCCCGGGGGTCACCGTACGCCCGGTGCCCAACCCCAGCGGCTGCCGGGCCGCCGGGCACGCCGACGTCGACCTCGACGCCGTACGCCTTCCGGCGAGCGCGGTGCTCGGGGGCGGCGGCCAGCAGCTCCAGCTGCTGGTCACCACGGCCCTGTCCTACGGCCGGATATCGGTGGCCTGGGGCTGTGTCGGGATCCTGCGGGCCTGTCTCCTGGCGGCGGGCTCGCACGCGGGAACCCGCAGGCAGTTCGGCCGGCCCCTCGCCGAACACCAGCTCGTCGCCCGCCACCTCGCCGAGCTCATGGCGGCGGAGCAGGCGGCGACCCGGGTCTGCGAGCACGCGAGCCGCTGCTGGGACGAGAGATCGCCGGAGATGGTGATCGCGACGGTCCTGGCCAAGTACATCGGCTCGACCGAGGCCGCACGCGGTGCGGCGGCGGCCGTGCAGGTGCTGGCGTCGGCGGGGGCGCAGGACGGCCATGTGGTGGCGCGGGCCTACCGGGACGCGAAGCTCATGGAGCTCATCGAGGGCAGCAGCGAGATCTGCCAGCTCATTCTCGCCCAGCACGCCGTCGCACAGTCACACTGACCAAGACGAGGAGGACAGGTGCCCGACAAGACCTCGGTGGTGAAATGCCTGGTATGGGACCTGGACAACACGCTGTGGCAGGGAACCCTGCTGGAGAACGACGAGATCCGCCTGCCCGACTCCATCCGTGAACTCATCCGGGTGCTCGACTCCCGGGGCATCCTGCAGTCCGTCGCGAGCAAGAACGACCACGACCACGCCTGGGCGAAGCTCGAGGCGCTCGGCGTCGCCGAGTACTTCGTGCTGCCCCACATCGGCTGGTCGCCCAAGTCCGACTCGATCCGGCAGATCGCGGAGGAACTGCGGTTCGCCCTCGACACGATCGCGTTCATCGACGACCAGGCCGCCGAACGGGCCGAGGTGACGTTCCACCTTCCCGACGTACGGTGCTACTCCGCCGAACACGTCGCCGAGCTGGCCGGGCTGCCGGAGTTCAGCCCGGAGACGGTGACCGAGGACGCCAGAAGCCGACGGCTGATGTACCAGGCGGGGTTCCGCCGGCAGGCCGCGAAGTCCGGCTTCACCGGTCCCGACGAGGAGTTCATCCGCT
Source organism: Streptosporangium sp. NPDC000509 (assembly GCF_042898365.1). NCBI lineage: Bacteria > Bacillati > Actinomycetota > Actinomycetes > Streptosporangiales > Streptosporangiaceae > Streptosporangium > Streptosporangium sp. NPDC000509. Next base: position 38,433 of record NZ_JBIAYX010000001.1, on the reverse strand, counting down.
CGCTCGGCCTGGTGATGCACATCGAGCACGCCACGGCCGAACACCTCGCCCGCGTCGAGGAGCTGACCCTGCGCACCAGCCAGATGAACGCCACCGGCGTGCACTACTCGCGGGAGACGCTGGAGCGGCTGCTCGACGATCCCGGGCACCGCGTCCTGGTCACCTCGTTGAGCGACCGTTTCGGGCCGCACGGGGCGGTCGGGGTCATCCTGCTGGAGCTGGGCCGCAGGACCTGGCATCTGAAGCTGCTCGCCACCTCCTGCCGGGTCGTGTCCTTCGGCGCGGGCACGGTGATCCTGCGCTGGCTGATCGACCAGGCCGCCCGCGCGGACGCGCACCTGGTGGCCGACTTCCGCCGCACCGACCGCAACCGGATGATGGAGATCGCCTACCGGTTCAGCGGATTCACCGAAGGGAAGTGCCCGTGCGTCGGGAGGCTGCCCGCCTCCGGGGTGAGCGGCCTGGAGCGACTCCACCTCGTCCCGGCACCGCAGGGCGCGCCCACCACCATGACCCTCGTCGCGTGCGACCTCGGGACCCTCGGGACCTCGTCAGGCACCCGGCCCTTCGATCTGCGCAGCCCCTCACCCGTCGTCTAGCAGGGCGGTTCGGCCGCTCCCCGCTTGCGCACCAGGGTGATGCCGTCCGCCATCGGCAGCAGTGAGATGTCCACCCGGCGGTCCTCCGCGAGGAGGGCGTTGAACCCGCGGATGGCCTCGGTGTCCGCGTCCCGCGCCCCGGGGTCGACGACCTTGCCGAAGAACAGGGTGTTGTCCACCACGATCAGCCCGTTCTCCCTGAGCAGTGGCAGGGCGGCCTCGTAGTACTTCGGGTAGCCGGGCTTGTCCGCGTCGATGAACACGAGGTCCACCGAGCCCGGCCCCTCGTCGAGCAGGAGCGCGGCGAGGGTGTCCGAGGCGTCGCCGATCCGCAGGTCGATCCGGTCGAGCACACCGGCCCGGCGCCAGTGGGGCATTCCGACACGGGGCCACCGCTCGGTGATGTCGCAGGTGATGACGCGCCCCTCGGGAGCGACCGCGCGGGCCAGGCACAACGTGCTGTAACCGGTGAAGGTGCCGACCTCCAGCACGGTCCGCGCGCCGACGAGCCGGGCGAGCAGCGTCAACAGCTGCCCCTCCTCGGCCATCACCTGCATCGCCCTGCCCGCGGGCAGGGCGGCGGTCTCCTCGCGCAGGGAACGCAGGATCTCGTCCTCCCGCAGCGACATCCGCCGAACGTACTCCGACAACTCTGCTGTGACGTGCAGCTGACCGGCCATTGCGCGAGTGTACGGCCCGGCTCGCTGGTCTTTTTCCCACTCTCGGCGCCGGAGTTACTAATGATTTTCGGGGAGCGCGGAGCCGAGACTGATCCGATGTTGGCGGAGCCTGTGGACTCGACCGCGGCCGGTGTGGTCCGTCCGGCGGTGCTGTGATCGCCGAACTCGGTTGCGAGGCATCCGGGTCCCGGCGAGTTGATGAGTTCGTGCTGGTCGTTGAAAAGGGTTGAGCTGATATGGACAACGAAGCGAAACTCCGGGAATACCTCAAGCGGGCGACCACCGATCTCCGGCGCACCCGTCAACGCGTCCACGATCTTGAGGAACAGAACCAGCAGCCGATCGCGATCATCGGGATGACCTGCCGCTACCCGGGCGGTGTGGCCTCGCCCGAGGACCTGTGGCGGCTGCTCTCCGAGGGCGGTGACCCGATATCCGAGCCGCCCGCCGACCGCGGCTGGGACCTCGACCGGCTCCGCGACGAGTACGGCGGCGCCGTACCGCCGTCGCTGTCCGGTGGTTTCCTGCGCGACGCGGCGGAGTTCGACGCCGGCTTCTTCGGCATCTCCCCCCGGGAGGCGCTGGGCATGGATCCGCAGCAGAGGCTGCTGCTCGAAGCCACCTGGGAGGCCGTCGAGAGAGCGGGCATCGACCCGATCGCGCTGCGGGGCAGCCAGACGGGCGCCTTCATCGGCGCGATGTCCCCCGACTACCGCGACACCCTGCCGCACGACATCGACGCCTTCGGGCTCACCGGTACGGCGAACAGCGTGATGTCCGGCAGGTTGTCGTACACGCTCGGTCTGGTCGGCCCGGCGGTGACGGTGGACACGGCCTGCTCGTCCTCGCTGGTCGCGCTGCACTGGGCCGCGCACTCGCTGCGGACGGGCGAGTGCACCCTCGCGCTCGCGGGCGGTGTGACGGTCATGTCGACGCCCAGCACCTTCATCGAGTTCAACCGCCAGGGCGGTCTGTCGCCCAGCGGGCGGTGCAGGGCGTACGCCGACAGCGCCGACGGCACGGGCTGGTCCGAGGGCGTGGGCGTGCTGGTGCTGGAACTGCTGTCGGACGCCCGGCGCAACGGGCACGAGGTGCTCGCGGTCATCCGTGGTTCCGCGGTGAACCAGGACGGCGCCTCCAACGGCCTGACCGCGCCGAACGGCCCCTCACAGCAGCGGGTGATCCGTGATGCCCTGGCGAACGCGCGGCTGTCGGCGGCGGACATCGACGTGGTGGAGGGACACGGGACCGGTACGACGCTGGGCGACCCGATCGAGACCGAGGCGTTGATCTCCACGTTCGGCGAGGACAGGGAACGACCCCTGCTGCTGGGGTCGGTGAAGTCGAACATCGGTCACACGCAGGCCGCCGCCGGTGTGGCCGGTGTGATCAAGATGGTGCTCGCGATGCGGCACGGGGTGCTGCCGAAGACACTGCACGTCGACGCCCCCTCGTCGCGGGTGGACTGGTCCGCGGGCACGCTGGAGCTGCTGACCGAGCAGCGGTCCTGGCCCGAGACCGGGCAGCCGCACCGGGCGGGGGTGTCCTCCTTCGGGGTGAGCGGCACCAACGCCCACGTGGTGCTGGAGGAGGCGCCGGAGTCTGAAACGGACGCGCCCGCGGCCGACAGGACACCCGCGGGCGTGGTGCCTGTGCTGCTGTCGGGCCGGACCGACGAGGCGCTGCGGGCCCAGGCCGTGCGCCTGCTCGCCCATGTGGACGGTGCGCCCGGGACGTCGCTGGACGACCTGGCGTTCTCGCTGGCCACGACGCGGTCGGCGTTCGAGCATCGAGCGGGGGTCCTCGCCGCCGATCACGCCGAACTGCGAGCGGGGCTGACGTCGCTCGCGGACGGCGGCGCCGCCGGTGTGATCAAGGGCCACGGCAGGCAGGCCAAGCTGGCGGTGTTGTTCACCGGTCAGGGGAGCCAGCGGGCCGGGATGGGCCGTGAGCTGTACGACCGGTTCCCGGTGTTCGCGGCGGCGTTGGACGAGGTGGTCGCGGAGCTGGATCCGCTGCTTGAGGGCTCGTTGCGTGAGGTGGTGTTCGCCGAGCCGGGGTCGGCTGAGGCTGAGGTGCTGGATCGGACGGGGTGGGCGCAGCCGGCTCTGTTCGCGGTGGAGACCGCGCTGTTCCGGCTGGTGTCCTCGTGGGGGGTACGTCCGAACGTGCTGGCCGGTCACTCGGTCGGGGAGATCACAGCGGCTCATGTGGCCGAGGTGTTGTCGCTGAAGGACGCGTGCGTGTTGGTGGCGGCGCGGGCGCGGTTGATGCAGGCGCTTCCCTCCGGTGGGGCGATGGTGTCGGTGCGGGCCTCCGAGGAGCAGGTCGCCGAACTGCTGGCCGGACGTGAGGAGCAGGTGTCGGTCGCCGCTGTGAACGGTCCCGCGTCTGTGGTGGTCTCCGGGGTTGAGGAGGCGGTGCTTGAGGTGGCCGCGGCTCTGGAGGAGCGGGGGATCAGGGCGAAGCGGTTGCGGGTGTCGCACGCGTTCCATTCGCCGTTGATGGATCCGATGCTGGAGGAGTTCCGGGCGGTGGCCGGGTCGCTCTCCTTCAGCCCGCCGGAGATCCCGATCGTGTCCACGCTCACCGGGGAGCAGGCGACGGCCGAGCGGCTGTGTTCGCCGGAGTACTGGGTGGAGCAGGTGCGTGGTGCGGTCCGTTTCTCCGACGCCGTCCGTACGCTGCACGGCCAGGGGGTTCGGGCGTATCTGGAGCTGGGCCCCGACGGGGTGCTCACCGCGATGGCCGCCGACACCCTCGCCGCGAGTCCGGACTCGCGTGACACCGACTCGACGCCGGATTCGCCCCTGCGCGCCACGGACCCCGAAGGGGAGGCGGACGCGGTGCTGGTGCCGGTACTGCGTGGGGGACGCGACGAGCGAACGGCGGTCATGTCGGCGCTGACGGCCCTGCACGTGCGTGGGGTGCCGGTGGAGTGGCAGGCGGTTTTCCCCGGCGCCCGCCGGGTGGAGGTGCCGACGTACGCCTTCCAGCGCGAGCGGTACTGGCCGAACCCGACCTCGGCCGGGGATGCCCGAGGACTCGGCCTGACGGCTGCCCGGCATCCGCTGCTGGGTGCGGTCATGGGGTTGGCCGACAGTGATGAGGCGTTGTTGACGGGTCGTGTCTCGTTGGGGTCGCATCCGTGGTTGGCGGATCATGTGGTGGGCGGGATGGTGATTTTTCCGGGTACGGGGTTTTTGGAGTTGGTGGTGCGGGCGGGGGATGAGGTTGGGTGTGACCTGGTCGAAGAGTTGACTTTGACCGCGCCGTTGGTGCTGGGTGAGGACGATGCGGTGGCGGTGCAGGTGCGGGTGGGGGCTGCGGATGGGGTGGGTCGGCGTGAGGTGAGTGTTCATGCTCGGCCTGCGGGGGCCGGTGAACACGACGCCTGGGTACGGCACGCGAGTGGTGTGCTGGCCGGTGGGGGGATCGGCGCGGGAAGTAACGGTGCGGCGGCCGGTGGCCGGGCCGGGGAGGAGTTCGAGGCTTTCGAGGGTGGGGTGTGGCCGCCGAGGGGTGCGTCGGTGGTCGAGGTGGACGGGTTGTACGAGCGGCTGGCCGGCAGTGGGTTGAATTACGGGCCGGTGTTCCAGGGGGTGCGGGCGGCGTGGCGGGACGTGGACGGTGCGCTGTTCGCCGAGGTGGTGTTGCCTGATCGGGTCGCCGATGCGGGTGGTTTCGGGGTGCATCCGGCGTTGCTGGACGCGGCGTTGCATGTGGTGGCTTTCGCTGATCTGGATGGTTTTGAGGGTGTGCGGTTGCCGTTCTCGTGGGGTGGGGTGTGTCTGCACGCGGGTGGGGCGTCGGTGCTGCGGGTGCGGTTGGCGTGGGTGGGTGATGGTGAGCTGTCGTTGAGCGCGGTGGACGTGGTCGGGGAGCCGGTGCTGTCGGTGCGCTCACTGGTGCTGCGCCCGATCCCGTCCGACCGGCTTGGCGCGGCCTTCCAGAGCGGGGGAGTCGAGCGGGAGGCGCTGTTCGGGGTGGAGTGGACGCCGGTGGCGGAGCCCTCTTCGGGTGAGGTGTCACCGGTGGCGGTGCTCGGCCCGGACGTGCTGGGTTTCGCCGAGGCATGGCGGGTGGCCGGGCAGGCGATTCCGGCTCATGAGGATCTGTCCTCGCTGGTGGCGGGGCCGGTGCCGGACGCGGTGGTGACCGAGGCGGTCTCGGATCAGGCGGGCGCGGTGGTGGGGGCGGTGCGTGCTTTGGCGGTTCGTGTTCTGGGGTTGGTGCAGGGGTGGTTGGCCGATGAGCGGTGTGGGGGTTCGCGGTTGGTGGTGGTGTCGCGGGGTGCGGTGGCGGTTGGGGAGGGTGAGGTGGTCGCGGATCTGGGGGCTGCGGCGGTGTGGGGGTTGGTGCGTTCTGCGCAGGTGGAGAATCCTGGCCGGTTCGTGCTGGTGGATGTGGACGAGGAGTTGTCGTCGTCGGTGTTGGCGGGGGTGTTGGCCTCGGGTGAGCCGCAGGTGGCGGTGCGCGGGGGTGAGGTGCGGGTACCGCGCCTGGCGCGGGTGACGCCCGGCTCCGCCTCCGGTTTCGGGGGTGGGGGTGGCCTCGCGGATGGCTCCGGCCTCGGCGAGGGGGGTGGTTCTGTTCTGGTCGGTGGTTCTGATCTGGGTGAGGGCCGGGTCTGGGATCCGGAGGGGACGGTGTTGATCACTGGTGGTACGGGTGGTCTGGGGGGTTTGTTCGCGCGGCATGTGGTGGCCGAGCGTGGGGTGCGGCGTCTGCTGCTGGCCGGCCGCCGGGGGTTGGACGCTCCGGGTGCGGTGGAGTTGCAGGCGGAGTTGATCGCGCACGGGGTCGAGGTCACGGTCGCGGCGTGTGATGTGGCCGATCGCGATCAGGTGGCGGCGCTGCTGGCCGGGGTGCCGGAGGAACACCCGTTGACGGCGGTGATCCATACCGCGGGTGTGCTGGATGACGGGACGATTCCGTCGTTGACGGCGGAGCGGTTGGATGTGGTGTTGCGGCCGAAGGTGGATGCGGCGTGGCATCTGCACGAGCTGACCCAAGACCAGGATCTGGCCGATTTCATCGTGTTCTCGTCGGTGGCGGGGACGTTCGGTGGGGCGGGGCAGGGCAATTACGCGGCGGGCAACGCGTTCTTGGACGCGTTGGCGGAGTATCGGCGCGGGCTGGGGCTGGCCGGGTTGTCGTTGGGGTGGGGTCCGTGGGAGCAGGACGCGGGGATGACGGGGGGGTTGGACGAGGTTCAGGCGCGTCGGTTGACGCGTGCGGGGATGTCGGCGATCACGCCGGAGCAGGGTGTGGTGTTGTTCGAGGCGGCGATCGGTTCCGGTGGGCCGGCTGTGGTGCCGGTGCGGTTGGATCTGGCGGTGGTGCGGGCGGGTGGTGAGGTGCCGCACCTGCTGCGCGGGCTGGTGCGGGGGGTCCGCAGGTCGGCGGTGTCCGGGATGGCGTCGGCCGTGGCCGGTGACGGCGCGCTGGTGGGACGGCTGATCGGGGTGGAGCCCGCCGAGCGGGTCCGGCTCCTGGTGGACCTGGTGCGTACCGAGGTGGCACTGGTGCTGGGGCACACCTCGCCGAAGGCGGTGGACGTCCGGCGGGAGTTTCGGGAGCTGGGCTTCGACAGCCTGACCGCGGTGGAGTTGCGCAATCGGCTGAACACGGTGACCGGGCTGCGCCTGCCGGCCACGCTGGTCTTCGACCATCCCACGCCCGCCGTGCTGGCCGAGTTCCTGCTGGAGGAGGCGCTGGGCGAGCGGGACGTCGCCGTCCCGGCCACGATCGCGCCGGTCGCCGACGACCCGGTCGTGATCGTCGGGATGGGCTGCCGCTATCCGGGTGGCGTCACCTCGCCGGAGGACCTGTGGCGGTTGGTGGCGGAGGGCCAAGACGCGATCACGGGATTCCCGGTCAACCGCGGCTGGGACCTGGAGGCGCTCTACCACCCGGACGCCGACCACGCGGGCAGCTCGTACACCAGACAGGGCGGCTTCCTGCACGACGCGGCGGAGTTCGACGCGGACTTCTTCGGGATGAGCCCGCGGGAGGCGCTCGCGACGGACGCGCAGCAGCGCCTGTTGCTGGAGACCTCCTGGGAGGCCGTCGAACGGGCGGGAATCGACCCGGCCACGCTCCGGGGCAGCCGGACGGGCGTGTTCGCCGGGGTGATGTACACCGACTACAGCGGGATCCTGGGCGCGGGCGAGTTCGAGGGCTATCGGGGTACCGGGACCGCCGCGAGCGTCGTCTCCGGCCGGGTGTCCTACACGCTGGGCCTGGAGGGTCCGGCGGTGACGGTCGACACGGCCTGCTCGTCCTCGCTGGTCGCGGTGCATCTGGCCGCACAGGCACTGCTTTCGGGGGAGTGCGAGCTCGCCCTGGCCGGCGGTGTGACCGTGATGGCCACGCCCGGGGCCTTCGTGGAGTTCTCCCGGCAGCGAGGGCTGTCCGCCGACGGGCGATGCAAGTCGTTCGCGGACGGTGCGGACGGCGTGAGCTGGGCCGAGGGCGTCGGGGTGCTGGTGCTTGAGCGCCTGTCGGACGCCCGGCGCAACGGCCACGACGTGCTGGCGGTGGTACGGGGCTCGGCGGTGAACCAGGACGGCGCGTCCAACGGGCTGACCGCGCCGAACGGCCCCTCGCAGCGGCGGGTGATCCGTCAGGCCCTGGCCGGAGCTCGACTGTCGGCGTCCGAGGTGGACGTGGTGGAGGGGCACGGGACCGGCACCACCTTGGGTGACCCGATCGAGGCGCAGGCGCTGCTCGCCACCTACGGCCAGGACCGGCCGCAGGACCGGCCGCTGCTGCTGGGGTCGATCAAGTCGAACATCGGCCACACGCAGGCGGCCGCCGGTGTCGCGGGCGTGATCAAGATGATCATGGGGATGCGGCACGGCGTCGCGCCCAGGACCCTGCACGTCGACGCGCCGTCCTCGCACGTGGACTGGGCCGCGGGTGCGGTGGAGCTGCTGGCCGAGGCGCGGGAGTGGCCCGAGACGGGTCACCCGCGCCGGGCCGCGGTGTCGTCGTTCGGCTTCAGCGGCACCAACGCCCACCTCATCATCGAGCAGGGCGTCGAACAGGACGGCGCCGAGGTGACCCCGTCGGCCGAGGGGGAGACGCCCTCGGCCGCCGGGTCGCCGACGACGGGCCTGCCGCTGCCGCTGCCGGTCTCCGGCAGGACGGAGGGGGCGGTGCGGGCGCAGGCCGCGCGGCTGCTGTCCCACCTGGAAGGCCGTCCCGAGGCGTCCCTCGCCGATATCGCGTTCTCGCTGGTGACCACCCGTTCCCTCTTCGAGCACCGGGCCGTCGTGCGGGCCGAGGACCACGCCGGAGCGCTGGCCGGGTTGCGTGCGCTGGCCGGCGGCCTGACCGCGCCGGGAGTCGTACGAGGCCAGGCCAAGGACGATCTGAGGCCGGCGTTCCTGTTCACCGGCCAGGGCGCCCAGCGAGTGGGCATGGGCCTGGAGACCTACGAACGGTTCCCGGTGTTCGCCGAGGCGCTCGAAGGCGTGCTCGCGGCGCTGGCCCCCCGGATGAGTCCGCACCTGGACCGGCCGCTGCGGGAGGCGCTCTTCTTCGACGCCGAACTGCTCGACCGCACGGCGTACACGCAACCGGCGCTTTTCGCCCTTGAGGTCGCGCTGTACCGGCTGGTGGAGTCGTGGGGCGTACGCCCGGCCGCGCTGGCGGGGCACTCGATCGGGGAACTCGCCGCGGCGCACGTCGCCGGGGTGCTGACACTGGAGGACGCCTGCGCGCTGGTCGCCGCGCGGGGCCGGTTGATGCAGGCGCTCCCCGCCGGTGGCGCGATGGTGGCGATCCAGGCGAGTGAGGAGGAGATCCGTCAGGCGCTGGCCGGGCGCGAGGACGAGGTGTCCGTCGCGGCGGTGAACGGCCCCGCGTCGGTGGTGATCTCCGGGGTCGAGGCCGCGGTGCTGGAGGTGGCCGCCGGGTTGGCCGCCCAGGAGCGCAGGACCAAGCGGCTGCGGGTGTCGCACGCGTTCCACTCCCCGTTGATGGAGCCGATGCTCGCGGAGTTCAGGGCGGTCGCTGAGACGGTGTCGTACGCACCCCCTCGGATCCCGATGATCTCCAACGTGACCGGCGGGTTCGTCACGGACGAGGTGTGCTCCCCCGACTACTGGGTGCGGCACGTGCGGGAGACCGTCCGGTTCCGCGACGGCGTGCGGGAACTGCACGGGACGGGCGTGACCGCGTTCCTGGAGATCGGGCCGGACGGCGTGCTGACCGCGATGGCCCAGGACGCCCTCCCCGAGGAGGCGGAGGCGCTGCTGCTGCCCGTGCTGCGCGGCGACCGCGGCGAGGGCGCCGCGGTCATGACCGCGCTGGCCGAGCTGCACGTGAACGGCGTGCGCGTCGACTGGCCGGTCCTGCTGCGCGGCGCCCGCCGGGTGGACCTGCCGACGTACGCGTTCCAGCACGAGTCGTTCTGGCCGGAGCCGCCGCCCGTCCCGAACGAGGCGGTCGCCGATCCGGCCGACGCGCGGCTCTGGGACGCGGTCGGGCGCGGTGACGCCGGGGACGTGGCCGCGATCCTCGGCCTGCGCGACGAGCACGCCTCCTCGCTGGACGCCCTGCTCCCGGCCCTGTCGTCGTGGCGGCGGAGCCGGAGCGAGGCGGCGACGCTCGACTCCTGGCGCTACCGGGTGGAGTGGAAGCCCCGCCGTACGCCCCCTCTCGCCGTGCTGGCGGGCACCTGGCTGGTCGTGACCACCGACGGGATTCAGGACGGCGACGTGGTGGCCGCGCTGGAGGGTCACGGGGCGCGGGTGGAGCGGCTCGTGCTGGAGGGGACGGACACCGACCCCGCGTCGCTCGCGGTCCGGCTCGGGGAGCCGGACGAGATCTCCGGTGTGGCGTCGATGCTCGCGCTCGCGGAGGCGCCCGTCGCGGACGGCGGGGCGGTGCCGAGCGGTCTCGCGCTCACGGTCGTGCTCCTGAGGGCGCTCGGCGACGCGGAGATCGATGCGCCGCTGTGGTGTGTCACCCGTGGCGCCGTGTCCGCGGCTCCCGGCGATCGGGTGACCCGTCCTGTGCAGGCGCAGGTGTGGGGCATGGGCCGGGTCGCGGCCCTGGAGCATCCGGAGCGCTGGGGCGGTCTGGTCGACCTGCCCGAGGTCGTCGAGGGGCGTTGCGCCCAGGGGCTGGCGAGCGTGCTGGCGGGCCTGGACGGCGAGGACCAGGTGGCGGTGCGGGCGTCGGGCGTGTTCGGGCGGCGGTTGCGGCGTCACCCCGCCGCGTTCGGCCAGACCGGTTCGACCGGTGCCGCCGTGCGGGGTTCCGGCGGTGCGGCGTCGGGTTCCGATGCCCTCGTGTCGGGTTCCGGTGATACGGCGTCGGGTTCCGGTGCTGTCGTGTCGGGTTCCGGCGGTGGGGTGTCGGGTTCCGGACCCGCCGGGTTGGGCTCCGGTGGCACGGTGCTGATCACCGGTGGGACCGGCGCCCTCGGCGCGGCCACCGCGCGGTGGCTGGTACGCGGCGGCGTCAAGCGTCTCGTGCTGACCGGCCGACGCGGCATGGACGCCCCCGGGGCGCCGGAGCTGCGCGACGAGCTGCTCGCGCTGGGTGCCGAGGTGAGCGTCGCCGCCTGTGACGTGGCCGACCGCGACGCGCTCGCCGCCGTGCTGGCCACGATCCCGGCCGAGCACCCGCTCACCGGGGTCGTCCACGCGGCCGGGGTGGGGCAGGCCGTCGCCCCCCTTGAGCGGGCGGACGTCGCGTCCCTCGCCGAGGTGACGACGGCGAAGGTGGCCGGTGCCGCCAACCTGGACGACCTGCTCGGGGATCGCGAGCTCCACTTCTTCGTGCTGTTCTCCTCGATCGCCGGGGTGTGGGGCAGCGCGGGGCAGGGCGCCTACGCGGCGGCCAACGCCTACCTCGACGCGCTGGCCGAGCACCGGCACGCGCGAGGTCTCGCTGCGACGTCGGTGGCCTGGGGCGCGTGGGCGGAAGCGGGGATGGCCGTCGCGGGGGACCTCGCGAGGGACAGCGCAGGAGACAGCGCGGGGGACAGCGCGGGGGACGCTGCCGCGACGGGAAACACGGTTGCGGCGGGCGACACGGCAGGGCAGGGGAACGCCGGGGGCGCCGGGGGCGCCGGGGGCATGGCCGCGGAGGGGGGCATGGCCGGTTACCTGCGCAGGCGCGGCCTGGCCCTGCTGCCCCCCGACATCGCGATCGGTGAGCTGAACCGGGCGGTCGGCGGCAGGGACGCGGTGGTGACGGTCGCCGACGTCGACTGGGACCGGTTCTATCCGATCTTCACCTCGACCCGGCCCAGCAACCTGTTCGGCGAGCTCGCGGAGGTGAGGACGCAGCGCGAGAGCGAGGACGGGCCGGGGGCCTCCGGCGACCCGGAATTCGTCGCGCGGCTACGTGGCCTGACCGACAAGGAGCGTCGGCGTGAGCTGCTGAACCTGGTACGCGCCGAGGTGGCGGCCGTGCTGGGACACGCCTCGGCCGAGACGGTCTCCGAGCGGCGCGCCTTCCGAGAGCTGGGCTTCGACTCGCTCACCGCGGTGGAGCTGAGAAAGCGGCTCGTCGCGGTGACCGGTCTGGCGTTGCCGAGCACCCTGGTGTTCGATCACCCGAATCCGGCCGCGCTGGTGGAGTTCCTGCGGTCGCGGGTCGCGGGCGCGGAGGACGGCGAGAACGGCGAGAACGCAGCCGGAGGCTCCATCGCCGTCCGTGCCGACGAGCCGATCGCGATCATCGGGATGGCCTGCCGCTTCCCCGGCGGCGTCGCCTCTCCGGAACAGCTGTGGGAACTGGTGACCGAGGGGGGCGACGCGATCTCCGGGTTCCCCGCGGGCCGGGGCTGGGACGCGGAAGGGCTCTACGACCCCGACCCCGATCACTCCGGTACGACCTACTCGGTCGAAGGGGGGTTCCTGCACGACGCCGGCGACTTCGACCCCGGGTTCTTCGGTATCTCACCGCGCGAGGCGCTGACCATGGACCCGCAGCAGCGGCTGCTGCTGGAGACCGCGTGGGAGGCCATCGAGCGGGCCGGCATCGATCCCGTCACGCTGCGCGGCCACTCCACCGGCACGTTCATCGGCTCCAGCTACCAGGAGTACGGCTCGGACTCCGCCGACGCCGAGGGGCACCAGGTCACCGGCACCATCCCGAGCGTGCTGTCGGGCCGGCTGTCGTACGTACTGGGCCTGGAAGGTCCCGCGGTCACGGTCGACACGGCGTGCTCGTCGTCGCTGGTGGCGCTGCATCTGGCCTGCCAGTCGCTGCGCGAGGGCGAGAGCTCGCTCGCCCTGGCGGGCGGCGTGACGGTGATGACCACCCCGGCGGCCTTCGTGGCGTTCAGCCGCCAGCGGGCGCTCGCCGCCGACGGCCGGTGCAAGGCGTTCTCCGACGCGGCCGACGGGATGAGCCTGGCCGAGGGGGTCGGCCTGCTGCTGGTGGAGCGGCTGTCGGACGCGCGGCGCAACGGCCACCCGGTCCTCGCGGTGGTGCGCGGTTCCGCGATCAACCAGGACGGCGCGTCCAACGGGCTGACCGCGCCGAACGGTCCCTCACAGCAGCGGGTGATCCGCAGGGCGCTCGCGGGCGCGCGGCTGTCGGCGGCCGAGGTCGACGCGATCGACGCGCACGGCACGGGGACCGGCCTGGGCGACCCCATCGAGGCCCAGGCACTCCTCGCCACGTACGGGCAGGACAGGGAGCGGCCGTTGCTGCTCGGGTCGGTCAAGTCGAACATCGGCCACACCCAGTCCGCGGCGGGCGTGGCCAGCGTGATCAAGATGGTCATGGCGATGCGGCACGGGACGCTGCCCAGGACGTTGCACGTGGGCACGCCGTCGTCCCACGTGGACTGGACGGCGGGCGCGGTCGAGCCGCTGACCGAGGCCACCCCGTGGCCGGAGACCGGAAGGCCGCGCCGGGCCGCCGTGTCCTCCTTCGGGATCAGCGGCACGAACGCCCACACGATCCTCGAACAGGCGCCGGACGCGGAGGAGCCGGTCGGCGAGGTCGCGCTCGCCGGTCCCGACGACCGTGCGGATTCCGCGGCCGCGGAATCCGTTCCTGCTCTCGGCGCGGTGCCGTGGGTGGTGTCGGGCAGGACGGCGGAGGCGCTGCGCGCGCAGGCGCGACGGCTCGCCGACCACGTCGCCGATCATGTCGCCGATCACGGTGTCGACCAGGGGGCCGGCCGCGGTGAGCTCGATCCGGCCGCGGTGGGCTTCTCGCTGGTGACGTCGAGGTCGGCGTTCGAGCACCGCGCGGTCGTGGTGGGCGGTGACCGCGAGTCGCTCTCCGCCGCGATGAGCGCGGTGGCCGCGGGCGAGCCCGCGCCGGGTGTGATCCAGGGCGTGGCGGACGCCGAGGGCAAGACGGTCTTCGTCTTCCCCGGCCAGGGCGCGCAGTGGGCCGGTATGGGCGCCCGGCTGCTTGAGCAGTCCCCGGTGTTCGCCGAACGCGTCGCCGAGTGCGCCCTCGCCCTGAGCCGGTACGTCGACTGGTCGCTGATCGACGTGCTGCGCCAGACGGAGGGGGCGCCGTCGCTGGACCGGGTGGACGTCGTGCAGCCGGTGTCGTTCGCGGTGATGGTCTCGCTCGCGGCGATGTGGCGCGCTCACGGAGTGGAGCCCGACGCGGTGATCGGGCACTCCCAGGGGGAGATCGCCGCCGCCTGCGTGGCGGGCGCGCTCTCCCTGGACGACGCCGCGAGGGTGGTGGCGGTGCGCAGCCAGGCCATCGCGCGGCGACTGGCCGGCGCCGGAGGGATGATGTCGGTCTCGCTTCCGCTGCCCGACGTCGAGGAGAGGCTGCGTCCCTGGGCCGAGCGGATCTCGGTCGCGGCGGTCAACGGGCCGCGTTCGGTCGTGGTGTGCGGCGATCCCGGCGCGCTCGACGAGCTGTCGGAGCGGTTGACCGAGGAGGGGGTGCGCGCCAGGCGAGTCGCGGTCGACTACGCCTCGCACTCGGCCCACGTCGAGCGGCTCCAGGAGGAGCTGCCGCGAGCCCTGTCGGAGATCCGGCCGGAGCGGGCCGAGGTTCCCTTCCTGTCCACGGTGACCGGGGAGTGGCTGGACGGCACGGAGCTGGACGCCGGCTACTGGTACCGCAACCTGCGCCGAGCCGTCCGGTTCGAACCCGCGGTGCGGTCCCTGCTGGCCGAGGGACACCGGGCGTTCATCGAGGTCAGCCCGCACCCGGTGCTGACGGGCGCGATCCAGGAGACGGCCGAGGAGGCGGGCGGGACTCCGGGGGCGGTCACGGTCACCGGGACCCTGCGCCGCGACCAGGGCGGCACGGAACGCTTCCTCACCTCCCTGGCGGAGGTGTTCGTACGCGGCGTGCCGGTCGACTGGCGAACGGTCTTCGACGGCACGGGCGCCCGCCGGGTGGAACTACCGACGTACGCGTTCCAGCGGGAACGGTTCTGGATACAGCGCGCCGAGGCGCCGGCGGCCGGTGCGGCGGACCCGGCGGACGAGCGGTTCTGGGCGGCGGTGGAGCGGGAGGACCTCGACTCGCTCGCTTCCGGACTGGACGTGGGCGCCGGGGCACTCGCCGAGGTGGTGCCCGCGCTGTCGTCCTGGCGTCGCCGGCAGCGGGCCCGGTCCACCGTGGACTCCTGGCGCTACCGCGTCGCCTGGCGGCCGGTCACCGGCCCCGCCTCCGCCTCCCTGTCGGGCACGTGGCTGCTCGTCACCCCGGAGGGCCTGGAGGGTGACGACGTCGCCGACGCGCTCACCGCGCACGGCGCGCGGGTCCGCAGGGTCGCGCTCGACGAGTCGTGCACCGACCGCGCCCTGCTGGCACGCGTGCTGACCGGCCCGCCGTCCGGGACGCCCGGCGATGCCGGGGGACCGGACGCCGGGCCGGACGCCTCGCCAGGCGAGGGAGAACACATCGCCGGCGTCGTGTCCCTGCTCGCCCTCGCCGAGCGGCCCGCCGACCGCTACCCGGAGCTGGCCGTCGGCCTGGCACTCACCGTCGCGCTCGTGCAGGCCCTGGGCGACGCGGAGATCGACGCGCCCCTGTGGTGCCTCACCACGGGCGCGGTCTCCACCGGCCGGTCGGACCAGGTGACCAACCCCCTCCAGGCGCAGGTCCACGGCGTGGGCTGGACGGCCGCGCTGGAGCACCCGCGACGCTGGGGCGGGATGGTCGACCTGCCGGGGACGCTCGACCAGCGCGCGGCGCGGCGCCTGGCGAGCGTCCTCGCGGGCGGTGGCGGCGAGGACCAGCTCGCGATCAGGACCTCGGGCGTGTTCGCCAGACGGGTGGTGCCGGCACCGGCGGCCGACCGGAAACCGGCGCGCGGGTGGACGCCACGCGGGACCACCCTGGTGACCGGCGGCACGGGAACGCTCGCCCCCCACCTGGCCCGCAGGCTCGCGGCCGAGGGGGCCGAACACCTGGTGCTGACCAGCCGTCGCGGCATGGACGCTCCCGGCGCGGCCGAACTGCTGGCGGAGCTGGCCGCACTCGGCACGACCGCGACGATGACGGCGTGCGACGTGTCCGACCGTGACTCCGTCGCCGGCCTGCTCGCGCGGCTGCGCGCGGAGGGCCACGTCGTCCGTACGGTGGTGCACGCCGCCGCCTCCATCGAGCTGCACACACTGAACGACACCACCGTCGAGGCGTTCGCCGAGGTGGTGCGGGCCAAGGTCCTCGGCGCCCGGCACCTGGACGAGTTGCTGGACGCCGACGAGGTCGAGGCGTTCGTCCTGTTCTCCTCGACGGCGGGGATGTGGGGCAGCGGGCGGCACGCGGCGTACGTGGCGGGCAACGCCTACCTCGGCGCGCTGGCGGAGAACCGGCGCGCCAGAGGGCTGCCGGCCACGTCGATCTCCTGGGGCATCTGGTCGGACGACCGCGAACTCGGCCGGGTCGATCCCGAGCAGATCCTGCGCAGCGGGCTCGTGTTCATGGAGCCGGACCTGGCACTCGAGGGGTTCAGGCAGGCGCTGGACGGCGAGGAGACCGTGCTCGCGATCGCCGACGTGGACTGGGAGCGGTACTTCCCCGTCTACACCTCCGCACGGCCGAGCCGGCTGTTCGGCGAGGTGCCCGCCGTACGGCGGCTGACCGAGGCCGCGGAGCGTCCGGCGATCGCCGCGGGCGACGGGGAGTTCGTCACCCGGCTGCGCGGGCTGCCCGCGTCCGAGCGGGACCGGCTGCTGCTGGAGCTGGTGCGCGGCCAGGCGGCGACCGTACTGGGCCACTCCTCGGCCGACGCCGTCGCCGAGCGGCAGGCGTTCCGCGACATGGGCTTCGACTCGGTCACCGCGGTCGACCTGCGCAACCGGCTCGCCGCTGCGACGGGCCTCGCGCTGCCCAGCACGCTGGTGTTCGACCACCCGAACCTGGAGGCGCTCGCGGGATACCTGCGCGCCGAGATCGCCGGGGTGCGGGCCGTTCCCGTCGCCGTGGCAGGTCCCGCGCGGGCCGCCTCGGACGAGCCGATCGCGATCATCGGGATGGCCTGCCGCTACCCGGGCGGGGTTCGCTCCCCCGAGCGGCTGTGGCAGGTCGTCCTCGACGGGGTCGACGCGATCTCCGGGTTCCCCGGCGACCGCGGCTGGGACGCGGACGGGCTCTACGACCCCGATCCGGGCCGGCCGGGAAAGACGTACTCCACCTGGGGCGGCTTCCTGCACGACGCGGCGGAGTTCGACGCCGACTTCTTCGGGATCTCGCCGCGCGAGGCACTCGCGATGGACCCGCAGCAGCGGCTGCTGCTGGAGACGGCCTGGGAGGCCGTCGAACGGGCCGGGATCGCCCCCTCGTCGCTGCGCGGCAGCCTGACCGGCACCTTCGTCGGGGCCAGCTACCAGGACTACGCCCTGGCGATGGCCGGCGGCAGAGAGGGCCTGGAAGGCCATCTGATCACCGGCACCATCTCCAGCGTGCTGTCCGGCCGGGTGTCGTACCTGTTCGGTCTTGAGGGCCCGGCTGTCACGCTGGACACCGCGTGCTCGTCGTCGCTGGTGGCGCTGCACATGGCCTGCCAGTCGCTGCGCGACGGTGAGAGCTCGCTCGCGCTCGCCGGTGGGGTGACCGTGATGTCCACCCCCGACGCCTTCATCGGGTTCAGCAGGCAGCGGGCGATGGCCCCCGACGGCCGGTGCAAGGCGTACTCCGACTCGGCGGACGGGATGAGCCTGGCCGAGGGGGTCGGCCTGCTGCTGGTGGAGCGGCTGTCCGACGCCGAGCGCAACGGGCACCCGATCCTCGCGGTCGTCCGAGGGTCGGCGATCAACCAGGACGGCGCGTCCAACGGGCTGACCGCGCCGAACGGCCCCTCGCAGCAGCGGGTGATCAGGCAGGCGCTGGCCAACGCGGGGATCTCGGCGGCGGACGTCGACGCGGTGGAGGGCCACGGGACCGGTACGGCGCTGGGCGACCCGATCGAGGCGCAGGCGCTGCTCGCGACCTACGGCCAGGACCGCGACCGCCCGCTCCTGCTGGGATCGGTCAAGTCCAACATCGGGCACACCCAGATGGCCTCCGGTGTCGCGGGCGTGATCAAGATGGTCATGGCGATGCGGCACGGCCTGCTGCCCAGGACGCTGCACGTGGATGCCCCGTCCTCGCACGTGGACTGGTCGAGCGGCGCGATCGAGCTGCTCACCGAGCCGAGGGAGTGGGTGCGGGCGGGGCGTCCGCGCCGGGCCGCGGTGTCGTCGTTCGGACTCAGCGGCACCAACGCCCACGCGGTGCTGGAGGAGGCGCCGCCGGTCGCCGCGCGGGCCGGGCAGGCCGCGCCCGTCGTCGTCCCCGTGCTGGTGTCGGGCAAGAACGACCAGGCCCTGCGCCACCAGGCGGGACGGCTGCTGTCGCTGCTCCAGGAGTCGCCGGACCTCCACCCCGCCGACGTCGCCCTCTCCCTGGCGACCTCGCGCTCCCACCTCGACCGGCGCGCGGCGCTCGTCGGACGGGACCGCGAGGAGATCGTCGACGGGTTGCGGGCGCTGGCGGAGGAGCCGCAGGACGGCGCCGTCGTCGCGGGGGGCGTCGCGGGGACCGTCATCCACGGCGGCGCGGTCCACGGCTCCCTCGCCTTCATGTTCACCGGCCAGGGCGGCCAGCGCGCGGAGATGGGCCGCGAGCTGTACGGTCGCTTCCCCGTGTTCGCGGACGCGCTCGACGAGGTGCTCTCCCACCTGGACGCGGACCTGGACCGCCCGCTGCGCGAGGTGCTGTTCGCCCCGGCCGGTACGGCACAGGCCGCCCTGCTGCACGAGACCGGCTACACCCAGCCGGCGCTGTTCGCCTTCGAGGTGGCCCTGTTCCGGCTGCTCGAATCGTGGGGGGTGCGGCCCGACCACCTCACCGGCCACTCGGTCGGGGAGATCGCCGCGGCGCACGTCGCCGGCGTGCTCTCGCTGCCGGACGCGTGCACCCTGGTGGCGGCCCGCGCCCGCCTGATGCAGGCGCTGCCCACGGGCGGGGCGATGGTCGCCCTGGAGGCCCGCGAGGAGGAGGTGCTCCCGCTGCTGGCCGGCCGCGAGCACGAGGTGTCGATCGCGGCGGTCAACGGCCCGACCTCGCTCGTCGTCGCCGGCGAGGAGGACGCCGTCCAGCAGATCGCGGCGCGGCTCGCCGCCGGAGGACGCAGGACCAGGCGGCTCCAGGTCTCCCACGCCTTCCACTCCCCTCGGATGGAGGCGATGCTCGACGACTTCGGCCGGGTCGCTCGCGGCCTGTCGTACGCGCCTCCGCGGATCCCGGTCATGTCGAACGTGACCGGCGAGCCGGCGACCGCGGAGCAGCTCTGCTCGCCCGACTACTGGGTGGAGCACGTCCGCAGGCCGGTCCGCTTCGGCGACGGCGTGCGCCGGCTCGCGGAGCAGGGCGTCGTCACCTTCCTCGAACTCGGCCCCGACGCGGTGCTCACCGCGATCGCCGCCGACTGCCTCGCCGACCGCGCGGACGTCCGGACGATCCCCACGGCGCGCGGGGACCGGGGCGAGGAGCAGCCCCTCACGGCCGCGATGGCCCGCCTGCACACCCTGGGCGTCACCGTGGACTGGCGGGAGTTCTTCGCCGGTACCGGCGCCGAGACGGTCGACCTGCCGACCTACACCTTCCAGCGCCGCCGGTTCTGGCCGGAGGCGCGGGCCGCGGCCGTACCGGCGTCCTCGGGCGCGGAGGACACCTACTTCTGGGACGCGGTGGAACGCGGTGACGTGGCGACGCTGGCGGAAGGGCTGGGGGTCGACGGCGGCACGCTGGAGACGCTGCTGCCCGCGCTGTCCTCGTGGCGCCGCCACCGGTGGGAGCACTCGGCCGTGGACGGCTGGCGGTACCGGTCCGTCTGGAAGCCGCTGCCCTGGTCACCGCCCGCCTCGCCCTCCCCGGACGCGGGAGCCCGGTTGCTCGTGGTGATCCCCCGGGGGTACGCGGACGAGGAGTGGGTGACCTCGCTGGCGGGCGCGCTGGGCGCGGAGGCCGACCGGATCGAGGTCGGGGAGGACGACCGGGCTGCGCTGGCCGTACGGGTACGGGAGCTGTGCTCCGCAGGACCCCGGCCGGTCGGGATCGTGTCCCTGCTCGCCCTGGACGAGCGCGACCTCACCGGCCATCCCGGGGTTCCCGCGGGTCTGGCGCTCACGGTCACCCTGGCGCAGGCCCTCGGCGACGCGAGGGCCGAGGCACCCCTGTGGTGTGTGACCCGGGGCGCGGTGTCGGTGGGACGCTCGGAACGGGTGTCCCGGCCGCTGCAGGCCGCCGTGTGGGGTCTCGGCAGGTCCGTGGCGCTGGAGCAGCCGCATCTGTGGGGCGGCCTGGTCGACCTGCCGGAGAGTCTCGACCCGGGCACGATCTCCCGCCTGGCCGGCGTGCTGTCCGGCATCCGGGGCTCCGGCCTCGAGGGCGAGGACCAGCTCGCCGTACGCGCCCCGGGGGTCTACGGCCGCCGCCTGGTGCACGCCCCGATCGGCGAGAATCCCGTCGCGCGGGAGCTCACCCCGCCGGGCACGGCCCCGATCGGTCCGGGCACCGTACTCGTCACCGGAGGCACCGGCGCGCTCGGGGCACGCGTCGCCCGCTGGGCGGTCCGCGCGGGTGCCGCGCACGTCCTGCTGGTCGGCCGACGCGGGCCGGACGCCCCGGGCGCGGCCGAACTGCGGGACGAGCTGACCGGCCTCGGCGCCGAGGTCGACCTCGTGGCCTGCGACGTCGCCGACCGCGACGCGCTGGCCGCCGTACTGGCCGGAATCCCGGAGGACCGGCCGCTGAGCGCGGTCTTCCACGCGGCGGGCGTGGTCGACGACGGGGTACTCGACGGACTGACGCCCGAACGCCTCTCGTCGGTGCTGAGGTCGAAGACGGCCGCCGCGCTCACCCTGCACGAGCTGACCGAGCACCTGGACCTGCCGGCGTTCGTGCTGTTCTCCTCCACCTCCGCCACCTTCGGCTCGCCGGGGCAGGCCAACTACGCGGCCGCGAACGCCGTGCTCGACGCACTGGCCGAGCATCGGCGCGGACGGGGTCTCGCGGCGACGTCGATCGCCTGGGGACCGTGGGCCGGGGCCGGCATGGCGGCGGACGCCGCCGGCGTGGAGAACCGGATGCGCAGGGCCGGCCTGGAGATGATGTCCCCCGACCTGGCGATCCACGCACTGCGGCAGGCGATCGAGCAGGACGACACGACGCTGACCGTCGCCGACGTCGACTGGTCCCGATTCGTCGGCGCCTTCGCCGCGATCCGGCACAACCCGCTGGTGAGCGACCTGCCCGAGGTCGCCGCGGCCGCCGCGGTGGCGGACGCGGGGGCGATCGGCGCCGGAGGGGACGGGACCGCCACGACCGAGCCGGCGTTCCGGCGGCGGCTGGCCGGGCTGCCCGCCGCCGAGCGGGGCCGAGCCGTCCTGGACCTGCTGCGCGGCTGCGTGGCCGCCGTGCTCGGCCACGCCGACGCCGACGGCATCGCACCGGACCGCCCCTTCAGAGAGCTGGGCTTCGACTCGCTCACCACCGTCGAGCTGCGCAACGTGCTGGCGGCGACGACGGGGCTCACCCTGCCGGCGACGCTGGTGTTCGACTATCCCGCCCCGAGCGCGCTGGCGGACTTCCTGCTGACCGAGCTGCTCGGCTCGATGTCGCAGGAGGGTACGGCCGCCCGCACGCCGGCCGTGGTCGCCCGCGCCGACGAGGGCGATCCCATCGTGATCGTCGGTATGAGCTGCCGGTTCCCCGGCGGGGTGAGCTCCCCCGAGGAGCTGTGGCGGCTGCTGGTGGACGGGAGAGAGGGCCTCTCCCCGTTCCCCGACGACCGGGGATGGGACCTGGAGGCGCTCGCGGCAGGGCTGTCGTCCACGAACGTCGGCGGCTTCCTGCGGGACGCGACCGAGTTCGACGCCGAGTTCTTCGGCATCTCGCCCCGTGAGGCGCTCGCGATGGACCCGCAGCAGCGCCTGGTCCTGGAGGCGTCCTGGGAGGCGCTGGAGCGGGCGGGCATCGACCCCCTCGACCTGCGGGGCCGCGACGGCGGAGTCTTCGTGGGCACCAACGGCCAGGACTACGTCGGCCTGCTCAAGGGCTCCGACGCGGACGTGCAGGGGCATGTGGCCACCGGCACCACGGCGAGCGTCATGTCGGGACGGCTCTCCTACACGCTGGGGCTGGAAGGACCGGCCGTCACCGTCGACACCGCGTGCTCGTCCTCCCTGGTCGCCCTCCACTGG
The DNA here is from genome assembly GCF_042898365.1 of Streptosporangium sp. NPDC000509. NCBI lineage: Bacteria > Bacillati > Actinomycetota > Actinomycetes > Streptosporangiales > Streptosporangiaceae > Streptosporangium > Streptosporangium sp. NPDC000509. The sequence goes on along the minus strand of NZ_JBIAYX010000001.1, from coordinate 16,500 downwards.
GCCGCGCAGGCCCTGCGCGGCGGGGAGTGCTCGCTGGCGCTGGTGGGCGGCGTCTCGGTGATGTCGAGCCCGGACTCGTTCGTCGAGTTCAGCGTCCAGGGCGGCCTCGCCCCTGACGGGCGGTGCAAGGCGTTCTCCGACTCGGCCGACGGCACCGGCTGGTCGGAAGGCGTCGGCGTGCTCGTACTGGAACGTCTGTCGGACGCGCGGCGCGAGGGGCATCCGGTCCTCGCCGTCGTCCGCGGTTCCGCGGTGAACCAGGACGGCGCCTCCAACGGGCTGACCGCGCCGAACGGCCCCTCGCAGCAGCGGGTGATCCGGCAGGCCCTCGCCGTGGCGGGGCTGTCCCCGGCCGAGGTCGACGCGGCCGAGGCGCACGGTACCGGTACGGCGCTGGGCGACCCGATCGAGGCGCAGGCCCTGCTGGCGACGTACGGTCAGGAGCGGGACCACCCGCTGCTGCTGGGGTCGATCAAGTCCAACCTCGGCCACACGCAGGCGGCGGCGGGCGTCGCCGGCGTGATCAAGATGGTGCTCGCGATGCGGCACGGCCTGCTGCCCAGGACGTTGCACGTCGAGACGCCGGCGTCGCACGTGGACTGGTCGTCCGGGGCGGTGGAGCTGCTCACCGAGGCCAGACCGTGGACGCGGCAGGACCGGCCGCTGCGGGCCGGTGTCTCCGCCTTCGGGATCAGCGGCACCAACGCCCACGTCATCCTGGAGCAGGCGCCCCCGGACGAGCGGTTCTCCGACGAGCGCTCTTTCGGCGAGCCGTCTCTCGACGGGCGGACCTCCGGCGAGAGGTCCCTCGATGAGCGGTCTGCCGACGAAGGGCTCCTCGACGAGCGGCCTCTCGACGAGCGGTCCCTCGGTGGGCGGGGCGAAGGGCGGCTGCCCGAGCCGCTCGGCGGGCCGAGGGTCCCCGCGGTCGTGCCGTGGGTCGTCTCCGGCCGGACCAGGCAGGCGCTGCGAGCCCAGCTCGATCGGCTACCGGCCGCCGACTCCGGCCTCGACCCGGTGGACGTCGGCTACTCGCTGGCGAGCCGGTCGATGTTCCGGCACCGCGCGGTGCTGCTGGCCACCCCGGACGGTACGTCGGAGATCGCGCGTGGCGAGGCCACCGCGGTCGCGGGCAGGTCGGCGATGCTGTTCGCGGGGCAGGGCTCCCAGCGCCCCGGCATGGGCCGGGAGCTGTACGCCAGGTTCCCTGTGTTCGCGCAGGCACTGGACGTGGTGCTCGCGCAGTTCGACGTCGAGCTCGACCAGCCGCTGCGGACGATCCTGTTCGCCGAGGCGGGCTCCGCCGAAGCCGAGCTGCTCGACCGGACCCAGTGGACGCAGCCCGCGCTGTTCGCGGTCGAGGTGGCCCTGTTCCGCCTGGCGGAGTCGTGGGGGCTGCGCCCGGACCTGGTGGCGGGCCACTCGATCGGCGAGATCGCCGCGGCGCACGTCGCCGGTGTGCTGACGCTGGCGGACGCGTGCACCCTGGTCGCCGCGAGAGGGCGTCTGATGCAGGCGCTGCCGGCCGGGGGCGCGATGGTCTCCGTGCAGGCGGGCGAGGACGAGGTCGTGGCGATGCTCGCCGGACGCGAGCACGAGGTGTCGATCGCCGCGGTCAACGGGCCGTCCGCGGTGGTGATCGCCGGGGCGGAGGGGCCGGTCGTCGAGATCGCCGCCCACTTCGCGGCCGAGGGCCGCAAGACCACCCGGCTCGCCGTCGCTCACGCGTTCCACTCGCCGCTGATGGACCCCATGCTGGAGGAGTTCCGCCGGGCCGTACGAGGGATCGGCTTCTCACCGCCGGCCATCCCGCTCGTCTCCGGCCTGACGGGCGAGCCGGTCGCCGTCGAACGGCTCTGCTCACCCGGCTACTGGGTCGACCACGCCCGGCAGGCGGTCCGCTTCGCCGACTGCGTGCGCACCCTGCGCGGTTCCGGCGTGAGCACGTTCGTCGAACTCGGCCCGGACGGCGTGCTGTCCGCGATGACCCAGCACTGCCTCGCGGCCGACGACACCGAGACCGGCACCCTGGTCGTGCCGCTGCTGCGCAAGGACCGCGGCGAGGAGTCGTCGGTCGTGGACGCGCTGGCCAGGCTGCACGTCCACGGGATTGTGGTGGACTGGCGGTCCCTCTTCACCGGATGCGGCGCGCGCCGCGTCGACCTGCCCACCTACCCCTTCCAGCGCCGCAGGTACTGGCCGGAGGCCGCCGTGCGGGGCGGAGGTCCGGTGGGGGACCCGGTGGACGCCGAGTTCTGGGCCGCGATCGAGCGTGCGGACCTGACGTCCGTGGCGGCCACGCTGGATCTGGAGGCGGAGTCGCTGTCGACGGTGCTTCCCGCGCTGTCGACCTGGCGCCGCGCGCGCCGCGAGCGCACCCTCGTGGACTCCTGGAGCTACCGGGTGGCGTGGAAGCCCCTGGACGCCGTGCCGTCCGCCGTCCCTTCGGGGAGGTGGCTGGTGGCCGTACCGGCGGGCCTGCCCGAGGAGGGGAGCTGGGCGGAGGTCCTCGACGCGGTGGGCGCCGCCCTGGGTGACCCCGGCGCGCTGACACGTGTGGACGTCACGAGTGCCGACCCCGCGCGGCTCGCCGAACTGCTCGATGCTCCCGACGGCCAGGCGCCGGTGGGGGTGATCTCCCTGCTCGCACTCGCCGGGACAGGTGGTGTCGGTCTAACCGGGGACGGTCTATCCGAGGGCGGCCTGCCCGGGCTGGCGTTCACGGCCGCGCTGGTGCGGGCGCTGGGCATCGCCGGTCTCGACGCGCCGCTGTGGTGCGTCACCCGGGGCGCGGTGTCGGTGGGCCGGTCCGACGCCCCGCCGAGCCCTGAGCAGGCCGCGGTCTGGGGCCTCGGCCGGGTGGCGGCGCTGGAGCATCCCCGGCGCTGGGGCGGCATGATCGACCTGCCGGGACAGCTCGACCGGCGGGCCGTCGCCAGGTTCGCCGGCGTGCTGGCCGGCGGTCCCGACGGCGAGAGCGAGGTCGCCGTGCGCGCCTCGGGAGTGTTCGGCCGCAGGCTCGTGCCGGCTCCCGCCGGGGACGCCGACCGCTCCTGGCGACCTCGCGGCACGGTGCTGGTCGCCGGGGACACGGGAGTCTCCGGCGAGCGCGTCGCCCGCTGGCTGGCCGACGCGGGCGCCGACCGGGTCGTACTGGCCGGGAGTTCGGTCCCGGCTCAGGCCGGAGAGGTCGGCGAGGCCGCGGGTCGGGGGGAATCCTTGGAACCGCTGAAGGCCGCCGACCGGGTGGAGACGGGAGAGACCGCCGCCCCGGTGGAGCTTGGGGAACCACGGGAGAGCACCGGTCGGGCGGAACCCGCCGACGCCGATCCCCGGGTGACGATCAGGCACTGCGACCTCGCGGACCGGGAGGCCGTGGCCGCCCTGCTGGCGGAGTTCCCGCCGGACGCGGTCGTCTACGCCGAGGAACCGGCCGGGGCCGCCACCCTCGAAGGGGCCGAGCCCGCACACCTCGCCGAGACCGCCACGGCCCACGTCGCGGGGGCGCTCCACCTGGACTCCCTGCTGGAAGGCCGGGAGTTGGACGCGTTCGTGCTGTTCTGCTCGCTCGCCGGAGTCTGGGGGGTCGCCGGCCGGGGGGCCGCCGCCGCCGCGGAGGCGGTGCGGGACGCGCTGATCGAGGCGCGCCGCGCCCGGGGCGCGGTGGGGACCGCCGTGTCCTGGTCGGCCTGGGCCGACGGCGGCGTGACCGCGGACAGGGGAATGGACCTGCACCTGCGGGCGAACGGGCTGCCCGCCCTCGCGCCCGAACTCGCGCTCGGCGCACTGGGCCGGGCCGTCGCGAACGGCGAGGGTGCGGTGACGGTCGCCGACGTGGAGTGGGACCGGTTCGCCCCGGCCTTCCTCGCGCTGCGGCCGACCTCGCTGCTGGACGAGCTGCCCCAGGCGAGGAAGGCGATCGAGGCGGCGGGCGGCGCCCGCGACGGCGAGCCCACCGTGGCGGCCGAACTCCGTGAGCGTCTTCTTGGGCTGCCCGCGGCCGAGCGTACGCCCCTCGTCCTCGAACTGGTCGTGGCCAGGGCGGCCTCGGTCCTCGGGCACGCGGACAGCGCCGAGATCGAGGCCGACCGGGCCTTCCGTGACTTCGGGTTCGACTCCCTCACCGCGGTCGACCTGCGCAACCAGCTCAACGCCGTGACCGGACTGACCCTGCCGGCCACTCTCGTCTTCGACCACCCGACCCCGGTGGACCTCGCGGGACACCTGGCGGGTCTGATACTCGGCGAGGAGAGCCCCGACGAGGGCGGCCTCGGCGAGGGGAGCCCGGCGTCCGTACCGGCCGCGCTCACGGACGACCCGATCGTCATCGTCGGCATGAGCTGCCGCTACCCGGGCGGCGTCCGCTCGCCGGAGGACCTGTGGCGACTGGTCACCGAGGAGGCGGACGCGGTCGGCGCGTTCCCCGCCGACCGGGGCTGGGACCTGGCCACGCTGTCCAGCGGGGACGCCGAAGGACGCGGCCGCAGCACGGCGGCCGGAGGCGGCTTCCTGTACGACGTCGCCGACTTCGACCCGGGCTTCTTCGGCATCTCGCCCCGTGAGGCGATGGTGATGGACCCGCAGCAGCGGCTGGTGCTCGAAGCCGCCTGGGAGGCGTTCGAACGGGCGGGCATCGACCCCGCGGGCCTGCGGGGCGGCGACGTGGGCGTCTACGTCGGCGCCACCGGCGGCGACTACCGGCCACCCCGCGACCACCACGGCCACGCGCAGACGGCACAGGCGGCCAGCGTGATCTCCGGCCGGCTCTCCTACACCTTCGGCCTGGTGGGCCCCTCGGTGACCGCGGACACCGCGTGCTCCTCGTCGCTGGTGGCGTTGCACCTCGCCGCGCAGGCGCTGCGGTCGGGGGAGTGCTCGCTCGCTCTCGCCGGCGGCGTCACCGTGATGTCCACCCCGGTAGGTTTCGTGGAGTTCGGTGAGATGGGGGCGCTCTCCCCGGACGGCCGGTGCAAGGCGTTCTCCGACGCCGCCGACGGCACGGGCTGGGCGGAGGGCGTCGGCATGCTCGTCGTCGAACGGCTGTCGGACGCCAGGCGCAACGGCCACCGCGTGCTCGCGGTCCTGCGCGGTTCCGCCGTCAACCAGGACGGCGCCTCCAACGGGTTCACCGCGCCGAGCGGTCCTTCGCAGCGCAGGGTGATCCACCGTGCCCTCGCCGGTGCCCGGCTGACCCCGTCCGAGGTGGACGTGGTGGAGGCGCACGGCACGGGCACCAGGCTGGGCGACCCGATTGAGGCGCAGGCCCTGCTGGAGACCTACGGGCAGAACCGCGAGCGGCCGGTGCTGCTCGGGTCGATCAAATCCAACATCGGCCACACACAGGCCGCGGCCGGAGTCGCCGGACTGATCAAGATGGTGATGGCCATCAGGCACGGGGTCGCGCCGAGGACGCTGCACGTGCAGGCGCCGTCGTCGCACGTTGACTGGTCGGCGGGCGCGGTGGAACTGCTCACCGAGGCGCGGCCGTGGCCGGACTCCGGGCGCCCGCGCCGGGCGGGCATCTCGTCCTTCGGAGCCACCGGCACGAACTCCCATGTGATCATCGAGGAGGCGCCTCCGGCCGACCTCGCCGGGGTGTCCGAGGCCGTCGAGCCATCGGGGTTCCACCGGGCACCCTCCGCCGACCTCGGCGAAGCGCCGGGGGCGGCCCCGGCACTCAACGGGACGTCCGCCGGACATCTCGCGGACCAGGCCGAGACGGTTCCCCACCTCCTGCCGGTCCCGCTGTCGGCGAAGACCCCGGCCGCGGTGCGGGCACAGGCGCGGCGCCTGCTCGACCACCTCGCCGAACACCCGGACCTCGGCCTGGCCGACCTCGCGTACTCCCTCGCCACCACCCGGTCGAGCTTCAGGCAGCGACTCGTCGTCCTGGCCGGCAGCCGTACGGAGCTGCTGGACGGTCTGCGGGCGGCGGCGGACGCGACCCCGGCCCCGCACGTGCTCGACGGCGCTCTCGGGCGACCGGGCAGGACGGCGTTCCTGTTCACCGGCCAGGGCAGCCAGCGGCCGGAGATGGGCCGCGAGCTGTACGACAGGTTCCCGGTCTTCGCCGACGCGCTCGACGCCGTGCTGGCGCAGCTGGACGCCAGGCTGGACCGCCCGCTGAGGGAGATCCTCTTCGCCCCGGCGGGAACCCCCGAGGCCGAGCTGCTCGACGGGACCGGGTGGGCACAGCCGGCGCTGTTCGCGGTCGAGGTGGCCCTGTTCCGCCTGCTGGAGTCGTGGGGTCTCACCCCTGACGTGCTGATCGGACACTCGGTCGGCGAACTGGCCGCGGCGCACGTCGCGGGCGTGCTGTCCCTCGGGGACGCCTGCGCGCTGGTGGCGGCGAGGGGCGCGCTCATGGCGGCGCTTCCGGCAGGCGGCGCGATGGTCGCCGTCCAGGCAGGCGAGGAGGAGGTGCTGCGGGCGCTGTCCGGGTACGAGGGACAGGTCTCCGTCGCCGCGGTCAACGGCCCGGAATCCGTGGTGATAGCCGGGGCGGAGCGGGCGGTGCTCGACGTGGCCGGCACACTGGCCGACAGCGGTCACAGGACGAGGCGGCTGCGGGTCTCGCACGCGTTCCACTCGCCGCTGATGGAGCCGATGCTGGCGGACTTCCGCGCGGTCGCCGAAGGCGTCTCCTACTCCGAGCCGCGCATCCCGGTGATCTCGAACGTCACCGGCGGCGCCGTCACGGCCGAGCTGTGCTCCCCGGACTACTGGGTGACACACGTGCGAAACGCCGTGCGGTTCGCCGACGGGATCCGGGCGGCGCACGAGGCGGGGGTGACCCGCTACATCGAGATCGGCCCGGACGGAACCCTCACCGCGATGGCACGGGAGACCGTCACCGCCGAGGCCGAGCTGGTCTCCCTGCTGCGCAGGGACCGAGACGAGCACCGGACCGTCCTCACCGCCCTCGCCCGGCTGCACGTGCACGGGATGAGCCCCGACTGGACCTCGGTCCTCGCGGGCACCGGTGCCCGGCAGGTGGACCTGCCGACGTACGCGTTCCAGCACGAGCGGTTCTGGCCCGACGCCGGTCACCCGGGCCCGGCCCGCGCGGCGGACCGGAACGGCACGGCGGATTCGACGGCGGACCCGGTGGACGCCGAGTTCTGGGCGGCCGTCGAGGAGGAGGACTCCAAGGCGCTGGCGTCGCGGCTCGACGTGGACGGCGACGCGCTGACCAAGGTGCTGCCGGCGCTGTCGTCGTGGCGCCGGGAGCGGCGCCGGAAGTACACGATGGACGCCTGGCGGTACCGGATCGCCTGGAAGCCGCTCACCGGTGACGGCGCGGCCGCACCCGGCCGGAGCTCGCGGACCGGTCCGGCCGGCCCGTGGCTGGTGGTGCTGCCCGAGGAACTGCGCACCGACGCCTGGACGGGCTCGGTGATCGACGCGCTCGGTGCCGACGTGGTCCGCGTGGAGGTGGCCGACCTCGCCGCGGTGCCTTCGGATCGGGCCGCGCTGGCGGAGCGGCTGGGCTCGCTCGCCGGCGACCGGCCGCTCGCCGGAGTGGTCTCGTTCCTGGCGTTGCGGGAGTCCGCGGGCGCCGGGAACCTGGGGAATGCCGGGAGCCTTGGGCACACAGTGCTTCCCGACGGCCTGGCCCTCACGACGTCGCTGATCCAGGCGCTGGGCGACGCCGGTGTCGAAGCGCCGCTGTGGTGCCTCACCCGGGGCGCTGTCGCGGCCGAGCCCGGCGAGGCCCTGCGCGATCCGGCGCAGGCCGCGATCTGGGGTCTGGGCCGGGTCGCCGCGCTGGAGCACCCGCAGCGATGGGGCGGCCTGATCGACCTGCCGGAGGGGTTCGACCGGGAAGCGGCGCGGCGGCTCGCGAGCGTGCTGGCCGGTCTGGACGGCGAGGACCAGATCGCCGTCCGGGCCTCCGGCACGTACGCCCGGCGGCTGGTGCAGGACCCGGCGGGCCAGAGCGGCGAGCCCGGCGAGTGGACGCCGTCGGGAACCGTACTCATCACCGGTGGCACCGGCGCGCTCGGCGGACACCTGGCCCGCTGGCTGGCCCGGCACGGCGCGGAGCACCTGGTGCTGGTCAGCCGACGAGGGATGGAGGCCCCCGGGGCCGCCGAACTGCGCGACGAGGTGTCGGAGCTGGGCGCCCGGGTGACCGTCGCGGCCTGCGACGCGGCCGACCCGGACGCGCTCGCCGCCGTGCTGGCCGACATCCCGGCCGAGTTCCCGCTCACCGGTGTGGTGCACGCCGCCGGCGTGGTCGACGACGGCGTGGTGGACGGCCTGACCAGGGAACGGTTCGAGACGGTGTTCCGGGCCAAGGTGGCACCGGCGGTCGTGCTGGACGAGCTGACGCGGGACATGGATCTGCCGGTGTTCGTGCTGTTCTCCTCCGCGGCGGGGACGCTCGGCACCCCCGGCCAGGGCAACTACGCCGCCGCCAACGCGGTACTGGACGGCCTGGCGGAGCGGCGCCGCGAACGCGGGGCCGCGGCCACGGCGGTGGCGTGGGGGGCCTGGGCGGGCGGCGGCATGGCGGAGGTGGCCGCGGCGCAGGAGGCGTCCCGGCGCATGGGCGTACGCCCGATGGACCCCGAACTCGCGGTCGCCGCGTTGAGCGGCCTCGTCGCCGGCGGTGAGCCGATCGCGGTGGTCGCCGACATCGAGCACGAGCGGTTCGTCCGCTCCTACACGGCGGGACGGCCCAGCCGGCTGCTGTGCGAGCTGCCGGGATACCGTGAGCTGGTCGAGTCGGAGGGCTCGGCGCAGGAGACATCACGGTCGGCGTCCGCCCTGCGGGACAGGCTGGCCGTCCTCGCGGGACCCGAACGGCTCGGCGTGCTGCTCGACGTGCTGCGCGATCAGATCGCGATGGTCCTCGGGCACTCGGGTCGCGAGGTGATCGGCGCCGACCAGGCGTTCAGGGACCTCGGATTCGACTCCCTCAGCGCGATCGAGCTGCGAAACCGGCTCACGGCCTCGACGGGGCTGAAGCTGCCCTCCACGCTGATCTTCGACTATCCGACCCCGCAGGCCCTCGCCGAACACGTGATCGCCCAGCTCCTGCCGGAGACGGGCGCGGCCTCCGGCATGAACGGCGTGCACGGCGTGAACGGCGGCAGCGAGGAGGAGGCGCGGGTCCGGGCGCTGTTCGCGTCACTGTCCATGGCGAGGCTGCGGGAGATCGGCGTGCTGGACGCGCTGCTGCACCTGGCCGGTGACCAGCAGAGTCCTGTCGACGACGATGCCGACGAGGACGCGGGCGACGCGCTCGACGCGATGGGACTCGACGAGCTGGTGCGGGCGGCCCTTGAGGGTGGAGGTCAGTAGGGCGGAGTCGGCAAGACGATCAGGACCGGCGCCTCGGGGGCGCGGGCGGCCCGCGACGGCGGAGCTCGACGAGCTCCGCCGTCCCGTCGTCCCGGGTTTCCGCGGTCCTGCCGTCTCGGCGTCGTGGTCCCGCCCGCGCGGGGGACCACCGTATCCAGACGGACAGGGGAACGTCGGTCTTCGCAAGGTCCCGCCCGCGTGGGGGCCACCCGGTGTGGCGGGACGAGAGGGAACGGCCGGGAACGCGAATCGACCCGGCCGGGGGTGCGTCGACCCGGCCGGGTCGGGTTCGTGCGGGCGGGGTGCGATCACCCGCCCGGTACGGTCCTCAGCTCTCGGACAGCGAGATGGACCTCGACGGGCAGGCGAGGACCGCCTCCCGGGCGCCGATCTGAGCGGAGTCGTCCAGGGTCTCGACCAGGACCATGACGGTTCCCTCGTCGTTCTGGTCGAAGACCTCCGGCGCGATGAGCACGCACTGGCCGGCGCCGACGCAGTGCTCGGCGTTCACATTGACACGCATGACATTCCTCATCCTTGAAAGACCGGGACCGACGATGACCGGCCGGGAGCCTGTGGCGCCGTCACCAGCGGACCGGGAGCTCGTGCAGCCCGAACAGCACACCGTCGTACTTGAACGGCAGGTCCTCGACCGCGCCGTCGAGCCGAAGGGTCGGAATCCGCTGGAACAGGGACGTGAAGACGGTCTCCATCTCGATCCTGACGAGGTTCTGCCCGAGACACTGGTGCACGCCGTACCCGAACGCGACGTGGTGGCGGGCCGAGCGGCTCGGATCGAACTCGTCGGCCCGTTCGAACGCGTCATGGTCGTGGTTCGCCGCGGCACCGAGCGGCACGATGCCCTCGCCGGCCTTGATGACGTGCCCGCCGATCTCGACGTCCTCCAGGGCCACGCGGAGCGCGACCCGGTCGGCGACGGACAGGTAACGCAGCACCTCCTCCACCACCCCGGGCGCGCCGATCCACTGCCGGTTCAGCAGCAGCATGACCACGCCGAGCGCGATGTTGTTCGCCGTCGTCTCATGCCCGGCGATCAGCAGCAGCAGGGCGACACCGGAGATCTCCTTGGGGGTGAGCACCCCGGCCGACAGCAGCCGGCTGGTCAGGTCCCTGCCGGGGAACCGCTGCTTCATGGTGATCAGCTTGGAGATGTACAGCAGCAGGTCCTTGGTCGCGGACTCGCGTTCGTCGTCGGTCGACGTGAGGGTCACCAGGACGCGCGTCCTCGACTCGAAGAGCTCACGGTCGGTACGCGGCACGCCGAGCAGCTCACAGATGATCAGCGAAGGCACCGGCAGCGCGAACGCGGACACCAGGTCGGCGGTGGTACCGGCGTTGAGCATGTCGTCGATACAGGTGTCGACGACCCGCTGGACGGCCGGGCGGAGCTCGGCGACCCGCCGTACGGTGAACTCGGGGATGAGGGCCTTGCGGAAGCGGGTGTGCTCCGGCGGGTCGTAGGCGACGAACCAGCCGGGGATCTGGTCGGGGGGAGGCACCGTCCCGTTGCGCCCGATCGTCGGAAAGCCCTCGTGCAGGGGGCTGGCACTGATCCGGGGGTCGGTGAGCACGGCGCGCACGTCGTCGTGCCTGGCGACCAGCCACACGGTGCTGCCTCCCGGCAGCGCCGACCTGACCGGTCCCGGCTGTTCCCTGAGCGAGGCGTACTCGTCCGGCGGGGAGAGCTGCCCGCGCCGCCGCCTCGGGAACTCGATGGATGTCGGGTCGCCGCTGTGCGTTTTCATGGTGTCGCCACGTCCTTCGGCAGTACCTGGTCGGATCGTTTCAGCGCCGGGTTGCCCAGGATCAGATCGGCGGCCACCCGGGTGCCTCCCGCCTCCTGCTGCGCCTTGGCGAAGAACTCGGCGCGCTCACGGAAGGAAGGGGTGTCCAGCACCTGGGTGATCTTGCCGACCACGTCGTCGACGTCGATGGTCTGCGGGTCGTCGAGGGTGAGGCTCACCCCGCTGTCCACGCCGCGCACCGCCTGGTCGTAGCAGTCGACCCACAGCGGGCGGATGATCTGTGGCTTGCCGAAATACAGGCTCTCGTGGAAGGCGTTCGCGCCGCCGTGGTTGAAGAAGAGGGCGACGTTGGGATGGGCCAGCACGTCGAGCTGGGAGGGAATCCAGCTCTCGATCCTGAGGTTCGGCGGCAGCTCCTCCCGGGGAGGGAGGAACTGTTGCTGCCCGGCAGGGAGCTTCCACAGCACGGCGTGCCTGCCGTCCAACCGGCGGGCGACCTCCACCAGCGCGTGCACCTCGGGACGGGTCAGCCGGGTGATGGTGCCGAGTCCGACGTAGACCACGGAGGGGTTGGCGTCGAGCCAGCCGGACAGGTCGCGGTCGTCCTGCGCTTCGGGCAACGGCGGGATGATCGCGCCGACCAGGTGGAACTTGTCGGGAAGGGGGAACGGGTACTCCAGCCCGAAGACCGTGTAGCACAGGACGAGATCGGCGCGGTCGACCTTCGCCGACGGACGGAGTGCCTCCTTCGGCAGCTGGATCTGTTTCGCGTACGAGATGCCCTTGAGCGCGAGCCTCAGCATCCTCGGGTGCAGGAACATCAGCGCGGCCCGGATCTTGAACACGTTGCTGTAGACCCGCTGCGGGAACGACATGTTCAGGGGCAGCCCGGTGTGCAGCATGGGGAATCCGCGCGGTGTCCTGGTGATGAGCAGATTGCTCGGCAGGAAGGGCGAGCTGAGGACGTACGGGATGTTTCTCCTGAGCGCGATCATGAGCGCGACGGGGTTCACGCTGTCGAAGATCATGAGAGCCGGGTTCAGCTCCTCGACCAGGGCGTCGAGTGCCAGATACTTCTGCTCCCCGCTGTCGGGGTCGAACCCGCGCCGTACCACCGCGTGGTGTGCCTTCCAGCGGGACCGCTGGGTGGCCAGCCGGTACATCTCGTCGTCCCAGTCGGCCGGGGATTGCAGGGGATCCGTCTCGCCGAGTGAGACGAACCGGACGCCGCTCCCCTCGTCGATGCTCTCGATGTCGGCCCTGCAGGACTCATCCGTCGCGAACCACAGATCCTCCGTGCCACGCCTGGCCAGCTCGGCGGCGATCACGCGCAGGGGGTTGAAGACACCGGCCCCGGGATTGCTGACGAACAGCACTGGTTTGCGGCCCTCGCCCATCACACACACCTCCATCGCGGGAGCCGGACTGTTCGAACAGCCAGTGACGCGCGGGCGCCTGCTCCGGTGCGGATCCGTCCTCGCCGTGCGCGTCTTCCCTGCTCTGACGCCGGCGTGCCCGCACGGTATCGCGGCGACATTAGGGGGATCACTAGTTTTCCCGGGGCGCTGGATCGTGGGCGCGACCGGTCTCTCCCGGAGGTGGTCCGCGCGGTCGAGGGCGCCCGGAGGCGGTGCTGTGGGCGCGGCCGGCTCGCCGGGCTTTCCAAAGACTAGGCGTTTGCCGAGTCGCCATCGGCCTAACTTCGCCGAATGGATGGCATGCTCGACGACTTCTCTCTCAGTGGGAGTCCCGTCGTGCATACCGCCGGTCCTCCTCTTCGACCATGTGGAGACCCGTGCTACCGCCTCCCCTCTCCGGTGGGGACGCCTCGCCGGGTGAGGACACCGCGTGCCGGTGCGTGCGGAGAGGGCCGTGGTGACTGACGCGATCGACGCGGCGGTGGTGGGTGTCCTGGTACCGGCGACGCCGGACGCAGGTTTCCCGACCCCGCCCGACGTACGGAGGCTGTGATGGATACGCCCAGTGAGCAGGTCGTACAGGCGCTCCGGACCTCCATGAAGGAGGCCGAACGGCTAAGGCGTCAGTACCAGAAGCTGGTCGCGGTCACCACGGAACCGATCGCCATCGTGGCGATGAGCTGCCGGTTCCCCGGCGGGGTGTCCTCGCCCGAGGACCTGTGGCGGCTGATCGCCGAAGGTGGTGACGCCACCTCGGGCTTCCCGTCCGACCGCGACTGGGATCTCGATCTGCTGGCGGCCCGCGATTCGGACGGCCGGCCGCGGAGCGACACCGACAAGGGCGCCTTCATCAGCGACGTCGCGGACTTCGACCCCGGGTTCTTCGGGATCTCGCCGCGCGAGGCGCTGGCGATGGATCCGCAGCAGCGACTCCTTCTTGAGGTGTCGTGGGAGGCCGTCGAGCGGGCCGGGATCAACGCGGCCAAGCTGCGCGGTAGCCGTACCGGGGTCTTCGTCGGCATGAGCGGCCAGGACTACTCCTACCTGATGGTCGGCTCACTGGCCGACCTCGAGGGCAACATCGGGACCGGCATGGGCGCGGCCGCGGCCTCCGGCCGGCTCTCGTACACGCTTGGCCTGGAGGGGCCTGCGGTGACGGTGGACACGGCCTGCTCGTCGTCGCTGGTGGCGGTGCACCTGGCGACGCAGGCGCTGCGCAGCGGTGAGTGCTCGCTGGCGCTGGCGGGCGGGGTGACCGTGATGGCCACCCCCGGTGCGTTCGTGGAGTTCACCCGGCAGGGCGGGCTGGCGCCCGACGGCCGGTGCAAGGCGTTCGCCGACGCGGCGGACGGCACGGGGTGGGCCGAGGGTGTGGGCGTGCTGGTCCTGGAGCGGCTGTCGGACGCCCAGCGCAACGGCCATCAGGTCCTCGCGGTCCTGCGCGGGTCGGCGGTGAACCAGGACGGCGCGTCGAACGGCTTCACCGCGCCGAACGGTCCGTCTCAGCAGCGGGTGATCCGCCAGGCGCTGGGCAGTGCCGGGCTGAACTCCGCCGACGTGGACGTGGTGGAGGCGCACGGTACGGGGACGACGCTGGGTGACCCGATCGAGGCGCAGGCGCTGCTGGCGACCTATGGTCAGGATCGGCCGGAGGATCGGCCGCTGCTGCTGGGTTCGGTGAAGTCGAACCTGGGTCACACGCAGGCGGCTGCGGGTGTGGCGGGTGTGATGAAGATGGTGCTCGCGATGCGGCACGGGGTGCTGCCTCGGACGTTGCACGTGGACGCGCCGTCCTCGCACGTGGACTGGGCCTCGGGTGCGGTGAGGCTGCTGACCGAGCCGACGCAGTGGCCGCAGGTGGATCGGCCGTGGCGGGCGGGGGTGTCCTCGTTCGGTCTCACCGGCACCAACGCGCACGTGATCATTGAGCAGGCGCCGCACGACAAGCGAATCGAGGTGAACACGGAGGACTGGTACCCGGCGGTGACCCCGGATGTGCCTCCGGTGCTGATCTCCGGTCGTACGGCGGAGGCGCTGCGGGCACAGGCCGAACGGCTGGTGTCACACCTGGACGCCGAACCTGATTTTGATCTGACCGACATCGCCTTCTCCCTCGTCTCGACGCGATCGGTCTTCGAGCACCGGGCCGCCGTACTGGCCGGTGCGCGCGAGGATGTCGTGGCCGGGCTACGAGCCGTGGCCGAGGGCCGACCGGGCGCGGGCGTCCTGCTGGGACAGAGCGGACGGCAGGGCAAGGTCGCGTTCCTGTTCACCGGTCAGGGCAGCCAGCGGGCCGGGATGGGCCGGGAGCTGTACGACCGTTTCCCGGTGTTCGCTGAAGCCTTGGACGAGGTGTTCGCCGAGTTCGAGCCGCTGCTGGACGGGTCGTTGCGTGAGGTGGTGTTCGCCGAGCCGGGGTCGGTTGAGGCTGAGTTGCTGGATCGGACGGGGTGGGCGCAGCCTGCGTTGTTCGCGGTGGAGACGGCGTTGTTCCGGCTGGTGTCCTCGTGGGGGGTGCGGCCCGATGTGCTGGCCGGGCATTCGATCGGGGAGATCACGGCGGCGCATGTGGCCGGGGTGTTGTCGTTGCAGGACGCGTGTGCGTTGGTGGCGGGTCGGGCGCGGTTGATGCAAGGGTTGCCCGAGGGTGGGGCGATGGTGGCGGTCCAGGTCGCCGAGGAGCAGGTCGTCGAGCTGCTGGCCGGGCGGGAGAAGGAGGTGTCGGTCGCGGCGGTGAACGGTCCCGCGTCGGTGGTGGTCTCCGGGGTTGAGGAGGCGGTGCTTGAGGTGGCCGCGGCTCTGGGGGAGCGGGGGATCAGGGCGAAGCGGTTGCGGGTGTCGCATGCGTTCCATTCGCCGTTGATGGATCCGATGCTGGAGGAGTTCCGGGCGGTGGCGGGGTCGCTGTCCTACGGTGCGCCGCGGATTCCGGTCGTGTCGACGTTGACCGGGCAGGTGGCCGGTGCGGAGTGGTTGTGTTCGCCGGAGTACTGGGTGGAGCAGGTGCGTGGCGCGGTGCGGTTCGCCGACGGTGTCCGTACGCTGCACGCTCAGGGGGTTCGGGCGTATCTGGAGCTGGGCCCCGACGGGGTGCTCGCCGCGATGGCGTCCGACACCCTCGCCGCCGAGGCTCGGCCCGTCGCGGACGTGGTGGCCGGGGCGGACGCGGTGGCGGTGCCGGTGCTGCGCGGGGACCGGGACGAGCAGTCGACGATCATGACGGCTCTCGCCGAACTGCACGTGCGTGGCGTGACGGTGGACTGGGAGGCGGTGCTCGCGGGCGGGCGCCGGGTGGCGCTGCCGACGTACGCGTTCCAGCGCCGGCGTTTCTGGCCCGACGGCGCGGGTGCGCGGGTGGGGAACCTGGCGGCCGCCGGGTTGGCGGCCACCGGCCATCCGCTGCTGGGTGCGGCGGTCGGGCTGGCCGGCTCCGACGGGGTGCTGCTGACCGGCCGTCTGTCGCTGGGGTCGCATCCGTGGCTGGCCGACTACGTGGTGATGGGTTCGGTGATGGTGCCGGGCAGCGTGTTCGTGGAACTGGCCGTGCGGGCGGGGGATCAGGCCGGCTGCGATGTGATCGAGGAGCTGACCCTGACCACGCCGCTGGTGCTGGGTGAGCGGGACGCGGTCGCGGTGCAGGTGTGGGTGGGGTCGGCCGACGAGTCGGGTCGGCGTGAGGTGAGCGTTCATGCCCGGTCGGCCGAGGCGGCCGATGAGGAGCCGTGGGTCGAGCACGCGACCGGTGTGCTGACGGCCGGAGACCGCGCCGCTGTGTCGTTCGAGACGGAGGTGTGGCCGCCGCGGGGTGCGTCGGTGATCGAGTTGGACGGGGTGTACGAAGGGCTCGCCGCGAGCGGGTTGGAGTACGGCCCGGTGTTCCAGGGGCTGCGGGCGGCCTGGCGCGGTGCCGACGGTGAGGTGTTCGCGGAGGTTGTGCTGCCTGAGCAGGTGGTGTCGGGTGCGGGGTCGTTCGGGGTGCATCCGGCGTTGTTGGATGCGGTGTTGCA